>NZ_NOZJ01000009.1:0-580342 GCF_002259095.1 Rhodococcus sp. 05-2254-2 | reverse complement strand
GGAAACGCCCGGTCCCATTCCGAACCCGGAAGCTAAGCCCTCCAGCGCCGATGGTACTGCACTCGACAGGGTGTGGGAGAGTAGGACACCGCCGAACACAACATCCCAGAATGGCCCCCGACCACGGTCGAGGGCCATTCTGCATTTCGAAACCACCCACACATGAGCATGCGCGGACATACGCGTGCACCCGACGACCACGCTCGCGCGTTCGCTATCCGCGCGCACAATCGCGCTCTCACGAGCGCAGACGCGAGCGCGTTCGCTATCCGCGCGCACAATCGCGCCCCGACCAGTCACCATTTCCCGCGCACCAGACGAACGCGCGCGCACTTGCGGCGAGCGGAGTCGGGGCAGTCGGGGTCTGTGTCTGAACTGGGGTGCGGGAAGACGACGCGACAGCGGACTGTGTACTCCGGCGCAGACGCGAGCGCGTTCGCTATCCGCGCGCGCAATCGCGCCCCGACCACTCGCCATTTCCCGCGCACCTGACGAACGCGCGCGCATTCGCGGGCGATGCCGAGGCGGCAGCAACTGCGATGACCTGCAATACAGGTCAGGCGTGCACGGCAACAGGCTCGTCGGCGGTGACTTTCACATCTTTCGGATTCGCGAGGACTGTTTCGACAGAGCGTCCGCGAAGAGTCACCGAGTCACCGAATTCCCAGCGACCGGATTCCTCGTCTGCGGCACCGTCGACTGCCGTTTTGGAGGCCAGGATCGCCCCTGGAGCGTTCTTCGCCAGCTCGGAGAGGCGAGCGGCCTCGTTCACCGGGTCTCCGATCACGGTGTATTCGAATCGGGACTTCGCACCGACATTGCCGGCGACTGCGCGTCCCGCTGCGACACCCACAGCGGCACTGCATTCGGGCACTTCGACCAGCAGCCGTCGGGCAATTGCTCGTGCTGCGGCCAACGCCGAGCCGCAGTGGTCGGCAATTTCGTTGGGAGCTCCGAAGATAGCGAGCGCGGCATCGCCTTCGAACTTGTTGATGAAACCGCCATGCTCGTCGACCTCGTCGACGACCACGGCGAAGAATCGATTGAGCAGATCAACGACTTCGGTGGGTGGTCGAGACGCCGCCAGCTCCGTCGATCCCACGAGGTCGATGAAGAACACTGCGATATCGCGTTCCTGGCCCCCGAGTTCGCTGTCGGATTGCAGTGCTTTCTCGGCGACCTCGTGACCCACGTGCCTGCCGAACAGGTCACGGATCTTCTCTCGATCGCGCACACCGTCGGCCATTCGGTTGAACCCGCTCTGCAGTTCACCGAGCTCGGTGCCGTCGTACACAGCGAGACGGACATCCATGTTGCCCTTCTCCACCTCGGCCATCCCCGCGCGCACATTGTTGATGGGCGATGTCGTGGCGAAACCTCCGAGCACGGTCAGCGCAAGGCCGAACACGATCGTGATGCCACCGAGGGAAAGGATGGACACGGCGAGCTGAGTCGCTGTCGTTTCGGGATTGATGAAGCGGAAGATCGCGATGATCATCAAACCGCTGACCGGCACGCCGGTGCCCAGCAGCCACGAGAGAATCGAGCGGCCCATGACTCC
Source organism: Rhodococcus sp. 05-2254-2 (assembly GCF_002259095.1). NCBI lineage: Bacteria > Bacillati > Actinomycetota > Actinomycetes > Mycobacteriales > Nocardiaceae > Rhodococcus > Rhodococcus sp. 05-2254-2. The sequence continues at coordinate 578,781 of NZ_NOZJ01000009.1, read as the reverse complement.
GGCAATACGAATCCGTCGAGGATCGCCGGCTTCGAGTGCCCGAGCTGCAGCGGGACGAAGGGCGAATTCACTGAGCAAATAGCTGAAGGCACAGACGACTGTGCCACCGGCGGCGATGGTGAAGGCCACCTTCGGGATCGACGCCGAGTCGATGATGCCGTCGATCGTGGTGAGCAGCAGCAAGGCTCCGATCCAGAGCAGAATTTGGATTCGCGTCAGTCGCCATGGCATCGCCAGTGTCGCGACCTGTTCTTCGCGGCTGGGTTGCCGGTCCTCGATTGCCCACCGCAAACTTCGCAGAGCGTGCGTGGTGCCCCACACCGCACCGACGACGAATGCCACGAACACGTAGACCGGGACGACGATGTAGTTCACCCACCAGTACTTGTCGGGATCGAGGACGTCCGGGCCGGGCACCACGACGCTGATCAACACACCGACGATGACCGCGCCGATCAGATTCGACAGGATCAGGAAGACGGTCAGCAGGATCTGGATTCGGACCCGCCGTCGGCGAGGTGATTCGGAGGTGTCGCCGAGCAGTCGGGAGCCCAGCGGAGCGGCAGATCGTCTCAATTGCGGCATGGTCGTCACAGACTATCGGGGCTCCTGCTTTAAGGTGGTCGAGTGCGTCTAGTTATTGCTCGTTGCCAAGTCGACTACGTCGGCCGCCTCACCGCACACCTCCCGTCCGCTCGCCGACTGCTCCTCGTCAAGTCCGACGGATCGGTCAGCGTGCACGCGGACGACCGGGCCTACAAGCCCCTCAACTGGATGTCTCCGCCCTGCTGGATGGTCGAGACCACCGAGGACGAGACGACCAAGTGGATCGTCACCAACAAGGCCGGTGAGGAACTTCGCATCACCATCGACGACGTCGAACTCGACTCGAGTCACGAGTTGGGTATCGATCCCGGTTTGGTGAAAGACGGTGTGGAGGCTCACCTTCAAGAGTTGTTGGCCGAGCACGTCAGCACCTTGGGAGACGGATACACGCTCGTGCGACGCGAATACATGACGGCCATCGGACCGGTGGATCTGCTGTGCCGCAACGCCGATGGCGGAACGGTGGCAGTGGAGATCAAGCGACGTGGTGAGATCGACGGTGTCGAACAGCTGACTCGGTATCTGGAGCTGCTCAACCGTGATCCGCTGCTGGCCCCGGTCAGTGGAGTGTTCGCTGCGCAGGTCATCAAGCCTCAGGCGAAGACACTGGCCACCGACCGCGGCATTCGTTGTCTCACACTCGACTACGACGTCCTACGGGGAACCGACAGCACCGAGTTCCGTCTTTTCTGACGGCGGTCGGCACGAATCGGCCCGTTCTCTACACTGGACGGGTGCCTCGTCGTAACCAACCCCGCCGACCGAATCGGAGCGGCCCGAGTGATCTCGCTCCGGCTACCGATTCCGTGCTGGGCGGCAACCGGATCGAGGTCGGTCCGGACGGTGACACGTATACGACGCGGATGGTTCCGGGTGCCAAGGCCGTGAAGACCTATCGATGCCCTGGCTGTGATCACGAGGTGCGGCCGGGCGTCGCACATGTCGTCGCGTGGCCGTCGGACGATTTCGGTGGTGCCGACAATCGCAGACATTGGCACACCGGATGTTGGTCCGGCCGAAACACGCGAGGCCTCACCCGCAGATGGTCGTAGCGGGGGAGGCCAGGCGCGGGACCTGCTGAATCAGGACGCCGAGTCGGCCGATTCCTTCTCGTCCTCGGCCTTCGCGGCTGCCTTCTCTTCTTCCTTCTTCAGGATGGCCGTCGGGTCGGGATTGTCGAGCAGTTCGCTCTCGCGATTGACCGAGGCGAGCATCGCCGGAACCGAATCGAGCTGGCCCCGAATTCCGAGCAGCTGTGCCAGTACGCGACTGCGGAGCACCCGCAGCTCCTCGGCCAGTTCTTTGGAGTGCGCGATGCGACGCTCGGCCTGCTCACTCGCGGACTGAAGCCGTCGGGCAGCCTCGGTGGTCGCTTCCTCGATGCGGCGGGCAGCGTCGGCCTTGCTCGACGCTTCGAGTTCCTCGAGAGCAGTGAGAACCTTGGTGCGGCGCTCGGCCATCGTGATCTCGAAGTCTTCCTGAACCTTGGCGCGCTTTGCCTCGGATTCGGCAGCCAACTTGTCGCGCTCGGCCTGCGCGGCCTCGACTACTCGAGCTGCCTCGGTGCGCGCCTGAGCCATGGTCTGCTGGTGTTCGGCTTCGAGTGCCGTTCGGCGCTCTTCGAGTTCGGCCACCAGTGACTCGTGCCGTCCGCGGAGTCGGGCACTCTCTTGCTGCGCAACGGAAATCATCTCCTCGGACTCCGAGTGCGCCTTCGCGCGGACCTCGGATGCCTCGTCCGAGGCCAGTCGCAGCATTCGTGAGATGCGATCGCTCATCCCCTCCGCCGTGGTGGGCGGAACCGACAGGCGATCGATGTCCTTGCGGAGTTCGTCGATCTCGTCGCGAGCGTCGTCGAGTTGCTTGGCCAGATCACGAGCCTGCGCGGCGGCCGCATCACGATCTGCGGTCGTCAAACGTAGTTCGGCGTCGAACCGCTCGAAGTAGTTGGTGACTTCGTCGCGATCGAACCCCTTCCGAACGATGGAAAAGGGAAGTTGCACCGTGGAAGTGCGCTCATGATCGATGGCCATGGCCGTCAATTTACCGGTGAGTCAAGTAGAGAGCCATACGGCTCGTTCACAGAGTTCGATCAGTGCCCGGCGGGGTTGGGTTCGACCAATTCGATCAGTACGCCACCGGCGTCCTTGGGGTGGACGAAGTTGATCCGAGAATCGGCGGTGCCGCGGCGCGGGGCGTCGTACAGCAACCGAACGCCGCGAGCGCGCAGCTCGGTCGAGATCTCTTCGATGTCGGTGACGCGGTAGGCCAACTGCTGCAGTCCCGGGCCGTTGCGGCCGATGAACTTGGCGATGGTGGACGATTCGTCGATCGGCGCGAGCAACTGCAGTGCAGCGGACTTCTCGGTGGCTCCGGGGAAGGAGAGCATCGCCTCGCGAACGCCCTGCTCCTCGTTGATCTCCTCGTGCACTGCAACCATGCCGAGGTGGTCGGTGTACCAGGTGATGGCCGCGTCGAGATCGGGCACCGCGACGCCCACATGATCGATAGCCGTCACCAGATCGGAGCGCAGCGGGGCTCCCGTGTAAGACTGCGTGCTGGAGGTCATGGCCATGACGTTAGCGCCAGCTGCGTTTCGGTGCTCCGCCCGGCCGGTATCGGTAGGGGGCGTCGGAGCGTTGATCTCGACAAGGCCGTCTTCATACTTTCGGAGGAAATCGTGACCACAACAGTCATCGTCGCCGGCGCTCGCACACCCGTGGGACGTTTTTCGGGCGCACTCAAGGATTTCTCGGGATCGGATCTCGGCGGAATTGCCATCAAGGGTGCCCTCGACAAGGCCGGCGTTGCGCCGGATCAGGTCGACTACGTCATCATGGGCCAGGTTCTCACCGCTGGTGCCGGTCAGATCCCGGCGCGGCAGGCTGCGGTTGCCGCTGGTATTCCGATGACCGTGCCCGCACTGACGATCAACAAGGTCTGCCTGTCCGGAGTCGACGCCATCGCACTGGCCGACCAGCTCATTCGCGCGGGTGAATTCGAGATCGTCGTCGCAGGCGGTCAGGAGTCGATGACCCAGGCGCCGCACATGCTCGAGAAGTCGCGGGCCGGATTCAAGTACGGCGATGTCACCATGCGTGATCACCTCGCCTACGACGGTCTGTACGACATCTTCACCGATCAGGCCATGGGTGCGTTGACCGAGCAGCGGAACCAGAGCTCCGAGGCGATCAGCCGCGAGGAGCAGGACACCTTCGCTGCCGCGTCGCACCAGAAAGCCGCCACGGCGTGGAAGAACGGGGTATTCGACAACGAGGTCGTCCCGGTCTCGATCCCGCAGCGCAAGGGTGAGCCGATCCAGTTCACCGCGGACGAAGGCATTCGCGCCGACACCACGGTCGATTCCCTCGGCAAGCTTCGCCCCGCCTTCGACAAGGCCGGCACCGTCACTGCGGGATCCGCGTCGCAGATTTCCGACGGTGCTGCCGCCGTCGTGGTGATGAGCAAGGAGAAGGCGGAGTCGCTCGGTCTGACCTGGCTCGCCGAGATCGGTGCACACGGGGTGGTGGCCGGTCCCGACTCCACCTTGCAGTCGCAGCCTGCGCGCGCTATCGCCAAGGCGTGCGAGAAGGAAGGCATCGACCCGAAGGACCTCGACGTCGTGGAGATCAACGAGGCGTTCGCAGCGGTCGGAATCGCGTCGACGCGTGAACTCGGCATCGATCCCGAGATCGTCAACGTCAACGGGGGAGCGATCTCGATCGGGCATCCCCTGGGCATGTCGGGAGCTCGCATCGCCTTGCATCTGGCTCTCGAGCTGCAGCGTCGCGGCGGCGGAGTGGGCGCTGCCGCACTGTGCGGCGGCGGTGGACAGGGCGACGCCCTCATCGTTCGAGTGCCGAAGCAGTAGGACTCGTAGTGGCTCTGGAGAAGAACTGAGACCAGAGCCACTACGCTCCGTCGTAGCAGACCGGGCACAATAGCTGGCATGACCAACTTCTTCGACCTGAGCAGCACGGCCAAACGTTTTCGTTTCATCGCCGTGCTCGAAGCGTTCACCTGGCTCGGACTGCTGATCGGAATGGCGTTCAAGTACATCCCCGCCGACGGCAACGAAATCGGCGTGAAGATCTTCGGACCGATCCACGGCGGCGTGTTCGTGGTGTACCTGGCCGTTGCCGTGTTGACGGCGATCAAGCTCAAGTGGGACGTCAAGGCGACCTTGCTCGCTCTCGTCGCGGCGTTCCCCCCCTTCGGCACCGTGATCTTCGAGATCTGGGCCGCGCGCACCGGCCGTCTCGCCGAGCTGAGCACCGGCCGATCCGCCGCCGATGCCAAGGTTCTCTCCTGACTGCCCGCCAGTGGATGACGCATCGCGTTAGTGACAAACTGTAGGGCGTGACTCGACCCGGTTCCCGTCCTCCCGTCCGCCCGTCAGCCGTCGTTCCCGCATCCATTGCCGGTGCCGTCGACCTGTCCGTTCTCAAGGACCGTCCGGCACCTGCACCTGCAGCCGAACCCGCAGGCGACGCGGGAGGACTGGCACCGATCGTGGACGTGACCGCGGCGACGTTCGAGGCCGAGGTGCTGCAGCGGTCCACGCAGGTACCGGTGATCGTCGACCTGGGTTCGGCGCGTTCGCCGCAGTCCCAGGCGTTGACGCGTCAGCTCGGGCAGCTGGCCGTGGAAGCCGCGGGTACGTGGGTGCTCGCGCGGGTCGACGTGGACTCCAATCCGCAGATCGCACAGGCCTTCGGCGTACAGGCCATTCCGACGGTGGTTGCCGTCGCAGCGGGCCAGCCCCTCGCCGATTTCCAGGGCACCCAGTCGGACGAGCAGTTGCGTCAGTGGCTACAAGCCGTCGAGCAGGCGACTGCAGGAAAGCTCACCGGGCCTCCCGGGGCGGCTGCTGCCGAACCGGAACCCGAGATCGAGGATCCGCGGATCGTTGCAGCCGAAGAAGCCATCGACGAGGGCGATTTCGACAAGGCAGAAGCCGCCTACCAGGCGATCATCGACGCCGAACCGAAGAACACCGAGGCGGTTGCCGCACTGCGTCAGGTCAAGTTCCTCGCACGGGTGCAGAACCTGGCACCGGACGCGATTGCCCTCGCCGACGCCGACGCCGGAAACGTACAGGCTCGGATCGATGCAGCGGACGCCGAAATGGCCGGTCAGCAACCGGAGCAGGCCTTCGCTCGTCTGATCGACGGAATCAAGATCAGCGCAGGCGACGACCGCACTGCACTGCGCACTCGACTGCTCGAGCTGTTCGAGCTGTTCGACTCGGCCGATCCGCTGGTGGTCTCCGCGCGGCGCAAGCTCGCGTCCGCTCTGTACTGACAGCAGGACTCAGCTGTAGCGCGCGTCGCACAGTTCCTTGCCGCCGAGAACTCCCGAACGGAACGCGTCGACTCGGGAGAACCCCGACGGCAGCGTCGTACCGTTGACGTCGCTGGCTGCGAGGCCGTCGCTGAGCAGTCCGGACACGGCTTCGTCGAGATCGCCTGGGGAAAGAAAGACTTCGAGGCCGGTGTCACCGTTCTCGGCGCTCATCGCCGAGGTGATGACCCCGGACAGGCATGCCGAACGCAGAGCGGTCTGCGGGTCGTCGAGGGTCTGGCCGGCTTCCTTCTGCACCGCGAGGGTGTAGCGCGAGGCGAACAGCACGTAGGCGCTGTAGTCACCGGAGACGTTGAGCGGCAATATGTCTCCGCGCTGCGGGGTCTCGGGCTGGCCGACTTCGGCCAGGCCCTCGACGTCGACGCCGATGGTGTTGGTCGAGGGGCAGTACGACACCGGCGCAGTGGCTTCGGCGTCGGCGCATCCGACGTCCGATCCGGTGTAGTCGACGGCCGGGGGATCTGCGACGGGCAGTACCTGCTCGAAGGATCGAGTGAAGGCGTCGAGGGAGTCCTCGGTGACCGGTAGTTCACCCGAGTCGTCAGGATCGTCGAATTTCTGCGGCAACGATGCTCGACGCGAGTCGATCTCGGCCTCGTCGATGCTCGTGCAGGCCCCGGCACCGTCGGTGAAGCCGATCTGCACTGCGGTGACGCGCTCGAAGGCAGAGCCGTGTACCGATTCCGGATCGTTGGGATCCACGTCGCGCACGGCGACGGTTGCGGCGAGGACGCCGTTCAGTCCGTCCGAGGTGTTGATGGTGAAGTGCGGCGCATCACCCTCGGCGACGTGGCGGATGAAGGCACCGGCGAAACAGTCGGCCTGTTGCTCGGCAACGATGGTCGGGGTGTCGTCGCCGACGAGCCCCGACTGGTGCTGAATGGCATGGCCGTATTCGTGGGCGATGACCATCACTACCGACATCGGTCCGAACGCGTCGACCAGAGCCGGTAGCAGGATGGTCCTGTCCCAGCCGATCGAGTCGTCACGGGTGCAGTAGGCAGCGTTGGGAATACCGCCGGTTCGGTCTCCGCAGAATCTGATGCCCGATCCCTCGTCCTCGGACGCGTCCCACGAGACGACCTTCGAGACCGGGGTGAACGTGCCCTTGAACAAGCTGGAGTACTGCTCGGCCCAGAACTGCTGGATGTCGTCGATCGCGTTCGTGGCGAGGATGTCCGAGTCGGTGCCCTCGGCGTTCTCCACGGTGATGGTCGAATCGGGGGCATCGGGCCGGGGCCCGCTGGGCCCGCTCGTCACCGGGAGTCCGGCAACGGTGAACGGGTTCTCGTAGATCGATACGGCGTTTCCGCTGACGGTCTGCGCGCACGAGGTCAACAGAATCAGCCCTGCAGTGGCGGCCGCGGCCAGTAGTCGGGGTGTGCGGCCGCCACTCATCTATCGCTCCAGTTTTATCCAGATCGCCCCGTTGGCGGGTAGGGCGACCTGGCCTGATGCCGGTCGACCGTGCCACGAGTGCGATGTTGCCGTCACTTCACCCAGGTTGCCCACACCGGAGCCGCCGTACTCCGTTGCGTCGGTGTTGAGGATCTCTGTCCAACGGCCGGGTTCCGGTAGTCCCACACGATAGCTGCCGTGCTCGGTACCGGAGAAGTTGAAAATACACGCGATGACCGAACCGTCGGATCCGTACCGCAGAAAGCTCAGCACGTTGTTCTCGGTGTCGTTGGCGTCGATCCACGAGTATCCACTCGGCGAGGTGTCGAGTGTCCACAGTGCGGGGTGGGACCTGTACGTCGAGTTCAGATCGGACACAAGGGTTTTGACGCCGTTGTGCAGAGGTTCTTCGTCGATCTGATACCAGTCGAGTCCGCGTTCCTCGGACCACTCACGGGTCTGCCCGAACTCCTGTCCCATGAACAGCAGTTGCTTGCCGGGGTGCGCCCACATGTAGGCGAGCATGCCGCGCAGGCCGGCTGCCTTGGCGTAATCGTCGCCGGGCATCCGAGTCCACAGCGTTCCCTTGCCGTGCACCACCTCGTCGTGGCTGATGGGGAGCAGGTAGTTCTCACTCCACGCATAGACCAGAGAGAAGGTGATCTCGTGGTGGTGGTAGCTGCGATGGATGGGATCTCGGCCGAGGAAGCCCAGAGTGTCGTGCATCCAGCCCATGTTCCACTTCATGTTGAACCCGAGTCCGCCGACGTTCGTCGGCCGGGTGACGCCGGGCCACGCCGTCGATTCCTCGGCCACGGTGACGACACCGCGGTGCTTCTTGTGCACCGTCGCGTTCATCTCCTGCAGGAAGGTCACGGCCTCGAGGTTCTCGCGGCCACCGTAGATGTTCGGCGACCAGCCGCCCTCGGGGCGGGAGTAGTCCAGGTACAGCATCGACGCGACGGCGTCGACGCGCAGTCCGTCGATGTGGAACTCGTCGATCCAGTACAGCGCGTTCGCGACCAGGAAGTTGCGCACCTCGCGCCGGCCGAAGTCGAACACCAAAGTGCCCCAGTCGAGTTGCTCACCGCGCTGCGGGTCGCCGTGCTCGTAGAGCGGGCCGCCGTCGAACCGAGCCAGGGCCCATTCGTCCTTGGGGAAGTGGGCGGGCACCCAGTCGACGATGACGCCGATTCCGGCACCGTGCAGGTGATCGACGAAGTAGCGGAAATCGTCGGGGCTGCCGAAGCGCGAAGTCGGTGCGTAGTACGACGTCACCTGGTAACCCCAGGATCCGCCGAACGGATGCTCGGCGACCGGGAGCAACTCCACGTGCGTGAAGCCGGTCTCGGTGATGTACTCGGCCAACTGCTCGGCCAGTTCGCGGTACCCCAGGCCCGGTCGCCAGGACGCCAGGTGGATCTCGTACACGCTCATCGGTGCCTGCGTCGGCTCGATGCCTGCCCTGGTGTCGAGCCAGGACTCGTCGTTCCAGGTGTACGAGGACGCGGTGACGACCGAGGCCGTCGACGGTGGGATCTCGGTGGCGAAGGCCATCGGATCGGCCTTGTCCTTGACCGAACCGTCGGCACCGTGGACGCGGAACTTGTACAGCGCACCCGGAGCGATGTCGGGTACGAAGAGCTCCCACACGCCGGTCGAGCCGAGCACGCGCATCGGCCAGCTTCGACCGGTCCAGCCGTCGAAATCGCCGACGAGGGTGACACCCTGGGCTGCGGGAGCCCAGACCGCGAACGAGGTACCGGTGACGGGGCCGTCGGGTGTCGCGTACGACTGTTGGTGCGCGCCGAGAATGTCCCACAGCCGCTCGTGCCTGCCCTCGCCGAACAAGTGCAGATCGAGTTCGCCGAGAGTGGGCAGGAACCGGTATCCGTCGGCAGATTCGGAGACGTGTCCACCGGGCCAGGTCACCACGAGGCGGTAGTCGATGAGGTCCTCGAACGGAATCAGAGCCGAGAAGACTCCGTGGGCGACGTGGGTCAGTTCGTGGTCGACGCCACCGACGCGGGCGACGACCTTCTCGGCATCGGGTTTGAGGGCGCGGATCGCGGTTCCACCGGCCACCGGGTGGGCTCCGAGGACGGAATGCGGGTTGTAGTGCCGCCCCGCTGCGATGAGTTCGAGATCGTTGTCGGACGGGGCTGCGACGGTGTCTTCGGGCGTCGTCGGATTCTCGGTCACGTTGAATCCACTCACTTTCGGTTGCCGCGGTAGGCCAGTTCGATACGAGCCGGGTACGGGATGTGGGGGAGCGTGAAGATGTGCGCCACCGACGTCCAGGGCTCGAGCCGGACGAAATTGGTGTGGCCCCAGTCGTAATGGACTCCGCTCACTTCGTCCTTGATCGTGAGGGTGTCCTGCCAGTCGTGGCCGAGGGCAGGCATGTCCAGGTGGATGGTGCCTTCTTCGGCTCCGAAGGGATTGAGGTTGATCACCACCAGGATCGAGTCACCGGTCTGCGGGTCGAACTTGGAGTACCCGATCAGCGCCTCGTTGTCGATGGTGTGGAAGTGGATGTTGCGGAGCTGCTGCAGCGCCGGATGCGCCCGCCGGATTGCGTTCAGCGTGGTGATCCAGGGCTCGAGCGACTCGCCGCGGGCCAGCGCACCCTCGAAGTCGCGTGGACGCAACTGGTACTTCTCCGAGTCCAGGTACTCCTCGCTGCCCTCTCGCACAGCTTGGTGCTCGAACAGCTCGTAGCCGGAGTAGACGCCCCAGGTGGGGGCCATCGTCGCCGCGAGAGCTGCTCGGAGAGCGAACATTCCGGGCCCGCCGTGCTGCAGGCTCTCGTGCAGGATGTCCGGAGTGTTGACGAACAGGTTCGGACGCGCGTCGTCGGCGCGTCGGGCATGTTCCTCGGCGAACTCGGTCAGCTCCCACTTCGCGGTACGCCAGGTGAAGTACGTGTACGACTGCGTGAAGCCGCGCTGCGCCAGTCCGTACATGCGCACCGGGCGGGTGAAGGCCTCGGCGAGGAACAGCACGTCCGGGTCGGTCTTCTTGACCTCGGCGATGAGCCATTCCCAGAAGTCCGGCGGCTTGGTGTGCGGGTTGTCGACTCGGAAGACCTTGACTCCCAGCGAGATCCAGTATCGGACCACGCGCAGCACCTCTTCGTAGATGCCGCGTCGGTCGTTGTCGAAGTTGACCGGGTAGATGTCCTGGTACTTCTTCGGAGGGTTCTCGGCATAGGCGATCGTGCCGTCCGGCAGCACCGTGAACCACTCGGAATGTGTTGCAGCCCAGGGATGGTCGGGAGCAGCCTGAAGGGCGAGATCGAGTGCCACTTCGAGGTTGTGTTCGTGTGCAGCGGCGACGAACGCGCGGAAGTCGTCCTCGGTGCCCAGTTCGGGGTGGATGGCGTCGTGTCCGCCGTCCTTGGAACCGATGGCCCACGGCGACCCGACGTCCTCCGGTCCCGGGGTCAGCGTGTTGTTCGGGCCCTTCCGGTTGATGGTGCCGATCGGGTGGATCGGCGGCAGGTAGACGATGTCGAATCCCATCCGCTCGATGCGGGGCAACTGCTCGATCGACGTCGCGAACGTGCCGTGCCGCGGAGAGCCGTCCTCGTTCCATCCCCCGGTCGACCGCGGGAAGAACTCGTACCAGGCACCGTTGAGTGCGAGATTGCGATCGACCCACACGTTCACCGCGCGCGATCGAGTCACCAGTTCGCGCAGGGGGTGTGCGAACAGCAACTCGGCGACCGACGATGCGAACGCGGAGGAGACCCGGGCAGGCAGCGGGCGGTCGGTGTCGCGCAGCGCGGCGGCGACATCGGCCAGCATCTGCCTGCTCTCGGCAGGAACACCGGTGGCAGCCCGCAGGAACAGCCGTGCGCCGATCTCGAGATCGTTCGCGAGTTCGTGGGCACTCTGGCCCACTCCGAGCTTGGCTTCGACGGCATGGCGCCAGGTGCTGATCGGATCGCTCCACGCTTCGATGCGGCAGATCCAGTAACCCGGCCGAGAGGGGACGAACACCGCGTCGAACGTGTCGGGTTCGCGGCCCGGTGTCATCGGGATGCGTTCGAGTTTGCCTCCCGGTCCGCGCACCGACAGTGTCGCGGCCACCGCGTCGTGACCCTCGCGCCAGACGTCGGCGGAGACTGGAAACGTCTCGCCCACCACCGCTTTCGCGGGGTACTTCCCGGTCGTCGTATCTGGAAGGACATTGTCGATACCAAGTCGACCTGTCACTTCACACTCCATTCTTCGCTAGAGGTATGGCTGCGCGGGCGCAACCTCTGATCGAACCGATCTCGGTGTGCTTCTACTCGTCAACCGTAGTGCAGCAATGCAGATGGCGCGTGCGCCGACGCATACTGCCCGCGACGGACACCGTGGAGCAGATTTCGTGCAAGCCGCCCATCGACACAGGTGTCCGTGGGTAGGGTTCGACTCTGTGAAAGCTTTGCGCCGATTCACCGTCCGAGCCCATCTTCCCGCCCGCTTGAATGCCCTCGCCGAGCTCTCGACAAACCTCAGGTGGTCGTGGCACTCGTCGACGCAGGATCTGTTCGAGCACATCGATCCGCTGTTGTGGACCGAACTCGAGCGCGATCCCGTGGCCGTACTGGGAGCCGTCGCACCGGCGCGTCTCGAGGAACTCGCGGCCGACGAGCGCTTTATGGCCGAGCTGGACGCCGCCGAGGCGGATCTGCACGACTACCTCGCCCGTCCGCTCTGGTACCAGAACGAGCTGGCCCAGGGACGTGCTCTGCCGTCGGGCATCGGGTATTTCTCGATGGAGTTCGGCGTCACCGAGGTGCTGCCGAACTACTCGGGCGGGCTCGGCATCCTGGCCGGTGACCACCTCAAGGCGGCCTCCGACCTGGGGTTGCCGTTGATCGGTGTCGGGTTGCTCTACCGCTCGGGATACTTTCGGCAGTCGCTGACGGCCGACGGTTGGCAGGCCGAACGCTATCCGTCCCTCGACCCGCACGGTCTGCCGCTGCGGTTGCTCACCGACGACGGCGACTCTCCGGTGCTGATCCACGTGTCCATGCCCGGATCTCGGGTTCTGCGAGCGCGGGTGTGGATCGCCCAGGTGGGACGCGTCCCGCTGCTGCTGCTCGATTCCGACATCGCCGACAACGACCCCGAGCTCAGAGGAGTCACCGACCGGTTGTACGGCGGCGACCAGGATCACCGCATCAAGCAGGAGATACTCGCCGGTATCGGCGGAGTTCGAGCGATCCGGGCCTACACCCGTGCGTACGGACTGCCCGATCCCGAGGTGTTCCACATGAACGAGGGCCATGCCGGCTTCCTGGGCGTCGAACGCATCCGCGAACTCGTCACCTCGGGAACCCTGGACTTCGACGCGGCACTGGCTGCGGTGCGAGCCGGCACCGTCTTCACCACTCACACCCCTGTCCCCGCCGGAATCGACCGGTTTCCGGCCGATCTGGTGCGGCACTACTTCGGAAGTGCGGACGGGGGCGCAGAGTCGGCGCTGCTGCCGGGTCTGCCGATGGACCGAATCCTCGCCCTCGGCGGCGAGAGCGACGCCTCGGTGTTCAACATGGCGCACATGGGGCTGCGCCTGGGCCAACGCGCCAACGGGGTGTCGAAGCTGCACGGAATCGTCAGCCGCGAGATGTTCAACGACCTGTGGCGGGGATTCGACGCCTCCGAGGTGCCGATCGGATCGGTCACCAACGGCGTTCACGCTCCGACGTGGTCTGCCCGGGAATGGTCGCTGGAGGGGGAGCTGTCCTCGGACCGCGTGTGGTCCACGCGCAACACCCTTCGCGCGCAACTGGTGGACGAGGTGCGGCGTCGGGTGCGGCGCTCGGCGCTCGAACGTGGCTCCACCGAGGCCGAGATCAGTTGGACAGCAAACGTTTTCGATCCCAACGTACTCACCGTCGGGTTTGCTCGACGGGTACCGACGTACAAGCGGCTGACGCTCATGCTGCGCGAACCCGAGCGACTGCGCGCCATGTTGCTGGACCCGGTTCGCCCGGTCCAGCTGGTGGTCGCGGGCAAATCGCACCCCGCCGACGACGGAGGAAAGGCGCTCATCCAGCAGATCGTCAGGTTCGCCGATCAGGCCGACGTACGGCACCGCATCGTGTTCCTGCCCGACTACGACATGTCCATGGCTCGATTCCTGTACTGGGGATGCGATGTGTGGCTGAACAATCCGCTGCGCCCGCTCGAAGCGTGCGGTACCTCGGGCATGAAGTCCGCGCTCAACGGCGGCTTGAACCTGTCGATTCGCGACGGGTGGTGGGACGAGATGTACGACGGGGAGAACGGCTGGGCCATCCCGACGGCCGACGGCGTCACCGACGACAATCGCCGTGACGATCTGGAGGCCGCTGCGCTCTACGAGCTGCTCGAACAGGCAGTGCTGCCGAAGTTCTACGACCGCGGGGACGACGGCGTGCCGAGCCGCTGGATCGAAATGGTGCGGCACACCCTCGAGCAGCTGGGCCCGAAAGTGCTGGCGTCGAGAATGGTTCAGGACTACACGCTGGGCTACTACGCGCCCGCAGCCGAATCCGCCCGCGCGGCCTCGGCGGAGAACCACCGCGGTGCCACGGACGTCGCGTCGTACCGCCGGCGCGTCGAACAGGCATGGGGCGCAGTGAAAGTCACCCGCGTCGACAGTGAAGGTCTGCCGGACACACCGGTGATCGGTGCGGAGCTCTCGCTGCGCGCGAACGTCGATCTCGGTGGACTGGACGCCTCGGACGTCGTGGTGCAGGCGGTCGTGGGACGCGTCGACGAGGACGAGAACCTCACCGACATTCGCACGACGGCCATGACGCACGTGGGAACCGATGGCGGCGAGCACGTGTACGCGGGCGAGACGCGGCTACCGCACAGCGGCACGGTGGGATACACGGTGCGGGTGCTTCCTCATCACCGCGGTCTGGCCTCGGATGCCGAGCTCGGTTTGGTGGCGACTGCCTGAGGGGCAGCTACTTTCCGGCCAGGCGGGTGAGGGCCTTGCGGACCACCTCCGGGTCCGAGGTCTCCCAGAACGGCGGCAGCGAGGCACGTAGGTAGCCGCCGTAGCGGGCGGTCGCGAGGCGCGAATCGAGAACGGCGACAACACCTTTGTCGTCGACGCTACGGAGCAGTCGACCGACGCCCTGCGCCAGCAGCAGGGCTGCATGGTTGGCAGCGACCGCGAGAAAGCCGTTGCCGCCACGTGATTCGACGGCCTGCTGCCTGGCCACCAGCAGCGGATCGTCGGGCCGCGGGAACGGAATGCGGTCCAGGATCACCAGGCTCAGCGACGGGCCCGGGACGTCGACGCCCTGCCACAGTGACAGTGTCCCGAACAGGGAGGTGGCCTCGTCGTCGGCGAACTTCTGCACCAGGGCACCGGTGGAGTCGTCGCCCTGGCACAGGATCGGCGTGTCGAGGCGCTCCCGCATCTCCTCGGCGGCGGCCTTGGCGGCGCGCATGGACGAGAAGAGTCCGAGTGTGCGGCCACCGGCGGCGCTGACCAGCGACTCGATCTCGTCGAGGTAGGACCTGGAGAGGCCGTCGCGTCCGGGCGGCGACAGATGCTTGGCGATGTACATGATCCCTGCCCGAGCGTGGTCGAACGGCGACCCGACGTCGAGCGAATTCCACCTGATCGACCCGGTGTCGGACGGCGGTTCCACACCCGACGCCATCGCGGTGTCACTGCGCGACGGCTTCTCCGCAGGCAGGCCCCAGTTGACAGCCAACCCGTCGAACGATCCGCCCACGGTCAAGGTCGCGGAGGTGAGGACCACGGTGGACTCGGCGAACAGGCGCGCTCGCAGCAGCCCGCCCACCGACAGCGGTGCAATGCGGACGGTGCGTTTGACGTTGCCGCGGAAATCGTCGACGGCATGCCAGACGACGTCCTTGCGTTTGGCCGGATCGGGTTCGTCGAATGCCGTGAGAACACGGACCGCGCTGTCGTGGACCTCGTCGACCGCCACGAGCGCGGCGCTGCGAGCCGCGGCGGCCTCGGGGTCACTGGTGGCCATGCCCTGCTTGTTGGGGCCGATCGCGGTGCGTACCGCCCAGGCCGCGTCGCGAATGGACGCGAGCGCGGGGCCGACGCCGTCGGGTAGGGACTGCCACCGGCTCGGGGGCAGCTCGTCCAGAATCGCGGCCCAGTTCTCGGCAGCTCCCTCGAGCTGGTCGACCGTCTCCTCCTCGATGAGCTTCGCGCTACGACGCGCCGCGGCGGTGACGGTCGCGGCCGACAGTTCCTCGGTGGCCACGCCGGTCACCCGGTCGACCAATTCGTGGGCCTCGTCGACGACCACGACGTCGTGCTCGGGCAGGATCTGGATTCCGGTGATCGCGTCGATCGCGAGCAGGGCGTGGTTGGTCACGACGACGTCGACCTGGGCGGCCTCGGTGCGGGCGCGCTCGGCGAAGCAGTCCTCGCCGACGGGGCAGCGGGATTTGCCCAGACATTCACGCGCGGTGACGCTGACCTGGCGCCAGGCCTGATCGCTGACTCCGGGCACGACGTCGTCGCGGTCGCCGGTTTCGGTCTCGGACGACCACTTGGTCAGCCGTACCACCTCGCGTCCCATCCGCGAGACCGCGAACGGGTCGAACAGTTCCGCATCCGGTGCCTCTTGCGCTGCACCGGTGTGGATCTTGTTCATGCACAGATAGTTGTTGCGGCCCTTGAGGATTGCGAACTTGGGGCGACGGCCGACGGCCTCGGTCAGGGCGTCGGACAGGCGGGGGAGATCGCGGTCGACCAGCTGCCGCTGCAGCGCGATGGTGGCCGTGGAGACGACGACGGTCTTGCCCGATTCCACCGCGTGCCTGATGCTCGGGACGAGGTAGGCGAGGGACTTACCGGTTCCGGTGCCCGCCTGCACCGCCAGATGTTCGCCGGTGTCGATGGAGTGCGCCACCGCCGAGGCCATCGTCAGCTGATTGCTGCGTTCCTTGCCGCCGAGCGAGTGCACCGCGACCTGCAGGAGAGCGGGAACGGTTGGCAACTCGGTCTTCGACGGCACCGAAGCAGACTACTGCCGATCGCCCACCCGGTTCGGTACCGACACCGCTCTCACCACTCGACGAACCGGGTGGGTATCGCCGGCTCGCCCTGGGACAGCTTCAGGCCCTCCCACGGGAGGCTGACGAGGCGCCTGGCGAGCAGGTCGCGGCCGTCGGCGAGCGTCGGTAGGTCGGCGACTCGTTCTCCGCCGCGAACCAACGGCGTGGTCAACGTCTCCGCCGTCAGATCGTCGTCGACGGTCGGGGGAGCGTCGAACGGGTACACGATCTCCTCGACTGCGGTGCCGGTGCGGCGCGCGGTACGCAGCGCCGCCTTGGTGCCACCGCGCGA
This sequence comes from Rhodococcus sp. 05-2254-2, assembly GCF_002259095.1. Lineage (NCBI taxonomy): Bacteria > Bacillati > Actinomycetota > Actinomycetes > Mycobacteriales > Nocardiaceae > Rhodococcus > Rhodococcus sp. 05-2254-2. The sequence goes on along the minus strand of NZ_NOZJ01000009.1, from coordinate 562,077 downwards.
CTCCTTGTGACTGCTGCGCTTGGCGACGGGAATGCCGTCGACGGTGACGAGTTTGTAGACCATGCCGGCCGTCGGGGCACCGGATCCGGTGACCAGCGACGTGCCGACGCCGTAGGAGTCGACCGGCTCGGCTCGCAATGCCGCGATGGCGTATTCGTCGAGGTCACCCGAGACGACGATCTTGGTTTTCGGCGCACCCAGGGCGTCGAGTTGGTCGCGCACCTGCCGGGCGAGCACACCGAGGTCGCCGGAGTCGATGCGCACACCGCCGAGTTCGGGCCCGGCCACCTCGATGGCGTTGGCAACGCCCTGGGTGATGTCGTAGGTATCGACGAGCAGTGTGGTGCCCACACCGAGCGCGCGCACCTGAGCCGCGAATGCGGACCGTTCGTCCGGGCCGTCGGCTGTGGTGTGCAGCAGGGTGAAGGCGTGGGCCGAGGTGCCTGCTCCGGGAACACCGTGCCGGCGAACGGCTTCGAGATTGGACGTCGCGGTGAATCCGGCGAGATATGCCGCGCGTGATGCGGCGACAGCGGCTTCCTCGTGGGTTCGACGCGACCCCATCTCGATGATCGGACGGGACTTCGCGGCCGCCACCATCCGCGCTGCAGCGGACGCGATGGCGCTGTCGTGATTGAGGATCGAGAGCACAACGGTCTCGAGGACCACGCACTCGGCGAAGGTGCCGCGGACGGTCAGAACAGGTGAGCCGGGGAAGTACAGCTCTCCCTCTCGATAGCCGTCGATGTCGCCGGTGAACCGGTAGTTGCGTAACCACTCGACGGTGTCGGCGTCGAGGAATTCGGCGACGATCCGCAACTCGTCCGGCCCGAATCGGAAGCGCGCGATCGCGTCGAGAATGCGTCCGGTGCCGGCCAGAACTCCGTATCGACGGCCACCGGGCAACCTGCGCGCGAAGACCTCGAAGCTGCAGATGCGATCGGCGTAGCCGCTGGCCAGGGCGGCCGAGAGCATCGTGTATTCGTACTGATCGGTCAGCAGCGCGGTGCTGGCACCGTCGCTGTGATTCGCGTGATCTGTGGTCGCGTCGTTGCTCACCTCGCCCACACTACGAGCGAAGGGGCGAGCGTGGGACGCTGGCCCGATACGCCGTACCCTGTTGGGCATGCCTTGGTTGACGGTGGACGGCTCGCTTCTGCCCGTGGACGGCCTCTCGGCACGTGAGGTCGTTGCTGCGTCACCGCAAGCGGTCCCGGCCCAGACCGAGGCCGTTGCGGCCGACGAATCTCACGACACCCCCTGGGTCACCATCGTGTGGGACGACCCGGTCAACCTGATGCACTACGTCACCTACGTCTTCCAGAAGCTCTTCGGCTACAGCAAGGCCAAGGCGACCGAGCTGATGATGCAGGTGCACTCCGAAGGCAAGGCCGTGGTGTCGAGCGGCGAGCGCGACGCGATGGAGAACGATGTTCGACGGCTGCACGCGGCGGGTCTGTGGGCCACCATGCAGCAGGACAAGTAGTCAACCGCTCATCACCTCTTCGGCAGAGAAGGACATCAGCAACAGTGCGCACGTGGACGAGACGGAATTCGCTGTCCGGGGTCAAGATCAAGTCCGAGATCGACGCTCGTGAGGCCGCCGTACTCCGTTCGCTTGTCGGCTCGGTTCTCGGATTGCTGCGCGACCGTTCCGCCGCTGCGCCCACCGACGAACTCGCAGCGCTGACCGGTCTGCGCACCGGGCACAACAGCCCGCCCGAGGATGCCGCACTGGCGCGGCTGTTGCCGGACTTCCACCGCGCCGACCCCGGCCGCGACGAGGAGGATCCGACCGACCTCAACGGTGCCCTGCGCGGACTGCACGAGCCCGAGATCATCGACGAGAAGTTGGCTGCCGGATCGATGATCCTGGCCACGCTTCCCGAGTCCGGTGGCAAGATCGTGCTGACCCAGGAGCAAGCGGATGCTTGGCTGACCGGCCTCAACGACGTGAGGCTGGCGCTCGGCACGACGCTGGGGATCAGCGCGGACACACCCGACGTTCTCGACGAGGGTGATCCTCGCGCTCCACATCTCGACGTCTACCACTGGCTGACCTGGATGCAGGATTCACTCGTACAGGTCCTCATCCCCTAGGACGCACGCGTGACCGCTGCATTCCAGACTCCCGGACCGCGGGACTCCCTGACCGACGTGGCCGGTCTGCTGGTCGGTCATCATCACGAACTCGACGACGACGCCGCGATGGGCTCCGGTTCGGCCACCGGCTGCACCGTCGTGCGTGCGCTGGGTGGTGCGACGGCGGCCGTCGATGTTCGCGGCGGCGGGCCGGGGACTCGCGAGACCGATCTGCTCGATCCGAGCCACTCCGTGCAGCACGTCAACGCGATCCTGTTGACCGCGGGCAGTGCCTACGGGCTCGCCGCGGCCGACGGTGTCATGCGGTGGCTCGAAGAGCACGGTCAGGGCATCCCGATGGGCAGTCCCGATCACGTCGTACCGATCGTCCCCGCCGCGGTCATCTTCGATCTTCCGGTCGGCGACTGGGCTTCTCGGCCGACGGCGGAATTCGGCTATCTCGCCGCGGCCGCAGCGGCAACCGATTTCGCGACGGGATCGGTCGGGGCCGGTGTCGGTGCCCGCGCCGGAGTTCTCAAGGGCGGTGTCGGTACCGCGAGCACGGTGATCGAAGGCGGTCCGGCGGACGGGGTCACCGTCGCGGCGCTGATGGTCGCCAATCCGGTGGGCGCGGTGTTCGACCCGCGTACCGGCCTGCTGTGGGGCGTCGGCACGCTCGGGCCCGCGGCGTTCGGGATGCGCAAGCCCGACGTGAACCAGCTGTGGTCCGCGCTCGCCCTCGAGCCGAAGGGCACTGCGCTCAACACCACGATCGGTGTCGTCGCCACCGATGCTGCGTTGTCGTCCGCGTCGTGCAAGCGGATTGCCGTCGCCGGTCACGACGGGTTGGCGCGGGCCGTGCGACCGGCACACTCGCCGCTCGACGGCGACACGATCTTCGCAGTGTCGACCGGCACCAGACCCGTCACCGCGGAGTCCTCGGTGCCCGCCGCGTTCTCCGCGGAACTCCCGGTACTGGCCGCGGTCACCGAGGCCGCGGCGATCGTCGTCGAGCGAGCCATCGCCCGGGCCCTGCTCGACGCCACCTCGGTGGCCGGCATCCCCACGTACCGCCAGATCTTCACGTCCGCGTTCGGTGGATCGGGAGCTTGAGCTCAGCTCGCGCGATACCTCTGCCCGGTACCGTGGAGGGAACTGTTCCGGAGGCGATCATGAGCGATATCAGTAACCGTCCCGCCGAGCGTGCGCGGCCGGTCTGGATGCAGGCCGCCATTCTGGTGGGAGCATTCACCGTGTTGCTGTGGGTCATCGAGTTCATCGATGTGGCCAGCGGTTCGAGGCTCGAACGCAACGGGATACAGGCCCGATCGGTCGAGGGTTTGTGGGGCATTCTGTTCGCGCCCGTGCTGCACGACGACTGGCAGCATCTGATCGCGAACACCGTGCCGATCGTCGTACTCGGATTTCTGGTGTTGCTCTCCGGTTTGACGCGTGGTCTGGCTGCCACCGGGATCATCTGGGTGGTCGGCGGGTTCGGTACCTGGCTGACCGCCGGTTCCTACACGAACACGATCGGCGCGTCGATCCTGATCTTCGGTTTCATCGCATACCTGTTGGTGCGTGGCTTCTTCACCCGCAAGCTCGGTCAACTGGCGATCGGAGTCGTGGTGTTCGTGCTGTACGGCAGCGCACTGTGGGGCGTGCTGCCGAGCGAGCCCAACGTCTCCTGGCAGGGGCATCTGTTCGGCGCGGTAGGCGGAGTGGTTGCCGCTCGACTGCTGTCCGCCGACGCGCGAGCCGAGAGGGCGCGCGCGAAATCGCTCGATCGGCCCACCTCGTAGTTCGAGGTAACTCCGGACACACCTGAGTTCGGCGGTGAATTTCGCCGACTCGCGCTGTGAATACTGCCCGAACGTTTCGAGTGATGCGCTCGGCGTGGCAGCATGGCTTTCATGCGAATTACCGTCCTGGGATGTTCGGGCAGTGTGTCCGGACCCGATTCACCCGCGTCGGGCTACTTGTTGGAAGAAGAGGAGACCGCGCCGGTCGTCCTCGACTTCGGTCCCGGCATCCTCGGGGCGTTGCAGCGCTACGCCGATCCGGGAGATGTGAGCGTTCTGCTCTCGCATCTGCACGCCGATCACTGCCTCGACGTTCCCGGACTACTGGTGTGGCGTCGCTACCATCCCAGCCCGCCGGAGGGACGAGCGATCGTCTACGGACCCAAGGACACGGCGTTCCGGCTCGGAGTCGCCTCGGCCGAGTGCGGCGGGCAGATCGACGACATGTCCGACATCATCGACCTGCGTCGCTGGGTGGACGGACGCACAGTGGAGTTCGGCAAGCTGTCGATCCTCGCTCGGCAGGTGTTCCATCCCCCCGAGTCGTACGGCATGCGCGTCACCACGGCGGAAGGCCGCACTTTCGCCTACAGCGGAGACACCGGAATGTGTCAGGCAGTCCAGGACCTGGCGCACGGGGCCGACATGTTCCTGTGCGAGGCGTCGTGGACCGACAGTCCGGAACGGCCCGAGGGCGTGCACCTGTCCGGAACCGAGGCCGGCCGCATCGCTCGTGAGGCCGGGGTGGGGGAGCTGCTGCTCACCCATATTCCGCCGTGGACGTCCCGCGAGGACGTCATCGCCGAGGCCAAAGCGGAGTTCAGTGGACCGGTGCATGCCGTTCTCCCAGGGGACGTCTTCACCGTCTGAGGACGCGCTAGGCTTCGAGTCGTGTCCAGACGAGAAGACGGCAGGGCGGACGACGAGCTCCGCAACATCAAGATCACCCGCGGCTTCACCAGCCACCCGGCAGGGTCGGTGCTGGTCGAGTTCGGCAACACCAGGGTGATGTGCACGGCCAGCGTCGAGGAGGGCGTGCCGCGCTGGCGGAAGGGATCCGGCCTCGGTTGGCTCACCGCCGAGTACGCGATGCTCCCGGCCGCGACGCACACTCGCAACGGCCGTGAGTCCGTCAAGGGCAAGGTCGGCGGGCGTACCCAGGAAATTTCCCGCTTGGTCGGGCGTTCACTGCGTGCCTGCATCGATTTGGCCGCCATCGGCGAGAACACCATCGCCCTCGACTGCGACGTACTGCAGGCCGACGGCGGAACCAGAACTGCAGCTGTCACCGGAGCGTTCGTGGCTCTCAACGACGCCGTCACCTACCTGCGAGCAGCGGGACGCCTCGCCGATCCGCAGCCCATCTCGTGCATGATCGCCGCCGTCAGTGTCGGCGTCGTCGACGGCCGAGTGCGCCTCGATCTGCCTTACGAGGAAGATTCGCGCGCCGAGGTCGACATGAACGTCGTCGCCACCGACACCGGCACGCTGGTGGAGATCCAGGGAACCGGAGAGGGTGCGACCTTCCCTCGAACCACACTCGACAAGCTGCTCGACTCCGCATTCGTCGGCATCGAGAAGTTGTTCGAGGTGCAGAAGGAAGCACTGGCGTTGCCGTACCCCGGCGATCTGCCCGAGCCTGCGGCCGCGGAATCGAAGAAGAAGTTCGGTGGCTGACACCGAGCTGCTGGTAGCGAGCCGAAACGCGAAGAAATTGCGTGAACTCCGGCGGGTGCTCGACGCCGCCGGAGTGGCCGGGATCGAGCTGGTCGGCCTCGACGAGGTGCCGCCGTTCCCGGAGGCACCCGAGACCGGAGCGACTTTCGAGGATAATGCACTCGCCAAGGCGCGTGACGGAGCTGCGGCCACCGGATTACCTTGTGTGGCAGACGATTCCGGAATAGAAATCGATGCCCTGAACGCGATGCCAGGGGTGCTCTCGGCTCGCTGGTCCGGTACACACGGGCAGGACGAGGCCAACACCGCACTGGTTCTGGCGCAGTTGAGTGACACCCCCGACGAGCGTCGCGGAGCCGCATTCGTCTCGGCGTGTGCGCTGGTGATTCCCGGCGGCACCGAGACCGTGGTCCGCGGTGAATGGCGCGGAGTAGTGGGCCGAGAGCCGGTGGGGGAGAACGGCTTCGGCTACGACCCCATTTTCGTGCCCGAGGGCGACGGCCGCAGTGCCGCGCAACTGAGCCCGGACGAGAAGGACGCCGCCTCACATCGCGGTAACGCACTGCGAAAGCTCGTTCCGGCGCTCGAAGAACTGACGGGGCGGTAGCTCGTGGCGATGCGAACCGTTCTGACGCGGACGTCGGTTGTGTTCGCCGCCGCTGCGCTGTGCCTGGCAGTTGCCCCGGCCTCCGCGGCACCGGCCGCGGGCTCCTTCGCCGAGGCGTTCGCGTACTCGATCGCGCACCCGGGCGTGACTCCTCCGGGCTCGAACGACTTCTCGTGTGTTCCGAGCGCGCAACACCCGGAGCCGGTGGTGCTGGTGCACGGCTTCCTGGAGAACTCCTACGACAACTGGGCATCGCTGTCGCCGAAGCTGGCCGAAGCCGGATACTGCGTGTTCGCGATCGACTACGGCAACACCGGCCCGGTTCGGGCGTTCGGTGCGCTCGAGCCCATCCCGGAGAGTGCCGCGGAACTGTCGACGTTCGTCGATTCCGTGCTCGAGGCAACAGGTGCGCAGAAGGTGTCGATCGTCGGCCACTCGAAGGGTGGCACGGTGCCGCGCTACTACGCCCGCTTCCTCGGTGGAGACCGAACGGTGGCGCGCATCGTGGCTTTGTCTCCGCCGAACTACCCGACGGCGGGCCCGCCGGTGCAGGACGACTTGCTCGAGCGACTGAACGAGGGCAGCGACACCGTCTCGGGCATCGAATACACGACGATCGTCACCCGTTACGACCAGATCGTCGTTCCGTACACTGCCTCGCTGCTCAGCGGCGCAGGAAACACGAATGTGGTGCTGCAGGACGTGTGCCCGGCCAACACCGTCGAGCACACCGGAATCTCGTACGATCCGCTTGCTCAGCGGCTGGTGCAGAACGCACTGGATCCGGAGAACGCACAGCCGATCAACTGCTGAGGTCAGACGCCGAAATCGGCTTTGACCTGCTTGGTGCGCTTGTGCTCGACGTAGAACGACAGGAACGGGATGGTCCCGGCGAGCAGTGTGCCGATCGTGCGGGCAGCAGGCCACCGTACCTTGATCGCCAGATCGACGGTCAGCACGAGATACACGAGGTAGACCCAACCGTGCACGACGGCAATCCAATTGGGCACGTTCTCGACCTTGAATATGTACTTGGCGACCATCTCGGTCACGAGAACGAGCAGCCAGATTCCCGTGGCGTACGCCAGAACGCGGTAGCGCAGCAACGCGGACGCGATCTTCTGTGTCTTGTTCGCAGACGCCTGCGTCTTCTCCGGTGCCGAACTCACGTGGTGCTCCTGTCGGTCCCGCGGGATTCGTTCAGCTCCGCGAGGTAGCTGTTGTATTCGAGTAGTTGCCGAGCCTCGGGATCGTCGAGGTCTCGGGCGTCCGCCGCAGGCGCGCTGCGCTTGGGGAGCAGGTCGAGGGGCACCTCTGTGGGTCCGTCGGGTCGCGCTGCTGCCGCCTCGTCCGGGTCCTCGTCTTCGAGGCGGACGAACTTGCGGTAGGCGTAGATCACGAACACTGCGAACAGAGGCCATTGAAAGGCATATCCGAGGTTTTGGCCGTTTCCGCCCACTGCCTCGAAGCGCTCCCACTGCCACCAGCCGAGGCCCAGACACACCGCCGCGGACACGATGACCAGCGCGATCAGTGCTGGCCGACGGTTCGGGCGGGATGAAGTCACCCCTCGACGGTACCGGAGGTACTACTACTGCAGGTAGTCGCGTGCTGCGGCCCGGCGGTGATTCTCACCATGGACGGTTCGAGTTCGGCTCACGCCCGACGACGGTTGGCCCGTGCCTGGGCGAGTTGCTCGGCACCGGGCCCGGTCACGTCCGCCAGGGCGCTGCTGCGTCCGGTCAGAACCAGTGCCAGGGTGCCGGCCGATCCTTCGATGACCGGGCCCTCGCCGCGGCTCCAGTCGAGATCGGTCGCGCGCCACTGCAGTCGAAGCTCGGGGCCCTTGAACGGTGCGGCACCGCTCGCGGGCACCAGGAAGTCGAGCATCGTGATCATGCGGTGGTCGGGGACGTGGTGTTCGATTCCCAGCGGCGTGCACAGGTCCAATCCGTGCACGATGACGTCGGACAAGGGGGCCAGCGGACCGTGGCCAGGCGGGGTGAATTTCTTGTCGGCGTGGGCGGTGAGCAAGGCGGGCAATTCGTCTTCGTGCTCGCGACGAACGCGCGTGGTCATCAGTTGATTGGCTCGGTCGAAGTTGCCTCGGGTGCGCACCATGACGAGTCCGAACTGCCAGAGCGGGACGATCAGTGGCACCACCAGATGGGCGGCGACGTCTCGGACGGTCCAGGCCTCGCACAGCGATTGGGCGCCCCATTGTTCGGGGGTGAGAGTCTCGAGAGTTCTTGCGAGAGAACGTCTCTCGTCTGCGATCTCGGCGAAGATCGTGTCGTTCGATTCCTCGGGCATTCGAACCGCCTTCACACGTCGGAACTTGCAGAAGTCTCGAGAAAAGCCGGGCCGAACGACCGTGGTGCGCGAGGGGGGACTTGAACCCCCACGTCCTGAGACACTGGAACCTAAATCCAGCGCGTCTGCCAATTCCGCCACTCGCGCGTGCCGGTGAAGTCTACAACCCGGATGGTTGTTGTCAGTGCCGCGGTCTGCTCGACTGTGTGCCCACGTCATGCGGTGTACACCGTACGGTGTCGCTACACTCGCCGAGTGGCATCGAAAAAGGACGTCCCCTTCGACCCGGCCCGGATACTCGGGCTTCTGTGGCGAGTCGGTGCCAAGCCGAGTCGGACCGGACTGAGCGTGGATGCGATCGTCGATGCCGCCATCGAACTGGCCGATGCGACCGGTCTGGAGTCGGTGTCGATGCGGAACGTGGCACAGCATCTCGGTGTCGGCGCGATGTCGCTGTACACACATGTGCCGGGCCGGGAAGAGCTGGCCGATCTGATGATCGATCGAGCGCTTGCGGGTCTCTACTCGCACGTCGACGAGCCGGCCTCCGTCGCCGGCGGATGGCGTCCAGCGATGCGCTTCGTTGCCGAGCGCAATTGGTCTCTGTATCAACAACATTCGTGGCTTCTCGAGGCGGAGGGGGCACGGCCCGTGCTCGGTCCGCACACCAACGACAAGTACGAGGCCGAGTTGCGCCCTCTCGAAGGCATCGGCCTGGGCGACGTCGAGATCGACTCCGTTCTCACTCTGGTTCTCACTCACGTCTCCGGTACCGCGCGAGCCCTGGCCGGCGTGACCCGTGTCAAGGAGCAGTCGGGCATGTCCGACGCCCAGTGGTGGGCGGCTACCGCGCCGATCCTCGAACGGGTGATGGACCGCGAGCGCTTTCCGGTGTCGTCTCGGGTCGGGACGGCCGCGGCGACGTCGTACGACGCCGCCAGCGACCCCGTGCACGCCTACCGGTTCGGGTTGGAGTGCATTCTCGACGGTGTGGAGGCGATGATCTCGCGAAGTCAGCCCGTCGGTCGAAGTGCCGCCTCGGAGTGACGCTTCTTCGGCCTGCGTAACTTGTGTTGATATCGCCAGATTGCGTGCTCGAGTGAGGCGAGTTCGGTGCTCAGTGCCTCCGCCGTCGTTGCAAGGATCACGGACGCGCGGTCCTCGGCAAGGCCGACGGACAGGTTCTGGTGGAGCGGTTCGAGCGCGTCGGCGACGAACGAGTTCAGATGTTCGGTCGCCTTGTCGGTGCGCACTCCCAGATGCATGAGCATGCACTCCCAGGTGGTCTCGCCGAGCCCGGGAATTGCGCAGAACGCCTCGAATTGGTCCTCGGTGTGCTGCACGAAGTCGCTCGAACGACTCAGGCCCACCGAGATCAACGTCCGAGCAGCCACGGCAGCGGCAGCACCCTTGGTTCGACTGTTTCCCGGAACCAGTTGACGGTTGGAGAGAATCTCCACGAGTAGATCCGGACTGTTGGTCAGTTCGGCGAGGGTTGTCAAGTCGTCGAGTCGGTTATCGCCGCGATGCGATCGCCATCGCTGGACGACCGCACGGACCCCGCTCGAAGGGCCGCCGTAGGGAGCGCGCGCCGAGAAGATCGCATCCAGCAACGCCACCTCGCTCTCGCCCCGCCACCCCGGTGTCCAGTGTGGCGAACGGGATTGCGGCGCATGCGATTCGATATGCAGAAGCATCGCGTCGAGCTCGTCCTCGGTGCAGATATCCGTTACCGATGAATACATGAATTCCCCCCGGATTTCGTCGACCGCTCTCCCGGCGAGCGGCTCGTTCGCACAAGGTAGAGGACCGCACCGACAAGGTTGGGAGCTGCTCGTCTGTGCTCGAGATCACATCACGAAAAGATAACGAAAAATGCGAGGCTTTCCTCATGTTCTGGTGTTCCGCTCGACGCTCTCGCCAGCGTGGATACGGGTTACCGACGAGTCGGGTAAACAAAAGGTAAAGCCACTTCGAGTGACGTACTCGCTGGTAGCACTCGGACGTCCGAGCAAACCTGAGGATTTCCTCATGATTTTGTGTCAACCTTGAGCAGCGCGGAGGAGACCTGTCGACGAAGACCGGCTCACCGCTTCGACCCTGTAGCCCACGACGCCATGGGGCAGTCATCACAGCGAACGCCCCGACCCCCGAGGCGTCCACGAGAGGAATCTTCAGCCTTGACGATCAACGAGAGCACACCATCACACGGACGAGGCTCGCGAAGCACCGGCAACGCAGACAAATCCCCTAGAAGCAATGGCGGCTCTCGGACTCTGGCAGATCGTTTCGCCGCGGGCGAGCCGTACGCGTTGGCCTTCGGCGGCCAGGGCGCACCATGGCTCAGCTCCCTCGAGGAACTGGCTCGCGACTCCGCGCTCGAACCCGAACTGACCGATCTCGTCAACGAGGCAGCAGTCACTCTCGCGCCCGTGGCAGACGAGCTGCTGGTCGTGCGATCGGTCGGCTTCGACCCGATCGGCTGGATGCTCGAACAGGACCTCGCCGACGACGACACCGTCGGCTCGTACGGACCGTCCGAGGCAGCGCTGACCTCCGCTGCCGTCTCGCTTCCCGGAGTGTTTCTCACCCAGGTCGCAGCACTGCGTGCGTTGAAGTTGCAGGGGCTCGATCCGGCCCAGACCCCGCCCGTCAAGGTCGTCGGACACTCGCAGGGTCTCATCGCCGCCGAGTCCGTCGCAGCCGATGGCGCACAGGATGCGAACTTCCTGGCTGTCGCCCAGCTCGTGGGTGCAGCGGCAGGTCTCGTCGGCCGCCGCCGCGGCATCATCGGTGCCGGAGACCGCGCGCCGATGGTCTCGGTTGCCAACGTCGAACCCGCACGACTGCAGGCGATCATCGCCGAACTCGCGATCGACGGAGCGCCGGAGCGATCTGCAGCTCTCGCCATCCGCAACGGCCGTCGTCGCGTCGTACTCTCCGGGCCGCCGGCCCAGCTGGCTCGCGTGCAGGAGAAGTGCGAGCAGATCGCTGCCGAGGAAGAGCGTGACCGCGACGCCAAGAAGCGTGGCGGTGCCGTGTTCGCCCCGGTCTTCGAGCAGCTTCCCGTCGAGATCGGCTTCCATCACCCCGCCCTGGCAGATGCCGTCGAACTCGTCAGCGCCTGGGCGCAGCGTTGTGGGCTCGACGTCGACCTCGCACGCGAGCTCGCACAGAAGATCCTCGTCGACTCCGTGGATTGGGTCGACGCCATCGACGGTGTCGTCGACGCCGGTGCCGACTGGATTCTCGATCTCGGTCCGGGCGACCTGCTCACCCGCATGACCACCCCGGCGTTGCGTGGACAGGGCGTTGGCATCATCGCCGCGTCCTCGCGCGGTGGCCACCGCAACCTGCTCACTCCGGGAGCTGCTCCCGAGGTCCAGCCCGCATGGTCCGCCTACGCCCCCACTCCGGTCACGTTGCCCGACGGCCGCGTCGTGGTCGAGACCTCGTTCACCAAGATGACCGGACGTTCGCCGATCCTGCTCGCCGGCATGACGCCGACGACGGTCGACGCCAAAATCGTTGCCGCAGCTGCCAATGCAGGCCACTGGGCCGAGCTCGCCGGTGGCGGCCAGGTCACCGAGGACATCTTCACCGATCGTGTCGCCGAGCTCTCCACGCTTCTCGAGCCCGGCCGCGCAATCCAGTTCAACTCGCTCTTCCTCGATCCGTACCTGTGGAAGCTGCAGCTCGGCGGACGCCGCATCGTGCAGCGCGCTCGCGCGGCGGGTGCGGCCATCGACGGCGTCGTCGTCACCGCAGGCATCCCGGAACTCGAAGAGGCAGTGGCCCTCATCGAAGAGCTGTCCGAGGCAGGCATCAGCTACGTCTCGTTCAAGCCCGGCACCGTCGCGCAGATTCGCGCCGTCATCCGTATCGCCAACGAGGTTCCCTCGTACCAGGTCAACGTCCACATCGAGGGTGGCCGCGCAGGCGGACACCACTCGTGGGAGGACCTCGACGACCTGCTGCTGACCACCTACGCGGAGCTGCGGTCACGGCCCAACCTCGTCGTCTGTGTCGGCGGCGGCATCGGCACACCCGAGCGGGCAGCGGAGTACCTCACCGGAACCTGGTCGGCTGTGCACGGCTACCCGAAGATGCCGCTCGACGGCATCCTCGTCGGTACTGCCGCGATGGCAACCCTGGAGGCCACGACGGCTCCCGAGGTCAAGCAGCTTCTGGTCGACACACCCGGAACCCCCGACTGGGTCGGTGCCGGTACCGCGAACGGCGGAATGGCCTCGGGCCGTAGCCAGCTCGGTGCCGACATCCACGAGATCGATAATGCGGCATCGCGGTGCGGCCGACTGCTCGACGAGGTCGCAGGCAACGCCGACGCCGTGGCCGAGCGTCGCGACGAGATCATCGCCGCACTCGACGGCACCGCCAAGCCCTTCTTCGGCGACGTCGCCGAGATGACGTACCAGCAGTGGCTCGTTCGCTACCTCGATCTGGCCATCGGGACCGACTCGCGCAGCGACTTCGATTGCGGCGGCGAGTTCACCGATGCCGTGTCCGAGGCACGCGAGTCGGTGTGGCTCGACGTCACCTGGCGTACCCGCTTCCTGGAGATGCTGCAGCGCGCCGAGGCTCGGCTGCACCCCGTCGATCGCGGACCCATCCCCACCTTGTTCGCCGATGCCGAGGTTCTCGAACGCCCGCGTGCAGCTCTGAAGTCGCTGCTCGCACAGTTCCCGGACGCCGCCGACGTGGTTCTGCACCCGGCCGACATCACCTTCTTCACCTCGCTGTGCCGCATGCCCGGCAAGCCGGTCAACTTCGTCCCCGTCGTCGACGGCGACGTGCGCCGCTGGTGGCGCAGTGACTCGCTGTGGCAGGCACACGACGCTCGCTACTCGGCCGATCAGGTCTGCATCATCCCCGGTACCGTCGCCGTCGCGGGCATCACTCGCGTCGACGAGCCCGTGGGCGAGCTGCTCGATCGCTTCGAGAAGGCCACCGCGGATCAGCTTCTCGCCGAGGGCGTCGAGCCCACGGCCATCGCGAGCCGTCGCCACGCCGAGATCGCACCCGGACTGCTCGGCATCGTGCTGGCTGCTCCCGACGTCACCTGGGCCTCGCGGATGACGCAGAACCCCGTTGCACGCCTGGGTGATCCGGCCGACTGGACCGTGGAGTCCGAGACGGTCGCGGCGCACCCGCAGACCGGCTCGACGCTGACCGTGCTCGATTCCGAGCACGTGGAGCTGCTGGTTCCGCTCGCCCCGGGCAAGGAAGTACGTATCCGCCTGACGGTTCCGGCCTCCACGATCGACGGCGGCGCTCCCGTCGTCACCGCGCAGGACGCACAGCAGGCCATGTCGGCTCTGCTCGGAGTTGCTGCAGGCCAGGACCTTCCGGCCGTCAAGGGCGGCGCCGCCCGGCTGAACATCGCATGGATCCCCGATCTGATCGCCGATCACGCAGGCGTCACCGGCTCCGGCCTGCCGGACTCGCTGACCGTCAGCGGCAAGGCCGTTCCCGACGTTCTGGTCGGTGCCTGCTGGCCCGCCGTCTTCGCCGTCCTGGGTGCCACCCGCAACGCCGAGGGCATCGACGTCATCGAAGGCATGCTCGACCTGGTGCACCTCGACCACAGCGTCAACCTGGTCGGCGAATTGCCCACCGACACCTCGATTCTCGTGGTCAAGGCTGCGGCAGGAGAGGTGCTCGACACCGACCTCGGCCGCGTCGTCGAGGTCACCGTCGAGATCGGTGCCATGCTCGGCGAGGGGCTCGACGCTCCCGCCGTCGCAACTCTCGTGGAGCGCTTCGCCATTCGCGGACGCACCGGCAAGGGCGAACTCGTCGATCCGGCCCGCGCCGGCGGCTCGGTGAGCGCCGACGCCAAGGACACCCCGCGTCGTCGCCGCCGTCAGGCCACCATCGTGGCCCCGCGCAACATGGCCGCGTTCGCTCAGGTCTCGGGCGATCACAACCCCATCCACACCTCGGACGCCGCGGCGCTGCTCGCCGGCCTCGGCAGCCCGATCGTGCACGGCATGTGGCTCTCTGCTGCCGCACAGCAGACGGTGACCGCAGTCGACCACTCGGACACCAAGACTCCGCCGCGTCGCCTCACCGCATGGACCGCGCGCTTCCTCGGCATGGTTCGACCCGGAGCGGAGATCGATGTTCGCGTCGACCGCACCGGATTCGACCAGGGTGCCGAACTGATCGAGGTTTCCTGCCGTGTCGCAGGCGAACTGGTCATGGTCGCCACCGCTCGCACCGCGCCGCCGAAGACCGTCTACGCGTTCCCGGGCCAGGGCATCCAGCGGGCGGGCATGGGCCTGGACGCTCGGTCTCGCTCGAAGGCCGCACGTGAGGTGTGGGAGCGTGCCGACAAGCACACCCGCAGCGCACTGGGCTTCTCCATTCTCGCTGTGGTGCGCGACAATCCGACGTCGCTCAAGGCGCGCGGCGTCACCCACAAGCACCCCGACGGTGTGCTGCACCTGACGCAGTTCACCCAGGTTGCGATGGCTGTTCTCGGCGTCGCGCAGGTTGCCGAACTGCGTGAATCCGGTGCGTTCGTGGAGAACTCGATTCTCGCGGGCCACTCGGTCGGTGAGTACAACGCTCTCGCAGCCGTTGCCGGTGTGCTCCCGCTCGAAGCCGTCCTCGAGGTCGTCTTCCAGCGTGGTTCGGCCATGCACGCGCTGGTTCCGCGTGATGCCAGCGGCCGCAGTGACTACCGCATGGCAGCTATCCGCCCGTCGCAGATCGGCTTGGCCGATCAGGACGTGCAGGGCTTCGTCGCCGGTGTCGCAGAAGAATCCGGTGAGTTCCTCGAGATCGTCAACCTCAACCTGCGCGGTTCGCAGTACGCCATCGCAGGCACGGTTGCCGGTCTCGGCGAGCTGGAGAAGAAGATCGCGATCCGCCGAGCGGAGTTCGGTGGCAAGGCCGCCTACATCATGGTTCCCGGCATCGACGTGCCGTTCCACTCCACGGTGCTGCGCGGCGGAGTCGACGATTTCCGCAACCGCCTCGAGACGCTGCTCCCCGAGCAGATCGATCCGGCGATCCTGGTGGGGCGCTACATCCCCAACCTGGTGCCCAAGCCGTTCTCGCTCGAGCGCGAGTTCGTTCAGGAGATCGCCGATCTGGTTCCGTCCGAGCCGCTGAACACCGTTCTCGCAGAGTTCGATTCGTGGGCAGCACGGCCGAGCGCTCTGTGCCGGGTGATCCTGACCGAGCTGCTGGCATGGCAGTTCGCCAGCCCGGTGCGCTGGATCGAAACCCAGGACCTGCTGTTCGCAGACGAGTCCGACGGCGGCATGGGCGTCGAGCGCTTCGTCGAGATCGGCCTGGGGGCAACCCCGACCGTGGCCAACCTCGCGTCGCAGACCCTCAAGCTGCCGGGCCGCTTCGGCCACCCGGTCGAGGTTCTGAACCTCGAGCGCGAGGCTGCGATCATCTACGGCACCGACACCGATCCGGCTCCGGCCGACGAGGAAGAGTCGACACCCGTGGAGGCCGCTGCTCCGGCGGCAGCTGCAGCTCCGGCCGCAGCACCCGCTCCGGCATCAGCACCGTCGGGCGGACCTCGTCCGGACGACATCGCGTTCGTCGCCGCCGATGCAACCAAGATCCTCATCGGTCTGTGGACCAAGCTGCAGCTCGATCAGATCGGGCCTGCCGACACCATCGAGGCTCTGTGTGACGGTGTGTCCTCGCGTCGTAATCAGCTGCTCGTCGACCTCGGTTCCGAGCTCTCGCTCGGTGCCATCGACGGTGCAGCCGATGCCGACATGGGTGCGCTCTCGGGCACGGTGAACAAGCTGGCTCGTACGTACAAGCCGTTCGGTCCGGTGCTCAGCGACTCCATCAACGACCATCTCCGCAAGGTCTTCGGCCCCTCGGGTCGGCGCCCGGCCTCGATCGCCGATCGCGTCAAGAAGACCTGGGAACTGGGCGACGGCTGGGCGCACCACGTCACCGCCGAGGTCGCTCTCGGTACCCGTGACGGTGCCTCGGTTCGTGGTGGCGCGCTCGGTGGCCTGGCCGACGGCGCTCTCGCCGACGGCAACGCAGTCGACAACGTCATCGACGCGGCAGTGGCCGCGGTGGCCGCACGCCGCGGCGTTGCAGTCTCGATGCCGCAGGCAGGCGGCGGAGCCGGCGGAACCGTCGACGCTGCTGCTCTCGGTGAATTCACCGAGCACATCACCGGCCGCGACGGCGTCCTCGCCTCCGCAGCCCGGTTGGTGCTCGAACAGCTCGGACTGGCCGATGCGCCCAACGCACTGCTGGCCGAGGATCCCGACGCTGCTCTGGTCGAGCTGGTCTCGGCCGAGTTGGGATCCGACTGGCCTCGCCTCGTCGCCCCGGCGTTCGACGCCAAGCGCGCCGTCCTGATCGACGACCGGTGGGCCACCGCCCGTGAGGACCTGGCCCGGTTGTGGCTCGGTACTGCAGGCGACGTCGCCGTCGAGTCCTTCGCCGGTGCCGGCAATGCCGTTGCAGCTCAGGCACAGTGGTGGAAGGCCAAGGCCGACTACGAGAACAAGGCAGTGCTGGCCGAAACCTTCGGACGCATCGCGGACATCGCGGTCGTATCCGAGGACAAGGGCCCATGGGCCGACGAGGTCGCAGTGGTCACCGGCGGCAGCAAGGGCTCCATCGCAGCTGCGGTGACGGCCAAGCTGCTGGCCGGGGGAGCGACGGTCTTCGTCACCACCTCCAGGCTCGACGACGAGCGACTCGGCTTCTACCGCAGCCTCTACCGCGACAGCGCACGGAGCGGAGCGTCGCTCTGGGTGGTTCCGGCCAACATCGCGTCGTACACCGACGTCGATGCTCTCATCGAGTGGATCGGTAGCGACTACATCGACACTGCCGGTGGCGCAAAGACTCTCGTCAAGGCCGCCACGACTCCGACGATGCTGTTCCCGTTCGCAGCGCCGCGGGTCATGGGCGAGATGTCCGACGCCGGAGCTCGCGCCGAGATGGAAATGCGAGTGCTGCTCTGGTCGGTCGAGCGTTTGATCACCGGACTGTCGAAGGTCGGTTACGACACCGACATCGACACTCACCTGCACGTGGTGCTGCCGGGATCGCCGAACCGCGGAATGTTCGGTGGAGACGGTGCCTACGGCGAATCGAAGGCCGCACTCGACGCAGTCGTCGCCAAGTGGGGCTCGGAGAAGAACTGGGCCGAGCGGGTGTCCATCGCCCACGCTCACATCGGGTGGGTGCGCGGCACCGGTCTGATGGGTGGCAACGATCCCATCGTCGAGGCCGTCGAGGCCGAAGGCGTTCGCACCTGGTCCACCGACGAGATGGCGACCGAACTGCTCGAACTGTGCACACCTACCGCTCGCCGTCAGGCTGCGCAGGAGCCGATCGTCGTCGATCTCACGGGCGGCTTGGCCAACACCAAGCTCAACCTCGTCGATCTCGCTCGGGACGCGGCTGCGGCCGCTGCCGAGAAGACCGAAGAGGCAGTGGACAACTCGGTCATCGCGGCGCTGCCCGCACCGCCGCGGCTGTCCACGTCGACCACGGCTCCGGCCTGGCCGACACTGGACGTCGACCCGAAGGACCTGGTCGTCATCGTCGGCGCGGGCGAGCTCGGACCGTACGGTTCGGCGCGTACCCGCTTCGAGATGGAGGTCGACGAGCAGCTCTCTGCCGCAGGCGTTCTCGAACTCGCATGGAACACCGGCCTCATCGCCTGGGAGAACGATCCCAAGCCGGGTTGGTACGACATCGAGTCCGGTGACCTGGTGCCGGAGGAGGACATCGCCGACAAGTACCACGACATCGTGGTCGAGAAGTGCGGTATCCGTACCTACGGCGACGACGGCGCGATGGTCGGCAACACGGCTCCGCTGATGACCTCCATCTTCCTCGACAACGACCTCACGTTCGTGGTCGGAACCGAGATCGACGCCCGGTCGTTCGCAGCAGCGGACCCCGAGCACACGCTCATCACCCCGGTTCCGGATTCGAGCGACTGGCAGGTCACCCGCAAGGCGGGCACCGAGATTCGCGTTCCGCGCAAGATGAAGCTCACCCGCACCGTGGGTGGACAGATTCCCACCGGATTCGATCCCACCAAGTGGGGCATCTCGCCCGACATGGCCAGCTCGGTCGACCGAGTCGCCCTGTGGAACATCGTCACCACGGTCGACGCGTTCATCTCCTCGGGCTTCAACCCGTCGGAACTGATGCGCTGGGTGCACCCCACGTTGGTCGCCAACACACAGGGCACCGGCATGGGCGGCATGGAATCGATGCGCTCGCTGTACATCGACACCTTGCTCGGCGACGCTCGTGCGAACGACATCCTGCAGGAAGCTCTGCCGAACGTCGTTGCTGCGCACGTGGTTCAGTCGTACATCGGTAGCTACGGCGCGATGGTTCACCCTGTCGCCGCCTGTGCCACCGCGGCGGTCTCCGTCGAAGAAGGCGTCGACAAGATCAAGCTGGGCAAGGCGCAACTCGTGGTCGCCGGCGGCTTCGACGACCTGAGCACCGAGGGCATCATCGGCTTCGGCGACATGTCGGCCACCGCGGACTCGGCAGCGATGACCGCCAAGGGCATCAGCGATCGACGGTTCTCGCGGGCCAACGACCGCAGGCGCGGTGGATTCGTCGAATCCCACGGCGGCGGAACGATTCTGCTCGCTCGCGGAGACCTGGCACTCGAGATGGGCCTGCCGGTCCTCGGAGTGGTGGCCTACGCACAGTCGTACGGCGACGGAGTGCACACGTCCATCCCGGCTCCGGGGCTCGGCGCGCTCAGTGCCGGTCGCGGCGGCAAGGATTCGGCGCTCGCGCTTTCGCTGAACGCACTGGGCGTCAGTGCAGACGACGTGGCCGTGATCTCCAAGCACGACACCTCCACCGCAGCCAACGATCCGAACGAGGCGGAACTGCACACTCGCCTCGCCAAGGCCATCGGCCGTTCGGACGGCGCTCCGCTGTTCGTCGTCTCGCAGAAGAGCCTCACCGGACACTCGAAGGGTGGAGCGGCTGCCTGGCAGCTGATCGGCCTGTGCCAGGTGCTGGCCAACGGTGTCATTCCGCCGAACCGCAGCCTCGACTGCGTCGACGACAAGATGACCGGCTTCGAGCATCTGGTGTGGGCACGGGAGCCGCTGCGCTTCGGTGACTCGGTGCCGCTCAAGGCAGGTCTGCTCACCTCGCTCGGATTCGGCCACGTGTCCGGACTCATCGCTCTGGTGCACCCGCAGGCGTTCCTCGAGGCCGTTCCGGCGGACCGACGTGCGCAGTACATCGCGAAGGCGAACGAGCGTCGCATCGCCGGTCAGCGCAGGCTGATCTCCGCGATGGTGGGAGGAGACTCCCTCTACGAGCGGCCGGACGATCGACGGCTCGGACATGACGGGACGCCGGCCAAGGCGTCACGCGAACTGGAGGCAAACGTGTTGCTCAACGAGTCCGCTCGCCTCGGCGCGGACGATGTCTACTCCTCCGGTCTGCCGGGTGCCATCTGATGGCGATCCTGGGAGTGGGTTTCGACCTGGTGACGGTGTCCGACTTCGCCGAGCAGATGGAGAAGGTCGGCACGACGATGATCCGCGACAGCTTCACCGCGGGCGAGCGGCGTCATGCAGCAACGAAGAGTTCCGACCCGACCCGCCACTACGCGGCTCGGTGGGCCGCCAAGGAAGCGGTGCTGAAGGCATGGGCGACATCGCGATTCGCGCGTCCGCCGCAGATCGGCGACAACCCGTATCCGTTGATCGAGGTCGTCAACGATGCGTGGGGTCGGCCGTCGATCAAGTTGCACGGGATGGCACAGGAGTTCCTGCCGACGGTGAAGATTCATCTGTCGCTGACACATGACGGCGACATCGCCGCCGCGGTGGCGATTCTGGAGGAGTGAACTCGCTCCGAGAACGAGTCAGGCCCGTCCGATCCAGGTGATCGGGCGGGCCTTTCGTCTGTGCGGGCTCGGGTTGCTCAGGCTGGTTCGCTCTCGTTCGTCGAGCCGCCGGAACGCCTGCTCTCCTTCTCGGCGACGAGCAGATACGCCATCATGATGCGTTTGAGCTCGGCGACGGCGTCCTCGTGGCTCTGGCCGTCCTGCACGGAGAAGTTGAGCATCGAGTAGACGATGTGCACCAACACCTGAGCCATGAGGTTGCGGCGATGCCGTGGCGTGCGCGGAGTGAGCGGTCCGAGCATGCGCGAGACCTGCTCGGCGAACTCCCGCTCGTGAATCACCCCGGTTGCGCGCGTCGACGGTGTCGATTGCATGGCGAGCCACACTTCACGGCGCGACGGATCGGTCATCCACATGCCGGCCATGTGGTCGACGAAGTTGTTCAGGAACCGCACCCAGTCCAGGGACGGGACCTCGCCGTCGAACTCGGCGAGTTCCTGTTGGACCCCCACGAGGTCCTGGCGGTTGAGCTCGCAGACGATGACGTACTTGTTGGCGAAGAACTGGTACAGCGTGCCGATCGGCAGTTCGGCGCGTGACGCGACTTCCTCGCAGGTGAACGACTCGAAACCCACATCGCTGAGCAACTCGCGTGAGGCCTGCAGCAGTGCGTCGAACTTCCGTTGGCTGCGTTCCTGGGTGGGTCGTCGTCGTGGCATCAGTTCCTGTGTCTGTGCCGTCGACTCGAGCGCGGCGTCGAGACGGCGCGAGGACTGGGCACGAGCAGAGGATTCCACCCGGTCAGGCTATCCGGCGCGGGTGTTCGTTATCCACAACGGTCCGGTAGGTCACTCCCACCGGTTCCGGTTTCGGGGTCGGACACGCGTGTTTCAGCTGGAGGTATGGAAGAAACCTGGGGTCGACGACAAATGCTGGTTCCCCATACTGTGACAAACTCCAAGGCCGATTCGGACCAATTTAACCGTCAACAGGTATGGTTCAGGTAACAGAATCAAATTCCGTGCAGGGTGATCGTCGTTCGGATCCGCTGGATGACGTTCATGGTCGGGTGCCTCCACCCTGAGCACAGGGAGACTGCCATGGCAACTATTGGTATAGCGATCGAATCTGGCTCGATGCAGGCAATTCTTGTCGAGCCCACCTCAGGCGAGGTACTCGCCGACCGTACGACCCCGCTCGACCCCGACGCGGCCTCGGTTCTGCCCAAGGCGATCGAGACGATGCGCGCCGAGGCGGCGACACTCGACACACAGGTGGACGTAGTAGGCGTGGTGTACCGAACCGAGGACGAGCGCGCCGAGTTCGCAGCCGCCTTGGGCGACGAACCCGCAGTGCTGTCGTCCGCGTCCGAGGCATTCCTCGGCTGGCTCGCGACGTCGAAGGAATTCGCCGACGCGAACACCGTCCTTCTCTACTACATGGGCGACACGGGCGTCTCCATCTCTCTCGCCGACGCAGCGCACGCCTCCATCACCCCGGCCAAGACCGCTGCGCTGGACTCGATGTCGCCCGAGCGCATCGGCAGCACCATCCCACTGGCGTGGGAAGTGGTGGATCAGTCCGGAAAGAAGCCAGAGTTCGTGGCCCTCTTCGGCGATTCTTCGAGCAATCGAGACCTGGTGGACATCCTGTCTCTCGGACTCGGTGTACCCGTGGTGCGCGTCGGTGACGCGGACCAGGTCGCGGCGCGAGGAGCTGCGCTGCTGGCACACCAGGACGAGCCGGCTGCGGTTGCCACCGCGCAGGCGGCGACCGATGATTCGGAGCCGGACGGGGCCGCCGACACCGAGGTCGGGGCAGTCGACCAGGCCGACCAGTTCGACGCCGACATTGCCGACTCCGAGCCCGAGGAGACCGTCGAGGTAGCGAAGGATACGGATCTCGACACGGTGGTAGTGCCGCTTCCGGTGCCTGCAGCGCCCTCGGCTATCGGCACGAAGCCGGCCCGGTCGGGAGGCTCCGGGCGCAAACTCGTGTTCGCCGCAGTGCTGCTGGCCGGAGTGCTCTCCGCAGGTGTCGCGGTCGCTGCGACGTTGCCGGGTGATTCCGAGTCGACCGCCGAGCAGGTCGTCGATCGACGCGATGCCGGTGCGGATCTGGTGGGGGCAACCAGGCAGGTGGATCCGACGACGTCCGATCCGGGTGCTGTTGTGGTTGCGCCGGTGCCGGCGATTGCGCCGCCGCCCGAGACGATTCCTCCGACGATGGACCCATCGACAGTTGTCGAGCCGGCACCGACGACCGAGGCGTGGGCGACGCAGGAACCGCCGCGTCAGGCTGTGGCGGCCCCGCAGCCGGTACTGTCACCGACCACGGTGGCCCCTCCGCAGTTCACCGTTCCTGTTCCCGTTCCGGAGCCGGGCAAGTCGCCCGAACAGCTCGAGCAGGAAGCGTGGGATCGGCACTGGCAGCAGACCGGTGAGTGGATTCATCAGGAGTTCTCCGGCCGCTGACGGTGAATCGTTCTCGAGACGAGTGATGACAGACTGGCTACGGCCCGTCTGTCATTTTCTCGTTTGGAGGACTCATGCCCGCCGATCCGCGACCCGTCGACGTTCGATCTGCGATCGCATCGCAGATGCCCCGAGCGAAATCCGAGTTGTCAGAGTTGGTCCGCTTCACCTCGGTGCACGATCCACGGCAGTTTCCGGCCGAGGAATGCACCGGTGCGGCGCAGTGGGTGCAACGGGCCTTCGTCGACGCAGGCATTCCCGACGTCCAGCTGATCGAGACGATCGACGGCTCACTGGCCGTCGTCGGTTCACGGCCGGCTCGGGCAGGAGCGCCCACCGTTCTGCTGTACTCGCACTACGACGTTCAACCTCCGGGTGACGGAAAACTTTGGGACAGTGAGCCTTTCGATCTGACTGAACGGGACGGTCGTTGGTACGGGCGGGGTTCGGCGGACTGCAAGGGCAACGTGATCATGCATCTGCTGGCGCTACGGGCGCTGGGGGAGTCGCTCGAGGTCGGCGTGCGGATCGTCTGCGAGGGTTCGGAGGAGATGGGCACCGGCGGGTTGGAAGCGCTCGTGGAGCAGCGCCCCGAACTGTTTTCGGCAGACATGGTGGTCATCGCCGATACCGGCAACGCGAAGGTGGGTTTGCCGACGGTCACCACCACGCTCCGCGGTATCGCCAACGTGGTGGTGCATGTGGAAACCCTTGCCGGAGAGGTGCACTCGGGCATGTACGGCGGGCCTGCGCCCGATGCTCTCGCCGCGTTGGTGTACGTGCTCTCGACGTTGCGGAACGAGCAGGGCGACACCGTGGTCGACGGACTGGACGGAACGCAGACCTGGGACGGGGTCGAGTACGACGCCGAGCAGTTCCGTGCCGATGCCGGCGTGCTCGATGGCGTCGGGCTGGCGGGTTCGGGTTCGGTGGCCGAGGCGGTGTGGGCGCGGCCTGCTCTGACGATCCTGGGGATCGACTGCCCACCGGTCGTGGGGTCGGCTGCGGCGATCTCGCCTCGTGCGTCGGCACGGCTGAATTTGCGGGTGCCGCCGGGGATGGATCCGCAGCGGGCTCAGGATGCGTTGGTGGCTCATCTGGAGGCGCGTACGCCATGGAATGCGCGCGTCACCGTCGAGCGTGAGGCCATCGGGTCGCCGTTTCGGGCCAGAACCGATGGGCCGGGTTACGCGGCGCTGTCCGAAGCGTTGGCGGAGGCCTTCGGGCATCCCATGGGGACGGCAGGTCAGGGCGGGTCGATTCCGCTGTGCAACGCGTTGGCTCAGGTGCTGCCGGACGCCGAGATCGTGCTGATGGGCGTCGAGGAACCTCGGTGCCGGATCCACGCTCCCAACGAGAGCGTGGACCCGACGGAAATCCAGAAGATGGCCGTCGCCGAGGCGTTGTTCCTGCAGCGGCTCGCAGGGTCAGACAGCTAGATCGCGGCGGAGCTTGGCGACGTGGCCGGTGGCGCGGACGTTGTACTGCGCCACCTCGATCTTGGCTTCCTCATCGACGAGGAACGTGGAGCGAATGACGCCCTCGTAGACCTTGCCGTAGTTCTTCTTCTCCCCGAATGCGCCCCACGCCTGCAGGGTCGTCTTCTCCTCGTCGGAGAGCAGCGGGAACGTCAGCTCTTCCTTGTCGCGGAACTTGGCGAGCTTGGCCGGCTTGTCGGGGGAGATGCCGATGACCTCGAGGCCTTCGCCGTTGAGCTCGGCGAGACTGTCTCGGAAATCGCAGGCCTGCTTGGTGCAGCCCGGGGTGCTCGCGGCGGGGTAGAAGTACACGATCACCTTCTTGCCTGCGTAGTCGGCGAGAGAGACGTCGTTGCCGTCGGCATCGGGCAGGGTGAACGCCGGAGCGGTGTCGCCCGGCTCGAGCTTGCTGTATTCGGTCACCGCACGAGAGTATCGAAATATCGCCGTGCTCTAGGCTCGACTGCGACCGAGACTATTTGCAACAAGTTGGAGGACACGTGGCCAAGGACACCGACCGAATCGAGCGCGAGATCGAGGCCGCTCGCAATCAGCTCGCCAGCACCCTGGACGAGCTGAGCGTCCGTGCCAGCCCCAAGAACATCGTCGCCAACACCAAGCAGTCCGTGGTGGCCAAGCTCAACGAGCCGGCAGTGAAGTTCACCCTCCTCGGAGTGGGCGCAGTGGTGGCAGTTCTCGTGGTTCGCAGGATCTTCAACTGACGCGACAGGCTCTCCGACCAGCCGATTTCACATCTGGCGGCATCTGCTGTTAATGTTTCTCCCGCACCGCAGAGAACACGCGGTGCGGACCGGCGCCATTAGCTCAGTTGGTTAGAGCAGCTGACTCTTAATCAGCGGGTCCGGGGTTCGAATCCCTGATGGCGCACAACGAATGCCCTTGCCAGTGAAAACGCTGGCAGGGGCATTTTTTGTGGTACATCATCGACCAAGACATGGGTGTCGCAAATCCGCGAATACAGAATGCGGACCCGCACTTCGGACCGCATACTGGCTCGCGACATGAGACTGCCTTTCGTCACCCTCGCCCTGTCCGTTCTTGTCGGGTGCCTCGCTCTCTCGGCCGCACCCGCCTCGGCGGCTCCCGGTGGTGCCGATTTCTACAGTGAGCCCGTCGTAGGCCTGGGGGCATACGCACCCGGGTCCATCCTGCGCCGAGAATCCGTGCCACAGCTCGACGTTCTGGGATCGCACACCGAGCGCATTCTGTACCGGTCGGCCGATCCTCGCGATCGTGCGGTGGCTGTGTCGAGGCTGCTGGTCACGCCGACGCGTGCGTGGTCCGGTCCCGGGCCCCGGCCCGTGATCGCTTATGCGCCAGGCAGTTACGGGGTTGCCGATCGTTGCTCGGGCTCCTCGGAGCTGGGACTGACAACCACGATGCCGGCACTGCTGCCACTACTGGCGCGGGGGTACCAGGTGGTCACGACGGACTATCAGGGGCTGGGAACCCCCGGCGAATACGAGTTTCTGGGTCGGGTCGCCAGTGCCCGCGCCGTGCTGGACTCGGCACGGGCTGCGGCAGGGGAGACCGACGCGCCTGTCGTGCTTTACGGATACTCGGCGGGCGGCGTCGCGTCGGCCGCTGCTGCAGAGCTCGCGTCCACCTACGCGCCCGACGTCTCTGTGGTCGGTGCATTCGTCGGTGCCGCACCGACCGATCCTGTGTTGCGCGTCGAGGGCCAGGACGGATCCGAGTCCGCCGCGACGATGCTGTACACGATCGGGGGCCTGATCGGCGCTCACCCCGACCGGGCCGAACAGATCCGGGCTCTGTTCAACGATCGCGGACGGGCAGCCCTCGATGCGGCGCAGGATTTCTGCACGGTCGACGCTCTCACCTACGGACCGTTGCGATCCGAGGATCTCACTGCTGACGGCTCTTCCCTGGGAACGCTCATGACCGGGCCCGTGCTGGGTCCGATGACGCAGGAGAACACCATCGGGTTCACCGCGCCCGTCGCACCCGTGATGATCGTGCACGGCGTTCACGACGCCTCCGTCGAGATCGAGCAGAGCCGAATCCTGGTGCAGCGTTGGCGCGCCGCAGGCGCCACCGACATCACCGTCCGGGAGTTCGACTTCGGAACCGGTTGGGTGCCCGCAGTCGACCACACGGCCGCGAACGTCGCTGCCTACCCCGAGCTGATCGGGTGGATGGATCGACTCGTCACACCGGCGTAGCTCGACGCTCTAGCCGTCGTACGTGATGTAGGTCACGTCAAACTGATGTGTGTTTGCTCCGTTCCGATTCGACTTATCGATCGTGCCGGGTCATTTCACCGGCTATTCGCAGGGTTCTACCGCTTCAGAGAAAGGGACCGAGAATGACCGTCATCGGAAACGGGGCCGCCGTATGAGTGGCCGCAGAAGTCTCTCCAGCCGACTCTTCGAGGGTCTGGGCCGCGTCACGTGGGGCTACGGCAAGCGGAAGCTCGACGAGCGTCGCGCACGCAAACGCGGACGCCGGTAAGCCGAACGCTGGGCGTCCGATTTCGGCACCCTCGATCGGTACGGTGCACGTATGTACGGATTCGAGGTGGGCGACGGAGTCACACCGCTGAGTGGGCCCATGGCAGGTATGTACGGAACCGTGGTCTGGTTCTACGAGGACAAGCAGCAGTTGCTCGTTCGTTTCGGCGCATCACAGCAGATGTACTACGCGGCGGACGAGCTGAAACGATGGGGCGAGTAGCTGCCAGCTCGACACCCATCGGAATAATTGAATCTTCACCGATGCTGTTGGAGTCGACCACCCCGAACCGAAAGGCCCCACCATGCATCTGGGCGTAGACAGTTTCGTCTCTTCCGTGACCGACCCGACCGACGGTCGGGTGATCGCTCCCGAGGAGCGAATGGGTCACCTGCTGGAAGAGATCGCCCTCGCAGATCAGGTCGGGCTCTACTCGTTCGGTATCGGCGAGCACCACCGCAGCGAGTACTACGACTCGGCTCCGTCGATCATTCTCGCCGCAGCAGCCGCGCGGACCGAGAACATCCGGCTCGGCAGCGCAGTCAAAGTGCTGAGCGCCGACGATCCGGTCCGGGTCTTCCAGGAGTTCGCCACCCTCGATCTGATCTCCAAGGGCCGGATCGATCTCGTCGTGGGACGCGGATCCTTCACCGAATCGTTCCCGCTGTTCGGCCTCGACCTGGCAGATTACGACTCGCTGTTCGCCGAGAAGCTCGACCTCTTGCTGCAGATCCGGGACAACGTCGAGGTGACCTGGTCCGGTCGGCACCGCCCGGCGCTGAACCGTCAGGGCATCTACCCACGTCCGCTGCAGGAACCGTTGCCGATCTGGGTCGGGGTCGGTGGGACGCCCGAGTCCTTCGCTCGCGCAGGGCTTCTGGGGCTCCCGCTGATGATCGCCATCATCGGCGGAGAACCACGACAATTCGCCCCGCTCGTCGACCTCTACCGTCGCGCCGGAGCGCAGGCGGGCCATCCGCCGGAGCAGCTGAAGGTGGGACTGCACGTGTTCGGCTTCGTTGCCGAGACCACGACGGCCGCAGCAGACACCATCTACCCCGGCTGGAACGAGATGTTCACCAAGATCTCTCGGGAGCGCGGATTCGCGCGGCCCAGTCGGCAGCAATTCGACGCCACCGCCGGACCAAACGGTGCGTTCTTCATGGGAGATCCGAAGACGGTGGCCGACAAGATTCAGCGAGTGAGCGAACAACTGGGCGGAGTGGATCGACTGTCGTTGCAGATGACCAATCCGCGGCTGGCACACAGCGACCTGCTGCGCGGCATCGAGCTACTCGGCACCGAAGTGGCGCCCCTGGTTGCCGGGGCCTAGCGGCCTCGACCCGAAATACCCGGCACACCGGTGGCCAAATGCCCTAGTGGCGCGTCGCCAGGGCAGCGATCGTGGGAGACGACGTAGAAACCGTCTTCGGCCAACGGAGGAACGATGGACCACACGATCGCAGCAACAACATTCGACGGACCGCTCGCGGTCGTTGTCGACGGCTCGCCCACGGACAAGGGGGTGGCCGAATGGGCGGCGCATTTCGCTCGGGCGGCATCGACATCGGTGCACCTCGTCCACGGTGCACCGAAGGACGAGTGGAGTGCGGCCGTCGCCGCCGAGCTGAACACCACCGACTTCCCGACTCGGCTGCGGCAGGAGGGTGAAGGCGTACTCGCCCGCGCCGTCGACGTAGTGCACGGAGTCGATCCCCAGGTGACGGTGAAATCGGAGGTGTCCGAGCTGTCGGCTGCACGTATGGCGAAGGCACTCTCCGCGGACGCGGCGATGCTCGTCGTGGGCGCGTGCGAGTCGGGGCCGTTGCGCGACATCGTCTTCGGGTACTCGACGACGGCAATCGTCAACGCCGCGACCTGTCCGGTGCTGGTATGGCACGAGCGTCGCGACGACTCCGGGGCCGAACCGGCCCCTGTCGCGGTGGGGGTCGATGGATCCGAGCCGTCGAAGCGCGCACTGTCGGCAGCGTTCGAGATGGCGAGCATCCTGGGTGCGGAGCTGCTCGCCGTCCACGTGGGCGCGGTGCACGAAACCGATCAACTCGACTACGGTCCCTCGGTCGACTGGCAGCACCTTCGTGAGGCAGAACGAAAGTGGTTGCAGGCCAACGTCGACACCTACCGGGACAAGTATCCGACGGTGCCGGTTCGGGCCGTGTCCGTCGGTGCCTCGGCGGCACACGAACTTCGGTCGATCTCCGCTACGTCCCAGGTGTTGGTAGTGGGAAGCCGCGGCCGAAATCGTTTCACCGCAGCGATATTGGGATCAGTGAGCCAGAACTTGGTGCATCACTCCGAATGCCCGGTTCTGGTGGTGCACTGACAACGCCGCCTAGTTCGAGACCCATTCCATTTCGTCGACGCCTGCGACAGGCGTCAGTAGGGAACGGACCTCACCGGCGTACATGGTGCGTTTGATCTCGCCCAGTACCTCACCGCGGGTGCTGGCCAACGCGGCTGCGCGGGCGATGGCGTCGTCGCGCACACGCTCCTGCGTCGAGACGGCGTCGACCAGACCGAGCGCCATGGCGTCGCCACCGCCGTAGCGGCGTCCGGTGGTCAGCGCCTCGTGAAAGGCGTGCGGAACCAACCTCGCCCGCACCATGTCGACGGTTCCGGGGCTGTAGGTCGCACCGATGTTGACGCCGGGGAAGCACAGGAAGCCTCGATCGGAACGCATGATGCGGTGGTCGTGTGCCATCACGAAGAACGCGGCACCGCCGTAGGTGTGACCCTGCATAGCGGCGACGGTCTGCATCGGGAACGTCAGGAAGCGCACCAGCATCTCCTGCACGGTGCCGATGAACCGATTGATCTGATCGAGGTTGTCGGCACCCCACGACAGATCCACGCCGGTGGAGAAGAACTTGCCGGTTGCCGTCGTGACCAGGGCGGCCGGGCCGGAGGAGGACTCCACCTCGTCGAGCAGTGCATTGATCTCGGCAACCCAGTCGGGGCTCATGCGATTTTCGCTGTCGTCCACACCTCGATTGCCGAGGTTGAGCACGAATACACCGTCAACACGATCCAGGTATGGCATATCCCGAACGTACCCAGTTTTTCTTGTTCTAGCTCACAACGCGAACCACGTGGCGATTTTCAGGACGAGGAGGTGGCCGACCGACGACGAATCAACTCGCGATGACCGTAGGTGGCACCGAGAATGTCCTCGCGATCTGCCACCGACGACCCGACTGCACCGGCCACCGTGCCCAGCGACGCAGCGAGCCACGCTAGAGAAAAGTAGTCGCCCAGAGTCGCGGTACGACCGATCTGCATTGCCAGGAATTCCGGTGAGATCACGACCGCCGCCGAGCCCAGCACCACGGCGAACAACAGCGCGTACATACAGAGAGCGCCGGTCAGAACGGTTCCGACGGTGGCTGCGTTGTACATCCAGCGGTCGATCGTGGCACTTCGGAACGATCGCCTCTCCCACAGGCCGTTGGGAAAGATGACCCAGACGGTCATGGCGATCACTGCGGTGAGCCCGATCATGGCCAGTCGGCCGAGGCTCATCGACGCTGCCATCTGCCAGATGCTGGCATAGAACACGCCGAAGGCGGACGCGGCGCTCGCGGCAGCGAGTGCGCTCGACAACGTCGGAACCAATCGCCACGGACGATTGCATCGAATCATCCCCGACACCAACCTGATTCGACCGAAGATGCTCGACGTCAGCAGCACCTCGTCGCCCTCCTCGGAGTCACTGGAAGCCCAGCGAGACTTGAAGTACCTCCGCGGTGGTCGAGACGAATCGTCGGCTTCGATCAACTCGTGCAACACGGCCAGTGCAGCCGCGACGGCACGTCGTCGAACCGCCAGCGTTCCGAAGGAGGGCACGTACAGCGCGCCGGTCGTACCGTCACGGGTCTCGGCGATCACCGGACGCGACCCGAGACGGCGAGGAACCTCCGACACACACAACACGATGTCGTAGTCGGCGTCGGCCTTCACCGACGCGAGCCACTGTCCCAGCGGGGCCGCTCCGGTCGCGGTGGGCGGGAGCGGCACCGATGCTCGGGACACGCGGATCTCTCGCCGCTGCCCGTCGATTCTCGCGTGATCGGGCAACTTGGCGACAATGGCAGACGCCACCGTCGCCGCGAAGCCGTCGTCGCTGACCACCCCCACCGAGAGCGGCGCGTCGTCTGCGTCGGTGGTGTCGTCGTTGCCGGTGGTGTCTCGGCTTGCCGATTGCGGTCGATCCGAATGCATCCCGATCGCTTACCCGATGGAACTCGAAACACACACCCGATCCGCGACGTCGTGCGAGGTTTGTCGCCGTGCAGACCGGGTAGCGCTTCGACACGAACCAATGAAAGGAAGTTCCGATGCCGGCGAAGAAGAGCGACACCGAAGACCAACCACAGCTGAAGGACCAGGGCCTGTACGACAAGCTCCGCGAGGAGGGCAACTCGAAGGAGAAGGCCGCCCGCATCTCGAACGCCGCCGCGAAGAAGGGGCGAGATCAGATCGGTAGGAAGGGTGGAGAATCCGGATCCTACGAGGACTGGACGGTCGACGAACTGACCGAGCGAGCCAAGGAACTGGGTCTCGAAGGCTATTCCAAGCTGAACAAGGAAGAACTGATCGACGCGTTACGTAAGCACTGATTCACCGCGGGCGAAGAGATGAGTAGTACTCCTGCTGTGATGGGTAGTAATCGTCGAAACTCGGGTGTGGGTCGCCGTTTCCGGCGGCGATGAACATGTCCAGGTAGTACTCCCACCCCGGTCCGATGTCGCCCAGACCGTCCGTGCTCGTGCATCTGTGTGCAAGCACGAGAACGGTCGCAGGGCCTGCCTCGGTCAGACGGACCTCGAGTGGCCATTCGACTTCGCCGGTCAACCGCACTGCCAGGAGGCCCGGCGGCTCACACGCGTCGATGATCATGTCCGACGCGGGCGCATTCTCCTCGAATGCCATCGTGACGCGAATGATGTTGTGCGAGATCCGCTCCCATGGACCGAACCACTGTGCCGTCCGGGTCGATTCGGTGAGGCGTGCCCACACGTCCTCACGCGGAGCCGAGATGGTTCTGGTCAGCTCGAGAGCGACGCCGGTGTCGGTGCTGCGCAACGTGCCTGTGGGGGTCGGTGCCATCGACCGATTATGCATCGCGGTCAGCTCGTGGCGTAGAGCTTCTCCACCAGGTCGAGGGTCCACAGCGCGGTCAGCGGGCCGCCGTCGTTGGTGAACTTGTCGGTCCGGACGATGCGGTCGGTGCGCACCGCCGGCAATCCGGTCCAGAGCGGGTTGGCGTTCATCGCCTGCAGATCCTGCTCGGACGTGATGGCGGCAATCATGGCCACCGCGTCGGATGCGGCAGTGACGTTCTCGGGGCCGTACTCGATTTCGGGATCGGCGTCGTTCCAAGCGGAGGCGAACCGGGCTCCCACGTCTTCGAGCACGATGGACGGCACTCGTTGCCTGCCCACCGAAATTCCACCTTCCTCGGACGTACTGATCGGCAGAACCGCGGTGTTCGCGATCGCGTCGGCATGCCGCACGATGAGCTCGTCGACGCGAGAGTCGTACTCGGCCACGATCGTTGCCGCTCGGTCCTGCAGGTTCAGTGCATCACCCACCGTGGTCACGTCCTGTTGCCAGCTGACACCGCTGCCGGTGGACCCCACCGGCAGCACCGGTGCGATGTCGCTGAGCCGGCCGTATATCTCCTCGACCACTTCGTCGCGCCCGATGATCAGATCCGGCGCGACTCGCGCGACCGCCTCGAGGTCGACCGTGTTGCGGGGATACAGCTCCGGCACGCCGTCGGCGAGCAGCATCCGAGTCGGTTCGGTCAGCGGCCCGGCCATCTCCGGCGGAGCCTCGGTTTCCACCGGCATCCCGACTATGGGGAGGTCGAAGGCCAGCGCGATGTCGAGATCGCGTCGGCCGTCGATCACGACCACCGAGTCGATCCGTTCCGGCACCACGATCGTCCCGAACTGTGTGGTGACCGGTCGGCCTGCCGCGTCGTCCGCCGGTTCGGCAGCGGAACTGCACGACGTGATCAGCGATACGGCAACAAATGCGGCAACGGTAACGGGCGCGAGGGGGAGAGTCTTCACTAGTTAAGTAAAGCAAACCTAAGTCGTAAGTGAAGAACCGGTCAGTCGTCGAACTCGATGCGGACCGAGATCGGATCGGTCTGGAGAGCTCGGAAGCCGGCTCCGATGATGCGTCCGAGGACGGGATTGCCGGAGAACGACCGCGCTCTGACGACGACATCGTCATCGGGAACGAATGTGGCTGTGCCGGTGCGCCATCGGTTGCCCACGCGAATTCGGATTCTGGGCTCGTCGGTGATGTTTGCGCCCCAACCGGACCTGGTGCCGTGCTGCGACACCAGCCACGCACCGGAATCGTCGAATGTCGCCGACACCGGCACGCGACGGGCGAGCCCGGTCTTGCGTCCTACGGTCTCGAGGTCGGTCACCAGGGAGGTCGTCACTCCCAGCGACGTCAATCCGTTCACGATGGGATTGGCGACATACTTCCCGATCAAGCGCTCGCGGCGGAACTTCGTCACGGCAGCAGAGGTGTCCACCCGAGCGGAGCCTCGACGATTACGGAACGCGTCCCAGCCGTTGCGCTGCAGCATCGTGGCCGCAGTCTTCCATGCCGGACGGCTCGAATTCGGCTGTTGCCCAGCGCCGATGAGCTGCAATTGGTCGGTGTGCCACTGCAGATCGAGAGCGCCGTTGATCTGCTTGAACGCGCTGGACTTCGACGGGACGCGCAGAGCCACGCGCGGCGATTCGACCCGATCCACTGTGCCGTCGACCAGTGATGTCGCGACGGCCGGGGCGAGGGCAGTCGGACGGCCGAGACCGACCATGTCGCACTCACCCGATTGCACTGCCGCGCTCATGACCGAGCGGGTACGGAAGCCGCCGGTGACCGCCAATGGCACTGTTCCGGCCGCGTCGCGCACCGTCCGCGCGTACTCCAGGAAGTACGCCTCCCGATCGCGCGTGCTCGCGGTGCCCATCATTGCGGGTGATTCGTAACTGCCACCGCTGATTTCGATCAGATCTATCGATTCCCGAACGAGATGCTCGACGGTGATGCGCGATTCTTCCTCGCTGAAGCCGCCGCGTTGGAAGTCCGCCGAGTTCAGCTTGATTCCCACCGCGAAACTCGGCGACACCGCCGCTCTGATTGCGCGGACGACTTCGATCACGAACCGCATGCGTCCGTCGAGGTCGCCGCCCCAGGCGTCGTCGCGCCTGTTCGACAGAGGGGAGAGGAACTGCGACACCAGGTAGCCGTGCGCGCCGTGGATCTGGACGCCGTCGAAACCGGCCGTCTCGGCCACGGCCGCCGCGGTGGCGAATCGGCCGATGATGTCGTGAATCTCGTTCTCGCTCAACGCCCGCGGTGCCGGAATGCCCGGGATGTTGGGGGCGATGGCGGAGGGTGCAACGGGCTTGGTGCGAGTGACGATCGGGTTGGCCTGCCGACCGGGGTGATTGAGCTGCATCCAGATGGGGGCACCGCCGTCGGACGTCGCTTTCGCCCAGCGGGCCAGCGCATCACGGTCTCGGTCGTCCTCGATGACGACATTGCCCGGTTCGCCGAGATGGGACCGATCGACCATCACGTTGCCGGTCACCACCAGGCCGTAGCCGCC
Source organism: Rhodococcus sp. 05-2254-2 (assembly GCF_002259095.1). NCBI lineage: Bacteria > Bacillati > Actinomycetota > Actinomycetes > Mycobacteriales > Nocardiaceae > Rhodococcus > Rhodococcus sp. 05-2254-2. Next base: position 527,616 of record NZ_NOZJ01000009.1, on the reverse strand, counting down.
CGCGCCCCACTGGCGGTACAGCGTTTCGAGGCGGGAGTCCGGGCCGTGCTCGGCGGTGGACAGTCCTTCGCTGAGCGCTGCCTTCATCACGCGATTCGGCAGGATCTGCCCGCAGGCAAGGGTGAGCGGGCTGCTCAGGTCGATCACATCGGTGTCAGGGGACATGCGTTGCTCCGGTTCCGGGACTGCGGTTCCAGCTATGATGGACAACATAGCTACAGAGCGACTGTAGGTGTAACGGAACGTCACGTCAATCATTGTGGCGTCCACGGGAGGGGTTCGGATGACGAATCGAAGCAGTGCTCGGGACGACATGCTGCGCAGCGCTGCCCAGCTGTTTCGTCGACGCGGCGTCGACGCCACCTCGCTGGCCGACGTCATCGATCACGCGGGCGCTCCCCGCGGCTCGATCTATCACCACTTTCCCCGCGGCAAGCCTCAGCTGGTGGAAGAGGCGACGCGTACTGCGGGAGCCGACATGAGCGCGATGATCTCGGCCGGCCTGGCGTCGGCCGGTCCGTCGGCGACCGTACGGGCCATTCTCGAGGGATTCCGCAGCGAACTGCTGGCCACGGATTTCGTGGCGGGCTGCCCTGTCGCGCCGGCCGCGCTCGAGGGGCTGCATGCGCCGCAGGCGGTGGCCGCGGCAGGTGAGTCCTTCTCGTCCTGGGAGGACGTCATAGCGGCATCCCTGTGGCAGCGCGGATTGACTCGCGAGCGGTCGTACACGTTGGCAACATTCGCGATCGCCGCCATCGAAGGTGCGCTGATCATGGCCAAGGCGCAGCGCTCGACCACGGCTCTGGATCGGACCGAGGGGGAGTTGTCGGCCCTGCTCGAGGCGGTTCTGGAGGCTTCGGCGGGCCGCTGACGTCGACCAGAAAGAGCCGGGCGATGTTGCTATAACTATCAGTTACAGCTAACTTCCCTTCAGGAACTATGCCGACCGTCATAGTCGAAGGGATTCCGATGTCGTCACCCACCACCTCCAGTCAACCGGTGAACTTGCCGCAGTTCCGTCGGCGATACCTCGCGCTGATCGTGATCTGCGCAGCCGAGCTGCTCGTCGTTTTGGACAACACCGTCGTCAACGTCGCGCTGCCTTCGATGGGACTGCAGCTACGTGCCGATATGAGCGGCCTGCAGTGGGTGGTCGACGCATACACACTGACGTTCGCCGGACTGCTGTTGGCGTTCGGTCATCTCGGCGATCGCTACGGCCGCAAGAAGGTCATGATTTTCGGACTGGCGGGCATCGCTGTGATGTCGATCGGCGGCGCTGTCGCCGCCGATCTGGGACAGGTGATCGCGGCGCGCGCGGCCATGGGAGTCTGTGCGGCCGCAGTGTTTCCGGCGACCCTTGCCCTGATCATCAACATCTTCACCGATGCCAAGGAGCGCGCACTGGCCATCGCGGCCTGGACGGCGATGGCCGGGTTCGCCATCGCAATCGGCCCGACTGCCGGTGGGTTTCTGCTCGAGCACTTCTCGTGGCACTCGGTGTTCTGGATCAATGTTCCTGTGGCACTGCTCGTTCTGGTGGCCGCGCTGGCCTGCGTACCGGAATCCAGAGCAGAGCACGTCGGCAAGTACGACCCCCTGGGTATCGCGCTGTCGTTGGCCGGCATCACCGTGCTGGTCTGGGCGATCATCGAAGCGCCACACAATGGTTGGTTGTCTGCAACGAGCATCGGAGCCTACCTGGCAGGATCGGCAGCCATCGTCGCGTTCGTCTGGTGGGAGCTGCGGACGCCGTCTCCGGTACTGGACTTGAACCTGTTCCGGAATCGACGATTCTCACTGCCCGCCTTGGCCATTGCCGTGGCGTACTTCGGCATGTTCGGCTTCCTGTTCATGATCACCCAGTACTTCCAGGGTGTGGTGGAGCTGACCCCACTGCAGTTCGGCGTTCACTCACTGCCCTTCGCAGTATCCATCGCCATCGGCGCGCCGCTGGCGACCATCATTGCGCAACGCATCGGAACCACGGCGGTGATCGTTTTCGGGCTGATGGTGATGAGCATCGGGATGTTCGTCGCCGGTCAGGTGGAGGTCCAAACGCCCTATCTGGGGCCGGTTCTCGTCTCGATGGTGCTGATGGGCCTCGGCTTGGCGATCGTGCAGGGCCCTGCCACCGAGTCGATCATGTCCTCGGTGACGCTCGACGAAGCAGGTGCGGGCTCCGCGGTGAACGACACCACCCGAGAGGTCGGTGGAACGCTCGGAGTTGCCGTGCTCGGATCGATCGTCGCGTCGATCTACACCTCACAGGTGAGTCCGAAGATCGACGCGATACCCGACGCGATCATGGAGCCTTACCAGAAGGCGTTCGCTCGCGAAACGGTCGTCAGCGTCATCGAAATCGTGAAAGCGCCCACCAACCCGATCTTCGCGACGCAGAAGGCCGAGCTGATCCACGCGATGAAAGCGGCCTCGCTGGAGGGCTTTCAGCTCGCGTCGTTCGTGACCGTCGGTGCCGCTGTGGCATGTGCGCTTGCCGTCGCATTGTTCCTACCGTGGCGACGACCGGAGGGAAACGGTGTGCTGCTTGCGTGGCGCGACACCGCAGAGGGCGACAAGATCAGTTGAACGGCGTGCCGCCGGTGACCGCGATGGTCTCGCCGGTGATGTAGCTCGACTCGTTCGATGCCAGGAAGACATATGCCGGTGCCAGCTCTGCGGGTTGACCCGGTCGTCCCAGCGGGACGGTCTCGCCGAACTTCTCGTACTTCTCCGACGGCATCGTGGCCGGGATCAGCGGCGTCCAAATAGGCCCGGGTGCAACGGCATTGACGCGAATTCCGCGTTCGGCGAGATCACCGGCGAGACCCTTGGTGAACGCCACGATTCCAGCCTTGGTGGTGGCGTAGTCCATCAACTCGGGAGAGGGATTCGATGCCTGGATCGAGGTGGTGTTGATGATGGTGGAACCCGCGTCCATGATTTCGGCGGCGCGTTTCGAGATCCAGAACAGGGCGTACAAGTTGGTCTTGAGTACGCGATCGAACTGCTCGGTGGTGATGTCTGCGATCCCGCCCATCTGCGCCATCTGAAACGCGGCATTGTTGACGACGATGTCGAGCCCGCCGAGAACCTCGGACGCGGTGTCGACCAATTGCACGCACTGCAACTCGTCGGTGAGATCACAGGCGATGGCTCTACCTGCGCTGCCTGATCCCTCGATCAGGTCGACAGTGGTCTGCGCGTCCGGACCTTCGGATTCGAGGTGTGCAATGACGACATCGGCACCCTCGCGCGCGAATGCCAGTGCAACGGCACGGCCGATACCCGAGTCGCCGCCGGTGATCAATGCTTTACGGCCGTGCAGGCGATCCGATCCACGGTAGGAATCCTCGCCGTGATCGGGAGCGGTGACCATGTCGCGGGTCAGACCGGGATGCTCGAGACGACTCTGTTCGGCCCGATCGGGCATCGGAAACGCGCTGGTCGGGTCGGATTTGCTGAACTGGTCGGACATTGTCGATCCTTGCCTCGGTGTGCGTGAAATGCTCCACGCGGCAAGTCGAACGAGCCGCTTCGATTCCGTGGAGACGACTCGCGGCACATGTGCCGTCCGGAGTCGCTGTCCTCCTCGGGTTTGCCGAATCGGCCGGACCGCAAACCTCCACCGGTCAGGCAGCGCGCGGATCCGCCCCGATCGTCGCCGCGCCCAGTGCGTCGAGAACGATGCGCGCGGGCCGCGTCGGAGCAAAGACCTCGAGGCGGCCAGCGCTGCGGGCGACAGCGTCGAGGACCACGCACGCAGACCCCGAGTACATGAAGGTGACCGCAGACAAGTCCAGCAGCACAACCGTTTCGCCGCGCAGAGCGTCGTCGAGCGCCTGTGCCAGATCGGTACGAGCCCGCAGATCGACATCGCCCGTCGCGCGGACGACAGTCAGGCGAGGGGAGTAGAACTCGGTGCGGATGGAGTAACTAGCATTGCCGCGTTCGACGGGTGCGAGGCGAGAATCGAAGTGGTCGGTGACAGTCACGGTGCGAACCTCTCAGTTCGGATGGCCTAACGACCGACGTGCACGGGGTGGAACCCGAGGGCTACAGGTTCCGGTGCATGCCGTGCGGTAATCCTGACAGCGCAACGTCACCGAACCGAGGCCTGATCATCACGGACCGATAGCTAGTCGGTAACGAAAAGGTAACGGCAGATGTGACGCCGCTGAGCCTCGTTCAGGGCAATGTGTGGCCTGCCGTCCGGAACAGGCGGTACCACTCCTGCCTGGTCAGGCGTAGGTCCGAACCGGCGGCGGCTTCGACGACTCGATCGGGATTCGTGGTTCCGAGCACGACCTGGATATCGGCCGGGTGCCTGGTGATCCAGGCCGTTGCCACCGCCGACGGCGTCGACCCGTAGACGTCGGCGATCTCGTCCAATGCCACGTTCAGATCCGGGTAGTTCTCGCGGTCGCCCACGAACACGCCGGACGGCGTCCCGCTCTGGAACGGAGACCACGCCTGCAGGGTGATGCCGCGCGTTCTCGCGTAGTCCAGTAGACCGTTGTCGCGGTCGATCGACTGGTCCTCGGTGCTCATGTTGGCGGTCAGGCCCGCCGCGATCAACGGCGAGTGCACGATGCTCAGCTGTATTTGATCGAACAGAATCGGTTGATTCACTGCAGTTTTCAGCAACTCGATCTGGCCGGGCGTGTGATTGGAGACGCCGAAGCCGAGGACCTTGCCCGACGCGTGCAGGTGGTCGAACGCTGCTGCGACCTCCTCCGGCTCGACGAGGGTGTCCGGGCGATGCAACAGAAGGGTGTCCAGGTGATCGACGCCGAGGGCTTCGAGTGACGCCTCGACCGTGGTGACGATGTGATCCCTGGAGAAGTCGAACCAGCCCTCGCGAATACCCACCTTGCTCTGAATGCTGATGCGCTCGCGTTGCGACGGGGTCAACGTCACCGCATCGCCGAATCGTTTCTCGCACGTGTGCGGTGACCCGCCGTAGATGTCGGCGTGGTCGAACACCGTCACGCCCACATCGAGCGCGGTGGCCACCAATCTCCTGATCCGGTCGTCGTCCAGATCGGTGATGCGCATGAACCCCAGCACGATGCTCGAGACTTCGGTCCCGGTGTGGGGGAGGGAGAAGGTTCGCATGTCGGTTACTCGAACTCCAGACGCATGGATTGGGTGGTTGCCTGCAGCAGCAGGGCGAAGCCGGTGAAGGAGATGACGATCGGAGCCCACAGAACCACTGCCACGAACGTATCCACACCGCGCTCGACGACGATGTAGACCGCGACGACCGTGGTGCCGAGCAGGCAGAGAGCAATGTGGGTGGCCAGCCGCCACTTGTCGAAGAAGAAGCCGACCAGCATGCCGATCGGGATGAGGAACGCGCATTTGCCGAGCGTGACCTCGGGTGCGAAATCTGCCGTGATGGTGGCACCGAAGATTGCGAAGTTGGCGATGACGACGAAAGCGAACGCCTGCCCGAGCGTCGGCCATGGACCGAACCACCAGAACGCGCCCATGATGTACGCGGCGATCATGCACGTCCACTGCACGATCGACGGGATCGCCGTCGTGGCTCCGTAGCCGAATGCGAGCTCGAGGGTCACGACCACAGCCATGGCCAGGGCTGCAGCAGAGACGATGCGTTTGACGGCGGTGGTCAACGCGAGGCTGGTCATCACGCCGATACACCATTGATAATGCTCGTTGGATCTCGTCACGGCGCGAGTCATATCAGCCCCCATCGTTCCCATCGGGCCCCGATTGAAACACAGCCGTCTGTGCCGGGGGTCGGCTTCGTTCGATTTCCTAACCGAATACGCGCGGTCGGGCGGTCTGTCAGTCGGTGAGACGGTGCAGAAGTTCGGGCAGTGTCCGGCCGATGTCGTGGCAGCTGGCAACACGGTCTCTCGCAGTGTCCCCGAGTGCGCGTCGTCGGTTCGAATCGCCGATGACCGTGGAAATGGCTGCGGCGAGGGCTGCTACGTTGCCGGGTTCGACGAGAATCCCTGCACCGTCGGCGAGGAACTCGTGGGTGCCGCCGTGGTCGGTTCCGATCACCGGCAGCCCGTGTGACATCGCTTCGAGCACCGACAACGGGCCCGCCTCCGGCGACGTGCTCGAGGAAACGACCACGTCCCACCTCTGAAGCGCCGATTTCGCGTCGGTGTGCCCGAGGAATTCGACCCGACCCGCGAGGTCCGATCGAGATGCTCGCTCGTGAAGTTCTGCGACGTAGTCACGATCACCGGGGAAGCTGCCGCCTGCGAGTTCGACACGAATCTCGGGGAGTGTGGCCACGGCGTCGAGCAGAACTCGATGGCCCTTCCACGGCGTGAGGAGGGCAAGTATGCCGACGACAGGAGGGGCGTGCAGCTCACCGCCGAAACGCGGAACCGGCCATGGAACTCCGTTGTGCGACACCACGACCGGGAGTCCGGCCGCTCGCAGGGGTACAGCGGTGGCTTCCGATACCGAGACTGCGACACGAACGGCCGACCGTGCGAACCGCACCACCACGCGCTGTTTGGCAGAGGTCATGGTGTCGTGGACGAGCCACGACGCACCGCGAGGAGGACGGGCCAAACGTGCGACCGGGAGCGCGAAGAGTGAGTTCACGACGGTAACGGTGCCCGGCGCGCGGGCAACGGTACGCACCGCGCGGGCTGCGGTGACCCAACGCGCCGACATGCGTGCCGCTGCGACGCCTCGGGCGGCTCCTCGTTCACCACCGAGCCCGAGCTCCCCGATGGGGATGTGTCGCGTCGCCGTGGGCACTCGGTCGGTCAGGGGGCCGGAGGGACAGGCGATCACAGTGTCGTAGCCGCGGCGCTCGGCCTCGTCGATCAGATCCAGAAGCACCTTTTCGGCACCGGAAACCTGCCCGGTGTGGGCAAGGAACAACACAGTCGATCCGGCGGTCATGATCGAGCCTCGTTCCTGTGTCAGAAAGCATCTCGGAGTAGCGCGACGGGGTCGTCGCACATGCGCCGCAATGCTGCGTCCACCACAGCGGCGTCGATCATCTTGCTGCAGAACGATGCCGTGTAGGTCCGCCCACCCGCAATCTCGGCAATGAGCATCGTGCAGCCATCCGGGCCGTCGGGCTCGAGTGATGCTGCCATCTGCGGCGGCCTGCCGTCGTCGGCCCAATCGAGGTGGTCGAAGACGCGCAGTCGCCCGAGGTCGCTGACGGCCAACCTCAAGGTCTTGGGAACCTCGACGACCGAATCGGTCTGCGCGCGAGCGGAAGACCGAAATCGCGTCGCAGCATCGCGCAGTAGCGACATTCCCAACACCGCTATCGGCCATCCCGATTCGATCACCTCGCGCATTGCCGCAGTGATACCGACGGGTGTCGTGCCCGAAGGGAGGTGAAGCGGAATGCCGACGGCAAAGTTCCCGTGCGAACTCTGCTGCGCCGGATCGAGATAACGCCTGCTGTTGAACAACACCATGATGTGATCGTCGACGTCGACGCCCTCGGCCCGCAGCGCTGCGCTCCACAGCGCTGTCGAGATCGACGCGGCGGTCGCTCCCGGCATGTACTCGGCCGTCCAGTGCTTGAGTTCGTCCACTCGGGTTCGGTTCATGTACCCGGCGCGGCTGACTTTCGCGGACTCCCAGTTCTCGATTCTTCGACGTGGAGCAGAATCGCCGTCGGCCTCGGCTCGATGGCGACCGCGCAACTTCCAGAAGTCCGCCAATGTCTTCGGTTTTCGAGAATAGTGACGCCACAGCGCTTTCCACGTTGCGCTGGCCGGTAATCCTGTCGCGAGCGCGGGAACCAGGGTTCCATCGGCGTCGTCGGAGAAAGCCGCCAGCATCATGACGCCGATCTGGCCGTCGCCGATTCCGTGCGAGTAGTCGACAGCGAGATGGTCCTCGAACACGATCACCTCGAGCGGTCCTCTCGCACCGTCTCGCCGTCGTATGTCGGTGAGCATACGGCCCAGATCCTCGGTGGCTCCGGTGCCGGCAGTGACGTTGTCTCCGGCGATGTCGCTGCGGTAGCGCCACTGTCGTGTATCCGACCGCGGTTCGAGCGCAACGTGAGGTGTCCGGGCGACTCGTTCGGCGGCGCGCAGCGTTGCGCGTGTGCGCTCGATGTCCAGGCCACGAACGGGACCGACGGCAGTCACTATCCGGGTGTCGGCGAAGACTCGGTCCAGTGCGGTCGAACGATATCGGCGTTCAGCGGACCGCATCGACTACCTCCTGCATACGACTGCGGAACTGGGCCCTCGAGAAACCCTCTGCCCACGTGCGAATCTCCCTGCGGTCGAAGTCTCCGGGGGCGAACGAACGCATGGCGTCGGCGAATCCGGCGACGACTGCCTCGTCCGACCCCGGTGGCACATGCATTCCGGTCTTTCCCGGTACGACCGAGTCCATGGCACCGCCGTCGCCCAGCGCAATCACGGGAGTCCCGCAGGCCATGGATTCGACGGGGACGATGCCGAAGTCCTCCACTCCCGGCATCAACAGGGCCCGCGTCGTTCGGTGCAGCTCGAGGAGCTTCTCGTGTGAAACTCGGCCCAGAAAGGTCGTTTTCGGACCGGCGAGCGCCCGGCAGGCATCCATTGCTCGTCCGTCTCCGGCCACCACGAGCGGAACGTCGGCCTCGGCAGCGGCCCGGACTGCGATGTCGGGCCGCTTGTAGGGAACGAGGCGACCGGCGAGGAGGAAGAAGTTCTCCCGCTCGACGGACGGATCGGGAACGAAGCCCTCGGTGTCGACGGGCGGATGGACCACCACTGCGTCGTCACGGCCCCACCAATCCTCGATACGACGTGCAACTGCAGTCGAGTTGGCCACCACTGTGTTCAATTTCGGGGCGGCAGCGATCTCGCATCGACGGGCAACGGCCGACAGTGCCGTCAGTATCGCTGCTCCTGCTCGTCCGCCACCTTCACCTGCCCGTAGTTCGGGGTCCCAGGCCCATCGTGCCGGGCTGTGTACGTAGGCGATCACCGGGGAGTCGGTGGCGAACACGGCTTGAGTGGCGAATGCGTGGTGACTCACCACGACTGCATCGAAACCGTCGAGCGGCATGCGCCGAAAGGCGAGCGGCATCATCGGCAGAACGGGTGCGTACGACCGTTGGCCCAAGGCGTTGTACACACGATTGAGGGCGGTCGTGTGCGGCTCCCGGCCGATTCCCGACGGAACCCCGGCCGGCCGAGAGATCGCCGCGAACACCTCGGCCGCAGGCCAGTGCAGCGCGAGCTGTTCGATGACGTGCTCGGATCCGGCGATCTCGGTGAATCTTTCGTGTACGACGGCAATTCTGTCAGCTGGCATGGCGTTGGCCTTCCGGCGCAATGGTCTGCGCGGTCTGTTCCACCCGTCGGGTCGAGTTCTTGTTCTGCAGGACCACGTGCACGGGAATGTCGAAGTCGTCGAGCCGCCGAAGCGCGGCGGTTGCCGCCTTCTTGTCGCGTCCACGTGTCGACACCAGCACCACGACGGTCTCGACGTCGCCCACGTCGGTGTGCTGCCACCACTGCTCCGACAACCCGAATTCTTCGGTGACCCGAGGACGTTCGCCTGTCCGGTCCGGATCCTGAGTCGAGGCCGTCACGGCGCCCTCGCCGACCAACAGGACGATCACGTTGTCGCCCTTGGGCGCAGCGTGCCGAGCACCCCTGGAGACGGGTCGATCGCCGCGTTCGAGCGCTGCGATCCGCGCGGCCACGGCGGGCGGCATGGTGTCGCCCGCTGTCGGGTCGAATTTCGCTCCGTATTTGCGAGACACCCGACGAGCCCAGGACCGAGAGGGCTTGCGTCCGAGACGTCCTCGCAGCAACACGATCAGTTCGGCGGCAACGATCAGTGCAGCGAGCGCAGCGACGAGTGCCTCCGAGACCGGTTTCGGTGACACCGCTGTGGTGCTCTGTTCGGGGTTCGACAGCACGACCAGTCGGTCTCCGCCCGCAGTGGCCTGCAGCTCGCTCAGGCGGGTGCGTAGTTCGGCCAGTTCCGACACGGATGCGGGCCGGCTCGGGTCGTCGGCGGGCAGAGCGTCCACTCGCGCCTGTTGCGCGTCGATCGCGGACTGCGCTTCGTCCGTTCGCTCCCGCGAGTCGCGGATCGCGTTGGCAGTGCTGGTACTTGCCATCGTCGACACCATCGCGCGAGCCAGATCTGCGGCGAGCTCAGGAGAACGGGTCGTCACCGTGACGGTCAGCAGTGCAGGTGAAGTACCGGGGGAGAGTTCGACGCTCGACGCCAACTCGGCAGCGTTCAGTCCGGAGTCGACCTGTGTGAGGACCTGATCGAGCACACTGCGGTCGGTCGCCAACTCGACGAACGGTGCGCGCATCTGCTCGATGAACGCGTCACCGGGAACGAGGCTTTGGGCCGGTTCGATCTCGGCCACGACCGACGCGGCGTACTGCTTGTCGGTGAGTTCGCTCCTGAGGTAGAACACGCCCGCACCCACCAGCACAGCAACGATCACGGCGGGCAGCAATGCCCGGCCGAGTTCCCGCATGTGTCCCGCGAGGTCGATAGGTGGGGGCACGTCGCCCCGGTGTACGGCATCGTGGACGGCCATCAACCGTGTACCCTTCCGTCGTCGATGCGAGCGGACGTACCGCTTCGGAGATTCGTGGAGCCGACAGGCTCGATGATAGCCGGGCTCGTATGCCGTTCGCGTTGCCGTGCCGCTCGTGAATGGAACTGCACATCAACAACATTCGAAGAACGGGCGCAACGGTCTTCTACCTTCGCGAAACCCGACTTCGACTCCGCAGGGCGGGGTCCGAATCGGGCGATGTGTCCGTTGTGTCGATGGTCATTCGGAACGCGCACGGTGACGTCCTTTCTCGGCCGGTCCCGGCAGTGGTGACTCGACGAGTCCGATGGCGACGAACACGTAGAGCACGATTGCGACCAGCAACGCTGCCGCAACCGAGACGAGCAGCCACAGGCCCGGATAGTGTTGCACCAGGAACCAGCCGCCGACCGTAGTGGCTGCGGTGACCACCAGTATCACCGAAATGGATTGCACGGGAAGCAGTCCGGATATGGGCATGCTTCGCGCGATCACGATCCACAGCAGAACGAGAGTGGTGCCGATCGTCACGACGGTGGAGATGGCGGCTCCGTCGTACGACATCCGCGGGATCAGGAACAGGTTCAACCCGACGTTCAGGGCCAGACCGACCAGTGCCACCACGGGGTAGTGTCGCTGCATTCCGGCCGACGCGAGCAGGAAGATTCCCAGCATCACCAACGACATCAGTGCCGCGCCGATGACGAGTAATCGGGCTGCGTCGGCTCCGTCGACGAACCGTTCCCCGTACAGCAGCCCGATCAACGGCTCGGCCGACGGTACGAACGCCGCGACAGCCATTGCGCCGAAGAGTGCGAACAGCAGTGCGGCCGAACGCGAGCGTGCGCGAAATGCGGTGGCGTCGTGGGGCCACGACGCGACGAGCAAGGTGCTGATCGGTGCGACTGCCGCCAACACGAAGGTGTCGATCATGTCCGAGAATTTGTAGCCGATGGAATACAGTCCCACGGCCTCGAACGTGTCGAGCAGGCTGAGCATCAGCATGTCGATCTTGAGCATCGCGATGGTGAGGGCGAAGCCGATCGCGAGTGGTACGGCCTCTTTCAGGTAGGGCCCCCAGCGCCGAATGTCGATGTGCCGCGACGGTCGCAGGCCCATGGAACGGTTGCCGATGCCGAAACCCTTGGTCACCAACTTGAACACTTCGTTGGCCACGGCCGGGAGAACGAAGATCAGCAGGGTGGGGGCCAGCACGGCGGCCAGCACGGTCAACGCCAATTGGATTGCTTGCCCGGCGCTTTCGGCAACGGCCACGAGTACCAGGCGGTGACGGCTCTGAAAGAGCACACTCAGGGCGTGACCCGGGGTTGCGAACACGACCACCAGTCCGCCGACCACCGTCGCGAGGACCACCTCGCTCGGATATTGCAGCAGCAGAACGTATGCGACGGCCAGTACGTACCCCACCAAACCGAGCACGGTTCGGAGCGCCAGGAACGCCGACGCCGTTCGACCGATTTCCTCGGAATCGTCGTCCATCAATTTCGCCAGCACGACGCGTCCGACCCCCAGATCGGTCACGACGGACATCAAGCCCAGCAGCGCGAAGACGAAGCTGAACTGGCCCCACTCGTCCGGTCCGAGGGACCTCGCGACGACGACGCTGCCCACCCACCCCAGCGTCGCGATGATCACTCTGCTGATCAGAACGGCAATCGTCGCTCTGGCCGCGGCTTTCGGATCCGCTGCGATGGCGCGGTAGTCCGGTGGCTGCTCGGTGCCGTCGAGCGCGAGCTCCTCGGCCATCAGACGATGCCCGCGGCTCGATACGCGTCGGCGGTGAGCTCCGCCGTTCTACGCCAGCTGATCTCGCGGGTGGCTACGGCTGCCGCGTCGAGAAGAGCTGCGCGCGCGTCCCCGTCGAAAGCGAGTGGTTTCATCGCCTGTACCCAGTCGTCCACGTTCTCGGACTCGACGAGAACGGCACCGTCGCCGACGACGTCGGGGAGGGCACCGACGGCACTGGCGACGACCGCGCCGCCCGACGCCATCGCCTCCACCGGCGGAAGCCCGTAGCCCTCGTACCGAGAGGCGTACGCAGTGACTGTCGCGGCAGCGTAGAGGCCGGGCAGATCCTCGACATCGACGTACCCGAGCCCCCGCGAATTGCGAGGGGCGTGGGGACCGGTGGAGCCGGCCCCGGCCAGCAGACACGGTATTCCGAGACTCTCCGCTGCGTCGGCCACGAGCTGAACGTTCTTGCGGGGCTCCACCGTTCCGACCTGCATCACGAAACGGTCCGGCAAGTCGTACTTGCGCCGAACCAGATCTATCCGGCTGTCGGTGGGGACAGCGGCCCACGCTGCGGGTGCCAAACCGACCACCGTGGCGTCGCGTCCGCTGACCGCCTTGATTCGATCGGCGGTGAACTGTGAGACCGCAATGAGCAGATCTGCGCGGCGCAGTGCGCGCCGTACCAGTCTCTGTTCGCCGAACGCGCGAAATCGACTGGAGGCCGACGGCATGTCAATGACCGACAGGTCGTGCACCGTGGCCACCGTGAAGGCCTTGGTCAGAAACGGCAGGTCGACGTCCAGGCCGTGCATTACATCGCAACGACCGACGGGGAGGGCACCGAGCACTGCACGAGCGGCACCGCTGGTGACAGGCCGTTCCAACGCCGTGACCGAGGGTGGGAGCTCACCGACGGCGTCGCGCTGGACGGTCGCGGCGAGATCGGCAGCGGGTAGGCACTGGGGGAGCTCGTTCAGGAGCTCGCGAATGTAGGTCTGTACTCCGCTTCCTCCCGGTCTGAGGGCGAGCGCCCCGAAGATGATTCGTGTTGCGCTGCTGCGCATCCCACCACTCCTAACAAGAGCCAGAAATAGACATCGATCGGAAAGATCTCGAAATACGTCGAGACGAGACTGGCGAACATCGCTGCGACGATGGAAGCACCGACGCCCAGGGCGAGCGCACCGTCGTTGCCCGGTAGTGCTCGGGACAGGCGCGTGCACCACAGCAGCGACGTCACGAGCAATGCGACCACCGCCCACAGGCCGATCGGTCCGAGTTCGAGCAGTGCCTTGACGTAGTAGTTGTCGGGTTGGTAATTGGTCGAGAGCCCGGACTGCGTGAATGCGACACCCTCGGCGGTGGAAATGCGGTCTGCCGCAGACCCACTCGATCCCAGCCCCGTCCCGACGGGATGAACCAGGATGCTGGCGATGATGTTGGCCCAGCCGTCACCGCGTTGACCCAGACTGCTCGACGAGAAGAAGACCGACGTGATCCTGGGAACGAAGGGAACGGTGACCGCCACGGCCAGCGCCGCCAGAGCCAGCGGCGCAGCGAGGTACCGAAACCGCACAGCGATCAGGTAGACGACCCCGACCGCGAGTCCCAGGATGGCCCCTCGCACGATCGAACTGGACATCGCGACCACCATCATCGGAGACGCGAACAGAAACAACATGTTTCGCCGTCGGCGCGGATCGGCCAGCGCCACCGCACCGCCGACCAGCAACGCCAACATCACGTACAGCCCGAACGGGAACGGGAGGTTGAACGTACTGAACGTGCGCAGTAGCCCGCCCGATGTGCGGACCTGAGTGCCGTATTCGTAACCCAGCGACACCAGTGCGGCGGGCCCGGCCAGAAGTTGCGCGATACCGACCGCCGACGTGAACACGCCCATGCCCATGAGAACGGAGACGAGGTGGTCTCGGTCCGTGGCGTCGAACGGCGCGAGCCACATGACGACCACCAGCAGAATGTAGAAGAAGGTCACCTTGATGCCGAACACGCCGACGATTCCGAAGGTGGCGAACGCAGACACGCTGCCGAACACGACGAAGACAGCAGCGGCGGGCCACCACGGCATGAAGACCCGAGGCATCGAGCCACGGACGTGTCGCGGTCGGCGTAACCACGCGCACAGAACCGTGAAGACAACCAGGCCTTCCTTCCAGCCGGACACCACCCCTGGCAGGGGCACCAGAACCAGAAGGCCGTGCAGCGGAACGAATGCTGCGAGCAACAGCACGCCGCGCTGCGGGCGGCGGTAGATCGCCGATGCCACCGCGCAGCCGAGCGCGAGGACGACCGCTGCGCCGAAAGCGAGCGCAACGTACGTGATCACGGGGTGACCCGAACGTGGCCGTGTTCGGCGGAAACCACGATCAGTCCTCGGCGCGCTTCAGCACGGCCAGGACGGTGAGGAACAGGATCTTGACGTCGAGCCACACCGACCAGTTCTCGATGTAGTAGTTGTCCCACTCGGCGCGGTCCGCGATGGACGTCTGGCCGCGGAGGCCGTGCACCTGAGCCCATCCCGTCACGCCTGCCTTGACGCGGTGCCGCTCCCCGTACCTACGGATCTGCATCTCGAACAGGTCGACGTATTCGGGGCGTTCCGGGCGCGGACCGACCAGACTCATGTCGCCGCGAAGTACGTTGAGCAGCTGTGGAAGTTCGTCCATCGAGGTCTGTCGCATGATCTTTCCGATCCGCGTTCGTCGGTCGACACCTTCGACACCGCCGGGTGCGTCCCCGGCCTTTCGCTCGAACTCGGCGTCGGACGCACGTGGAGGCCGCATGGAGCGGAACTTCAGACAATCGAACGGCAATCCGTCGCGGCCGATTCTCTCTTGCTTGAAGAAGATCGGGCCAGGTGAGCTCAGGCGTACGAGCAGCATGAGTGTGAGAAAGACGGGGGAGAGCAGCAGGAGTCCGAATGCGGTCAGGACTCGATCGAGAAGTCCCTTGATGGCGAATTGCCACCCCTTGGGGTTCACGTGCGGAAGCACCATCAGCGGCAGACCGCCGATGTGCTCGACGCGAGTGTTGACGCCCACGGCGTCGTATAGCCTGGGCACCACCCACACTCGCATACCGAGGCGGTGCGCAGTCCTGATGGCGGCGATCAACTCTCGATCCTCGGTCGGTGCGAACGCGACGATCAACTCCTCGGCACCGGTCCCGCGGGCAACCGTTTCGAAATTGCGGGGAAGTCCGAGGTGCGGTAGGTGGGGCACCTCGTTGCTCGAAGGGATGTCGGCGACCGGTGCCTCACCCACATAACCGATGGGTTCGAGACCGTACTCGGGGAACTGCCTTGTGCGCGAGACGAGTTGATGCGCGATCGGATCGTTGCCCAGCACGATGGTCGGCGCTGCCGATCCGAACTTGATGCGCAGCGTGCGCTGGACGACGACACGTATCAAGCGGGCGACTGCGATCGTGAATGCGCTCAGCAACCACAGTCGCAACACGACCTCGCTGGGCCGGTAGTCGGTGTCCGCCAGAAACATCAGGACCAACAGGGCGAGCGACGCGAACGCGACAGCGGTTTCGGCAGGACCGATCTCGTCGAGGAAGTTGCGCCGGAGACTGCGTCGGTACATCGACTTTCCGGCGAGGATTCCGATCAGCAGCGGCAGGAACAGCCATGGGAGCCAACCGGGGTCGGTGAGACTGCCCGAGTGCCAGAGCAATGCTCCGATCAGAGCGACGGCTGCAGCGAGCAGATCCACTGCGACGCTGATCGCGGTATTGAGTGGATCGACTCTGAGCCGATCGACAAGGGGGCGACCAACTGCAACGGTGTCGGCCTCGGCAGCATTCGGGCGAGTGCGCGGTGAATCCAGTGTCTCAGGCACAGCTACTTCCGGTGGCTAGTTCGGATCGGTTGGTCCCATATATCCCATTCAATGTATACCGGCGCGAAAGCGGCTACCTGGTCGACTTATCGAAAAAGACCTGAAGTCGGTTGTAGGCCGAGAATGCTTATTTTCGTCGGGTAAAAGCCTACTTATTCGAAAACGCGCTCGCGAATTATCCACGCCAGATCCTGCAGTATCTGCACATGACCCGTAGTCCACTGTCGCGGCTGCTGATCCCACACGCACAGGGTGCCCACCGAGTTGCCGGCGTCGTCGGTGAGCGGAACTCCGAGGTAGGACACGAGAAGGTTGCTCTGAACGGAGGGGTGGTCCTTGAGGATGTCGTTCAATCGTGCGTCCTCGACCACCAATGGTTGCCCGAGATCGATCGCGTAGCGGCAGATCGACCCGTCCATGGGGACCTCCTGTGCGCCACCGAGTTCCGCTGGAAGTCCAAGGGCGCTCTTGAAGTACTGACGCTTGTCGTCGAGAAGCGAGAATGCGGCCGACGGGGCACTCAGAGCATCGGCGACCATGCTGACGACCCGGTCGTAACCCGCGTCGGATCCGGTGTCCATCAGTCCGGTTCGAGCTACAGCGGCCAACCTGTCGGGGTCGTCGATCGGGGTGCCGAACACTCGCGTGACCTCGGCTGGGCCGACGCCTCTCTCCGAGCCCTCCTGCAGCGCACGAAGCAATGCGCCGACGTCGGAATCCTGATCTTCGGACAGTTCCCGCACGAGTCGGTCGACCACCGCTCCTCGAACGAATTCGTCGGTGGAAAGACCGGATTTCTCTGCCTGCCGGGCGAGCAGATCGTTCAGACGGTCGTCGAAACCGGGAAATCCTGTCGTCATTGTCCAGATAGTAGTACAGGCCGGGTTGTCATACCGACGCTCGCGTCGGTGTATTCCACTATTCGAATTTCCGGTGTGTTTGTGCTGCCGAGGAGTGAGACAAAGCACGAAACAACAGAGCAATATCGATACCGCGATATTCCGTTCCTGGTCGTTGCTAGCATCTGCCGATGAGAAGGAATGCGACGCGACGAGCGAGTGCAGCACTGATGGTCATGCTGTTGTCGTTCGCGGCCGGGGCGGTACCCGCAGCTGCATCTGCTCTGCGAACGCAGCAAGCACCCGCAGGAGATTCAGGATGTGCGCGGCAATCGGACGCGGTCCGGATCGGAGTATCACCCGGAGCAACCATAGGTGGGCTGTCTCCTGCGGATCTCGATCGGGAACTCACGCTCGCTCGTGACGCCGGAGCTTTCGCGGTTCGTCTCGACATCGACTGGTCTGCCATCGAGTCGACCCGGGGCAGATTCGATTGGAGCCGAACCGACCGGGTGATCGACGCTGTTGTGGCCCACGGGATGTGCGTGCACGGCATCATCGCGTACACCCCGAGGTGGGCGCGAGTAGCCGCCGCCGTCAACGATTCGCACTCCCGTCCTGCGAACCCCGCCACCTTCGCGGCGTTCGCCAAGACTGTGGTTCAGCGCTACCAGAGCCGGATCGAGATATGGGAGGTGTGGAACGAGCCGAACATCGTGACGTTCTTCAAGCCTGCCCCCGACGTGACGGCGTACTCGGCGCTGATCAAGGCGACCTATACGGCGATCAAGCAGGTGCAAGCCGATTCCACCGTGCTCGCGGGCGGGATGGCACCCGCCGAGGACACGAACGGCAACATCGCGGGTACGACGTTCCTGTCGAAGATGTACGCGCAGGGATCGAACAAGTACTTCGACGCCTTCAACGTTCACCCGTACACGTGGCCCTACCTACCCAACGACCCCAGCACGGCGTCGTGGAACACCGCCATGAAGATGTGGTCCATGCGCGACACGATGATCGCCGGCGGTGACAGCGGCAAACAGATCTGGATCACCGAGTTCGGAGCCCCCACCGGCACCAATCCCAACAGTGTCAGCGAGCAGACGCAGGCGGACAGCATCGGGATTGTCCTCGACGCGGTTCTCGGTAACGACTGGCTGGGGCCGGCCTATGTCTACAGCCTCCGGGACGCCGGTTCCGACACCGCCGACACCGAACAGAACTTCGGCTTGGTGCACAGAGATTGGTCGCCCAAGATCGCCTACGGACGCGTCGACGCCTACGCCGCGGAGCATTCCGGCCGTTGATCGACCGATGGCACGTTTCGTCTCGGTTCCACCGACTCAGTAGACGTCGCGGACGTATCGCTTCTCTGCGGCAAGAGCTTTGACGTAGGCCTCGGCACTGCTCGGCGCGAGTTTGCCGTGCTGCGCCACCACGCCCTTCAGCGCGGCGTCGACGTCCTTGGCCATTCGGGACGCGTCGCCGCACACGTAGAAGTGGGCACCGCGGTGAATCCAGTTCCACAACTCGGCCCCGTGTTCACGCATCCGATCCTGGACGTAGACCTTGTCCTTCTGATCGCGTGAGAATGCGACGTCCAGGCGGTTCAGCGAACCGTCGCCGAGCATCGCCGTCAGTTCGTCGCGATAGTAGAAGTCCGTGTCGGCGTGCTGTTCACCGAAGAACAGCCAGTTGTGGCCGGTGTGCCCGAGCGCGCGACGCTCGTGCAGGAAGGCGCGGAAGGGGGCGACACCGGTACCCGGGCCGACCATGATCATCGGGGTTGTCGGGTCCTCCGGCGGCTTGAAATGCGACGACTTCTGCACGAAGATTCCCACGTCGTGATTCGACGCATGGTCGGCCAGGTAGGTCGAGCACACGCCGCGCCGGGGAACTCCGTGCACGTTGTACCGCACCGCCGAGACGGTCACCTGTACTTCGTTGGGGTTCTCCTTCGGACTCGACGAAATCGAGTACAGCCGTGGCTGCAACGGTTTGAGAACTGCCAACCAGTCGTCCACCGAAGCTCGAACCGGATGGGCAGCAAGCACGTCGATCGACTGACGACCCCACATCCAGTCGGACAGCGCATGCTTGTTGTCGGGGTGCAGCATCGACTCGAGATCGTCGTCCGCAGTCCGTCGGTGGACGAACTTCAGGAGATCCGGTGTTGCACGAGCAATTTCGAGGTGGCGGCTCAGCGCTGTGCGCAGCGACATCGAACCGTGTCCAGCGAGATCGACAGCGGTGTCCCGGTCCAGTCCGGTGGCCTCGAGCCACTCGTCGACGTAGGCATCGCTGTTGCGCGGCCACACTCCGAGTGCGTCACCGACCTCGTACTCGAGAGTCCCGTCGGGTACATGGAATCCGAATTGGCGGACGTCCTTGACGGATCCGCGTGCGGTCAGTACTCGATTACGTACGAGAGTCGTCACCAGCGGTGACTTCTTGCTGTACTGTTCCGGCTCCGCTCGGGTCTGCGGAACGGTGCGTGCAGGGGACTCCACCGCTGCTTCGGTGGTGGTGTCGTCATCGCGTCGAAGCCTCTCGACCACCGCATCGAGCCACGCCGCCGCCTCGTTCTCGTAGTCGGGCTCGCAGTCGACCCGCTCGAGAAGTCGCCGGGCACCCAACTCGGTGAGGCGCTCGTCGATCCTGCGTCCGTGGCCGCAGAAGTCTGCGTAGCTGGAGTCGCCGAAAGCGAGTACCGCATAACGGATTCCCGGAAGCTCCGTGGCGGGCTCGGCGACGAGACTGTCCCAGAACGTCGTTCCGTTGTCGGGTGCTTCGCCGTCACCGGTGGTACTGCTGACGATCAGCACATCGGCCTCGGCGGGCAGAGAATCGACGGTGAACGTATCCATCGAGTGCTCTGCGATCGACACGCCTGCTCCCCGCAGGTGGGACAGGCAGGCCTGGGCGTACTCCTCGGCGGTGCCGGTTTGCGAGGCCCAGAGCAACAGCACCGGCCGTCGCCCCGGATCGGCGGTCTCGGCCGGTACATCGGCACCAGCACCGCCGGTGGCGGGTCCACGCGAGAACAGGCCCGCGAGAACGCCGTCGAGCCATGCGTGGGTCTCGGGGGACAGGGGAGTGCGCGACGGCAGAGTGGGCGTTCCGGCGGCGCTTCGGCCGGCCTCACTGCCCAGACCTTCGAGAAGCCCTGCGATATAACGCTGTTCGACGGTCGTCAGCGGCTGAGAAGGACGCGCAGGGAGACCGACGATCGTGGCGAGCGCCTCGACGGGATCGTGGGAAGGTTCGTCGCCCACGGGTGAGGGTGATTGGGCTGCAGCAACTCTGGTGAGAGTGACCGCGCACGCCTTGAACTCGGGCTGCTGAGAATACGGATCGATGGCGTCGTTGGTGACGGCATTGATGGCGAGGTACTCACCGAATTTTTCGTTCCAGTGGAAGGGCGCGAAGCAGCTGCCCGGGAGCACTCGATCGGTGACGACGGCAGGAAGGACGGCTCGGCCTCGGCGGGACGCGACCTCGACACTGTCGCCGTCGATCACGCCGAGCCGGTCGGCGTCGAGTGGGTGTACCTCGACGAACGGGCCGGAATCGAGTTTGTTCAGCTTGGCGACCTTGCCGGTCTTGGTCATGGTGTGCCACTGGTGTGGCAGGCGTCCGGTGTTGAGCACGAACGGGTAGTCGTCGTCGGGCATCTCCGCGGGTGCCATCGCAGGCCTGGCGAAGAACTGGGCCCGACCGCTCGGAGTGGGGAAGGACAGTGCGGGGATCGAACCGTCGTCGGACACTCGTTGCCGTTGGCTGACTCCGTCGTTGAGGTATCGGATCGGATGCCGGGTGGTGGTCGCGTCGGGCGGGCACGGCCACTGGATGGGACTCTCGCGCAACCGTTCGTAGGTGACTCCGCGAATGTCGTAGCCGGTGTTCGGATTCCAGAACTGCTTGATCTCCTCGAACACCTCCTCGGCGCTCGCATAGGTGAAGGCATCTGCATATCCGAGCGCGCACGCCATGTCGGCGATGATCTTCCAGTCCGGTAGTGCACCGCCCGGTGCCTCGAGCGCCGGTTGGAACAGCGTGAGATTGCGTTCGGAATTGACCATCACTCCGTGCGCTTCCGTCCACAACGCGGCGGGCAGCATCACGTCGGCGTAGTCGTTGGTTTCGGTATCGGCGAACGCATCCTGCGTGATGACCAACTCGGCGCGCTCGAGACCGTCGATCACCGTCGTTCTGTTGGCCACCGAGGCAACCGGATTGGTGCAGATGATCCAGCAGGCCTTGATCTCCCCGGCAGCGAGCTTGGAGAACATCTCGATGGTTCCGCCGCCGACGTCGGTGCGCAGCGTTCCGCGCGGAACGCCCCATCGATCCTCGACGAATGCGCGGTCGGCGTCGTTGACCACCGCTCGTTGTCCCGGCAGCCCGGGGCCCATGTATCCCATTTCCCGACCACCCATGGCGTTCGGTTGCCCGGTCAGGGAGAACGGGCCGCTGCCGGTCTTGCAGATGGCACCGGTCGCCAGATGGAGGTTGCACAGCGCATTGGTGTTCCACGTTCCGTGCGTCGACTGGTTCAGACCCATCGTCCAGCAGCTCATCCAGTTCTCTGCACCGCCGATCATCGCGGCCGCGGCTCGTAGGTCCTTCTCGTCGAGACCGGTTGCGGCGCAGACCTTCTCCGGGGTGTAGTCGCCGAGGAACTCCGGCATCGCGTCCCAGCCGTCGGTGAACTCCGCGATGAACTCGGTGTCGAGGTCGCCGTTCTCCGCTATGAGCGCCAGCAGACCGTTGAGCAGCGCCAGGTCCGACCCCGGCTCGAGTTGCAGATGCAGGTGGGCCTTGTCCGCTGTGGCGGTGCGACGGGGATCGACGACGATCAGCTTCGCCCCTGCCTTGACGCGGTCCATCATCCGCAGGAACAGAATGGGGTGACAGTCGGCCATGTTGGAGCCGATGACGAAGAACACGTCGGCGTGGTCGAAGTCCTGGTACGACCCGGGCGGGCCGTCGGCTCCCAGTGATTGCTTGTATCCGGTTCCTGCGCTCGCCATGCAGAGTCGGGAATTGGATTCGATCTGGTTGGTGCCGATGAACCCCTTGGCCAGTTTGTTGGACAGGTACTGGGCCTCGATCGACATCTGCCCCGACACGTACAACGCGAGCGCATCGGGCCCGTGTTCGTCGATGATGGTGCGCAGCCGCCGAGCGGTGTCGTGGATCGTCACCGCGGTGTCCGTGCTCTCCGGTTGCTCGCCGCGGCGATGGCGAATCTGGGCCTTCTCGAGCCGCCCGGGCCCCGCGAGCATGTCCGCGGTGGTGGTCCCTTTGGTGCACAGTCGGCCGAAGTTGGCCGGGTGGGACTTGTCGCCGACGGATTTGGTCACTACAGGCCTGGTCGGGGTGGCATCGGAGGACGCGGTTCGGCCGCCGATCTCGAGCACCATGCCGCATCCCACGCCGCAGTACGCGCAGAGTGTCTTCACCGTGGTGACCATGGATTCCACAGTGCCCGGCCCAGGGTGCGCCGTCATTACACGTCAGTTAGCCGGATATGACGTTGTCCTCACCGTGCCCCGCCAGGAGCGGTGATGTCCGCCCGGGAGCTGGTGAGAGGCGGATGGGAGGTAACACGAACTTCCTGGTCTGCGATTGGTACTCGAACGTTACTCATCGAACGGGCTGTCGAGTGGAGTGTCCGATTTTCCGCTGGCACAATCGTCCGGGTCGGGCTCGAAGTGGGAAGTGGTGTGATTCATGAGGGTGTATCGCGGATTCGTACTCGCCGCGGTGGGAGTGGTTGCTTCGGTGGCAGTCCTGTCGGGATGTAGTTCTGCATCGGACGTCTCCGAACCGTCGGTGCCGATCGATTCCAACCCGATGACCGAGCTGATGAAGCCGAAGCTGACCTCGAGCGTCCTCGACGGAGCCGTCGGATTCTCCCCGGCGGACCCGGTGACCGTCTCGGTCGCCGACGGCAAGTTGTCCTCGGTGACGATGCTCAACCCGGAGGGCGAGCCGGTCTCGGGCGCGATCTCGCCCGACGGATTGTCGTGGACCAACTCCGAACCGCTCGGCTACGACCGTGAATACCGCGTCCAGGCCGACGCGTACGGACTCGGGGGAGCGTCGAGCACGGTATCGAGCTTCACCACCAGCCAGCCCGGCAACTTCACCAAGCCCTACGTTCTGCCGAACCCCGGCGACATCGTCGGAATCGGTCAGCCGGTCGCGGTTCAGTTCGACGAACCGATCACCGACAAAGTGGCCGCACAGAACGCCATCACCGTCACCACGACGCCTGCCGTCGAGGGCGCGTTCTACTGGGTCAACAACAAGGAAGTTCGCTGGCGTCCGCAGAACTACTGGGCACCGGGCACCAAGGTCGACGTGGCGGTGAACGTGTACGGACGCGATCTCGGTGACGACATCTTCGGTCAGGAGAACGCCACGACCTCGTTCACGATCGGTGATGCGGTCATCGCCACCGCCGACGACAACACCAAGCAGGTGACGTTCAACGTCAACGGTCAGGACGTCATCACCATGCCGACATCGATGGGCAAGGACAGCACGCCCACCGACAACGGCGTCTACATCATCGGCGACCGCTTCGAGCATCTCGTGATGGATTCCTCGACCTACGGTGTGCCGGTGAATTCGTCCAGCGGATACCGCACCCCGGTCGACTGGGCGACGCGGATGTCCTACAGCGGCATCTTCTTCCACTCCGCACCGTGGTCGGTGGGACAGCAGGGTTACTCCAACGCCTCGCACGGGTGCCTGAACCTGAGCCCCACCAACGCGAAGTGGGTCTACGACAACACCAAGCGCGGCGACATCGTCGTCGTGAAGAACACCGTCGGTGGGACGCTGTCGGGTACCGACGGCCTCGGTGACTGGAACGTCCCGTGGGACGAGTGGAAGGCCGGGAACGCCACTACGGTCTGATCGAAGCGGAGTTCGGCCGATCAGCTTCGGTCGCGGGTCTGGTACAGCGAGGGATCGATACCCAGCGTCTTCAGGTAGGCCACCGGTTCGACGCTCGAACCGTTGTTGCGCACCTCGAAGTGCAGATGCGGTCCGGTCGAGTTTCCGGTGCTGCCGACTGCGCCGAGTACATCGCCCGGTGCCACTTCGTCGCCGACCGACACCGCGATGCTGGACTGGTGGCCGTAGTAGGTCTCGGTGTTGCCACTCTTGACCCGCACGAGCTTGCCGTAGCCGTCGCCTGCATCTCCGGCCTGAACGACGGTTCCGCCGGTGACCGCGTGGATCGCAGTTCCGCTGTCCGCAGCGAAGTCGACACCCTGGTGGAACTGCGCGCCGTTGCCGGTCGGGTTGTTGCGCCCGCCGTAGCCGGAGGTGATGCGGTAGTCGCCTGCATCGATGGGCAGCACTGCTCCACCGAGCCCGACGGTCGGCGGAGCGGTCGGGAGTTCGATCTCGGGTACTTCCACCGTGCTCGGAGCGTCCGGTGAGTCCGGTGCGGAGAGCACGTCGCTGTCGAGAACGATGGCTGCGACCTGGTTGATCAGGACGCCGGTGGCGTCCAGGACAGCCGCGAGAATCGCGGCCCGCTGCTGCGCGTCGGGCTGCGGTATCGGGATCTGGGGGAGTTCGATGGTGGGTTGAGCGGTGGCCACCGCTGGGCTGAGCAAGCCGGTTGTGCCGATGCACAGTGCTGCCGACAAGATCGAACCCGCTATGACTCTGTGCATTCTGCGACCCACGAAAAGCCTCCTCGTCTGCGTCCTCCGCGCACCTCGGATGGGTGCGCGCAGGACGTAAGAACATGTTCGGTGACGCTTCGGGGCACGCTGAACTCACGTAGCAAAAAACACATGAATCACATTGGTACTTTTCTTCCCCAAAAGTGCCATTGGTAACCGTACGTCACATTAACCCCACAAGAAACCTGAAAGTTGAATTACAACAACGTAATTCGAGGTCAGCGTGGTTGCGGCGGGACCGGGGGGCTCGTCGCTCGGGGAATGGAGACACGAAAAAGGCCGGCCTCACGAGGAGACCGGCCTTGTTCGTATGGGGTGAGCGACGGGACTCGAACCCGCGACATCCAGGATCACAACCTGGTGCTCTACCAGCTGAACTACGCCCACCATTGCACGCATCCGCAGAACCTTTTCGGGCTCTCCATCAGCAGCGTCGACAATACTAGCGGGTTGAATCCCGGGTTGCTAATCCGCCCCTGACTGCGTGTCGAGATCGTGAACGACAGCTGCAATATCGCTGGTGGAGGGCCCCGGCTGCGCTACGAAGGCAGTCCGGCGGTAGTACTGCAGCTCCTTGATCGACTCCTTGATGTCCGCGAGAGCGCGGTGCGCAAGGCCCTTGGGCGGCTGTCCGTAGTAGATACGCGGGTACCAGCGGCGGGCGAGTTCCTTGATCGAGCTGACGTCGATCATGCGGTAGTGGAGGTAGGTGTCGAGCGCGGTCATGTCGCGAGAGATGAAGCCGCGATCGGTGCCGATGGAGTTTCCCGCGAGGGGAACCGTTCCGGCTACCGGGACATGCTCCTTGATGTACGCCAGGACGCGCTGCTCGGCTTCCTCCAGCGTCACCGTCGACGCGCGCACCTCGTCGGTCAAGCCCGATTTGGCATGCATGTCGGTGACGACGGCAGGCATGTTCGCCAACGCGTCGTCGTCGGCATGGATGACGATGTCGACACCCTCCCCGAGGATGTTGAGCTCGCTGTCGGTCACCAGCGCCGCAATTTCGATCAGCTTGTCCTTGCTCAGGTCCAAGCCGGTCATTTCACAATCGATCCACACAAGTTTGTCCTGCACTCGCACCACACTAGTGCGAGCCGCTGTGCCACTAGGGTTTGCGGTGGCGATCGAGCCAGTTCAGCATCAGCACACGTTCATGGAGGACGCGGACATGACAGTCGACCCGACGCAGCCGGCACCCACGCTCAGCCCGGCAGAGAAGGCGAAGGCTGCCAAGGCCGCCGCCGTCGAAGCGGCACGGGTCGCCGCCGAAGCTCTGGCCGCAGCGGACGCCGCCGAAGCCGAAGCGTTGGCCGCGGAACAGGGGCAGCCGCAGGCATCGACGGGCAAGGCCGCCGAGATCGCCGCCGGATACGCGTCGGAGGGGGCCGCGTTGGAATTGGGAACCGTGGTGCTCGACGGCGTCACCGATCCGTCCGCTCGTATCCGAATTCCGTTGGCCACATTGAACAGACATGGCCTCGTGGCCGGGGCCACCGGAACCGGAAAGACGAAGACGCTGCAGGGCATTGCCGAACAGCTCTGCGCCGCAGGCGTTCCCGTGGTCATGGCCGACGTCAAAGGTGACTTGTCCGGCCTGTCGCAGCCGGGAGCAGGCAACGAAAAGATCCGCAGCCGAGCAGCGGACACCGGTATTCCGGACTGGGCTCCCTCCGGCCATCCGGTCGAGTTTCTCTCCCTGGGCACCGACGGAGTCGGCGTCCCGGTGCGCGCCACCATCACTGCGTTCGGCCCGATTCTGCTCAGCAAGGTGTTGGGGCTGAACAACACTCAGGAATCCACTCTCGGCTTGATCTTCCACTGGGCCGATTCGCAGGGGCTCGCCCTGCTCGATCTCAAAGACCTGCGGTCGGTGATCATGCACCTGACCAGCGACGAGGGCAAAGCCGACCTGAAGGGCATCGGCGGCGTCTCCTCGGCCACCGCAGGCGTGATTCTGCGCGCGTTGGTCAACCTCGAAGCGGACGGCGGCGACACCTTCTTCGGCGAGCCCGAGCTCGAGACCGAGGACCTGCTGCGCGTCGGGCCGGACGGCAGAGGCGTGATCACCTTGTTCGAGCTCGGGGCGCAGGCTTCGCGGCCGGTGATGTTCTCCACGTTCCTGATGTGGGTGCTGGCCGATCTGTTCCAGACGCTGCCCGAGGTGGGTGACGTGGACAAGCCCAAGCTGGTCTTCATCTTCGACGAGGCACACCTGCTGTTCGCCGACGCCTCGAAGCCGTTTCTGCAGCAGGTGGAGCAGACCGTCAAGCTCATCCGCTCCAAGGGTGTCGGTGTCTTCTTCTGCACGCAGCTGCCCACCGACGTCCCCAACGATGTTCTCTCGCAATTGGGGGCGCGGATTCAGCACGCCCTGCGCGCCTTCACGCCCGACGATCAGAAGGCCTTGAACAAGACGGTCCGCACGTACCCCAAGACCGACGCCTACGACCTGGAAAAGGCGCTGACCTCGTTGGGTACCGGCGAAGCGATCGTGACTGTGCTCTCGGAAGAGGGTGCACCGACTCCCGTGGCGTGGACCAAGATTCGGCCGCCCCGCTCCCTGATGGACACCATCGGCAACGACGCCATCGGGGCGGCCGCATCGTCGAGCACCCTGTCCTCGAAATACCGAGAAACGATCGATCGCGAGTCGGCCTACGAGCGGATGAACGCGCGGGTGGCGAACGTACCGGCCCCGGCCGAGAAGTTCGACATCCCGCCCCTGCCTGCGGATCTGCCGGATCTACCGCCGAGCGAGCCGGATGGGCCGTCGGCCGCAGAGCGGATCATGGGCAACCCTGCCGTCAAGAGCTTCCTTCGATCGGCCGCCTCGGCCGCCGGGCGGGAGATCTCGCGCAGCATCTTCGGAACCGGACGTCGCCGTCGACGCTGAGCTTGCTCAGTCGGGAGTGGAGCCCGCGGAACGACCGAAATTCGGGTATCAGTTGCCGAGCTTCTTGTAGAAGCTGCCGATGATCGGTGCGGAGATGCTGCGCGGGCTGTACTGGCCGGCCGCCGACATGCCCTTGCTCAGCAGACCCGGTACGACGCGCATTTTGTTCTTCTCGAGGCCCTCAAGAGACACCTTCGCGGTGTAGGCGCTGTCGATCCACAGGAAATCGGGAACCATCTTGTCGACGATCGAAGCCTCGGCCGGGTCCGGTGTCTCGGTGCGGACCGGGCCGGGAGCGAGGAGGGTGACGTTGACTCCGGTACCCGCGAGCTCACCGCGCAGCGATTCCGAGAACGTGTTCACGAAGGCCTTGGTCGCGGCGTACGTCGCGTTGTTGGGGATGGCCATGTTGCCTGCCGCCGAACCGGTGATCAGGATGCCGCCCGCTCCACGACCGATCATGCCGGGCATGACCGCCAGTGTGAGGTCGTGCACCGCAACGGCATTGAGCTCGACCTGGTCGCGCTCGTACGCGGGATCCAGACCGGACAACGGCCCGAACGTTGCGATCCCTGCGTTGTTGCACAGGATCGAGATCTCGCGCTCGGACAGCTCGGTCACCAGTTCCTGTCGCTGCTCACGGTTCGACAGATCCGACTGACGCACCTCGACGGTGACGCCGTACTCGGCCGTGAGCTTTGCGGCCAACGCCTCGAGCAACTCGCCGCGTCGAGCCACCACGATCAGTGAATGACCACGGGCGGCGAGTTCGGTGGCCAGGGCTTCACCGATTCCGGAAGAGGCTCCGGTGACGACGGCGCGGGCATCTGGGCTGGGCTTGGGCAGGCTCACGGTGAGACAGGCTAGCGGACAGATCAGATCGTGGCCGCGAGCCGGGTGCCTTGCTCGATGGCCCGCTTGGCGTCGAGCTCCGCAGCGACGTCCGCACCGCCGATGATGTGCGTCGTGGTGCCCGCGGCCTTCAGCTCGTCGACCAAGTCGCGAACCGATTCCTGACCGGCGCAGACAACGATGGTGTCCACCTCGAGAACGCGCGGACGCTCGTGCTTGTCACCGAAGGAGATGTGCAGGCCCGCGTCGTCGATCTTCTCGTAGTTGACACCGGAAAGCTGTTGCACGCCTTTGGCTTTCAATGCAGCTCGATGAACCCAGCCGGTCGTCTTCGCCAGCCCGGCGCCGATGCGTCCCGGCTTGCGTTGCAGCAGATACACCTCACGCGGAGACGGTGCGGGTACCGGAGTAGTCAACGCCCCCGGCGCGGCCTCGGGCTCGGTGACGCCCCACTCCTGCTTCCATTCCTTCAGATCCAAGGTGGGGGAGGCGTCGGTGGTGAGGAACTCGGAGATGTCGATGCCGATACCGCCTGCACCGATGACCGCGACCCGATCGCCGACGGGCTTGCCGTCGCGCACCAGTTCTGCGTACGACAGCACCGAGGGGTGCTCGATGCCGGGGATGCGGGGAATCCGGGGGGTGACGCCGGTGGCGAGCACCACCTCGTCGAACTCGCCTGCGACGAGTTCGGCCGCGGTGACTCGGGTGTCGAGGTGAACGGCGACGTCTGCGCTGCGAAGTGCACTGGAGAAGTACCGGATCGTTTCGGCGAACTCCTCCTTGCCTGGGATGAGTCGTGCGATTCCGAACTGTCCGCCGATCTCGTCTCTGGCCTCGAAGAGGCTGACGGCGTGTCCGCGTTGCGCGAGATTGAGCGCGGCGGCCAGGCCTGCGGGCCCGGCTCCGACGACCGCCACCTTCTTGGTCTTCTTCGTCGGCAGCAGTTGCAGGTCGATCTCGCGTCCGGCACGCGGGTTGACCAGGCACGAGACCTTCTTGTGGACGAAGGCGTGGTCCAGGCAGGCCTGGTTGCAGGCGATGCACGTGTTGATCCGGTCGGCGGAGTCGGTGGCGGCTTTCTCGACCCAGAACGGATCGGCCAGCATCGGCCTGGCCATCGCGATCAGCTGCGCATCGCCGCGAGCCAGAATGTTCTCGGCGATCTCGGGCATGTTGATGCGATTGGACGCGGCGACCGGGATGGACACGTGTTTTTCGAGCTTGCCGGTGATGTCCGCGAATGCGGCGCGCGGAACCGAGGTGACGATGGTCGGCACCCGCGACTCGTGCCAGCCGATGTCGGTGTTGATGATGTTTGCACCCGCAGCTTCGACGTCCTCGGCCAGCGCGACGATGTCGTTCCAGCTCTGGCCTTGTTCGACCAGATCCGCCATCGACAGCCGGAACACGACGATGAAGTCGGGGCCGACGGCTGCCCGCGTCTGCCGCACGATCTCCACGGCCATCCGCCGACGGTTCTTCGCCGAACCGCCCCACTCGTCGCGTCGCTTGTTGGTGCGCTCGGAGAGGAACTGGTTGATGAAGTAACCCTCTCCGCCCATGATCTCGACGCCGTCGTAGCCGGCGCTCTGTGCGAGCCGGGCGCAGCGTACGTAGTTGCGGATCTGCCAGCGGACGCCCCTCGATGTCAGTCGCCGCGGCCGAAAAGGATTGATGGGAGCCTTGATCGACGACGCCGACACGCTCAGCGGCTGGTAGGAATAGCGCCCGGCATGCAGGATCTGCAAGGCGATCTTGCCGCCTTCGTCATGGACGGCAGCAGTGATCCGGCGATGCCGACGGGCTTCGATGCGATTGGTCAGCTTGGCTCCGAACGGCAACAGCCAACCGGTGCGATTGGGCGCATAGCCCCCGGTGATGATCAGCGCGACTCCGCCGCGGGCACGCTCGGCGAAATAGGCCGCCAGGCGGCCGGTGTCGCGGGCGCGATCTTCGAGGCCGGTGTGAATCGATCCCATGATCACGCGGTTCTTCAGCGTGGTTGCGCCGACATCCAACGGAGACAACAGAATCGGATACGGGCCAGCAGTCTGCTCGGTCTTCACAGCTTCTCCAATACCTCGGTGCACCACTCGGTGAATCCTTCTTCGACGCGAATTCCGCCGCGCAGCACCAGGTATTGATGCAACGCGGTGCCGGTGAGGGCAGCGGGGGCCGGAAAGTCCTGCTTCTCGATCAGTCGGTAGACGTCGAGGCGGGTGGCATGAACATCGCGATGGCGGGCGACTTCGATCTTGAGAGCAGCGATGTCACCGTTGGCAGCCCCGCGGATCTTGACGGCGAGTTCCTCGCGTAGCTGCGAAGGATCGGTCGGAGCGGCGATCCAGCGATCGAGCTCCGCGCGACCCGCAGCGCTGACGGAGTAGACCTTCTTGTCCGGCCGGCCGTCCTGCGCGACTGCCTCTCCGGTGATCCATCCAGCCCCGTCCATCCGCGTCAGCGTCCGGTAGATCTGCTGATGCGTTGCGCTCCAGAAGAATCCGATCGACTTGTCGAAGCGGCGGGCGAGCTCGTACCCCGAGCCGCTGAGCTCGGTGAGGGAAACCAGAATCGCGTGTTCCAAAGCCACACCCGAGAGTATGTATGCAACACGGTGACTATGCAACTAGGTGCACTGATGAATTCGGATGCCGCGGTCTAGTGTTGGCAACCATGGGAACCCAGCCGGAGGCCGCTGTCGTCGGAGTCGCCACAACGCGTAAGCAGGTCACCGCCTGGGGGTTCTGGGACTGGGGCTCGGCCGCGTTCAACGCCGTGATTCTCACGTTCGTGTTCTCGGTGTATCTCACCGACGCCGTCGGCGACGATCTGCCCGGTTCCATCTCGGCCACCACCTGGTTCAGCTGGTCGATTGCCGTGTCCAGCGTTGTCATCGCACTCCTCGCGCCGGTCTGCGGGCAGTACTTCGACGCGCGCGGCAAACGTAAGTGGCTGCTGGGAGTGTTGACCGCGCTGACGGTCGTCGCCATGGCGGGCCTGTTCTTCGTCCGAGACGACTACCACTATCTGTGGCTCGGCCTGTTGCTGCTCGGTCTCGGATCCATCATGTTCGAGCTGGCCAGCATCCCGTACAACTCGATGCTGCGGCAGGTCTCCACTCCGGCGAACATCGGCCGAGTCTCCGGGTTCGGTTGGTCGATGGGCTATTTCGGCGGAATCGTACTGCTGCTCCTGTGCTACGTCGGCTTCATTGCGGGCGACGGCGACACCCGCGGAGTTCTGGGGCTGAGCACCGACGGCGGACTGAACATCCGACTCGTCGCTCTGCTCGCTGCCGTGTGGTTCGCCGTCTCGGCCATCCCGGTTCTGCTCGCCGTTCCCGAGGTACCTCGCGCCGTCGCCGATCCGAAGGCTGCAGAGGTCGGCTTCGCGGCCTCGTACCGCGTCCTGTTCCGTGATGTCCGTGAGCTGTGGAGTGCAGACCGCCGCGCCGTCTACTACCTGATAGCCAGTGCACTGTTCCGGGACGGGCTGGCGGGGGTCTTCACCTTCGGAGCCGTACTCGCCGTCAGTGTCTACGGCATCGGGGCGGGCGACGTCCTGCTGTTCGGCGTCGCCGCCAACGTCATCGCCGGACTCGGAGCCGTCGTCGCCGGACGTTTCGACGACAGAATCGGCCCGAAGAAGGTGATCGTCTTCTCCCTCACCTGCATGATCGCCGCCGGGACGATTCTGCTGTTCGTCTCGGGACCGACGATGTTCTGGATCTTCGGGCTGATCCTGTGCCTGTTCGTCGGGCCGGCGCAGTCGTCCGCCCGCACCTTCCTGGCCCGGCTGGCTCCACCGGGACGCGAAGGTCAGTTCTTCGGACTGTTCGCTACGACGGGACGCGCCGCCTCGTTCCTCGCACCGTCCCTGTTCGGTCTGTTCGTGTGGATGTTCGACGCCGACCGCGCGGGTATCGCCGGGCTGATCATCGTCCTCGCTGCCGGACTGCTGGCGCTGCTGAAGGTGCGGGCTCCCGAGCGGGTCTAGGCGGAGTCGATACGGGCCAGGATCTCGGCCGTCAGTTTCTCGGGCGCTTCTTCCGGGATCCAGTGCGAGATGCCGTCCAATTCGACGAATCGGTACGGCGCATCGACGAATTCGCCGCAGCGCTCGGCTCCCGCTCGACCGATGGCGGTGTCGCCGTTGCTCCAGACGTAGGTGGTGGGCACGGTCACCGCAGGAAGGTTTGCGAACTCCCTGGTCATCGCGGCGTACCAGCTCGATGCGGCCGTCAGCGCCCCGGGGACGGTGAGATGCCGAACGTATTCGTCGTCGAGGCTGTCCGCACCGAACATCGCGCGCAGCCGCTGGGCGTCGTTCTCGACCAGAACTCGCTCGGCCTTCTCCGGTTCTCGGAGCAGACCGAAGTACGTGGACCGCTCCTGCTGATCCGGATCCTCGCGGATGGCCCAGTTGAACGCGGCCGAATGCGGGACCGACGCCGCTGTGAGAGTGCGGACGCGATCCGGATGTTCGGCTGCGAGATGCCACGCGACCACCGCACCCCAGTCGTGTCCGACCAGATGCGCCGACGGCAGCTCGAGCGTGTCGAGCAATCCGAGAATGTCGCCGGTGAGATGTTCGATGCGGTAGTGCTCGACGCCGACCGGACGGGCACCGGGGGAGTAGCCCCGCTGGTTCGGGGCGATCACGCGACAACCTGCGCCGACCAGGCCGGGCGTCACCGCGGTCCACGACGCGTTGGTCTGCGGAAAGCCGTGCAGCGCAACCACCGGAACACCGTCCGGTGGTCCCGACATCTCGACCTCGAACACGTACTCGCCGACACTTAACTCGGTCATGAACATCCCTTCGCGGCCGTCTCGTTCTCGAACGGTCAAGCCCGTCGTGGTTCCCATCGGCTCATCCCGAGCATGATCATGCGGATCTGCTTCTCGGTCCGCTCGATCAGATCCTTCTCGTTCTGACTACCCGGTCTGTCGATTTCCAACAGGCCGACCACCGCAGTGAGCATCGTCGAGACGAGCAGGTCTGCGGTCATCTCCAGATCGGCGACGTCCCACCGCTCCAGACCGGGCATGCGGGACAGGTCGATGGTCAGCTCGCTGACGAACAGTCGTAGTTCGGTGGCGAAGGCGCGGCGCACTCCGGTCACGCCGCCGTACCGTTCGCGACTGAGAAAGCGGAATTGATCCTCGTGGGAGCGAACCTGGCGAACCAGGATGCCGAAGGACTCGGTGGCCGTCTTGGTGCTGGGGTTGCGTCGGGCGTCGCGCAGCATCTGTCGCAGCATCCGCATGCTGTCCTCGACGAGAGCGACGCCGAGGTCCTCCATGGAGGCGAAGTGTCGATAGAACGCGGTGGGGACGATGCCGGCGGATCGAGCGACCTCACGGAGGCTGACGCTGGCGAAGGAACGCTCGCGGAGCAGGTCCAGGGTGCCCTCGATCAGTGCTTGCCGCGTGCGCTCCTTGCGCTCGGCGCGGGTCCCCGGTTCTGTCACAACGTCCAGTTTATGGGCGCGCACTCTGTGATCTCCCTTCCGGTTGCTTCCCGGCACCCACAGAACTGTCGATTCGCTCTGTAACGGCGGTCACATAAACGTTGACAGGTACCGGTGTCGCTCTGTCACACTCATGTTAGTGCACAATCGTTCACTGAATGGGTCGTAGGTTTCGATCCGGTAAGGGAGGATGGAATGACGCTTCAAGAACGTCCGTCGCGAGCCTCGGGTTCGCGCAAGTTCTCGCTTCTTTCCCTGTTCGAGGCCATGGCCACGCCCCACGCGCTCGATCGTTACCTCGAACTCGTCGACCCGATGACGACCGTTCGTGACCTTCGCGGCGAAGTGACCGATATACACCGGTCCACCGAAGACTCGTTGACGCTCACCATCCGTCCCACGCGTCAGTGGAAGGGATTCAAGGCCGGCCAGTTCGTTCAGGTCGGAGTCGTCATCGACGGAGTACGCCACACCCGCTGCTACTCGCCCGCGTGCTCGCAGTACCGCAAGGACGGCCGGATCGAACTGACGATCAAGGCGCATCCCGAGGGTCTGGTGTCGCAGTACCTGCACAAGAACGCGTACGTCGGCCTGGTGGTCAGCCTGTCGCAGGCGGACGGCACGTTCGAGCTTCCCCAACCACGCCCGGCAAAGACGTTGCTGATCAGCGGTGGCAGCGGTATCACGCCGGTGCTGTCCATGCTCAGGTCGCTGCTGGACGAGGGGTACAGCAGCGACCTGACCTTCCTGCACTACGCGTTCACCGAAAACGACGTCGCGTACAAGAAGGACCTCGAGAAGATCGCCGCCCAGCACGAGAACGTGAACATCGTCTTCGCGTACACCGAGCAGAAGACCGGCGGCGACCTGCACGGGTTCTTCGGCCAGGAACATCTCGATGCGGTGGCCCCGTGGTTCGCCGAGGCCGACACCTTCCTGTGTGGACCTCCCGGACTGATGAAGAGCGTGACGTCGTACTTCGACGACGCAGGTCTCAGCGAGCGGCTGCACCTCGAGGAGTTCACGCCCTCGTTCGCCACCGTCAGCGACGACGTCACCGGCACCACCACGTTCTCCGGCAGCGACGTGTCCTCGGAGAACGACGGCGAGACGCTGCTCGAACAGGCCGAGGCGGCGGGACTCTCACCTGCCAACGGCTGCCGGATGGGTATCTGCTTCACCTGCACCTCGGTGAAGAAATCCGGCTGCACCAAGAACATCAAGACCGGTGAGACCGACACCGAATCGGACAAGAAGATCCAGCTGTGCGTGTCCGTCGCCGTGGGCGACGTCGACATCGACATCTAGATCCACCTCGAACAGCGACAACCCCAAGACCCATCTCGACCCGATCGAATTGGAGATCATCAGATGCTCGGAACGATTCTCTCGATCCTGCCCACCACCGTCCTGCCCTTCCGCCGTGACGAGACCCTGCCGGACCAGCCGACCGTGCTGACCTACGAACAGGTGGAGGAGCTCGGCCGCGAACTCGACGACCTGCGCGCCCGCACCGTCGCCAAGCTCGGTGACGAGGACCGCGAATACATCTACAAGATCATCAAGGCGCAGCGCGGCCTCGAGGTCGCCGGACGCGCGTTGATGTACCTGCCCTTCCTTCCGCCTGCATGGCTCGCAGGCGTCGGTGCCCTCGGAGTGGCGAAGATTCTCGACAACATGGAGATCGGCCACAACGTCATGCACGGCCAGTACGACTGGATGCGTGAGCCCGGCCTCAACTCCGAGGTGTTCGAGTGGGACACCGTCTGTCCGGCAGACCAGTGGAAGCATTCGCACAACTACATGCACCACACGTTCACCAACATCGTCGGCATGGACCGCGACATCGGTTACGGCATCCTGCGGATGGACCAGGACCAGAAGTGGAATCCGTACTACCTCGGCAACCCGGTGTACGCATTCCTGCTGATGACGTTCTTCGAGTGGGGCGTCATGCTGCACGACCTCGAGACGGAGAACATCGTCGCGGGCAAGCGCAAGTGGCACGACGTCAAGCCGCTGCTGCAGGGCATGTGGCGCAAGGCGGGCAAGCAGGCGCTCAAGGACTACGTGATCTTCCCCGCGCTGACCGGGCCGTTCTTCGCGTCCACCGTGGTCGGCAACGTCGCCGCCAACCTCATCCGCAACGTGTGGACCTACTCGATCATCTTCTGCGGCCACTTCCCGACCGGAGTCCAGACCTTCAGCAAGGAAGAGACCGCCGAGGAGAGCCGCGGCGAATGGTACGTGCGGCAGATGCTGGGATCGGCCAACATCGAGGGAACTCCGCTGTTCCACATCATGTCGGGCAACCTCTCGCACCAGATCGAGCACCACCTGTTCCCCGATCTGCCCGCGCACCGCTACCCGCAGATCGCGCCGGAGGTCAAGGCCCTGTGCGAGAAGTACGACCTGCCGTACAACACCGGTGGCTTCTTCCACCAGATCGGCACCGTGTGGGGCAAGATCTTCAAGCTCGCCCTGCCCAACTCGCTCACGGGATCGGCGGCTCCGGCCGGTGTTATCGTCGAGCGTAAGAAGACCAGCGCAGCGTGACGACTTCGAAGGGGGCGGTCCTGTTGGTAGGAAAGTTCGAGCGCAACAAGGACACCGTGCAGGAGTTCACCGAATCGGCCGCGACTCACGTCGGCCGGATCGTGGTGATAATCGCCGGAGCCGTCCGCGACGTCACTCGTGAAATCGGTGATCTGATCACCGACGGAATCGAAATGCGTGAGGCGGCGAAGAAGGCGGAGCGTGACGCGCCGCTGGGCACCGTGATCAACGGCGAGTTCGAGACCCGCGAACGGTAAGAAGTACCGGATCCACCAGCGCCGCCCGAGCATTGCTCGGGCGGCGCTGTCGTGTGTCCACTGTCAGCGTGCGCGGAGCCGCCACAGTGACGTGGTTTCGCGTGAGCGTGCCGCGTGCAGCACATCGGAGCTGTCGGTGACGCGCGAATGCGTCGGGGTGGTGTCGGTTCGGCCGACGACGGCCAGGCCTGCCGCGTCGATGGCGGTGAGAAGTTCTGCGCGCGTGACCAATCCGAGCAGCTCGGCGAGGTCGGACACGATCAGCCAGGCCTCACCGTTCGGCGTCAGGTGCCCGCGGAGTCGGCTGAGGAAGGACTTGAGCATTCGCGACCCGGGGTCGTACACCGCATGTTCGATGCCCGACGTGGGTTTCGTGGGAATCCACGGCGGATTGCACACGATCAGTCCCGCACGCCCGGACGGGAAGATGTCGGCCTGCACCACCTCGACCCGATCGGCAAATCCGAGAGCATCGATGTTGGCTCGTGCGCACGCGATCGACCGCGGATCCTTGTCGGTCGCGACCACCGAGGTCACGCCGCGGCGGGCGAGCACTGCAGCCAGAACGCCCGAGCCGGTGCCGATGTCGAACGCTCGGTCCGTGTCCGGCAGCGGTGCGCCGGCGACGAGTTGGATGTACTCGCCGCGGACGGGGGAGAAGACGCCGTAGTGTGGGTGGATCGAGGCATCCAGCGCCGGCACGAAGACACCCTTGCGTCGCCATTCGTGTGCGCCGACCATGCCAAGCAGCTCGCGCAGCGACAGCACGCACGGCGTGGCGTCGGGGCCGAGTGCCTCCGATACGGCTGCACGGACGTCCGGAGCCCGGCCCAGGTCGAGTCGACAGCTCGAATCGAGTTCCACCAGAAGCATTCCCAGCACGCGGGCACGTCTGGCTCGATGTTGACGATGCAGATGAAACTGCTCCGCAGGTGACGCGTCGGAGGACTGTTTGGCCGGTGGTACCCGCCGGGTCATCGCCGACAGCAGCTGCCGAGCATTGTTGTAATCGCCGCGCCACAACAGAGCTTCGCCGATCGTGGCCAGCTTGTACGCAACGTCTGCCGTCGTCGAATCGTCGACGATGCGTACCGTGCGGGGTGCGGGAGCGCCGTTCTCCGACTGCCAGCGGCACGTCCGCTCGCTACCGTCCTCGATCCACGTGATGCTCATGCCGTGCGCTTCGTTCACGCTGCGGTGTGCGGGTACTCCGCACTGCGATGTTGGAAGGCAAGGATATTCGGGTTCACGATGATGCCGCTCCTGATCTCGATCGAACGCTCGATGGTGGAATCGGCACTCCACGCCGAGGGTCCGTCGAGCACGATCCGAAGGTACGGCAGCAGCGATTCACTGATTTCCCAGGTGGCAGAGTTCCACAGGTAGGAGGGGCTGTGGTCGACGGCGTAGTACCGCACGTTGTCGCCCACGGTGAACATGGGATCGGCGAACGACGTGGGCTTGGCCCACTCGAATCCCATGCCCTCGTCGCACGAGACGTCCACCACGAGGGTGCCAGGCGCGAGAGTCGGCAGGTCCTGGTTCGTCAGGAACGTCAGTGGTGAATTGGTATCCTGCAGAACGCAATTGACGATGACGTCGTGGTCGGCGAGGAAGCTCGACAGTGGTACGCGGCCGTCGGGAGTGAGGGCCCGACTCTGGCGTGGATCGGCGTCGTCGAGATCGAAGTTGACGATGTTGGCCGAGTGGATCGGCGAACTCACCGCAGTGACGCCGCGCTGGGTGAGAACGTCCACATCGTGAATGCCATGGGCATTGAGTGCAGTGACCGCACCGCGAGCGGTGGCACCGAAACCGATGACCGCAGCCCGCAACCGGCGACCGTAATCACCGGTCGACCCGATCAACTGCAGTGCGTGCAGCACCGAGCAGTAGCCGGCCAACTCGTTGTTCTTGTGGAACACATGCAGATTGAACGAGCCCTCGTGGGTCCAGTGATTCATCGCCTCGAAGGCGATCAGCGTCAGCTTGCGGTCGACGGCGATCTGGGTGAGTTCTTCGTCCTGTACGCAGTGCGGCCAGCCCCACAGTGTCTGCCCTGGGCGCAAGGATGCGAGATCCTCGGCCTGGGGCTTGGGCAACAGGATCACATCGCACTCGGCGACGAGTTGCTCGCGTGTGCGAATGCCCGCCACCTGGGTGGCCAGGTGCTCATTCGAAATTCCGAACGGCTCGCCGTAGCCGGATTCCAGGAACATTCGGGCGCGAATATCGGCATCTATTCGATCGAAATGCAGTGGGTGAATCGGTAGTCGCCGCTCATCGGGCTTGCGCGAACGTGAGAGGACTCCGAGAGTGAGCTGATGCACGTGTGACCCTTCGTTATGCGAAGTCAACCACAGTGAGCCGAACCGACTTACGTTTGTGCTGGTCAGAGGGTGCCCCCGGCAGGATTCGAACCTGCGACCAAGGGATTAGAAGGCCGTTCGAGGGGTTTCACACTACTTCACTTTGCGAAACAATCCGCACCTTTTCGCAGGTCAGGCAGGGTTTGCGCCTGCCAGTGCCTACCAATGCTTCACCACCCTTAACTCAGGTTTTGCTGTACGACCTGCTGTACGCCGATTCAGCGCCTCGGCCACCGCACCCCACTGCGAGTTCCCGAGATGCGAGTACCGCATCGTGACGACGATCGACGAGTGACCCATCAGCGTGCAGACCTGAGCGAGATGGATCCCGGCCCGAATAAGCGTCGAGGCGTACGTGTGGCGAGTGTCGTGGACCCTCGCGTGCCCCACGGGAATGTCGCGACCCTGACTGTCCCGTACGGCTGCGCGGCGGCAGGCTCGCTCCCATCGGCGGTGCCGGAAGTTGTGGCCGTCGATCGGCTTCCCGTCGGCCTGGGTGAA
Organism: Rhodococcus sp. 05-2254-2; assembly: GCF_002259095.1. NCBI lineage: Bacteria > Bacillati > Actinomycetota > Actinomycetes > Mycobacteriales > Nocardiaceae > Rhodococcus > Rhodococcus sp. 05-2254-2. The sequence continues at coordinate 488,000 of NZ_NOZJ01000009.1, read as the reverse complement.
CACCAGACCGGTCCGGCACTTCGTGGATCCGTTGTGCACGATCGGGCATTGCAGAGCTGGCGTGCTGTCGGTGCGGTGTTCCTCGAGCAACGCCACTACCTCGTCGGGTATGGGCACTGCCCGCATCGCGTACGACTTCGGTGCCTTCATCGACCTGTCCTCAGGGTCGTAGGCGTGTCGCACGTGAAGGGTCTTGCCGTCGAGGTCGATCGACTCCCAGTGCAGGCCAATGATCTCCCCGAGACGGAGCCCAGTGCCGAACGCCAACCGGACGAGTACGAGGTCCTGGCCGTCGAGCTCGGCGCAGATCGCGTCCTGCTCGTCATCTGTCAGATACCGCTCCGGTGACACCCCGTCTTTCGAGATCTTGACGTCGAAGCACGGGGACTTGTCGAGCACCTTCGCTGTCACAGCGGCCCGCATCGACGACGACAGGAGTCGATAGCACTTCGTCACCGTCGACGCCGACAGCGGCCGCCCGGCCTCGTACCGGCTGGTGGTGCGGACGCCACCGGATCGACGGAGCTCGTTCACCCACTCCTGAATATCGCCCTGGGTGATGTCCGCGAGCGGTACGTCACCCCACTTCGGTCGAACGTGATGTTCGATCTTCGACATGTCTGCCTTCAATGACTGCGGGGCGACGGATCGTCGGGCGAGCCACCGCGGTTCCCACTGCGCCCAGGTAATGGTGCGGGCTTCGGGGGAGCGGGGGTTGATCCGTGCATCTTCCTCGGCGGCGGCGGCCTTGCTCAGGGCTTGCCGTTCGCGGGGGAAGGTGCCAGCGGATCTTTCCTTGCCGTAGGCGTCGCGGTACAGCCCTTGGAACTTCCCTGATGACAGTCGGCGGGTCCACGCCATTATCCGGCCCTTCGTAGTGTCGCCCGACTATCGCGGATGCGGCGCAGTCGCTTCACGAGGACCGGGTCGGCCTTGAGAGCGTCCGGGTCGTCGAGTAGTGCGTTGAGAAGCTGATAGTAGCGCACCGCCGACAGGTCGAGCTGGTCACGAATGTCGGCTTCCTTGTTTCCTGGCGCTGTGTACCAACGCTTTTCGAACTTCAGGATCTCTTCCTGTTGTGGTGTCATGCTCCCCATTCGTTTCCCTCAGGGTCGGCCGCGTGAAGCTCGGCCTCCCACTTCTCGTCCATGACCTCGTTCAGTGTCGGACCCATGCGGCAGGCCCACACTTGCTCAACGATGCCGGTCTTTGGGTTCGTCCAGTCGGTCCACATCAGAGTTGTCTCCGTTCGAGTTCGTTACTGAGATAGCGGCGCTCGTCCGGCGTGAGGTGAGCGATCCTGACCGTGAGCGTGTGGACATCGGTCCACAGTTCCCACGCGCACTCGCGGTCAGGCAGGCCACGAGTCCACGTGAGCGCTTCGACGAGGTCATCGAGTTCGATGAGTTTGCGGGCCGCGATAATGTCGACGGCCTGCTCTTCCTTGCGGCGAAACCACGAGTCCGGGATGTCATGCTCCGAGCCGCGGTCGATGTGCTCCAGCTCGTGGCCGAGCGCCGATCTACGCGCTGCCTGAGTCAGGGATGCGCAGATGAAGATGACGCCGTCGACGATCTTGGCGGCCACGCCGTCGGGGAGCGTCTTGGTGTAGTCGATCTCCCACTCGGGGTAGTCGTCTCTGGCTCGTCGCCACGGGTGGTATCGCATACCGACGAGTCTGCGGTGGTGTACCGACAAATTACGCGACTGTAATTAGCTGACCTGCGGGTTTGGTTATGAACCCGGCTCAAAGTCGGGCGTGTCGGTCTTCTCCTTCACGCGTTCCGACGCCGCGCCAGGCATAGCCGGGTCAGGTTGCGAGCCTTGATTCCGCCTACGCAAGGGTGTGACCTTGTCTGCGCCGCCGTGAGCGGCGCGTGTATTGGGGGTTCCGCGAGTCCCAGCTTCTCCATCAATCTGCGGATCGCCCTGCGTGTCCTGCGTGCCCGTGTCTTCATTTGCTTGAACCCTTCGTTTTATCTCGGTCAGCAGTGCGTCTATCGACACCCGCTGTAGGTCGAGCTCTGCCTGTCGTTCCGCTTCCCCAACCGCGCCTAGAGCTCGTGCGGCTGCGTCACGGACTGTCTGTTCGGAGACGCCCTCGAATGCCTGGGCAAGACCGGCGATGGTCTTGTCGTCGGGCATCTGTCCGAGGTGGCTCCGCTTGTCGTTCAGCAGCTTGGATACGTGCTGCCGTGACAGGCCTGAGCGTGTGGCGAGTTCGGACGGTCGCCAACCACGTAGGTCGCACTGCGACTGAATGAACCGATTGAACTCGTGCACACCAATACCTTCCGAGAGTCACGCCGGGTCCACAAGCCGCCGAAAACTCAATGTCAACTGGGCCTAGGCGACTTGACGGCCAATTGTGTCAACTAACCGTAGACCAACTGATACCGGTCGTGACCTGCACGCTGCTGAACTACACCGGTGTAAGTGTTGACGAAACGTCAACCGGTATGCGACTCTCTGTCTGCAAGTCGTTGACAACCAAGGCGAAGGAGAGCAGACTGTGGCTACCGCAATTCGGCGGAAACGATCGAGAGGAATCTGGATGCAAGTCAGAGACCCCGAGCTCATCGTCAAGTACATGGACAAGCACGACTTCAGTCAGGCGCGGCTCGCTCGCTACTGCGGTTGCTCGCGGCAGTTCATCTTCATGCTCATCAACGGCAAGCGGACAACGTGCACTCGGCAGATGGGTGAGCTCATCGAGGAGGCGCTTGACGTGCTCCCCGGCACTCTTTTCGTGGGCAAGAAGTCGCCCACTACACCAACCAAAGTCGCCAAGCGTGGGACGCGCACTACCGCAAAAGCTGCATAAAAAACGCCGCCACCTGGGCGAACAGGTGACGGCAACGACACAGAAATGAGGATCAATGTCAGTACCAATGGTACGACATGGGGAGCCATCCCCGTTCGACGCGATTCGTCGTGTTCGAGCAGACGGCTCGGAGTACTGGTCGGCCCGTGAGCTCTCGAAGGCCGTCGAGTACGAGACATGGCGCAACTTCGCGGCCGCCCTCGATCGCGCAAAGATTGCGTGCGAGAACAGTGGAAGTCCAGCTCAGGATCATTTTGTCGGCGTCAGCAAAATGGTCGAGATCGGTAGCGGGGCACAGCGTTCGTCGGACGACTACCAGCTCTCGCGTTTCGGTGCGTATCTCGTCGTAATGAATGGCGATCCGAGGAAGCCTGCAATCGCTGCGGCGCAGTCCTACTTCGCGATCCGCACACGTGAGGCCGAGACCGCGCCCGCTGCAATGACTCGTGAGGATCGTCTCGCGATCGGCATGCATGCGATGCAAGAACTTATAGCCGAGCAGGAAAACCGGATCGGCGAACTCGCACCCAAGGCTGCGAAGTTCGACAACTTCCTTTCGGCCGATGGTGACTACTCGGTGTCCGAGTGTGCGGGTGTTCTCAGTCGTGCGGGTATCGAGACCGGCGAGAAGCGACTGTTCGAGACGCTGCGGATGATGCGCTGGACCTTCCAGGACAGCAAGGGTCGGCCTCGCGCGTACCAGTCCGCGAAGGACTCCGGCGTTCTGGCGGAGAAGCCGACCGGCGAGTGGGTCGACGACGACGGTGGTGTGCACATCCGCTGCCCCCAGGTCCGGGTTACACCCAAGGGAATGTCGCGGTTGCTTGAGCGACTGGAGGCGACGGCATGAGCGTCGCGACGTCACCGTGGCTGACGGTGCAGGAAGCGGCGGATCGTGTTCGCCGCCATCGTAATTCCGTGTACAAGGCGTTGTGGGCTGAGCAGGCGAAGCCAGGTAGTGGTCTTCGTGGCCGCCAGTTGGTGGAGCCGCAGGGCTCATGGCTGATCCACGTCGACGATCTGGATGCGTGGGTCGCTGGTGAGGCTCCCGCGCGCCGGTTGCGGAGGTCCGCATGAGTGCCCCGCATGTCATCACCCTCTATGGCGCTCGCGGCATCGGTTTCCGGTGGACTCGCCGCGCCGGCAACCACCGTGTCGTCGGTGCTGCCACTGAGGACTACGCGTCGAAGCAGGGTGCCGTCAAGAACATGATCACCGCGAACTCTGACATCGAGGATTGCGTGATCCGGGATGTGACGGGGCTGGCGTCGCCTCGGTCTCGTGCTGCGCGTTCGGATTTGAGTCGCGGCCCGTTAGGTGGTGCCGAATGAGCGCAGCACTTGCGAGCGATGCCGAGGCGATGAAGTTGCTCGCCGACGTCACGGAACTGGTTCGCGCTACTGATCCTGATTCGTGGTGGGAGGGGCCAACGTTCCGTAGCCCGTGCCAAACGAAACATTGCGTCCTCTCGCATGTCGCCGACGTACTGGGCATGGATGCGATGGATCAGTTCGAGTCCACCTGGTCGTCGTCGTACGTGATCGGTGCGGGCGTCAACGACAAGCCGACGGAGAAGTATCCGCAGTCGCATCCGAAAGATCGTGTGCTCGCGTTCCTGGAGAACCTGCGCACTGGTGCCGAGGAAGACGTCGTCACCGGGATGGATCGATGCTTCCTTGATAGCGAAGCCCGTAAGGCAGGTGCCGCATGAGCGCCCCAAGTGCAGAACGCGTGGAGAGCTCGGCCTCGTTGTCGTCCGATGGACGGTATCGATACACACTTCGCCGAGTATGGGGTGGCGGCCTTTGGCTCACCTTCGTGATGCTCAATCCGTCGACTGCAGATGCGTCGCAGGATGACCCTACTATCCGTCGGTGCTGCGGGTTCGCTCGGACGCTTGGTTACGACGGCATCCATGTCGTGAATCTCTACGCGTACCGGGCAACCAGACCTCAGGATTTGTGGACCGTTGATGACCCGGTCGGCCCCGAGAACGACACTGCGTTGCGAGTCGCTTTGGGTCGTCCTGGTCTGGTGATTGCGGCCTGGGGTGCGAATGCACGGCTCGATCGCGTTCGTCAGGTCGCCGCAATGCCGGGGTCGAATCGTCTGTTGTGCCTGGGCATTACAAAGAACGGTGCACCTCGGCACCCGTTGTACTTGCGTGCTGACAGTGAGCCGGTTCCTTGGGTTGCCGTCGTTGGGGGGAAGCCATGAGTGCCGCCTCTCGTGTCATCACCGTCAACGGAATGGACGTCACTGTCACCGAGTGCCCGCGCCGGTCGGGGTTCGGTCCACTGCCTGTGTTTGCGGCTGTGACGGATGACGGTGTGCGAACTGTGTTCAACACCAACCTGTTTCCGAATGCGATCGGTCGGGCGCGGGATATGGCTGCGGCAGCACGGAAGTCGCAGAACTCGTTGCGGGAGACGTATCGGGCGCAGTGGTTGGCGCTCGCTCAGGTCATCGAAGAGTTGGGAGTGAAGGCATGACCATCGAAAACGGTGCACTCGTGCACTACCACTCAACGGCCCTCAAGCTGGCTCGTGGGTTCGACTACAGCAAGGAACACCAGCGCACCGACAAGCCGACCGGGTTGTGGGTCTCGGTCGCTGGCGAGGACGACTGGGAATCGTGGTGCCGACTCGAGGAATATGCCGTTGACGCCCTTGCAGTTCCGCATGTGGTGACACTGTCGGACTCCGCGAACATTCTGCGCCTTACGACCGTCAACGATCTGGTCGCGTTCGACAGCGAGTACGGCATCGAGTCCACATACGCCTCGCGGACATACCGATTCGAGGTCGATTGGCCCCGCCTGTACGGGGAGTTCGATGGCATCATCATCGCCCCGTATCAGTGGTCCCAGCGCCACAATGGCCCGCAGTGGTACTGGGGTTGGGATTGCGCGTCGGGCTGCATTTGGAACCTCGACGTGATCGCGGCCTTCGAGCCATCGGTGGTGTCGGCATGAGCGATATCGATTACCCGAAGGTTCGTGCTCGGCATCGTCGGGAGATCCGTAACGATCAGTGGGCTCGGCATGAGTCTGATGCCCGGATTCTGGGGTTGGGTGTCCTGTCGGTTGTGGTCGCGGTGCTGTTGATCGTGGGCGTGACGGGGTTGGCGGTGATGTCGGCATGAGTGAACCACTCGACCTCGACGCGCTCGAAGCACGCGCAAGCAAGGCGACCGACGGCCCGTGGAATGTCTACGACGGATGGTCCAACGACCACTCGACCAGGACACGCGGTATCGGCTCGTCCGCAATCCCGGAATCTGAGTGCGTATTCGAGGATCCCTACCTGGTATCGACGGATGCGGACTTCATCGCCCACTCTCGCACCGATGTCCCTGCTCTCATCGCTCGTGTCCGGGAGCTGGAACCCCTCGTGCTCGAGGGGGATTGGGAGACGGTCCGGGATGCACTGGACGCACTGCCGGAAGGTGCGCAGATCCGTTGGACGACGGGCGACCCGATCCGCATCTCTCTCGCCGTCAAGATCATCAACGTCGTCGGAAACACTCGATGGTCCGCCACGGATGGCAGGTACATCCCATCCGAGTCCATCGCCCGCGATGAGACACCCATCGAGGTGATCGCGTGAACACGACAGTTCCACGCAAGAGCCGCAAGCAACGCAAGTGCAGCTGCGGCAATCGTATTGACGTCGGAGACATGTACATCGAGCACACCACGTTCCCCGGTGATAACAGCGGGTACGCGGACGACGCGGGGCATCCTGTACGCATCGCTGAATGTCGCTCGTGCGCTGATCGGTATGGCCGCAGCGTGCTGTTCGACTGCACCCACGAGAACCTCTCAGTGCGAAAGCGATTCAGCGGTATCGGGCCAGGGCTCACGGCGGAGAGTGTTCGCATCATCTCGGCTCGCTGCGTTCGGTGCGGGAAGAACATGCGATCGGCGGTTGTCGCATGAGGGCCCGCATTCACGGTGCTTCTATCGGCGGATGGGATGGAGACGGGAACAAAGACGACACGTACCCGCCCGAGGTTTGGGTTGCGGTGCCGGCGGAGTTTGTTGTCGGGCATTCGCTCGGTGAGCTGACGAGTCCGGATGGGCATCGGCGTCTTGCGGCAATGCTTCTCGCCGAAGCGGAGGCCGCGTCATGATCCGCCGCACCCTCCACCGTCTCCGTCCCCACCTGATCCTCGCGGGCATCCTCGTCGGCGGTCTGGCCGCCTCACCACTCTGGCAGGTGACGGGATGAGCGAGTACACGTTCAGCTACAGCCAGTTGTTCAACGTCTTCGGCGCTCCCGGTATCCCGAACACCTATGAGGCGCGCCTGTACAGGGATGGCCGTTGCATCAAGAGTCGAACGTTCTGGTGGCGGAGCAAGGCTGAGTCGCAGTGCATGAAGTGGCGTGCCTTGTATGGGGCGGTGCCGCGATGACCTTCATCGCTCGTGGTGAGGTCTACGACGGCTACCCGATGGGCGCGGACTGCGACCTGGACGCCCTGATCGTCGGTGTCATGATCCCGAACTTGATTCAGATCACCGCGGACGCAATCACTGCCGCGCTTCAGGTTTCACTGACCCGGATCTTACCGAGGTTCTGGGACTCCCTTCCTGTTCTTCCTGCTGCCGCCGGGCTGGGTGGCGCGGGTTCCTTGGTGCCGGTGAGCGGTCTCGCCACTGCTCCCGGCACCCCAAACGAAACGAGAAACGAATGAACGCAATACACGAGGCACCGCATCCACTGTCGGGCCAGACCGTCAACATCGGTATCGACGGCATCGGCGTCGGGGAGTACACGATCGAGGACTACTGGGATCGGGTGCACTCGGCCGGCTCTTGGATGTTCGCTCAGGGCAACCCAGCAGCTTTGAAATACGCGGTCCGTGCCGGCGTCAAGGGGCTGCCCGTCGATGACGAGGTTGTGTACGGGAAGCTGCGCGGCATCGGGCACATCGTGCACCTGTCTGAGATCCCATCCGCCGCAGTGGGTGCGGCATGAACGCACTGAACGTCAACGTCGTCCACGAAGGCGTGACGTATAGCGCCGACGTGATGACGATCGAGTCCACCCGCCTCGGCATCGAGGACCACGGGATCATGTCCGCGATGCTGCATTGCAAGGGCGATGGCGGCGGGACGGGTGTCGGTGGTTACGGCCTCGATCAGTACGACAAGGAGAAGGGCCGCCGCGTCGGTCACGCGTTCGGCCTGCAATGGCTGATGCAGGTGATGGCGACGGTCGGCGTGGAGCGGTGGGAGAAGCTGCCCGGTAGCCGCGTCCTAGTTCTGTACCCGCACAGCGAGTCGCGCATTCATCTCGGGCAGGTAGCAGTCGGCATCGCCAACGTCGACACCGGGAAAGCGCTCATTTTCAAAGAGCTGGCAGAGGAATGGTTCCCAGCTGAGGTGCCAGCATGAGTGGCTACTTCGGGATCGCGGTGTGGCATCCGAAAACGGAATCGAACGTCGGCACTCTGTGGCGGCACGCGAACCTCTACGGGGCAGCGTTCGTCGGAACAGTCGGTCTCCGGTACCGGCATCAGGCGTCGGACACCAGCAAGGTGGACCGCCGCATACCACTGATCCACTACGCGGACTTCGACGATCTGGTGCGGCACCTGCCGCACGGCTGCCCAATCATCGGCGTGGAACTCGACCCGCGCGCGAAACTGCTCGACGAATCGTTCCATCACGACGACCGCGCCCTGTACCTGCTCGGTGCTGAAGACCGCGGTCTGCCACCGGCGGTGCTGGACAGGTGCCATCGGATCGTGCAGATCCCGACACCGTCGGTGCAGTCGATGAACGTCGCCGTCGCCGGGACTTTGGTGATGCATGACCGGTACGCGAAGTCTATGCAGCGGGTGGCGGCATGAGCGCCCAGGTCCTGGCTGTCGATGTGACGACGCAGTGGGGGATCTACGCCCACGGCACACCCGTCGACATCGCCGAATCCACCGACACCGAGTACGTCATTGTCCTCGCCGATCTGCCCCGTAATCGCCTGTTGGCTCGGGTGCCGCGGTCCGCGGTGCGGCGTTACGGCGGGCTGCCGCCGAGGACGCGGCGTGCCCCACTCGACATCGAAGCTGCCGGCCCAGTCGCCGCGGCATGGTCCGAAGGAGAAGCAGCATGAACGCTCTGGTCCCAATCGAACACTTCACGATGTGGCTCGCAACAGGGGAGAGGGGCATCAGCTCCGAGAAAATCGCCTCTCACCTGTCCGGTGTGCCGATCACCAAGTGGAGTCAGTTCGACTCACACCCACACGACCCCAGCGATTTCCGTCGCTGCGAGCGGTTGTTCCGTGCGGTCCCTCTCGCCCGGCTGCACATGTCGGCGGTTGGTGACATCTCGCCTGTGTGGCGGAATCTCGTCGACCACTGGGACGAAATCGTTGCGCTCTGCGAGCAGGACTGGCCGGGCTGCATCGACAACAGCCCGAGCCGTACAGCGGGGGCACCGAACGCTTATCGCCGCATGAAAGAACTGATCGAAGAAGCGAGGGCCGCAGCATGAGCGACTTCCTCGAGGTGGATCGCGGCGTGATCACCGCGGTGCCGCGGCATCTGCGGCTCGTGTCCTCCACCACCGGCCCGACGTACACGGAAGCGGACGAAGACCCGTACGAGGTCGAAGAGGTCGATGCCGCGTTCCCGAAGGATGACCGCCTCGATCCGTGGTCGAAGTTCGTCATCTGGGGCTGCCTCGTGCTGCTGTGCTGGGCGATCCACTACGTGTGGACCGGAGGCACCCTGTGAACGCCGGCGACACCGTCACCGTCGACATCCTCCCCACGCTTCCCGTCGGGGCTGTGATCCGCACCGACACAGCGCAGGTCGCGGTGAAGGCGTTCATGGGTGACGACGAAGGCCCGGAAGAGTGGTTCGAGACGGGCGATCCGACGCCTCTGCGGCCGGACGAGTTGGACGGCTATCCGATCACGATCCTGTGGCTGCCATGACCGGGCGCATGGTCTGGGACGAGCAGTCCCTATGGCGTCTGGACCCGGGTACCCGATTCCGCGAGATCGGCCGCCTGGGCCGCGAGTTCATCGTCGATGACCACCGCGCTGGCGTCCTGTGGCACGGCCCCACTCCCTGCCCTGTCGCTGTGGTCGAACTTCCGGTCGAGGTGGTCACCCGTGCCGTCTGACTTCGACCCATTCGAGGATCCCGCTTCGCGGTGGGACACCGAAACCATTCCTACCCAAACCATTTCCGAGGAGAACTCGTGACAAACGCCGAAGACAGCCGTGTCAGCGGAGAAGCGCTGGCCCCCATCAGCTTCACTTTCGATCCAGCCAAGCTCATCGAGACGATGTGGCCGAACTTGCCGTACAGCGGCGACCCAGATCTGGAGCAGCCCGAGCCGTTCGCTGGTCCGCGCGAAATCATTCAGAAGATCGTCGCCGACAAGCTCTACGTCGACCTCTCGAAAGAGATTCGTCAGTTCATCAGCCAGGAGTTGCGCGACACCGTGCAGGCGCAGGTGGAGGCCATCCTGCGGGAGGTCATCGCCAACCCGATCGTGCCGACCAACCGCTTCGGCGATCGCACCGGTGAAACCACGACGCTCAAAGAGATGATCACCAAGCAGGCCCAGGACCAGCTCAAGAGCAAGGTCAACAGCCGCGGTGAAGTCGACATGTACGGCAACCGAGACGGCACCACGTGGCTCTCTTATGTGGTCGGCCAGCAAGTCGCCCAGGTGATGAAAGGCGAGCTACAGCAGGCCGTCGCCGACGCCACCCAACAGGCCAAGCAGCAGCTCAAAGAGGCGGTCAAAGAGACCTTCGCCGACCAAGTTGCCGCCACCGTCACCCGCAACCTTCGATGACCACCCGAGGAGATCTCGTGAACGACCGACAGAAACTACTCCGCACCATCGCGGCGGGCACCGCGGTGAAGCAGATCGCAGACGATGCGATCAACGCAGCGAAGAAAGCACTACAAGCGGACCTGCCGCGCGGCACCGAATACCTGTACACGTCCGCAGACCCCGACACCCGGGAGGAGCTCGGGTATGCGACGGTCCCGAAACCGACTCAGCCGAAACCGAAACCCGAACTGCGGGATGAGGAAATCCTGCCGTGGCTCCTCGAGGAAAACGAGGACGCCGTCGAGGTGCGGTACGTGATCAAAGACTGGGCCCGGAAGGACCTCGAGGCCGCAGCGCTCGCCGCGCACAAGGCGGGGGAGCCGCAGAAGCCCGGCATCGATGTCGTCGTTCCTGCGGCGCGGCCGGCGTCGGCACGGTTCACGCCGTCGAAGAATCTGGTGCCGCTCGTGCGTGGGATGTGGCAGTCCGGCGAACTCGACCTCGTCGACGTCTTGGCTATCGAGGCCCGACCAGAGCCAGGTGACGCAGCATGAACGCACAGGAAGTGTTGACCAAGGCCGCTGACCTGATCGAGGTGAAGGGTTGGACACGCGGACAGTTCCAGGACGAAGCCGGATGCCTGTGCACGGTCGGCGCGATCATCCTCGCCGGTGGTGGTTCTTTCAAGTACGACGAAGACGGGCGGCCCGACGACTACGAAGATCCGGCCGACACAGGATTCGGGATCACGGATGCATTTAAGGCGCTCGAGGAGCTCGTAGGTCAGGAACTGGTGACGTGGAATGACGGTCTGGATCGGGATAAGTCCGACGTCGTGAACGCGATGCGTGCCGCCGCCAAGCGGGTGGCCGCATGAGCCGCTACCCGAAGCAACTCCGCCAGCTCCTGGGTGAAGTCCGCGAGCACGAGATGACCGTCCTGAAGGACGACGGGCTGTACCGGCATCTGCGATTCAAGCGTCCCGGGTCGTCGCTGTACTGGTTCGACATCATCACCTGGCCATGGCATCTCGTCATCGACGGCGATCTCCAGTCGTTCCACTTCTCGCGTGAGGAAGACATGCTTCCGTGGTTCGAGTCCAGCGGCGACATCAGCCCGGACTACTGGGCCGAGAAGCTACGCGGCCCAACCGTGTCCAAGACCTACTCGCCCGAGATGTTCAAACGTGCAGTGTTCGAGCGGTTCTGGGAAGACCGGGAGTATCGATCCGATTGTGGCCTGGAGAACGCCCCTCTGTGGCGTGAGATCCGCAGCGACCTGCTGGACATTGCTGAGTGGGGCGAGGAGCACGCGCACGCCGCACTCAACGACTTCCAGTTCGACGGGTACGCCTTCACGGATTGGTACGACATGAACTTCCGAGAGCTAGACCACCACTACCTGCTGAGCTGCCACGCCATCAGTTGGGGCATCCGCAAGTACCGCGCCGCTCAGGCGGTGGCCGCATGACGTTGCAGACTCGACCACCAACGGGCTCGGTCCCGTACCCGCTCATCATGCTCGAGGGCGAAGAGAAGGCCGGCAAGTCCTGGGCGATCGCTGAACTGTCGGCATCCGACAAGGTCTCGCGCACACTGTGGCTCGACCTCGGTGAGGGTGCAGGCGACGAGTACGGCGCTATCGACGGTGCCCGCTATGAGGTCATCGTTCACGACGGCCGCTGGTCGACGATCATCGGCCAAATTCGCGACGCCCGAGATCTCGCGCAGCAGTACCACGACGAGGGAAAGCCGCCGGTCGTTCTCGCGATCGACTCGGTGACCGCCGAGTGGGAGATGCAGAAGGAGTGGGTCGACGCGAAAGCCCGTCGTCGCGAGAAGAACTCGAAGATCCTCGACAAGAATCCTGACGCGGAGATTCAGATCACGTCGGACCTGTGGAACCTGGCTAACGCGCGCCACAAGGACATGATGCTGATCCTCAAGCGTTTCCCGGGGATCGTCGTCATCACTGCGCAGGGTGCCGAGGTAGCTGTCATGGACAAGGCCGGCAATCCGACGAAGGACAAGACGTGGAAGGTCGACGCGCAGAAGAAGACACCGTTCGATTGCTCGGTGTGGGTTCGGATGTTCCGCACCGAACACCCACGGATCGTCGGTGCTCGATCGGTTCACATGGGCATCAAGCCGGGTGAGGACAAGCCGAAGATCGTCCCCGATCTGACGTTGGAGAAGCTGATTTTCGAGATGCTGAAGTGCGATCCGGCGAGTGCTCATGTCCGGGATCTGCAGTCGGGGGTGACGGCGGAAGAGGTATTCCGTGTCGCCCGGGCTGCTGACTCGAAGGAGTCCGTGAACTCGACGTGGAAGTTGGCGTTCGAGGAGGACATGCTCGACGAGTCCGACGGTTCTCAGACGGTCCGCGAGGTGCTGTTGGAGCGGGCGGCCGCGATCAAGGCTGAGTCCCAGCCCGAGGCAGTACCTGAGGCGGCTGCGGAGGAATCTGCGCAGGACACTTCGACGCCGGCAGGCGAGGCGCGCGCTGCCCTGGAGAAGTCCCTGAAGTTCAAGGGGATTGCATGGGGCGACGCCGTCAACAAGTTCTTGTCCGACACCGGCACCGATCTGGAGACCACCGAAGACCACGTCGCGATCAATGCGCTCACCCAGCATTACCGGGGGGTGAAGTGATGCGCGGAGAAGGGCTGGGCTTCCCTGTTTCTCGAATCCGTCGCAGCTCCCGAGCCGACCTCGTCGATACCACTGCGGTCCGTGAACACATTGCGCGGTTGGAGTCGGTCGGGATGTCGATCGCGATGATCGCCCGGGCTGCTGGGATCACCGACACCCAGATCAGCCTGTACAAGTCAGGACAGCCGTCGACCCGAAGGGGCTACGCCGCTGCAGTGTTGGCGGTTGATGGGCGTCCGTCGAAGCATCAAGCGTATGTGCTGGCCGTGGGTTCGGTGCGCCGTCTGCAGGGTCTGGCGCGCATCGGTTACACGTTGGAGCAGATCGCCACCGAGGTGGGAATGTCTTGGTCGTCTCTGTCGAGGGTGAGGTGTTCGACGGGGGCTGTGTTGTGGGAGACCCATGTCGCGGTTCGTGATGTGTTCAACCGCCTAGGTATCGATGGCGGTTCGGAGATCGCTCGGCAGCGGGCCATCCGTAAGGGGTGGGTGCACCCGTTTGAGTGGACAGATATCGACGACCCGTTCGAGGTGCCATCCGCACCGGAGGAATCGGGGCTTCCGGATCCGGTGGTGGTGGAGCGGCTGATGGCTGGCCAGCCGACGAATGCGACCCGCGAGGAGCGGAAGGCCGCGTTCTTCATGCTCCGCGAGTCCGGCATGTCGGTGAATGCGGCCGCGGATATGGCACATATCAGTCCCCGTACGGCAGAACGTTATTCGAATCTTGAGAAGGGTGTGGCGGCATGACGAGACATATTGATGAGTTCGAGCAGCCGATGGATGGTGGGCATTACGCGGCGCGGTGGAAGGATCGTGTGCCGGCGAATTTGTCGGAGTGGGATCGGGAGCAGGAGCGTTCGGATCGGTTGCGGGAACGGGCTGCTGAGCTCGCCGCGAATCGGGGTCGACCATGACGCTCACTGCTACAGACTTGTTCGCTGGCGCAGGTGGTTCATCGGAGGGCTTGAGCCAGGCCGGGTATGACGTCCGGTTGTGCGCCAACCATTGGCCGGTCGCTGTTCACACGCATCAGCTGAATCATCCCGATACCGAGCATCGAATTGCGAACCTGTCCGAGACCGACTTTCGGACGTTCCCGAAGACGGATATTGCGTGGGTGTCGCCGTCGTGTGTGTGGCACGCACGGTCGGGCGGCCGTAAGACGCCACCGGCCGACGTCGAACGGCTCCGTGCTGATGCTGGGGCGATCGACCGGGCAACGGCATTCGCGGTCATCGCAGCGTCCGAGGTTCACGGCTACGAGGCGGTGATCGTCGAGAACGTTGCAGAATTCGGGAAGTGGTCACTGTTCGACTGGTGGCTCGACGGTATGCGTGCACTCGGCTACAGAGAACAGATCGTTACGTTGAACGCGAAGGACTTCGGCTTGCCGCAGCATCGAGTGCGACTGTTCATCGTGTTCACCCGTTCCGGCGATGTGGACCTGCGCATGTCGACTATCGACAGTGCGCATGCTGATTCGATTCTCGACGCAGACCTGGGTAAGCCAATCACGCGACCGCTGTATGTGACACCGCAGATCGAACAGATCGAGGACCGCGGCGTCACCCATCTGGTGACGTACCGCCGCAACGCGAAAGCTCGCCGAGCTGATCGTTTCCCGTTGGCAACAGTCACCGCGGGCGGGAACCATCACGGCATCGCGACACTCACCGACGACGGCCCGCGATTCCGGATGCTCACCAATCGTGAGTGCGCTCGAGCTCAGGGATTCCCGGACTCGTACCAATTCGCCGGCAAGGCATCTGACGTTAAGAAGCAGATCGGCAACGCCGTCCCGGTCAACGTCGCGAAGTGGCTCGGTGAGCGCGTCGGTGCACACATCACGCATGCGGTGGCCGCATGACGATGAGGAGAATCCACACATGCCCAGATCGGCACCTACACACTGCGGCAGCTGCGGCGTTGAACTCACTGACGAAAATGCGAACAGGCGCGCTGGTAGCACCTCATTCCGATCCCGATGCAAAAAGTGCGCCAGCACCAACCGGCGCGCCGTGCATGACCGAGCAGAACAGAATCAGCGACTATTCGTCGACCGCATCGTCTGCGACATTTGCAAGCAACCTGAACGGAGCAAGCGCAACGGGGTCGTGCGCCTGCTCAACAAAGATCATGACCACTCGACCGGCGAGTGGCGTGGCCTGCTCTGCTCGAGGTGCAACATGGCCATCGGCTTGCTCGCGGACAACGTCGCGCTACTCAAAAGCGCGATCGAGTACTTGGAGAACCCGCCCGGTCTTGTCCTCATCGACGATGAACCTCCCGAGTCACGGCAGAGCTGGCGAAAGACGGCCTGGTACAGGGGCAAGCCCCACGACTGACGTCATGGCGGTGCAGTCATGAATCCCGTATCAAAGCCGCCGGTGTGCGAGCTACCGCAGGGCATGGTTGGGACACCCCGGTGCACGAAGGCCGCCGAGCATGTCGCCAATATTCACGGATGCATCCTCGATCAGCCTGAGCATGAGTGGATCCGGGTACGAGTCTGTGTCGATCACATCATCGCCGGACACAAGGCGTGGACGGCGATGGCTGCGCAGTCGGTCAGCGGTCGGGCCGTGTGCGCCGGGTGCGGCAAGCCGTTCCCGAGGTTCCGGGAACTGTTCCGGAAGGTCCGCCCATGACGATCCACTATGTCGACGACGTAGTCACTCTGCATCACGGGGACTGCCTTGATGTCCTGCGCACGCTCGAAGATTGTTCGGTCGACTCCGTTGTGACGGATCCGCCGTACGGGATTGCGTTCATGGGCAAGCAGTGGGACCAGCCAGGGGAATTCGGGTCGTCTCGATCTTCGGGGACTCCCGGTGTCCATCGGCGGGGACCTGAACGAAGCGACGACCAGATAGGCGACACGGGCGCGATGGATGCAGGGCGGTACGACCTGTCCCCGAGCGCCATGAAGAACTTTCAACGATGGTGCGAGGCGTGGGCTACCGAATGCCTTCGAGTGCTCAAGCCCGGCGGGCACATCGTGTCGTTCGGCGGGTCACGCACCTGGCATCGGCTCGCGGCCGCCATCGAGGACTCTGGCTTCGAGCTTCGAGATTCCATTGCATGGTTGTACGGCTCCGGGTTCCCGAAATCCCTCGACGTATCCAAGGCGATTGACAAGGCCGCGGGCGCACAACGGGACGTGGTCGGCCCGAACCCACGGGCGGCACAGCAGACGGCGAAACATAGCACGACGACATTGAGTGCCTTTGCCGGCGTATCCGACGTACTGACAGCGCCGGCGACTGATGCGGCTCGGCAATGGCAGGGGTGGGGAACTGCTCTCAAGCCATCGTTCGAGCCGATCGTAGTTGGCCGCAAACCCATCGTGGGCACGGTGGCTGTGAACGTTTTGACCCACGGCACCGGCGCGCTGAATGTCAATGCATGCCGAGTGGGCAGCGAGCCCCGCACGAATACTGCGGGTTCCTCGAGCTCTCTTCAACGGGTGTCCCGCGTCGAGCAGGGGTATCGCGAGGCGCTCACTAACTCGGTAGGGGTGGAGTCGGATGTGATCGGTCGGTGGCCGTCCAACGTGGCGTTGGATCAGTCGCAGGCCGAGCGGTTGGATCGTCAGAGTGGGATCCGTGTTGCCGGCGGCAATGTGCGGGGAGACGAAAAGTCAGCCACCGGCGACAACGGTATCTACGGCCACTATGACCGCGCCGCGTGGTCGGGCTACGGCGACACTGGTGGCGCATCGAGATTCTTTCCGACGTTTCACTACGAGGCGAAAGCGCCAGCGAGCGAGCGGCCGTCCGTCGACGGGGTGCAGCATCCGACGGTGAAGCCGCTCGACCTGATGCGTTGGCTGGTCCGGCTCGTCACGCCGCCGAATGGTGTTGTGCTGGAGCCGTTCGCGGGTTCGGGGACGACGGCTGAGGCGTGCGTGCACGAGCACATGCGGTGTATCGCGATCGAGCGGGAGGCGGACTATCTGCCGCTGATCGTTGCTCGCTTGTCCAAGCCGATTGAGGTCGGTTTCGACTTCGGAGGTACCCAGTGAGCCCGCAGCGGATCCAGCGGAAGCGCACGAAGGGCTGGCGCATGCCCAACGGTGCGGTTTACGTCGGGCGACCAACGAAGTGGGGCAATCCTTTCCGCGTGATTAAGTCGCCGTGCTGCCCCACTGTCGATGTCATCGACGAGAACGGTGTCACGTACGTGATTGACCATGACTGGGCGCATACAAACAGTTGGTCGGATGTGGAGCGGCCCGGTGCATGGAAGTGGGCACGTGGCGAATCGGTGCGCCTGTACCGAGCAGATCTGACTGAGTGGCTGATTAACCCGCCGCTGATTGCGATGCTTCCGGAGCTACGCGGGAAGGATTTGGCCTGCTGGTGTCGGCTCGATCAGCCGTGCCACGCGGACGTGTTGCTCGAGCTGGCGAACGGATTCACAGAGTGAGGGCGGGCGCGTTCACCAACGACACCCGTCTCATCATCGAGGCACGCGCGATGGGTGTCTGCGAGATCTGTATGAATGCTCCGATCCAGCAGTTCCACCACCGCCGGCCGCGAGGCAGTGGAGGTACTCGCCGCCCTGAGACCGCGTACCCGTCGAACGGACTGGCCCTGTGCTCGCCGTGCCACGCGACCGTCGAGAGCAACCGCGATGAGTCGTATCGACTCGGCTATCTGGTTCGGCAGCAGCATGATCCGGAAGACGTGGCGGTGTGGATAGGTGGCCGATTCGTGATGCTGACGGATAGCGGCCTGTGCAAGGAACTACCAGAGGAGGCCGATTAGATGCCTGTTTCAAAACGCCTGCGCTTCGAGATTCTTCGACGCGACAATCATCAGTGCCGGTACTGCGGGGGGACAACTCCTGAGGTGAAGTTGTCGGTTGACCACGTTGTACCCGTCACTCTCGGTGGCGGTGACGATCCATCAAATCTGGTCGCTGCATGCGTCGATTGCAATGCAGGCAAGAGTGCGGCTAACCCCGACGCTGCTGTGGTGAGTGAAGTCAACGACCGGGCACTGCAGTGGGCGGGAGCGATGGCAATCGTCGCCGCGGAACGTCATGCTGAACGTGTAACGCGCGCTAGGCAATACCGTTCATTCAAGCGGCACTGGGATGGATTCAAAGGCGACGGTTTTCGCGGCCGCCAGCACCAGTCGCTACCGAACGCTTGGGAATCCAGTCTTGACCAGTTGATTGCGGCAGGTCTCGAGATAGACGATCTCAAGGAGCTCGCTGGCATCGCCATGTCGCACACCACAGTGACCGACAAGTGGCGCTACTTCTGTGGATGCTGCTGGTCGCGCGTGAAAGAGAACACGGAACGGGCAGTGCAAATCGTGGCACCCGAACCTGTGCTGAACGGTCTCGCAGGGATCGACTGGGAGAACGCCGATGATTGGTTGGTCCACGAGTTCAAGCGGGCGGAGCGCCACATGTCCGCCGACTACGGGCTGGTGCTTCCAAACTGTAGGTGCGAAGGCGAGGGTAAAGAAGACTGCGGCAAAAGGGAATGCGTCGCGTTTATCGCGGGCTTCGCGATTGGCAAATGGGCGTCCGATCAGGGGCGTGCGGCTGCGCAGCCAGAGGTGCCAGGGGTGCCAGATGCCCTGGTTTAAAGCGGATGATGGCCTACCTGATCACAGGAAGGTTCGTCGTGCCGGAACCGCCCCAATGGGCCTGTGGGTGCTTGCTGGGACGTGGTCCGCGCGCAATTTGACCGACGGTTTTGTTCCGCGAGAGATCGCGAAGCGTTGGGATCCTCGTGGTTCGCTTGCACGCGCTTTGGTCAAGTCCGAGTTGTGGTTTGAGGCAGTCAACGACAGCGAGCAAGGCTTCCAGTTTCATGACTGGGAGGGCTATCAACCGATGAAAGCAGTGGTAGAAGCGGAGCGGAAAGCTGCGCGGGAGCGGATGAAGAAGCGGCGTTCCAAGAGAACTTCTGGCGATGCTTCGGAGGAAGTTCGCCCGAACAATTCTCGAAGTTCTGGCTCTGTTCGCGAACCCCGACCCGACCCCATCCCGACCCGACCCGACCCGACCTCTTCTAGTGGAGATTTAGGTAGGGGGGTAACTGATGTTGACGCGGGTGGTTCTGCCCCTTCCCCGAAATGCTCCGACCACGAAAACATCACGAACCCTCCGAATTGCGGTCGGTGCAAGGAAGCTCGCGTGGCTCGCGCTGAATGGGATGAGGCTCGTGGCCGATCGACGGTGGATCGAGCGAAGGCTCGGCGCATTGCGATTCAGTCTTGCCACGACTGCGACGACGCCGGCTGGATCATCGGCTCTGAACCGGTTGTTCGTTGCGAACATCTACGTGAGCAGCGTGCCCTGTGACCGCGGCTCGGCGGGATGCCGAGATTGTCCCCTGCCCGACATGCCATGCCTCGGCCCGTACGCCGTGTGTGTGGTCTACGGGGGAGCGGAGGCGGCTCCCGTGCCTCGCTCGTATGAAGGCCGCTGAACGCTACGACGCCACCGATCGGCACTCGGATACCGAGATGGGGTCGTTCGTCAGCGACGGCCTCACTCAGCTCGATTCCGACGTATCCGAGCGCGACATCACCGAACCACTACACCCCCAGGAGGGCCAATGACCACACGTCGGTACTCAGCCGCATATCGGAATTTAGATGGCGACATCGTCACGGTCGGGGTCGATTACTCGAAACGTGCGTGGGCGGAGGAGGTCCGCATCGAGTGGCAACGCGACGAACCGAACGGCAAATACTTCATCGCCTACCGCGACGTACCCGAGTGGCAGGAGGTCGGCCAATGAGAACGTGGTGGCCGGACGGAGCCAAGCACGGTGCTGCGAAGGCCCGGCCGGAAGTCGGCGACATCATCGGCCATGACTTCAAGCCGTGGCGCGTCATGGAGGTACGGGACTCGCCGCTCCGAGAGGGTGAATCGACGTGGCATAAGCCGTACATGCTCCACCTTCGGCCCGCGCATCTCGACACGTGGCGGACCGCGATGGACGAAGACATCCACGGTCGGGTCGTCGGTATGCGGTGGCCGATCCTCGGTGAGCACTACCCGGTGTGTGTGAAGTGCGGTGATCTCACGCCGTGCCGGGAGATCGTCGCGACGGAGACGGCTGCGAGGTCGGCTGAGAATGCGACACGCTTCGAGACGGCCGGCGTCTGCCCCGCTTGCGAGGAAGTGGTCACCCACCGGCAGCAGTCGGTGACATGGCAGGAGAACGTCGTCGCGATCCTCGGTCCAGCCGTCACGTTCCACCTCCGTAACAAGTGCTTTTGGGGCGCTTACGAGTACGAGCAGAAGTGGTCACGCGAGTATCCGGACAGGCCGCTTCGCTTCCATTGCGGCGGCGATCTCGTCAACCACGGCGACGGGACGTACGAGTGCAGTCGCGAGGGTGATTGCCCGGGACCGACTGCACGGCACCGATTGTGGTCGATCTGCTCCGACTGCTGCGTCCCGCGGCCCCGCCATTGCGAGCCGGGCCCGAACGCCACCAATCGAATTCAGCCTCAGCTGTTACACCCCCAGGAGAGCTCAGATGCATGACCCGAAAGTCGTCGCATTCAACATCCGCCGGCCATACCCCGAGAAATCAAGCCGGGGAGCAGGACGTACACCGCGGTGGAAGATCCAGATCAGTCGCAACCACGTCAGCCCGTTCGTCACCCTCGCAGGACGCGAGTACTACTTCCCGGACTTGATCACGGTCTGGCATGTCGAACCCCACGGGGAAGACGCACTCCGTGGCGAATGCAGGGGCACTCGGTGGCAGTGGCACGTCCACCATTGGGAGATCCAATGGTGCTTCATTCAGCGCTGGCGTCGACGTCTGCTGACCCGTTGCGAATGGTGCGGCGGCCGCTCGACCAAGCGTGACGTCGTGAACTGCTCCCACCAGTGGGACGGCCCCAAGCAGTCGCTGTGGCGCGGCGAACGCGGACTGTTCCACATGTCGTGCTCGACGGTTGCCCTCGCTCACGCCCGATGCATCTGCGAAGTGCCGATGTTCGAGCAGGGCCGCGACTACGGAACCTGCCTGCTCTGTACCAAGTCCCGCGGGTGGCGGCAGGAACCGAACGACGCCACCCGCATGCTGCAAACCATCCCCAACGGGGGCCGTATCCCCGCCGAAATGAAACCCCACCTCGATCGAATCTTCGCGGAAATCCGCGCGTCCAAGGAGAACTCATGAGCACTACATCTCAGTCCAGTTCACGCTCAACCGGTATCGGCTTCACCGGGGCACTGTTCCTGGTGTTCCTCGTCTTGAAGTTGACGGGGGTCATCATGTGGTCGTGGTGGGCGGTGACCGCGCCATTGTGGGGTGCGTTCGCACTGTTCCTGATCGTGATCGTGTTCATCGCCGTCGTCGCGTTCGTCACCGCGGTCGTGAAGCGATGACCATGTGGAATCAGCAGCCACGTCAGCAGCACATGGAGACCGAGCAGATGGCGTCCATGGAGAAAGCGCGTGAGAAGCGGGAACGGGAAGCCCGGCGCGCGAAGCTCACCACCGAACTGAAACTCGAAGCGCGGGACCACATCACCCTCGCGGACCTCGACGAGATCATGGGGCAGACCGCGAAATGGGATCGGAACACCATCGTCTCAGTCAGCACGAAGACGTACGACCAGCGTGGCGAGGCGTACCTGCACACCATCTCGATCGTTGCTGGGCGGGTGGCGAGATGACCGGGCCGCTGGTGGTGAAGCTCCCGTATTTGCGGCCACCACTGTCTCTTAACGATTCTGGTGCAAGCGAAGGGGCAATGTACGCGAAGGCCAGGACCATCAAGGAGATCCGGCAGACGGTGGCGTGGCTCGCGAAAGCCGCGAAGCTACCGACGGGTGTCCCGCACGCGGTCGTCGAAGTCCACTACCGGCCCGCAGACAGGGGCCGCCGCGACTCGGACAATGTTGCAGCAACCGCAAAGCCGATTTACGACTCATTGGCTCAGGACCACGGCCTCGTCGCCGACGACATTCCAGAGCTGATGTCGAAACCCGAAGTAGTACTCCACAAGTCCGGGAAGCCCGGAATGTGGCTCGAAATCACCATTCTCGATTCCCCGAGGGAGCTACCCGAATGAAGGTCACCGTCTACTCATCACCGAACTGCATGCCGTGCCGCGCCACCAAACGTGCACTCACGAAAGCGAACGTCCCGTTCACCGACATCGACGTCTCCGAAGACGCGACGGCCGCCGAACACCTCAAAACCCTCGGCTTCCAGTCGACACCCGTCGTGGAAGTCGAACTGCCCGACGGTGTGGACCGGTGGAGCGACCACCGCGAGAACAAGATCAAAGCCCTAGCATCGATTGTGGAGCGACCAGCATGAGCATCGAACACGAGCAGCGATGCGAACGCACCATCGTCACGACGGTGCATGAGATCGACGGGCTGAAACGTCAACTGGCTGAGGCTCTCGCAGCGATCGAACGAGCACGGGAATTGTGCACGCCGCACCCGTTCCGAATACCACTCGCAGACTTCGCGTTACGTGGGGAAGTCCTGGCAGCATTGGCGATGTCATGAGCGTCGTCATCGACACGTACGTCGCCCGCGGCACCGGCAACGCGCCCGGCCCCCGGAACGACATGTGCGGGCTCGTCACCCGCAAGCTGAACCCTGAGAGGTTCCGACTGTTCGATGTGAACTACCCGGCGACTATTGGTCGTATCGGTGCATCGGACGGTCGAGGGGTTCCCATGGACCAGTGCGTCGAGATCGGCGTCCAGGACCTCGCCAGGCAGGTCCTCAAATCACCGAACCGCGCCGGCATCATCTCGTACAGTCTCGGCGGCATCGTCGCGTCCCGATTCCTCGAGCGGGTCGAGCGGGGAGAGTGGCTGAACAAGAACGGGTCGAAGCTCGACATCGCGTTCGTGGTGAACATCGCCAATCCAGCTCGCGCTGCGGGTGATTCGATCGTGCCCGCACCGGGCTTCGGTCTGCATTCGTCGCACGGGAAGTGGCCGGCGAACACTGTCGTCTACGAGCTCGCGAATCCACGGGACATCATCTGCTGCGCCGATCGATTCAGTCCGGCCCGACGTATCGCTGCGGGAGTGTCCCCGTACGCAGCGCTCGAGCTGAATGAGTCTGATCCGTTCAAGAGGCTCGACGGGCTGCGGTCGACGGACTGGCTCGCACGACTCCGTAGCGGTTCGTACACCGCGGCCGCCGCCGGATTGCTCGGGTATCTCGTGCCCTACGGCAATCCGCCCCGCACACAGCACACCGCCTACGCCGTCGAGCATGTGCCCGGCACCAACGTCACGTGGACCGATTGGGCCGCAGCAGAACTGAATCGGGGGTGGGGAAGGTGAGCGACGACGTCGTGATCAATCCCGAGGTGGGAGACAAGCTGAAATGTCCTGGCTGCGGCGAGATGCTGACGCTGGACTGGGCCAACGGATGGCGGAACAGCAACGGCTACGGCTGTAAGCCGGCCCGGACGACGCACAGCGATCACATCGTCACGTTGGTCACCCAGGAGGAACGATGAGTGCAAACCCGTGGTGCTATATCGACGCACCGGACCTCGACGCGTTGGACCTCGCATCGATCGCAGTGACGCAGATGTTCGACGGGCATCCGTATTTGGTGGGGTCGTGCCTGACGAAGCCGGACTACCGCGACGTCGACATCCGCACCATCCTGTTCGACGACCGCTACGACGAACTGTTCGGACCGGGCAATCATCGCGACGCGCTCCGGCACCTGATCCAGCGTGCGATCACAGACCGATACGTCACCGAAACGGGTCTGCGGATCGACTATCAGATCCAGCGCATGAGCGACGCGAACGCCAAGTACCCGACAGGTAATCGGCACCCACTCGGCATGTACCCCGACCCACCGGAGAGTTTTGAGGGGGACATCAATGTCTGACCGGAAATGCTTGCTGCCGCACCGCCACATGCTCGATAACGGCAATGTGGTGTGGGATCACTCGGAGCCACGCAGGGGCGCGAACGATGGCACCAGCTACCTGTGCCACGGCCACCTCGCCAGACTGCGGGAGATCGTCGCGACGACACCGAAAGCTGTCGCTTGGATGCGGGAGCAACTCGAACCTGTGAAGGGTGATTTCGAGAAGACCGCGCCGATGAAAGCATCGTCGAAGTTGCCGATCTCCGCGGCCGCCGTCGACGCCGCCGACGAAACCCTCGGGCTGCTGTGTTCGTGGGCCGAGTACACAGCGGAGTCGATTGGCCAGCCGGCACCGGACATGTCGAACACGTGGAAGGTGTTGGCGTCGGCGGACTCGACGGATGGTGCGTTACGGGTGCAGGGGATGCGTTCGGACGGTATCGCCACCGTCGATTCGGTAGCAAGGTGGATGCTCGAGCGCATCGATGTCATCGCCACCCACGAGTGGGTCGAGGATTTCACGTCGGAACTGTGCGATCAGCGGGCGACGAATCTTGCGCGGTGGCCGTACGAGGAACGCCCGAAGCCAGCGAAGGGCATTGAATGCCCCGACTGCGGTCACACCACCCTGGTTGTATTCACGCCGGCATTCGCACCGAAGTACTCGACGGAACCATTGCTGCGGAACGGGAAGCCTGTCGAGGTCACCGAGACGGTGAATGTCTATGACCGTGTGATCAACCCGGGCGGGTCGGTGTCGCGGTCGTCGAGGCTGGTGAAGCGGACGAAACGGTACGCGGATGGGTCTCCCGTGTTGGCGACTGTCCAACGTTTGAACTATGCACCTCCACTATTGGTTCAGTGCAGAAGTTCGACGTGCCGAGCTGTCGTCCGCGAATCCGATTGGGCACGAATGATTTTGCAGGCTGGTTAGCGCCGCTAATGGTGATTAGAGTGTTAGAATATGAAGCGCGCCAGAAGGTTCCGGCAAGAACCGTCCTGGCGCTAACCCCATCTCTCGATACACCGAGAAGAGAGGCTGTTATGAATCATATCCAATGCTCTGTGGCTGGCTGTGATCGCAGGGGCGCGTCCACCCATGGTTGGTGCGATATGCACTGGAAGAGGTGGGCGCGCTACGGCGACCCAGAGAAGACGCTACGCCCGCGACATTCACCCAATCCAGTGTGCTCGGTCGACAGTTGCAATCAGAAGACCCTTGCCAAGGGTTTGTGTAGCCGTCACTGGCAGCTGAGTCGGAAACCGACACCAGTCGTGGAGGACCTGCCCGGCGAGAAATGGAAACCGGTTCCCGGTTACGAAGGTCTGTATGAGGTCAGCGATTTGGGCAGAATTCGATCAGAGACGCGCACTGTGCATCGCATGGGCGCTGACGCCACGATTCGAGGTCGAATCCTGAAGACGACGGCCCCGATGAAGGACGGTGTCTGCTACGAAAGGGCGCACCTTTACCGCAACAGGAAGCGTACAGATCGCACCGTCCACTCTATGGTCGCGGAGGCGTTTCATGGCCCTCGACCGGCGGGGATGGTTGTTCGACATCTCGACGGAAACAGCTTGAACAATACGCCCGGAAATCTGCAGTACGGCACCCAAGTAGAAAACATGGAAGACATGCGGCGGCATGGAAACGCCATAGAGCAAACGAAAACGCATTGCGTAAACGGACATGAGTACACCGACGAGAACACGGTGTTCATTGGAAATAAAGGGACAAGGCGGTGCGGCAAATGCATCCGTGTGCAGGCGTCTGAAAGAAACGAGCGTGCGAAAGCGAAGCGCGCTGCCAAACGTGCAGCACTACGAGGAGAAGCATGACCATCAAGAAGATCGTGATCGCCACCGCAGCAGCTGTCGCAACCGTCGGACTCGCTGGCTGCGGCAGTCAGAACACCGCCGACGTCGCCTCGGAGAATATCTCGACCGCCGCCGCCAACTTTGAGATCGCCCGGGAAATCACAACAATCAACAACATCACCGGCGACTTTCTCCAAGTCATTACCGGCCGCTGCAATATCGAAGCAGAACCCGCTCAGCTGGAAGTCACGTGCCAGTCACCGATGGGCATCGTTAAGAACTTCGTCGGTCTGAATGCGGTCACCACCTACAAGGTCGACCAGCTCGACCCTGCGACAGTGAGTGTCGATCAGTACCGCGTTGTCGTGAACCCGTCGACCTTGATCCCTGATGTGGATGTCAAGTGACCGCGGGTGTGGTGGGGGTGTTGGCCGAAGCACTCGGACAGCACCGCGGCGGCACAAACCATAGTGGCGATTGGGAGTGCTCCTGCGGCAAGGAAGGCCCGGAGAAGACG
Source organism: Rhodococcus sp. 05-2254-2 (assembly GCF_002259095.1). Lineage (NCBI taxonomy): Bacteria > Bacillati > Actinomycetota > Actinomycetes > Mycobacteriales > Nocardiaceae > Rhodococcus > Rhodococcus sp. 05-2254-2. Next base: position 461,531 of record NZ_NOZJ01000009.1, on the reverse strand, counting down.
CACGATCTGCATGTGGCGTCTGTGGTTGCTGCCCTCCCCAACATCGAGATCGTGCCCAACGAAGGCACCACGCGGCGATACTCAGCCGCTTACCGAGACACCTTCGGCACGGTCGTCGCGGTCGGAGTCGATTACCGGAAACGTGCGTGGGCCGAAGAAACCCGTGATGAGTGGAAGCGCGACGATCCGACAGTCGATGTCTTCATCGCATACCGCGACGTACCTGAATGGCAGGAAGCGGACCAATGAGAGACATCCTGACCGCTGGCTCATACCGCACATCAACGGGGCGACTCCACGGAACCAACTGCTCTTGCGGTGTCTCGTGCGGCCCAGGCAACGGGTACTTCTGCACCGGATTCAGTGGCGGCTACGACACGTACATGTGCCAATGCGACTGCCACGACGCTGCTGCTCGCACTGCGGGAGGCCGAGCATGAGCGGCGGGGAGTTCGCGGAGATCGAAGCCAGAGCCAACGCAGCCAGTGCGGGACCGTGGCTCGCGAAGGGGATGTACCCACAGGAAGTTCTGGGCAACGACGACGGGCTCACGTTGGTTGCAACCACACACTCGTCGCCCGACGGCCCGCCGTTCAACACCGAGTTCATCGCTCATGCCCGCGAGGACATCCCGGCGCTGTTGGCTGCGGTGCGGGAACGGGACAACACCATCGCACGAGTACGGAAGCTGATGGAGTCCGCGCCGCACCTACAAGACCCATGGGCTGACGACTGGAAAGGCGAGCAGGTCGTCCCGGTCGACCGCCTCCGCGCTGCCCTCGACCCACAGGAGACACCAGATGGCCGCATGTGAGAAGTGCTGGACCCAAGCATCGTTCGACGCGCGCCTGAAAGGTGGGTCCGTGCTCGAGCATTACCAACGGTTGCTTGTCGAGAACGAAACCGAGCACACCGGCGATGACCCACAGGAGACACCATGAGCACTTACCGCCGAGGGGATCAAGTTCTCGTTGACTTCCCGGACGAAGATCAGCCGTTCGCAGCAACCGTCCTCGCTGAGAACCCGGCCGGTTCGGGCAGGTACGAAGTGCAGGAGTCGTGCGGGTTGCGGCTCGCCGTGAACGAGTCTGTGTTGCTGCCCGCTTCGGGGGTGGTGTTGTGAGCGCAGTGAAGCTGGACCTACCGGATTGGGCGTCACAAGACGGCCGCATCATTCGCGTTGCGACACTGGCGCAAGCGTTGAAGGTGACCGACTACTTCCCCGAATCCCGTGACTCCGAGTTCGACATCGTTATCACCGACCGCGAAGAAATGCACGCCATGACGAAACTCGCAAGGGCACTCGGATGAGCACACCGAACCCCACACCAGCGGAACCCAAGCACGACGACTACTGCGACGAGTGGTGTAACCACTGCATTGTCTGTGGCACAGGCACCTTGTACGGCTCGCTATGCAGTGACCACCGAAGCAACCCAACACCTCTCGGAACGACGGACGGGAAAGCGAAGGAACGTTGGCGATTCGTTGGACGCGACAAGCGCGGGTTACTCGTGTGGAGCCAAGTCCGCGACGGGAACCAACGTATATGGACATCTCGACCGCACCTGTTCTGGAACAAGCGTCGTCGAACCATTCAGAGGGAACTTGCAACCGCCGTTGAGAGAGGTGCCGAATGAGTGCAACAGATGCCGTAAACGTCATCGCGGACAGCATCAGGGGCGAGATCATCAACGCCGACGCTATCGCTGCGCAAGTGGTGTCGAAGCTGACGGACGCCGGCTACAGCATCGTGCCCACTGCTGACGTGAAGTCGGTGCGCACGGTGGCCGAGTACGCGCTACATCTGCGAATCAACGGAGAGCGCGCGCCAGGCGGCAATGAGACGTGGGCGAAGTTCGACCGCTTCGCCGAAGCCGTGTTGCGTGCGACCGGCCCCGCTGCTGCCGCTGAGGGGGAGAAGGCATGACCGCTGAATGCACGCACCTGAGCTATAGCGGTGATGAAGGACCGATCCGCGACCTTGGGCGGATGCCGAATCGTTGGCGATGTGATCAGTGTGGCCACGTCGATCTCGACAGTGAACTACGTGAGTTGGAGCGAACCGACCCTGATGTAGGCGATGCCGCTGCCCGACTAAATGAGCTACCTGACTATTTCGCGCGCACCGAGCGATGGAAGGAAGCACGTCGGCAGGTCCGCGCTGCGGCTGAGGAGAAGCCACATGAGTGAACTCGAACTGCCGTGGGGTCGCCGACTGTCGATCGTGGGTGGTGTTGACGACCACGGCATGAAATTGCCGCCGTTGGTGCTGTGGATGTGCCCTCGCTGTGTCGCAATGGTCATCGAAGAGCATCGAGACCACCACGAAGGTTGGCACCGAACCGCTGTGGGCGAGGTGATCCCATGACCGGCGAACAGTTGGTCGAGTGCCGCGGCCTTCACGGTGAGCGTATTGCTGTGACGGATGTGGAGTTGAACAAGGCGTGGTGGTTGTCGATGCCTGCCCGTCTTCGGGCCCGGCGGGATGCGGAGCGGGCACGCGGCTATCCGGTGGGTAGTCCTGAGCGTCGAATGTTGGAGGGATCATGAGTGATCGGGCGTACGAGATCCACATGGAGGAAGTGCGGATCCGGCAGCGTGCGGTGAAGGACGGCCGGGGACTGTCTCGGATGGAACGGTCGCATCTGGCGAAACTCGCAGCCGAAGCGAAGGAACTGGCCGAGAAGTTGGAGGCGGAACGCGCCGCCCGCTACAAACCATCCACCGGCTACCACCTACCCACGCCGACTGATCCTGTCCGCCGGCGCAACGTAGGGGATTGGGGACCCGATGCCTGAAGTCTTCAATCCTGTGAGTGTCGAGGCCGCGATCCGGGAGTGCGCCAACCGGATCGCCAACGGCGTCACCGAATGCAACAGACGATACGTTGCGTTCCTCGAGGCTGATCACGCTCTCGACATTGCGTATGCGAGGGCTTGGGCCGCCGACAGTGGGCCCGCGAACGGCAAGAGGTACACGTGCGAGCTCGCGACGATCGACCTACGCAAGGCGCGTGATGTCGCTGATGCCATGTATCGCCATGCAGACAGGCAAGCAAAGGCTCTTGAATCCGAGCTTCGCGCTTGGCAATCCGTCAACAAGTCCGTGATGGGCGCGTACCAAACTGCAGGAACAGGAGAGCGATGACCGACATCATCGACCAGATCACCAAGTTCGCCGAGGAGCACAACGGGCAACCTTGGACGTGGGTTCACTTCACTAGCGAACCCGGCATCGTGAGCAGTTCATCCACCCACACAGTGACGACGTGCCCCATTCGCAACTCAACGTGCTGCGTCAAGCCGTCGGCCACGCCTCCAGCTGTGGTCGAAGCCAATCGAAGCCCAGAGGAGTTGCTTAATGACTTCCCTGATTGACGACGGACCGCACTACCGCTGCGGTTTCTGTGGGACTCAGTACCTATTCAGCGATGGGCGTGAGCATCAGTGTCCCGATGTGATCGAGCCGCCTGTCGCCGCGGATCGTCCGTTCTCGTGGTTGGGATGTGTCAGTCAGTGAAGCGAGGTGACCGATTATGAGCGTCTGGTTTACGTCCGATCCCCACTGGGGCCATCTGAAAGTCGCTGAGAGCCGCGGGTTCGACACGACCGCCGAGCACGACGCTGTGATCTTCGAGTCGATCGAGGAGACCGTGAAGCCTGGTGACCAATTGTGGATCCTGGGTGACCTGACGGCCGGGGGTACGGCAGCCGAAGGAGTCGCGCTGACCCGCCTGGCGTCACTCGGCGAACAGGGCGGCTTCGAGATACATCTGATCGCAGGGAACCACGACAGCGTGCACCCGATGGCGAACCGCAACAGTCACAACCGTCAGCGCGCGTTCATGCAAACGTTCACGTCGGTGCAGTTGTTCGCCCGCAGGAAGATCGCAGGGCAACGAGTTTTGCTGTCCCACTTCCCGTACGAGGGCGATCACAGCGAGACCGACCGTGGAGTCCAGTACCGCCTGCGGGATCAGGGGGAGTGGCTGCTGCACGGACACACTCACAGTTCCGAAGCGTTCGCGCCGTCGGCCGCGCGGGTCGAAACATGGCGGGGAGCGGAACTCGTCTCCAGCTCTCCTCGGTGCAGACATATCCACGTCGGATGGGATGCATGGAACCGCCTCGTGCATCTCGACGAGATCGCCGACATCATTGCCGCCAACACGGAAGGCGCAACAGCATGACTGAACCCTCAAGCCAGTCTGACGAACTGAAAACCGTGTTAGACGAGCACATGAAACGTGAACGGCTCCTCACTGCGGAACGGGACGCCCACGCCGAGAACGAGTACCGGAAACTCCGGGCAGTGGGGATCACCGACGAGCAGCTGCCAGCTGTCTATGAATTCGCCCGGGTCGTCGTCGAAGAAAACACGGCGGCGATGCTGCGTCGAGTCGGTCTCCGCCGAGACGAGCACGGCACCTGGTATTGGCCAAAGACACGGCGGGCAGTGCAATGACAGGAACCACACCCGGTCAGGTGCCGCAGGCGACAGTAGACATGCTCAACGACGGTGCCGCCGCGATGTCGGCGTTCATCGTGAACTGCTCGACAGAACGGTGGCGGCGAGCACTCACCACCACACCGAAAATGATCATCTGCTTACAGAGCATGGAACCGAAGGTGCGTAGCATGCTCGAGTCCATCGACATGGTCGCCGATGTGACCGTCACCGTGTCGACCCTGGTGCCCGCCGATGCCATCTACGTCGTGGACCCACCGAAGGCCGACACCACCGTGTTCAGCCTCAACGACATCGAGGACGAGTAGTGAACGAGCAGAGAAGAAGTACGGGATTCGAGTTCATCATCCGCCGACTGGACGAGGACGAAGCTGAGGCACGGAAGGCCACACCGGGACCGTGGGCACTGGTAGACCGGGGCCACTCCCTGACTGTCCGTGGCGGGCCGCACGAGGAGATCGCTGTGTGCGCCTTCGATCAGGACCAGTTCCCGGCATCGTCGGAGTGGATCAGTGACGAACCGGACGTGCAGCACATCGCCCGGCACGATCCGGCGCGGGTACTGCGCGACGTCGCAGCCAAACGGAAAGCCGTCGAGTGTCTACAGCAGATCGCCAACGGTTGCACTGAGCCAGGATGGGATGGCATCGCCGAGGAAGCATTGTGGCACCTGGCATCGGTGTACTCGAATCACCCCGACTATCAGGAGAACTGGGCATGGTGAGCAACAACTGGACGACCGTGGCGACGATGCAGGTAATCCCGCCCAGCAGTACCGAGCCGGAGGACGTCTCGTTCGACCAGTGCCCGGAATGCTCAGCCCTCGTCTGGTCTGTAAACCGCGGTCATCACGAACAGTGGCACGCCCGATCTGTGTGGGAACGGTGCACCGCCACTGCCACCAACATGATCCTCGCGGGCGACCTGACCGTTCACTGCAAGTTGCCCGCCCATCACGACGGCAAGCATTACGCCACCAGGGCACAACCGCCATACCCGGACGTCGAATACGAATGGCCGGATATCGATGGCCAAGACAGGTAGTGAGGGCGGCCGGTGGGTCGAACTGGAACGGCCGAAGCCGCCCAAAGTAAATGACATGTACCGCTTCTGGTCGCATCAACCCTGGCTACGCCAGATCCAACGAGGCTGGCTACTCCCAGCGCAGGCCGTAGAACGAGAACGGAGAAGATTAGCGTTGCTAAGATGATCGGGTCTCATTCCTTGCGGTGGTGGAAGAGGGTTCCGTGAACGTAGAGGCACCAATCAGGCAGTCATCCGGATATGTACTCAATCCGCCGTCGATCGACTTCGAGGAACCGGAACTGCTCACACTGAAACTGGCCGCCGCACATGTGGGACGCACAGAGGTAGTACTCCGCAAGTGGATCAGCAGGGGCCTGCTCAAACCGGTTGTAACCCGCCAGCCTTGGGGCCATCTCGTCAACCTCTACGACGTCGAACGGATCGCTCAGGCGACACGCCACCGCAAAGGTTTGCATAGCTAACAACGCTATGTCACACTGATCCGCAGGTAACAGACGTGTACGCGTTTCCGGAAACATCCGTCGAATAGCGCCCACATTCTTGGCCGCGACTTCCCCAGCATCACCCGGAATCCGGGCGGTGTCCGTGTCAACACGGAGCGCGGCCAACCAACTCCCTCGATGCCGCTGTGAACGCCGGCTCTTCGCGACTTCTCACCGGTAAAGCGCCCTGTGATGCGTTCCCGCGCTAGGTCAACGCTGCAGCCCCACATCGAGGGCTCAACTTCCCACTGACAGAAGGGCACTCGTCATGCTGTTCGGATACCCGTTCTCGACGTACCTTGCTGTCGGCAAAGCGATCATCGGCATCGCTGGCCTGATCATCCCGTTGCTGTCCCTGTTCTGATGCACTGGCGCGCGGGGTTGGTCCGGCTCCTGTGTGTGCCGCACTGCCGGGTCCATGGCAAGAGTGGATGCGTCGTACTGACTCGGCACTGCCCATGATCGGCGAACTGTGGGCCGAGATCATCGCCTGCATCGTCCGTTGGGTGATGAGTAGGCCAACTCGCTGACCAGTGCAAAGGCAACTATCGCCACCGGCGGGTAAACGAGGTGCCGTCATGCTCCCCACCCTGAATGAGCAGATCGTCGACGCCCGCCTCCTCGCCCGCGGCGCTGAAGAACGAGGCGACGAGGTCACCGCCCAGATCTACCGCGACCGAGTCGACGCACTCCTCGAACGCGTGCCCAGACCCACCCAGTTCTGATGGCCGCCAAGAAGACCACCACCCAACGCGGCCTCGGCCATGCTCACCGCCAACAGGTCAAGTCCCTCAAGGCCAAGCACACTGACGGCTCACCGTGCTGGTGGTGCGGACTCCCGATGTGGCTCGACGACGCACTCAACTGGGATGGGCAGACACTCGCCGGTGACCATTCCCGTTCCCGCGCATTGCATACCGGCACAAAGGCAGACCGCCTCTTGCATGGCATCTGCAACAAACGCCGCGGCGCTGGACTGAAGGACCACCTACGCCCAGCGGTCACGGGCGACCCACCGGATGCACCACTCGACACCGAGGTCGATGACCGAAGCCAATGGTGCGCCATGGCCTGGTGACCGCAACAACGTAAGAACCCCGGCGAGTGCGTCAACACTCCCGGGGATTGGCCAACCTGAGTGAGAGGTCGACCCGATGAACGTAACACCCACCGCGACATGCCGCGCCTGCCATACAGAGATGGAACTGGACAAGTTCTACATCGACCGCAGCCGTGCCAATGGCCGATCGAGCATGTGCCAGGAATGCTCGAAGCGAGTAGCAAACGAGCGTTACCGCGCGAAGAACCCGGGCGCTACTGTGCGCGGACCCAATGGGCCGAACGATGGACGCAGCACAACCCCGGATGGCAAACGAGCAGGCAACCGGGCTGCCGCCGCTAAACGCCGCGCTGCCGCGAAAGCCGGCAAGGCACCGCAACCCATCCGGCCCTGTGCACAGTGCGCCTCTGCGTTCCAGCCGACCGGCTCCCGGAACCTCTACTGCACGAAGACATGCGCGACCCGTGCTCGGTCAACCCGATACGTGAGCGGCAACTGCATCGACTGCTCGATCCCGTTCACGAAGACCACCACCCACGGGTACGAGACCACCCGATGCAAGCCATGCCAGCGTGCAGTCGCAGCAGTGAAGCGGATAGAAACCCTGACGCAGAGGCGCATAGCGAACGGACTGCACGACACAACCACCACACGGCAGCCACATCGAAACAGCGACCGCAAGAGGGCACTCCACTTTGGCGTCGACTACGAGCACATCAACCGCACCAAAGTGTACGAGCGAGACCAATGGACCTGCGGCATCTGCGCCGAACCTATCGACCCGGACTGCGCCTACCCCAGCATGGATAGCGCAAGCCTCGACCACATCATCCCGATCTCACGGGGCGGACCACACCGCTACACCAACGTCCAAGCAGCCCACCTCGGATGCAACATAGCCAAGGCTGACCGTGTGGACGAGCCCATAGCGGTATAACGCCTGGTCAGAGGCCTAACACCCCGCGGACTGCATTTCCGCTGGTCAGAGCCTCAGATTGTTGAGGGGAGGGGTCAAACGACTCCCAACGCTTCGGCTAGTCACCATCTCTCTCTACTGCTTTTCCACACGGCTGCTCTCTAGGAGGTGTCCCTGATGACCGCTGCGAAGCCTCTGCGTGCTGTGTCCGCTGACGAGATGGCTCCTGCCCTCACAGAGGCGCAGTCGGTGGATGTGGCAGCTATGAGCGGCTCTCATCGGGCGTTGCTGGTGGCTATGCGGGATCGGATCGCTGGGGCGGTCTCGAATCCCAATTGTCCACCGCGTGATCTCGCTTCTTTGACGAAGCGGTTGCAGGACATCGCGAACGAGATCGAGGCGATCGATGCGAGGGAAGACGATGCTCCCGGTCGTGTGCGTGCTCTGGAGTCCGCTCTTCGTGAGGTGGCCCCGGAGCACGAGCTGCTGATGGGAATGATCAATGACCGGTTCGACGCGTCGGCTCTCTGATGTCGCGCGCCACTTGGTCATCCCCGAAGGGATTGTCACCTCCCAGTTTCCGCGGGTCTACCGCAGGCTGCTCGACGTCGGAGTGTCGTTCGACCAGTGGCAGCAGGGTTTCGGGTCTGTCGCGTTGGGGTGCCGTGAGTCGGGGAAGTATGCGGCGTCCATCGGTGGAGTCGTCGCGTCAATTCCGAGGCAGGTCGGCAAGACTTACACGGTAGGCAATCTCATCATCGGGTTGTGCTTGGAGTTCCCGAACCTGCGAGCGATCTGGACTTCGCACCATAACCGTACGACTACGAACACGTTCCGTTCGATGCAGTCGATGGTGCGACGCGAGAAGCTGTGGCCGCACATCGCCCCGAACGGTATCCGTACTGCGAACGGCGAGCAGGAGATTCGATTCGTCAACGGATCGATCATCATGTTCGGTGCACGCGAGCAGGGTTTTGGTCGCGGTATGGATGCGATCGATGTCGAGGTGTTCGATGAGGCGCAGATTCTGGGCGTGAAGGCGCTTGAGGATATGGTGCCGGCGACGAACGCCGCTCGGCATGAGCACGGTGGTCTCGTGTTCTTCATCGGCACGCCGCCGCGGCCGACCGATGACGGTGATGCGTTCACCTCGAAGCGCAAGAAGGCGCTCGCCGGGCTCACCCTCCATCAGGTCTACTGCGAGATCTCGGCTGACCCCGACACAGACCCGGACGATCAGTCCAAGTTCCACACGTTCAATCCGTCGTATCCGCACCGCACTCCGCTCGACGCGATGCTGCGGATGCGGGAGAACATCCCGGACGAAGATTCATGGCGTCGCGAGGCGATGGGGATCTGGCCGCCGGACACGGACACGGACGACGTCGAGCATGTCATCGACTTGGAGCAGTGGTCCGACATGGCGAACGCGGCACCGACGTTGACGGGTTCGATTGCACTGGCCGTGGACATGACCCCTGACCGCAAGTGGTGCTCGATCGCTGCGGCGCAACGCGTGTCCGGTGGCGGTGTGCATGTCGAGGTCGGGTTCCATCAGGCACCGTCCGACGAGGTAGTGCCGTTCATCATCCGGCTGATCGAACGGTGGGAACCGTGCGCACTGGTGATCGATAAGCAGTCGCCCGCGATGACGTTGGTGAATCCGTTGCTGCAGGCCGGTATCGAGGCCGAGACGACGAATACCACCGAGTTCGTGCAGGCCTGCGGAAACTTCTACGACGATGCTGTCAACGCGAAGCTGTCGCATACGGGTGACCCGTTGTTGTACGGCGCGATCGAGGCCGCGCAGTGGCGTGATCTCGCGGGTGGTCGGGCGTGGAACCGCAAAGGGCAGGCGCAGATTTCGCCGCTTGTCGCTGCGTCTCTGGCGCATTACGGGTTGCTGACTTTTGGTAGCCGAGTCGTGGTGCCGCCGGCGTCACCGGCGATGGACACCGACCTTATGGATGTCGACGAACTCGACATCATGGGCGCATTTTGAGAGAGGAGGAGTAGCTGATGGTCGATACGAAACCGCCGCCTCCTCCCGCATTCGAGGAGTCCGGATACGTCAACCCAGACGGGTTGAACTACCAGCAATGGGATGAGAGCGAGCGGCTGCCGGAACTGCAGTGGCCGCAGTGCATCGACGTGTACTCGCGGATGCTGCGTGAGGACGGCCGAGTGTCCTCTGTCATTTCGGCTATCGGTCTCCCGATCCGGCAGACCGCGTGGCGTATCGACCAGAACGGTGCCTCGGATGAGGTGGCCGAGTTCGTTGCCCGCAACTTGGGTTTGAAGATCAAGGGCGCGGAAACTGCCCTGTCCTTGCCGCGGACGAAGGGGCGGTTTTCGTGGAACCAGCATCTGCAGACTGCTCTGCTGATGCTGACTTACGGTCACTCGTTCTTCGAGCAGGTCTATCGAATCGAGGGTGAAGGCACGAACATCCGTGCCCACCTCCGCAAGTTGGCACCGCGTCCCCAGAAGACGATCAGCAAGATCAACGTGGCGCTCGATGGCGGCCTCGACTCGATCGTGCAGCGCGCACCCCAAGGTGCATTGACTTTGGAACGAATGCTGGCGGGCGGCATCGAGATCGGGGTGTCCCGGCTGGTGGCATACGTTCGCGACCCGGAACCTGGTCAGTGGTCCGGTAATTCGCTTCTCCGGCCCGCCTACAAGCATTGGCTGCTGAAGGACGAGCTGATGAAGATCCAAGCCGGTACGGCCCGCCGTAACGGCATGGGTGTCCCGGTCGCTACTGGTGCCGAGGGTGCCAGCGAAGAAGACATCATCAAGCTGCAGAAGATGGCATCGGCGTACAAGGGCGGCGCGAATTCCGGTGTTGGTTTGCCGTTCGGTGCTGATCTGAAACTGCTCGGCGTGCAGGGCAACCTGCCGGACATGCAGTTGGCGATCGAATACCACGACAAGCAGATCGCCCTCGCCGGCCTCGCGCACTTCCTGAACCTGGACCGCGGTGGAAGCTACTCGCTCGCTTCAGTTCTGAACGACACTTTCGCGCAGTCGGTGCAGTCCCTGGCGGAGCAGATCGCTGACACGGCGAATGCTCACATCGTCGAGGACCTCGTCGACATCAACTTCGGCGAGGACGCACCGGCACCGCGGATTGTGTTCGACGAGATCGGATCTCGGCAGGACGCAACCGCGGCGGCGTTGAAGACTCTCGTCGACGCGAAGATCCTGTTCCCGGACCGTGGCCTCGAGGAGTATGTCCGCGAATCCAGCGGACTGCCTGCGAAGGACTTCCCGCCGCCACCGGCTACCGAGAACCACTCGAACAAGCGGCCACCGAGGGCACGCATCGAACCCGACGGCGCACTGACGCTGTTCTGACCGAAGGAGAACCGTGAGTGGTGTCTGCGAAATTCGGACGCGCGCTTACCCAGAGGGCCGGACAGGACACGATGCGGGCTACCAAGCACACCGAAAAGCGCGAGAAGATCCCTGCGTAGCGTGTGAAAAAGCCCACGTCGACAAGTGTCATGCCCACTGGAAAGGGCTTGATGAAGAGACGCGGCACGGTACGCGTGGCCGGAACCGTGAGGCGGCAGCGAAGTATCGAGTCAATAGCCCAGAAACCTGGGAGGCTGCGAAGCTCCGTTATCGAATGACGAACAGGCAACTGATTCGGTCTCTGAAAGAGCGGCCCTGCGCCGATTGTGCCGTGCAGTACCCGTATTACGTCATGCAGTTCGACCACCTCGGCGACAAGCATTTCAACATCGGGCAGATGGGGCCGACCTCAGGGCGGGCACGTCTGGTAGCTGAAATCGCGAAATGCGAGGTCGTGTGCGCGAACTGCCACGCCGAACGGACCTTCCGCCGGTCACGCTCCGCGGAGATCGAATCATTGGAGACAGCATGAACCCATTCCTGCGAAACCGTCAGGCGTTCAAGCGAACGCCTGTCAAGGCAGAGATTCCACAGACCAGATCATCCGACAATGGGACTACTGCCGTGCTCAGGCTGTACGACCCGATTGATTCGTGGGGCGAGTTCTGGGGTGTGTCTGCGAAGGAGTTCGTCGCCGCGATTGACGAGCTCCCTGAGAAGACCACTGAGATTCAACTACTCATCAACTCCCCGGGCGGAGAGGTCTGGGAAGGCCTCGCGATCCTGAACGCCCTGCGTCGTCACGACGCGCGGGTAGTGGCAATCGTCGAGGGCATCGCTGCTTCGTCGGCTTCGTTCATCGCGGCGGGTGTCGACGAGCTTCGCATTATGGAGAACGCGGAGTTCTTCATCCACAACGCCTGGGGCATGTGTGTCGGCAACGCAGCCGACATGACGAAGATGTCCGCCGACCTCGAACACGAGGATCGCAACATCGCGTCGATCTACGCGCGCAAGACAGGCGGAGACGTCGATACCTGGCTTGAGGCGATGAAGAACGAGTCGTGGTACTCGGCCGAAGAGGCCGTCGCCGCAGGGCTCGCTGACTCAGTGTTCACGTCGGATGCGGTTGACGAGACGCCGGTTCAGAAGGCGAAGAACAGATTTGACCTGTCGGCACTGGCACGCAACGGCCACCGACCCACAAACTCCTCTGCCAACGAGGCTGGGGACCCAGAAGATAAGGAGTCCGTAATGGACACTCTGAAGGAAGGCCTCGCTGAGCGGTTCGGCTTCGGTGCCGATGCTGACGACGAGACCGTACTGAAGGCAATCGACGAGGCGCTCGAAGAGCAGACGGTCGAGCCGGTCGAGACCCCGCCGGTGGTTGAGGCCGCCGAACCAACCCTGGAGAGCGCACTCGCGGTCATCCAGAAGAACGGACTCGGAGTGGTCGAGAATGCGGCACTCACCGAGTTGATCGCCAAGGCTGAGCGCGGCGACCAGGCCCGTGCACAGCAGATGCAGGAAGCCAACAACGCGGTCATCGACACCGCTATCAGGGAAGGTCGTATCGCACCCGCGAGTCGCGAGCAGTTCCTGAATCTGCTCACCGACAACCCTGAGGGCACACGGAAGCTGATCGATCAGCTTCCGAAGAACCTCGTTCCGGTCGAAGAATCTGGTCATGGCCAGTCTCCTGCCAACGCCGTCGAGGAAGACCTCGGCTGGTTCAACACTCGCTCGAAGGAGGCCTGATCATGGCGAACGAAAACATCGACGTCTACTACCCGGGTACGGATCTGACCGGACGCGCGACCGCGGCGGTCACCGGCAAGCGTTTCCTCGCGATCTCGGGCAACCGCAGCAACGGCAACATCGCCGTCGCGCATGCCACCGCGGCCGGACGCGTCTGCGGAGTCTCGAAGTATGACGCGGCCTCCGGTGCCGTCGTCGGCATCGCCCGCGGAAAGGACCGGGTCACGTACGTGACTGCGGCCGGCGCGATCGCTGCATTCGCCGAGGTCGAGGTAGGCGCTGCCGGTCAGGCAGTCACCAAGACTTCCGGAGTTGCAGTCGGTTACGCCGTCACCGCAGCCACGTCCGGTAGCGACGCTCAGATCAGCCTGTACTGACCCACCTCCACTCCGAACGCGCAACCACCGAGACCCCTTGGTCCGGTGGTTTTTTCATGCCCGAACCCGGGCGCGTGTCGAGCGAACCTCGCTCATAACCACCTCTGAAAGGGGTACCCATGCCGACTCAGGCACCGGTGGCGTTTCCGCTCGGCGCGCCCGCCATCGTCAACAACCAGCTGACCGTCGATACCGCACTGAAGCAGCCCAACCGCATCAGCCGCCGTATCGCGGACATCACCCTGCACTCGTTCATCGTCGACAAGATCTTCGCGACGTCGGGTGTCCCAGTGGTCGGCGGCGCGATGCGCTACCAGCAGGCCATCAAGAACGAGCTGTACCTCGCCAATGACGTGGAACAGCGCGGTGACTCCGACGAGTACCCGATCGTTGGGTCCGAACGTCTGGACGAGAAGGTCGCGCTGGTCGAGGACTGGGGCGGCAAGTTCTGGGTCTCGGACAACGCGGTGAAGCGCAACGATGCTGCGTACTTCGACATCCAGACCACGCAGCTGTCGAACACCATCGTCAAGAAGGTGAACACCCGCGCTGTCGCAACGCTCGATTCCGCAATCGCGGCGCTCGGTGGAGCGACAACGTTCGTCGGAAACAACTGGGCCACAGCTCAGCTCGGCGGAACGAACCCGACTCCGAACCAGGACCTGCCGCACGCTGACCTCGCATTCGCGCAGAGGTTCGCGACACAGGAAGAGCTCGGCGTCAAGTACGACCTGTGGCTGCTGAACCCGGTCGAGAAGACGAACATCGAGATCGCGTACGGCGCGGCACTCGCTCAGATCCTCGCCACGAACGGCATCACACTGTTCGCCTCCAACGAGATCCCTGCCGGTGTCGCTTATGCGGTAGCTACCGGACAGGTCGGCTTCCTCGACTACGAGGTGGGCCTCACCACGGAGACGTGGCGTGAACAGAAGACCCGCAAGAACTGGGTTCAGTCGTACGTGCAGCCGGTCATGGGTGTCACCAATCCCTACGCCATCCGCAAGGTCACCGGATTGGCGGGCTGATCATGCCGATCCGAACAGTTGCGCACAGCGTCATCCGCTGGACAGATATAGACGGTGTTCGCCGTGAGTCCTTGTTCGGTGACGTCGTCGACTTTCCCGATGCTGTTGTCGAGAAGTTCGAGCGCCACGGTGCGTTCGCGCCCGACGTCGATGATGTCGTGGAGCCCGAGGATGTAGTGCTGTCGGGTGCGTTGGCCGAACGTCTCGGTCTCCCGGCGGACGCCGACCAGGCTTCGATCCTGGCTGCACTCGACGATGCCCTCGCCGTCGATCCTGCTGCGGAACCGGTTGTTCCGGAGCCTGTCTCGGAGACCCAGCCGGTCGCGACCACGGTCGAGCCTGCACCTGCCCCGAAGTCGGATCCGGCCAAGCCGAAGCCGACCGACCTGGTGAAGGTGTGGGAGGACTACGCCGTCGAGAAGGGCTTCGACCGTAAGGAAGCCGAGAAGATGTCGAAGACCGACCTCATCGCGGCATTGAGCTGATGCAGGGGAGGGGACGTTCATGGCAGTCGTTTACGCGACCGTAGATCAGCTGGTCGAGCAGTGGCGTCCCCTCACTGATCAGCAGAGAGTGCGCGCGACATCAGCGCTCGAGCTCGCTGCGATCCTGATTCGTCGGAACGTCGACATGTCCGATCTCGACATGAATGACGACCGCGAGCTCATCGCCCGCGCTGTGTCGATCGACATGGTGAAGTCGGCGCTGTCGGTCACCGATGATCAGTTCGGTAAGTCGTCGTATGCGACGACGGTGGGGAGTATCGCGGATTCGGCTACGTTGCTGAATCCGTCAGCGACGTTGTACTTCACTGATGCCCATAAGGCACTGTTCGGGATCGGGCCTGCAACGGCCCCCGCCTGGTTCTTCGGTGATTGCTGATGGTCGCCGGCTACACCAGCATGATCGAAATTGAACGTCCCGTGATCACGCGGGATTCGTACGGCAACGACGTGATCGATTGGGACGACGCCGAACTGACACCCGTTCCGCTGCCGGTGTCAATGCAGCCTCTGTCCCAGACTGAGTCCGGCGAGAACGAATTCCGGCAGACGGTCACCACCGGGTACCGGGTGATCTCCCAAGCGGGTGTCGATATCGATGTGCTCGACACCGACCGAGTTCGGTGGGCTGGACAGTCGTACGACGTCACACAGATCGGTAGGTGGCCGCATCCCATGATTCTGAATGCAGTGCACCACATCGAGATCCAACTGGAGAAGGTGACCGGCTGATGGTGCGAATGACCCCGAAGATGTACAAGCAGATCAACCGCATGCCCGCCTTGCAGCAGCGTGGTATCGCGAAAGCTCGCCGCATCGCGGCCACAGCTCAGGCGATCACCAACTCGGAAGGCGGGTCTGCCCGCATCACCGTTGTGTCAGGCATCAGGCCCGGCGGACGTGCGTTCGCACAGGTCGTCTCGTCCAGCCGAGACGAAGAGTACGGAACCGAAACCACTCCCCGGATCCGGGCGATCGGCCGCGCGTCGCGGGCGACGAAATAGGAAGGCACACAGCATGAAGACAATCCGATGGTCGCTGCATCGCGACGACTCGAAGATCGACAAGACCGAGGACTTCGAGGACGAGCACGCCGCAGCGCGTTACGTCGACACCGGCATGGCGACCTACGTCGACGACCCGAAGCCAGTGGCCGAACCGGACGCCCCCTCGACCGACTCCACCGATGCCGATCTTCCAGACGCGAAGGCCGACGTCAAGGCCGCGGACACTGACGCCAGCGCGCCAGTACCGGACGGCCCGAACT
The DNA here is from genome assembly GCF_002259095.1 of Rhodococcus sp. 05-2254-2. Lineage (NCBI taxonomy): Bacteria > Bacillati > Actinomycetota > Actinomycetes > Mycobacteriales > Nocardiaceae > Rhodococcus > Rhodococcus sp. 05-2254-2. Next base: position 445,263 of record NZ_NOZJ01000009.1, on the reverse strand, counting down.
CACTGTCCAAGCCCGGCCAGGGAGCAGACACGAAACCGGCAGCAGGGGCGAAGCCGAAACTGTCGGGCAGTTAGATGACGTTCCCCGACGTACTGGCATTGCTGTGCGAGAGCATGACTGCCGAACTCGGGGTACGCACCGTCACCGACCTGCCCCCCGACTTCACTCCGCCGATCATCCAGGTCGTCACCATCGACGACATTCCGCGGGACAAGCCGTTCAACGGAAGGCACCTTCGCACGACCGTCTCCGTTGACGTCCTGTACTTCGGTCTGAAGTCGGGGCCGGATCCGTTGGCCGATCTCCGTGCCCTCGCCGAGCGCGGCAGTGACTGGCTGAACAACTGGCGAGCCGACGGGATCGTCGTCGACGAGAGGACGCGGCCTGTTCGTCGTCCGGACTACAACCCGAAAGTCCTGAGGTACGGCGGAGTCGTCGACTTCCTCTGCAAGCCACTCTGACCTCCACCACGTAAACAGCTCTGCACCAACAGGTTCAGGGCAACCTCGTCATGCCCATGAAAGGGGCTTGTAATGACATCTCCCTCTCCGTACGGCAGCGACGTTGCCCGTATCGGTGTTACCGGTGCACTGCGTTTCGGCGCGAAGGGTGCCGTCTTCCCGACCCTCATGTCGGCGTGGACGAGCACATTCGCCGACGCCGGCTGGATCTCGGACGAAGGCATCACCGAGAACCGTGATGCCGACACCACGCCGTTCGTGCCGTGGCAGTCCAACTCGCCGATCCGTGTGGCGACTACCTCCGAGACTATCTCGTGGGAAACCGTCATCTGGACAACGAGTTTCGACACGATCAGCTTGTTCTACAAGGTTAAGGCCGAGGACATGGTCGAGACCGACGGTGTCGTCTCCTTCGTGGACGGCGACATCAAGGACCAGGACCTGCGCGCCTTCGGTATCGACATTATCGACGGCGTTTACGCACGCCGATTCCTCGTGCCCCTCGGCGAGGTCACCGAGCGCGGATCGCAGACGTACACCAAGGGCGAGCTGATCGGCTACCCGGTCACCATCACCGCGTACCCCGGTGCCGAGGGCTGGTCGGTCAAGCGCCTCTTCAAGGAGAACTGGGAACTTCCCGCGTAGTCGACGGCGGCGCGGGTTTCCGTGGTGGGTCTTCACCCGCGCCGCCGTCTCTCCATCTGTAGCAGACCCACCAACTCGCTGAAACAGAAAGGCCCACCATGGCTTTCGAAATCGATCTCGATGCAATCGCCGCCAAGCGCGAAGAGGAGATTGGCTCTCGTGACAAATTCCCGTTCGTCTTCAAGGGTGAGACCTGGCAGTGCCTCGACCCGCTGATCCTCGACGACGATCAGAAGTCCGAGCTGCAAGAACTCGACAACGACGACCTCGAGGGGTACGTCCTGTTCTTCCTCGGTGACGAGCAGGCCCAGAAGTTCTGGGAAATGGGCGGCGGATCGGCGCAGGTCGCGAACGCACAGCGTCTGTGGGTCGAGCACAACACCGACGAGTCGGGGCCTACACGACGTACACCGTCCTCCAACCGCATGCAGAGGCGCTCGAAGCGGCGCTGATCGCCGAGTACCACTTCGACGTCGTCGCCGCGTTCTGGCAGGGCAAGATCTCGATTCGTCAGGTTCGCGTCCTGAAAGAGCATCTGCCCGACGGCAGTGCCGTCCATAGGGCAGGCCTCGACGGTCAGTACTGGACGAACAACGAAGCCCTGCTCTGGGGCCTGTGGCACAAGCTCGACTGGCTCGATCAGCGGCTCGTGTGGACCAAACGCATGAAGCCGAAGTGGCCGAAGTTCAAGGCGTTCCCGTGGGCCAAGTCCGGCGCGGTGATCGGCGACCGCGGCAGCGCATCGAACGAAGCAGCGATTCGGTATCTCGAATCGATCGCTCCTCCGAAGAAACCGAAGGGTGGTGGTCCGCATGGCTGATGACGGCGATACGGTCTGGCTCCCCATCCTTCCCAGCTTCCGCGATTTCGCGGGAGCGTTAACCCGGGGCACGGCCGGCGCGGGGGAGCGCGCCGGCCGTGCCGTCGGCGAGGGCATCGCAGGCGGCATCGCGTCCTCGCGCGCGGCGGTGGAGAAGGCGTCGGCTCTGGTCGCGAAAGCGCAGGACCGAGTAGCTGACGCCACCGGCAAACAGACTGTGGCGCAGGCGAAGCTCGTCGAGATGCAGGAACGCGGCATCACCCGCGGTGGTCGGTACGCGGCAGCTCTCGAAGCTGTCGCCCGAGCAAACCGTGGTGCAGAAGCCGCTGCCCGCGCTGCACGTACGGCGACCGACCAGCTCACGGCGGCCGAGACCGCTGCGGAGTCGGCGACCGATGATCTTGGTGCCAGCGTCGAGCGGACCGGCGGCGGACTCAAGAACATGTTCGGCGGTCTCGGCGGCGGCATCAAGCAGCTGGCCGGTCTCGCGGCCGGCGCAGCCGGTGTCTCCGGGGCAATGGCCGGTGTCGGCAAGGCAATGGCCAACCAAGCGGATTACTCCAAGCTGGCGGCCGCTCAGGGCGCATCGCCCGAACTGGCGAAGGAATACGGCGTCCGCGCCGGCAAGCTGTACGCCTCCGGTCTCGGAGACTCCATGGCCGATGTCACCTCTGCAATCGACTCGGCGCAGTCCTCGTTCGCCACTCTCGGGTACGAGGGCGAAGCCAGCCTCGAGCAGGTCACCACACGGGCAGTGAACTTCGGCAAGACCTTCGACACCGATGTCGACTCGGCGATCCAGACCGCCGCCCAGCTCGTCCAGAACGGGCTCGCTGTCGACTCGACGCAGGCGTTCGACCTGATGACGACCAGCTTCCAGCGCGTCCCGAAAGCGATGCGCGAAGAACTCCCCGAAATCCTGCAGGAGTACGGCACCAACTTCCGGGCACTCGGCATCGAGGGCCCGGACGCCTTCAACATGCTCGTTTCCGCTGCGGGCAACGGAAAGTTCGCGCTCGACAAGACCGGTGACGCACTCAAGGAATTCACCATCCGCGGCTCGGACATGTCCAAGACATCCGCCGAGGCCTACGGCGCTATCGGTCTCGACGCGCAGACCATGTCAAACGCAATCGCCACCGGTGGAGCCGTCGCCAAGGACGCGCTGACCCAGACCGCCAACGGACTGCTAGCGATCGAGGATCCGTCAGCACGGGCGAACGCCGCGATCGCACTGTTCGGCACCCCGCTCGAGGACCTGTCGATCGACCAGATCCCCGCATTTCTTTCCGGGCTCACCGGGGCCGAGAACGCGATGGCCGGATTCGAAGGCTCGGCCGACGCGATGGGCGCAACCCTCAACGACAACGCTTCGTCCAAGCTCGAAACCTTCAAGCGCGGAATCGAGTCGACGTTCGTCAACATGCTCGGCGACAACGTCCTGCCACTAGTAGGCGACTTCACCGGTGCACTCGACGAGAACGAGGGCTCACTGCTCGGCGCAGTCGCAGGAATGACCGGACTCGGTGGCGCAGTCGCCGGATTCGAGACCGCCAAGGGCGTATTCGATTCCGTCGGTGAAGGCATCACCTCCGTCAAGGACGGATTCATGTCCGCGAAGGAAACAGTCTCCGGGGCAATCGATTCGGTGAAGTCCGGAGCCTCGGCCATCAAGGACGGATTCGGGGCGGCCAAGACAGCTGTGTCGACGGCCGCGACGTCGGCAAGGACTGCTGCCACCGCGGTGGCGTCCGGTACCGCAGCCCTCGCCTCGAACACCGCGGCGTGGGCTGCGAACGGTGCAGCGGCGGCGCGCGCCGGTGTCTCGTACGTCGCGCAGAAGGTTGCACTCGTGGCGGGCACCATCGCGACCGCGGCCGCGACCGCAGCGCAGTGGCTGCTCAACATCGCACTGAATGCAAACCCGATCTCGCTGATCATCATCGGTGTCACGGCACTCGTCGCCGGTCTGATCTGGTTCTTCACCCAAACCGAGATCGGACAAAAGATCGTCTCCGCGGCGTGGGATGCCATCCGTGCCGGGTGGGACTACATGTGGAATCTCGTCTCGGCCGGCATCACCGCGTTCGGAAATGCTCTCGGGTGGATCGGCGAAAAGGCCGGCCAGGCAAAGGATTGGGTAGTCGGCAAGTTCGGCGAGCTCGTCGGATTCGTGACCGAACTTCCGGGCCGGATCACATCCGCAGTGTCGGGGATGTGGGACGGAATCACCGAAAGTTTCAAGGCTGCTATCAACTGGATCATCCGCAAGTGGAACGACTTCCAGCTGGTGATCGGTGGCGGAACTGTCCTGGGTGTCGACATCCCGAAGATCACCCTCGACACCCCGAACATCCCGATGTTCAGGGACGGCGGCAAGCTCAGCGGACCGGGCGGGCCCCGTTCGGATTCGATGCTCATCCGGGCGTCGAACGGCGAGTTCATGACCCGCGCAAGCTCGGTCACTCCGGAGACCTTGCCGATCCTCGAGGCAATCAACGATGGCTGGGTTCCCTCGGCCGACTTCCTGCATTCGATGGTCGGCGGCTTCGGATCGTTGCTCGGCTCCGGTGACTACACCGGCAACGTGCTCGGTCAGGAAGAGGACTCGGCTCTCGTCGATGTAATCCTGCGGGGCCGCAAGCTCCTCGGGTTCGCCGACGGCGGTCTGATCTCCACCGACGCTCTCCGGGACTTCGCTCGAGGCGTCGACGGGAAGCCGTACGAGTGGGGCGGCGTCAACTGGGGCGACTGCTCCGGTGCCGTGTCGGCGATCGCGAACTTCGCGACCGGCCGAGACCCGTTCGGCTCCCGCTTCGCCACTGGCAACGAGGCTGACGAGCTCGCCGCTCGAGGGTTCGTCCAGGGCAAGGGCACCGCCGGGGATCTGCTCGTCGGGTTCAAGAACGGCGGACCCGGCGGCGGCCACACCGCGGCCACTCTGCCGACGGGCGAGAACTTCGAGATGGGTGGCGCGTACGGCGGCGGCAAGTTCGGCGGCACCGTGGGCGGTAACGATTCGCAGTTCACCGACTTCTGGCATCTGCCGGCGTCGGCATTCACGGGCGGGAACCCTGCTCCGGAGGAACTCCCAGCCAGCGCCTCGGGCCCGGCCGATGCCGGACTCGAAGCAGCGGGATCGCCATCGTCCGGAGCCGCGTCGGCTGCAGCATCTGTTCCGTCAGCGTCAGCGTCGACGTCCTCAGGTTCGGGTGCGTCGTCGATGTCGTTGTCGGACTACGCCGGTCAGACGGCGTCGGACTTCGCCAGCGGCACCGTCAAGGACACGCTCGATTTCTTCGGGTTCGGCAAGTTCGCCGATCTCCCGATCATCCCTACCTCGCAGCCATCACCGGATTTGGCTTCGCAGCCGGCCGCTGTGGCAAGCGGCGGGGGAGATCAGCCGCTGCCCGCAGGTAATGAGGGAGGACCGTTGATTCAGCTCGGTGATGTCACGACGTTCGATCTCAACGAGCTGTTGAACTTGCTTCGTACAGAGGCGAATCGGCTGGTCCGTTCCGACGCTGTCTCGACCTCAGGGTGGGGAGGATGATCGGCCCGAGCAAGTCGATCATCCATTACGTCTCGCCCGGTGGCATCGTGATCCCGCTGTCGGGTCACGGTGTCATCGGCGAGCCGGGATTCTGGATCGGCAACGGCCCGGACGGTCTCGGCCACATCGATGTCGACTCATTGTTCGATTCGGGTGCCCTTGATGAGGGTGAGGACTATGTCGGTGGTGTCGTGGATCATGCCGAACTCGACATCCCAATTCACATCCTCGGGGAGTCGAACGCGGACTTCCAGCGCCGAAAGGAGTTCCTCAAGGCGCTGATTCCGCGTGACCGTCAGGGCTGGCTGTGCGCGTTCACGGAGTCGACCGGGTGGCGGATGCTCGCCACCCGGCGGGGGTCGTTCAAGCCCGCGTTCGGTTCCGATCCGGCGTTGGCGCGAGGAGCAACATACGACACGGTGTTCATCGCCGACAAGCCGCACTCGCGAACCAAGGACGACGAGGACGAATGGCAGAACAAGACCGGTGCAGGATCCGGGGTGCTCTACCTCTATCCAGGTCCTGAAGCGCCGGGTTGGCCGAAGTTCGTGTTCACCGGGCCCGGTCGCCTCCGCCTGATGTACGAGGGCATGGACGTCACCATTCCCGTGACCCTGGCCGCCGGCCGCGAAATCTTCATCGACACCGACGAGCGCGTCCAAACGATCCGTGAACGTGCATCCATGTCAGCCGATCGTGGGCGGAATCTGTGGGGGCTGATGAAGGCACAACACTTCCCGAATCCCATTCCGAGAGGCGTGGTCTCACGTATCCGATTCCAGGTCACGGGTGCATCGACTCATACGAAATTGTGGGCGACGGTCCCGCAGCGTCATGAGGGATTGCTGTGAGCCGCGAGGCTTACGCACAGTTCCAATCCGAGGCCGACGAGGACAAAGAGTTATACGGAAACCCGAAGCCAGGAATCCGATTCATGTCCAAGTACATGGAGCTGTTCGCGCGATGTGGCGACTTCCGCGAGATCAAGTTCAACGACAAATCGAACGTCCCGGGATCGCTGACGATGACGGTGCCGGACAACGAGGTCTGGGAGGAGTATTTCTACGGGCAGTCGCAGTATGCGGTCCGCCCGATCGTCGTCGACCTGCCCGGCTATCAGACAGTCTGGTTCACAACTACTTTCGCGCGGGTCCAGGACCGCCGTACCCGCAAGAAGTTCATCCAGATCGTCGCCGTATCACCACTGGAATTTTTGAACTGGGTACGGATTTTTCCCAACGCTTGGTTCCCCCCGGAGTTCCAGTGGCCGAAGGAGTGGAGCGGTTTCGCACCGGCGGCAACCCTGTTGTCGATGGCCCTGACGCCGAACCTGATTCGGCTACAGGCACCCCTCTGGTCGATCCCTTCGGGTGATCTTCTCGACCCGCAGACGTACAACCTGTTCCGCAACGCGATGTGGCCACTGATGGTCAACCCTCGCAAGAAGGGACTGTTCGACGGCACACCGTGGACCGCGGGTGTCGCGCGAATGGACAAGTTCATGGACTTCGCGCAGGACGTGTGCAAGACCGAGAACCTCGAAATGACGATGACGTGGTTCAACCCGGGCGAGCATCCGCAACCGTTCCCCGAGTTCGTCACTCTGACTCGTCCGACGATGGTCGTCGACTTCGAGCCGATGGGTGATCCACTTGCGTTCGAGGGCAACGCTGTCGGCGGTTTGATCCGCACCGGCATTGCGATGGCGAAGGACGCAATCGAGTGGATCACGTACCCGATCCTGAACCCGAACGATCCCGATCCTGAGCTCGAGGGAATCCCGGTCTATCGGAACGGTCAGCATTCGACGATCGATCACGGCGAAGAGGTCACCCACATTCCCCTCGCCACGAGGGCGACTGTAGGTGGAAAATCTCCTGACTGGCTAAATCAAGCGATTGTTACCGGCGCTAACCTTTTGTTGGGCGTAATCTCCTCTGCCGCAGGAAGTGTCATCCCTGGGTTCCCGGTTTTGCAGCTCGGAATCTTCGAGGATCAGGTCAAGGACGTCGTCATGGCGTTCCATTCCCAGGAGGACCTCCGTCTGGCCCGTGAGGCTGGACCATGGCGATTCCGGGAGGCATTCGGAGAATCGTCGGTCACCGGCCTGTCGCTGAACGCGTACGCGTCGATGAAGACGACCCTGTTCGATCACCGCGGCTACGTGTCGCAGTCGGTCGAAGTGTCCAACGGCGCACCGTATTACGTCGGCCGCGACCTGAAGAAGGGCAAGCCCTGCGGGTACGAAACACCTTCAGGGAAAATCCGCGTCGAGAAGCTCACCGAGATCAGCTACGAGTACTCGAGAACTGTGCGTGGTCGCTTCACGTTACAGATCGGATCCGGTGAGGCAGAACGCGAACCGGGCCAGTTGGCCCTCGGAAAAATCCGCAAGATCGGCAGTTGGCTGACCCGCGTCGCGCTCGGCGCATAGAACTCACTTATCAAATCGTCATCGAAGGAGTCGCTATGGCCGCGAGGTTCAATCCGCTCGAACGAGGTGTCACCTACGAGTCACCTTTCGGCGTACGCGTCAACCCCGTGACGGGCCGTCGCGAAGGGCACATGGGCCAAGACTTCGGCTACCCCGGCGGCAGTGACGGCCGGAAGATCTATGCCTGCCAGGCCGGCGTCATCCAGCACATCGGTGCCGCCGGTGGATTCGGGCAGTGGATCGTCATCGACCATCCGGCTGAAGCGGGCAGCGGAACCACGGTCTACGGCCACATGTGGAACGCGTTCGCCACCGGCTTGAAGCAAGGCCAGTGGGTGGACGCGGGCCAGCACATTGGGTTCGTCGGTGCGAACGGGCAGGCAACAGGCCCGCACTTGCATCTCGAAGTGCACCCGACGGTCTGGCGACCCGGCTCGCAGATCGATCCATTGCCGTGGCTCGCGGGTGCGCTCTGGCCCGGCGAGCAAACATCGGAACAGGACGACGACGCCCAGTGGGCCGAGATCCTCGAACAGTTCACCGGTCCGCGCTGATGAGTGCGGTTCGGGCCGTCCTGGTCGAGTCGGGGTGGGACACGGAGGTCGAGGTGGGAAGCGGCATCACAATGCTGCATTACCCGAACGGCGCGTGGCGTGTTCGTCACGTGTGCACCCGGCCGCGAGACGGCAACACACTGATAATCGCACCTGCCCTGCAGCTCGACAACGGTCACAGCATCGTTCGGGTGGAACCGCTCACGGTGAATCCATCGATCATGTGCGACGACTGCGGCATGCACGGGTTCGTCACCGACGGCATCTGGAGGTCGTGCTGATGGACGCGCAGACACTCGCGAAGGCGATGGACAACCGGGTCTCGATGGATCGATACGAGGAACTCTGTCCTGCATGGAACAACGCTCTGATCGCGGCTGATTGCACCACGGTTCTGCGAGTGACGATGTGGTGCAGCCAGATCGGGCACGAGTCCGGTGGCCTGAAGTGGATGGAAGAAATTGCATCGGGTGATGCCTACGACACCCGTACCGACCTCGGCAACACCCCGCAGGTCGACGGCGACGGGCGACTGTACAAGGGCCGTGGACCAATTCAGCTCACTGGGAAGAACAACTACCGGTCGTTCTCGCGGTGGGCCGCAAGTAAAGGTCTGGTCGACGACCCCGAGTACTTCGTAAAGAACCCGCTCAAGGTCGCAGAGCCGCACTGGGGATTCCTCGCAGCGGCGTTCTACTGGACGGTCTCTCGCCGCATGAATGACTTCGCCGATCGGCAAGACCTGGTCGGTGCCACCTACGCCGTCAACGGCGGCCAGAACGGCATCGACGACCGTCGCAAGTTCTACTACCGCGCACTCGCACTCGGCGACGCGCTACTACCGCAGGAGGATGACATGTCCAATGCAGCAGAGGTTTTCGACCAGCTGATGGGCCCGGTTGGCCCAGACGGTAAGCGGGGATGGCCCCAGCTCGGCGACGCTGAGATCACCGGAATCGATAAGCGCTCGATCGTGAATGCGCTCGGGCGGATCATCCAGCAGGAGAACTTCGCGATCGCACAGAACGACCGCATCGAGAAGTCCCTTGCCCGTATCGAAGCCAAGATCGGGACCAAGCCGGAGGACAAGTGATGGCCGACAACACAGCCATTGGCATCCTCACCCGAGAGATTACCAGCAAGGTGACCGCCGATCTCACTGCTCGATTCGAAGGTGCTGTCTCCCAGTTCAACGCGGAGGTGGTGTCCGCCCAGACGCGTGCCGATGAACTGTTCAATCGGCTCGAAGCCGAGGGGCAGCGCAGGATGAACGAGCTATTCGCAAACATCCCGGTTGCGGCAGTCATCACCGAGGACGGCGATTTCGATCCGATCGGGTGGATCAAGTCCCAGGCCAAGTCGCGCGCCTGGCGAACACTCCTCCAAGGGCTGTTCGCTGTCGTCCTGGTGGCAGCTGGCAACGTCGTGACCCAGTCGATCGCCAACCCTGACTTCAACGCATTCTCTTGGGACGACTGGAAGGTCGTCGGGGCGCTCGCCGGCACCGCTGTGCTGACGGGTCTTGTGTCGTACGTCCAGAACTCGTTCGGCATCAAGCCACCGAAGGTGCAGTAGTGCCGGGGCAGGGCGAAGCGGACGTGTATCTGCCACCGTTCCGCGCCGCCGTTCTCGCATTCTTCCTCGGAGCCGCGTTCATCATCGGAGGGCCTGATCGCATCGCGGGTCCGTCGTACGCGACACTCCGCCAGTTCGGTGGCGAAGTCATCTGGGGCATTGGTTTCCTGATGGTCGCCGTCGTATTGCTTGCAGCGTCGAAGTTTTCGGCTCGCGTTTTGTTTCACGCCTACATGGCGGCGGCAACGGGGTATGCCCTGTTCGCGATCGCCGTCCTCGATGCTGCTCGGCAACTCGAAACAGCGGGCCTGACCGGCATCGTCGTCTACACCTGGGTGTCCTGGATTCATATCCTGGCCGCCGCGGCGAACAGCCGTGGCCGTCTCGCGTTCGCACTGCTTGCACTTCACAACCGGGCGTCAGCACTGCTTCATCTCCGCGACCGAAGGGGAGCAGATGCAACCACTCGTCGTTCGTAGAGCAGGCTCCTTCGAGAAGGTTGCCTTCGCGCTCTCCACTTGGATCGGGATCCTTGCGGTCGCAACACCGTTCGAGATCTCGTCTGCGCTCGACACCGCATGGCCCACCGGATCGAACTTCTACTTCGCCATCATGGGAGTCGGTGGGCTCGGCGGGTTGATTGCTACATGGAACTCGAGCCGATCACGGACACCAGAGCAGATCCGCCAAGAAACCTCAGCGGAGATCACATCTCTGGCAATCATCGGGGTCTTGTGGTTCGGCTATGGAATCGCGGCGTTTGCGTTGGGAACGCGGGCGATGACCGCGGGAAGCGTCGGAGTGGCGGTCACTGCCGCGTCCGGTCTGCGAATTTGGAACATTGTGCAAGATCGGCGACGTATGACCCGGGCTTTGATGATTCCGCGTCCCGCTGATCCGCCGGCATTGGCAGAGGGTGAGGGCGATCGATGACATGGCTCGACACTGTCCTGAAAGTCTTCTCGGTCATCACCCCACTCGCAGTGGCGGTACTCGCTGCGCAGTTGTGGATGATCTCCTCGCAGAAGAGGAAGGTCAACGCGGACGCGGGCAACAGTGAAGCATCCGGAGCGGCAACGCTTTCCGCCGCCGCCCTAACTTTGATATCCCCGTACAAGGATCAGGTCAACGACCTCGTTGCCACGGTCAAGCGGATGGAAGAGTTCATCGACCTACAGGTCGATTGGGAACTTGTCGTGGTCCAGACATGTCGAGATGCCGGCGGCCCAATTTTGCCGCCGCCGCCGATTCGACCACGGTTCTGACCTCCACCCGATCACACGTAAGGAAATGGCATGCCGGAACCGAAGTACAAGGTGACCGATCCCGCCGTCATCGATCTCGGGAAGTTCCTCGAGGCGGCCCCGCTGTCGAACGGGACCGTAGCCAATTTGCCCGGCGGGCAGAACGGTGTCACGAACGTTCTGGCCCAGTCCATCCTGAACTGGCAGGCAAATGTGGTCTACGACCAGGGGGAGTGGGTCTCGCGGCAGGACGTCGAGAACACACCCGACTTCGGTGAGGTCGAGATCCGCACCATCGGCGCTGACGAGGCGTTCCGGCTGATGCACCGCGCGACCGGCATCGTCGCGCTCGAGGAAACCCGCGACATGGCGTGGCGGTCGCTGAAAGAAAAGGTTCGCGCTCACGCGCGTGTGAAGGGGGACTCCGATGGCGACTGACCCGATCGAGACTATCAACGTCGATCTTGAGATCATCGGCATCCCGCAGGCCGCAGGTATGCCCCCGATGACGGACACCTATCTCCATGTCCGTCGCCGTCAGGACGGTTCCGCGCAGCAGGCGAAGCTCGGTCTGCCCGCGTATCAGGGTGGGCCCGGTCCGGCAGGAATCCCTGGCGCTATCCACAAGGGCGACAGGTCTACCTCGCAACTGGTCTCGTTGCAGTCGTCGCTTGGTGAGGACCAGCTGAACTGGTCGTACCGCAACGTGGACAACAACTCTCAGTATGTGTGGGACGGGTCGACATTTGTGGTCTACCAGAACGCGTACGGGGCGCAGGGCGTGCCGGGACCGGCACCGGTTCTGCAGCCGGGTTCGGTGAGCTACGACGGTGTCGTCGAGGGTGACGCGGTGATGGAGATCGCCGGGCCCGTCGGTGGTCCATACGCGATCCATCTCGATCTGCCCGAACCGCCGCAGGGCGAGCCGGGAATTCCGGGTCCGTCGGGCCCGATCTACACCTCGGTCGATGTCGTCGGTACGCCGGCAGAGGGGCAGTCGCTGCGTCACGAGACTGCGGACAACAAGCTGCACTGGTACAACCCGCCGACGGCGATCGAAGAGTACGTGGTTCCGCCGAATGGTTTCCCTGCCGCGTTCACGAAGGCGTCGACTGACACTCGCGCGCAGCTGATCTCGATCACCATCCCTGCGAAAACGTATGCGTATCGGTTCGACTTTGCCGGTGGTGTCGATGTGCAGGCGAAGTCCGGTCATCAGATCGACATCGAGATCCGCAGAGACAACGCCACCACTGGTGCGATCGTCGGCTACGGCAAGGGCCAGGACGGTGAGGGCTGGCGTGAGGTAGCTCTGCGCGCGCACTCCAATGTCGCGATTCAGCCTGGTTCGACCGAAGGGGTGGTTCCTGCGAACACCGAAACTGTGCTATTCGTGACCGCAGTGAAGAAGGTCGGTAACTTGCTCGGCTGGGGTGTCCGACCGGATCTCGCGCAGCTGCGGATTCGTCTGACTCGGGTGACGTAATGTCGCTCGACGTCGATCCGTGGGGTGATCACGAAAGCTACGAGCAGTACCCGTCAGACCGGTACGAGCAGAACCTTCCGACGTTCTACTCCTCCGGTGAAGCCCTCGACGCATACGGTAACCGCGGCGACATCAAGTCCACACAGGAAGCCGCTGACCTCGTGTTCGCAGCGATCTTCGAGGGTACCGCCGGTTCGGTGTCGAAGCCGCAGGGCATCCTCGACATCCTCGGCGGCGGAACGATGGACGGGCTGACGCAGTTCGTCGAGGGCGTCCCGATCGTCGGTGATTTCGTCGAGGCGATCACCGGTGTCGAGGACGGTGACTACACCGACCTCGGGTCGTGGGTGTCGCTGCTGTTCGGGCGTGATGCATCGTTGGCGTCGCGGGTGCAGGCGATCGAGAACAAGCTCGCCGCGGGGTCGGAGTACTACGACAACTTCAAGCGCGGCGACAACGACTCGGTCCTGGGTTCCCCTGAACCAGGAACGATTCCGGCGTGGGTGCAGTTCGGCGACGGCGAAGCACTCGGCATCCACGACCAGGCCGCGCAGATGACCCGATCGGCATTCCCGGACGACGGCATCCGCTACGCGCGGTGCCCATTCCTGGCGACGTCGAGCGATTACACCGTCGGCGTGGTCATCCATCCGAAGGGCACACCTACTCAGCCGGCCACCAGTCTGTACGGCCGGTGCAACGCGGACATGACCGAGGGTGTCTACGTTGACTTCTTCGGGAACCGTTGCCGCATCGGTCGGTTCACGCGATCGGGTCTGTCGATGACCCGGACGCAGTGGAACATCAACAATTCCCGCTCGTACTCGAACTCCTCGACACCGAAGCTCCGGATGGTCGGCACGAAGTATCAGGTCGTGATCGACGACGTGGTCGTGCTCGAGCACACCGATACCTCGGGATACCCGATCGACATGGCGCACGTGACGTCCGGTTTCTCGGTGCAGTGCTGGACTGCGATTCTCGCCGTGCCGCAGTGGTCCGGCGGACTCGCCGCGTTCGCGGTCAGCAACGCCAACCAGTCCGCGATCGCGCAGGCGGTGCAAACGGCGAACGGTGCGGCGACGGCGGCGCAGGAAGCGCAGGACGCTGTAGTCACGGTCGTCGAAGATGCGACCGCGGCAGCCACGGTGGCGGCGACGTCCGCAGCCGAAGCGGCCGCAGCGGCGATCGGGGCGGCTCAGCAGCAACAGGTGAACGCGGTGCAGGCCGCGATCGTCGGTGTGCAGAAGGGTCTGCCGGTGGTTCCCTACCACCATTGCATGACCAACCACGAATGCACGTTCCACCAAATCTCCCGTGATCGAGATGTGACGGGTCTGACGGGTGGCGTGTCGAGTACATCGGGCAGTGGGTGGAGCACACACGATCACGTGCGCGGAACTACAGGTTCCACCACCGGCGACCGAACACTGGACCCGCACAGCCACAATGACAGCTTCTCTGTGTCGCGATCGGATCCGACGTACCTGCCACCGCAGAACTCGATAGAGGCAGGGTTCGTTCGGGTGCAGTGGACCGGTGGCCGTGGGTCGGTGGTTTACGCGCTGGGCACCATTCCCAGCTCGTCGCCGAATCCGATCTACATCCTGGTCGGTCGGATGAATCCCGATGATGGTGCGGTGCTGATCGAACACGTCTCACCCGACCAGACGGCAGCGATCAGCGGGCCGGGGGAGCAGATCTACAACCTGCCGAACGAGCTGGTATTCGAGGCGAACGAATCGGTGTGGCTGGCCATTCACCAGCCGGGTCCGACGAACTCGCAGCGCCAGCTGGTCGGCAAGATCAACAACGCGTCCGTCCCACGTGAGGGTCTGCTGTATCCACCGCAGATCGCCAGCCGCATCATCTCGTCGTCGGTCGTCGCTGAGCAGTCGACGATCGCCGCAACGTCGCTGACATTCACCCCCGCGTCGGCGCTGTTGTGGATCGGGATCGGACAGCCCACGAATCTGCCGCTGCCCGAACCAGTGATCTATTTCGAGGACTTCTCCTCGGGCGCGATCCCACCGACGCTCTCCCGCCAGGAAGGCGCGGCTGCAGTGGTCGTGTCGGGCGCGATCATGTTGCCCGGCGGACTCATCGACAACGGACGCCGCCGGTACCGGGTGACGGCGAAGATGGCCCGCGACGATCACGAGGTGTCCGGCCAGATCCGGACGCCGACGACCAGGCCCGCGTACCTCCGTGTCCGCAGCTACGTCGATGCCGAGGTCCGCTCGACCGGTGTGACGTTGGCATATCGGCCGTGGCTGGGCGGCGGCGTTCTCGCGTCGCAGGACTTCACTGTCAATTCCGGTGACGTCTTCAAGCTCCGCGCCGAGAGCAACGTCTTCACGGTGTTCAAGCTGACCGGTACCGACACGTGGACGTCGGTGCTCACGTACCCCGACACGGCGAACGCAATACCGCGTGGTTCGGCGTACCGATACACCGAGCTGGGCTTGAGTCGAGCTGACTTCGGCAACTCCGGCGGCTGGGAATACATCCTGGCCCAAGATCTCCCCGACCCTGAATAGGAGCGTTCCCATGTCAGCTGCATTCACCGACGAGGAAGGGTTCGAGTACACCGCGCATCGCGACGGCGACATGCTCGTGATCACCCGAACCGATCGTCCCGACGTCTCGTTCACCGGCCGAGCTGTTCCGCTGCCCGCCTACGAACCGGTCTTCGTCGTACCCGAGCCGGAGGCCTACGCCGGCATCGGTCCCGAACCTGCTGGCTACATCGAAAGTGAGGTCTGAGCTATGCCGCTGGGATATTGCAAGGTGCGGGTGAACATCACCGCGCTCGTCAAGGACGGGAACGACTCCGACATCGCGCCCGATGATCAGGCACTGTCGGGTCAGCTGAAGTTGGTGCCGATGGTCAAGCCTGGCACCCCACTCCAGTACGACGACGCCGGCCGGAAGAAGCTCAAAGTCCTGACGACACTCGACAACATCGAGATCGGCCCGATGGGCGACATCGTCAACGGCGCGACCGACTTCGTCACGGTCCCGGCACCTGACGCATCGAACACCAACGTCGCATCGCTCCAGTGGCAGGCGGTGTTCGTCAACCCGAAGTACGGCAACAAGATCGTTCAGATCAACGACATCTACTTCTGGGCCGTCGCAGGCGTGGACATCGATCTCGCCGATCAGGTGAACACTGCGCCGTCGTCGACGGCGGTGCAGATCACCCGAGGCCCGAGGGGTTTCGGTGTCGTCGACGTCCAGACCGAGGCCGACGAGTTGGTGTTCTTCGCCGGACCGCAGGACGACCCGGAGGCGTGGCTCGAAGCGGGGCGCGCTCTGCTTCCTACTGGCGGCGGGCTGACTGTCGAGCAGATCGCAGATGCAGCAGGGGACACCGAGACACCACTCGGAGAGGTACTTGCAAACAGTTATGCCCCGCTCTGGCAGCCGTCGACGGCGTATGCGATCAACGCCCCGGTGCTACTTCCGAACGGCTCCACCGGCAAGCGCACCGCGGCGGGAACCTCGCGTGCACAGTTCGATGCGACCGAGCTGGCGCTGTGGACTGTCGCGTCCGGTTTGCCCTCTGGTGGCACCACGGGACAGGTGCCCGTGAAGACTGCTGACGGTGTCGCATGGGGTACGCCAGCAGCCGCGTCGATCGTCGTGAGCGAGAATCCGAACCAGGCCATCACGGCGGGACAGGTTCTGTTCGTTGTCGAGCCTTCCGCGTTCACCCCCGCCAGCCTTTCGCCGATGATGTGGTTCGACTCCCTCGAAGTCGCGGCGGGCGCGATGACGACATGGGCGGACCTTTCCGGCAACGGACGGAACCTGGCGCTCGCATCGGGAGCTGGGGCCGTCGCCACCGACAACGCGATCGGCACGAGACGCGCAGCCCTGTTTGGCGGCGCAACGCACTACACGACACCAGCCCTACCGAGCCTCAGCGGCACAGACGTCACAGTCTTCGTCGTCGGACACATCCCGCTCACCACGACGCAGGTCTTCGTCGGTGGCCCGGACGGAACCTCGAACCGTTTCGAGATCGGCAAGAGCGGGTCCGAGAACTGGATCATGTCGCGCGCGGGCCAACAGTTGACCTCCGCCTCCGATCAGCTCAACAATGGAGCGCCGCACCTCTTCTGCGCCGAGTTCACGGCAGCGAACACCGGAAAGCTCGAAGTCGACACCGCCGTTCCCCACAACGGTTCCGCGCTGTCGTCCGCCTCGACTCTCAGCACCATGCTTGTCGGTGCACGAAACCGCGGGGGCGTCGACGCGTTCCTCAAGGGCACGATCGGAACGCTCCTGGTCTTCAACCGCCTGCTCACAACCACCGAGAAGGCCAACCTCAAGACGTTCCTGCGTTCTCGGTGGGGTCTGGCCTGATGCCGACTACACCGAACGGCACCGTGTACACGAGCACGTCGTACACGACCAGTGCTGGCGAGCCAGGCATCTACGTCGTGGGAAACGCAGCGAAACTGGCTGCATCTGTCCCTCTCGCCCTCGTCTGCCACGGCAACCCTGGATCCGACCCCGCATCAGCGGACGGTCAGTTCTCCAACGGCAGCGGCTACGCGGCACTCCGAAACTGGCTGATCGACAACGGATGGGCGTTCGCTGAATGCCGAGGCGCGGGAGCGAACTGGGGCAACGCAGCCGGTCGCGCAGCGTACCGAGCACTGTTCGATGACGTGTCCGCGCTGATGTCGGTCGGACCGGTCGTGGTGGTAGGCCGGTCGATGGGCGGGCTCGTCGGAGCGTACCTGGCTTCGCGGGAGCCGGCCATCGCACCGAAGTGCATCGGGTTCGTGTGCCTGTCCGGCACACTCGATCTCGCCAACAGGTACGCCATTGCGACCGGCACTGACCTCGCGAACTTGAACGCCGCTTACGGAGTCACCAACTCGACCGAATTCGCTGCCATCAGCGACGAATACGACCCCATGAAGGTCGCCACTTCAGTCTGGTCGGGGCGCAAGGCTATCCAGCAGTACGCGACCGGAGACGGCACCGTGCCGCCGAACACCAACGCGATCGTCTGGCGCGACAAGTACGGTGCTCAACTCACGGTCAACTCGGTGCAGATAACCGACGGTGGTGACCACAACAGCTCGACCGGACAGGACGCTGCGCAGTCGGCCGCGACGATCGCATTCCTCGACGCGATATGGGACCCGGCCGTCGATGCGTCACGCCGCGTCGTATCGGCCGTCAAAATCCTTCGCGACGGTGTACTCACCCCGGTCATCGGCGTGTACGTCATGGACAACGGAATCAGGAAACAGGTGCCACTCTCCACGATCAGAGCGGTCCTGTAGTCACATCGGGTCGTCCGCCAGCCTGGCGATCTGGACGCAATCCGTCTCGCCGCAGGTCTCCGCACCGTACTCGGAGCGGGGACTGCGGCAGTACGGGCACAGATACTGGGCATCCTCGATCTGCCGTTCACGTTTCGCGAGGCTGCGGTCCCATGTAGCGGCCATGAACTGCCACCATGCACGCGCGTCGGCCCGAATGCCCATGCGCGACATCATGCCCTATCCCGTCGCCAGACCGTGGTCTGTACGACACCACCACCACCAGGCTTCGCGCCCCTGTAGTCGGATCGAGACCAGTCGGCGAGCAGAGTGGCAGCTCGGCTGTACTGGGATCGGTCCGAGTCATCGAGAAGTATGAGTCCACCGGCTGCGAGCTTGCTTCTCGCCGCCTTCACGCACTCGACTCGCGCGCGGCCGTCGACGATCACGAGGTCGAGAGTTCCGTCCTCGATGCCGTCGATTGCGTGGACGTAGTCGTCGTAGAACAGTCCCGGTGTGGACTGCGAACAGATCGTGCCGGTGCGTGCTGCTGCCTCGTGGATGAGCGTGCATTCGGCTGGCAAGGTACCTCGCAGGACGTCGTACCAGCTGGGGTCGTGCTCGACGGACGTCAGATCCGCGCCGAGATCATGAAGCCAGAGGGTTGATCCGTCCCCGCCGTACTCGAACACTTTCGCGTGCGATGGCAGGGCCGTTCTGACGGCTTCGATCGCGGCGTAGTTCCACCAGGGCAAACGTAGTTCGGTCGTGCTCTTGTGGCGGTGCTGCGCCCACCGCGCGACCTCGCTGAGCCGGTGTGGTCGAAGCCCGTAGAAGGCCGCGAGACTCTTGACGCTGTAGATCTGGTTTGCCGGTAGTCCCATCGGTCGCATCATGCCGTACTAAGGGCCGCGCTACTCGAGATCACCACATCGAGGCGTCGATGGTCCTGCATTTCTCGGAGCAGTAGCAACCATCGACGGCGCGCGAGATCGATCCGCAACCCGTGGCGCATCCCAGTGTCGCGACCCGTGCCGAGTCTTCGTCTACGACCTTGCGGCACCAGCGTGCGAAACGACCGACGACCGACTCTGTCTCCATCCGCGACATCATGCCGTACCGCCCGGTCTGGCGCGCTACGGTGCTCCTCATGGCTGAGATGGCAGAACAGATGATCCGCGACAGTGAAATCCCTACGAAGCACGTGTGGTTGCTATTCGATGGCGTGACGCCGTCCGACGCAGACGCCGACCACGTCGCATTCATGAAGCAGCTACTGGCGAACAACTCGACTCCGCAACAACGCTCGAACCTGGAAGACGCGATCGAAGCTGTGCACGGGCCTCGCACCTAACACTCCCCAATCGCGGGGCATAACACCAATCGGATGGGCACTTATTTGTCGGTGCCGCGCGGTATGATGTTGCGAGACTTGGAAATAAGTCGACCCCAGCTAGGTGCTGCGAACACCGAAAGCTGGGGCCTCGCCACAACCAGAATGGACCTGGATTATGACTGCCGATTACGGTACCCGTCTGCCCGCGAACGTCACCATCCCGGATGACGCCGAGTTCGAGATGCTGATCGATGCCTTCCTGTCCCGCTACCGAGACGCCAGCCGGGTCGAGTACGGACGGGATATCCGACTGTTCCGAGAATGGTGCGCCGAGCACGCCAACGGCCTACACCCATTCCACGCTCGCCGGATGACGATCGAGGCGTACGTCCGCTACATGACCGACGTCCGCGGGAACAACGCTCGCAGCGTGAACCGGCGCGTCATCTCGCTGCGGCAGTTCTACGAGTACGCCCTCGACGATGACTACATCTTCAAGAATCCGTGCCGGAATGTGCGCATGGCGAAGCCAAGGCTGGACCTGTCACAGAAGGTGCACCTCAACCGCGAGGAAACGCAACGGTTCCTGCGGGCCGCGTACGAGTCGTCGGTATCGGACTACGCGATGTGCGGGCTGATGGCGTACCTCGGCATGCGCGTTAGCGAAGTCTGCGAGCTGAACGTTCCTGATGTCCTGCATCACTCGAAGGGGCATCGACTCGTCACGTTCATCGGCAAGGGCGGCGATCCAGCCGCCCTGCCACAGCCTCCGGTGATCATGCGTGCACTCGATGCCGTGATCGAATCGCTCGAGGACAAGCAGGGTGCGTTGTTCATCCGTCGAGACGGCACGCGGATGACTCGTCGTTCCGCGGACCGGGTCGTGAAGCGCATCGCCAACAAGGCTGCGATCAACGACATGGTGGTGTCGCCGCATACGCTGCGGCACGGCGCGATCGCCAATGCCATCGACGCGGGTATCCCGTTGCGGGAAGTGCAGCTCGCCGCCCGGCACCGGGACATCTCGACAACGATCCGAATTTACGACAGAGGCCGGCTGAACCTCGATACCCATGCGTCGCATGGTCTCGCTGCGTATCTCGGCTCGGTCGCCTGATCTACCGAGCGCGGCCGTCGAAGCTACTATCACTGCATTCGGCGGTCATGGGCGGCGTGTACACGACAGAGCCGCACTGGATGCAGGTGTGGGCGCGGTGGTGACCGTGTTCCGCGCCGCATACTTGCGACCCGACGAGTACCTGCCGCGGCCCGAGCACGTGCCCTGCGGCGCAACGCTTCGGGGCTGGTTCGGCCCATCGGTCGCCGATCCGGTACAGCTCCACGACGCCTCCCGAACGTAGTCGCGGGACACGATCCAGGCTTCCCTTCCTGACCGCGTCCCGCTGACATCACGCTAACAGAACTCGAACACCCGTGCGAACAGTGCGGGCGTTTCCCATGCCCGAAACCGGGCTCACAGATCCCCAACCGAAAGGGGGCACGCCATGATCCGCGAATGGATATGGCGGCAACTCGGCACACCACCCGGAGTCGCCGAGCTCGCTCAACAGCAGGAGGAATTCATGACCGCAGTAGACGACGCACTGGCACGCCTCGAAGGTGTCATCGGCTCGGCAGTCTCGCAGCTCCGTGAGGCGAAGGCCGAAGCTCAGGCTGTCATCGACAACGACGCCAGCGAGGATGCGGCCCAGGCGGCCACCCTCGATCAGGCGACGGCCGACAAGATCGGTGGTGTCGCGGATGCTCTCGAGCAGGCACTGTCGGGAACGCCGGCACCGGCCGACGAGACCGTCACCGAGCCGGTCGCCGAAGAGCCCACCGCCTAGACCGAACTGTGCTGGACGATCCACCCGCATGGGTGGGGTAGCTCAGCCGTCAAGGCCACAGCCTCTTTGTTAGAGATGCTCCCCATCACCTTCGCGGGTGGTGGGGAGCATTCGTCGTTCGAGCTGGTTTCGACCGAAGGTCAAGATAGTTCGTTACGGACAGTACTGACTTCGGGTGCGGTCAGCCGACTTCCCTGAGGCGGTGGTGTTGCGCGAGCTCGGTCAGAAGGTCGATCTCGTCGTCGTCGAAGATGGCGTGCCGACCGCGTGGGGTGAAGGTGATCTCTGCGTCTTGGAGGAGTGCGTCGAGGTCGTAGTGATCGGAGCTGATGTGGAGTGTGCGGGCGATGAGGGTGTCGGTCATGGTCGGGCCTTTCGGGTCGGAGAGCGGATGTTTCGATCGGCGAAGCAATGAGTCATAAGAATTCGGCAGTTGCGCGAACGAGGCCAGGCAAAGCGAATGGTTCGTTATGCGAAGGAACGAGAGTGACGGCCTGGGGCCGGGTATCCCCCGGCCCCTCTCGGGTCAGTTGGTGCAGTAGAAGCTCTGGGGCGGGGTGCCGGCGTCCAGGTCGCCGCCGCACCACTTGCAGTTGTAGTCGTGCTCGATGCGGCCCATGATGCCCTCGGCCTCTTCGATCAGGAGGGGGAGTTCGGCGGCGGATGCGAGGGCTAGCGCGGTGATTGCGTGATCCCAGGCTCCGAGCTGGATGTTCCGGTGCATCTCGAGTGCGGTTTCGAGGTGGTTGGTGATGATCTGGTGGTTGGTGCTCATTTTCTTCTCCCTCGTTGTGGTGTACCTAAAGCATAGCATCCAGCTG
The DNA here is from genome assembly GCF_002259095.1 of Rhodococcus sp. 05-2254-2. Lineage (NCBI taxonomy): Bacteria > Bacillati > Actinomycetota > Actinomycetes > Mycobacteriales > Nocardiaceae > Rhodococcus > Rhodococcus sp. 05-2254-2. The sequence continues at coordinate 423,199 of NZ_NOZJ01000009.1, read as the reverse complement.
GACGCAATGCAGGCCATAACCGGGAATTGTTTTAACATCCAGATGGATGTACCGTCGTGGCATGACTCAGACGTTCCTCTCCATGCGCGAGATCTCCGACCGGTACGACGTCCCACTGGGGACGCTCAAAGCCTGGGTGCGGCGTGGTGGCAAGTTCCCGGAGGCAGACGCCCGCGTGGGTAGCGGCGAGGGGCAGGCCTCGGCGCTGGGCTGGACGGTTGAGACCGTCGACGAGTGGGAGCGTGGCTACCGGCCCGAAGGATCACGGACGGCCGACGCACGAAACCATTAGGGAGCGAAACACTCTCGGCCTTACCCGTATAACTTTCGTTACGCAAACAAACGATATGGGCAGGGTGGCCCCGGGGCACTGGCCCGCCCCTCAGGCTGCGAGCCAGGGGCAGAGCTGGTAGGTGGTGCCCGTGGTTCCTGTCTCGTCCAGCCACTCGGTGGCGGTCTCGATGTCGACCGGGGCGGCGGTGTCCTCGTCCTCGTTGTGGGCGGTGATGGCTGCGAGGGTGGCCTTGATGTCGAAGTGGCGGGGGCTGTGGCCTGCTGCGGTGATGATGTCGGTGAGCGTCTTTGCGGTGATCTCTGTCTTTGCCATAAAACAAGTATAGCATCCAGATGGACGCAATGTAACACCGAAATCGGAATTGTTCCACAGAGGTCAAACTCGGTCGTTCACCTAACTAACTATCCCTGGTGTCGACTCAACAATCGCCGGCCGCCGCGGCGTTCACTGTCGCGATCAGGTTCGCCTGATCCTCTGGCGTCTCACTGGACCAGCTCCCGGAGTCGTCGACCGACACGTTCCCCGATGCATTCTCGGGGCCGGCCTGCATCATCGCCAGCAGAACCTGGGGGTCGTTGCTGCCGAACGTTTCCAGCGCGGCCTTCGCCTCTGCGCATCCGGCCGCGAACTCGTCGTCGGTGAGGGTGGTCGGCACGTTCACTGCTGTGGTCAGGCCGTCGGGTGTGACCCCGTACAGGTCGTCTGCGGGCGTGGGTTCTGCCGTCGCGGTCGTCGGCGGGGTCTCTGCAACCGTGGTGGTCGTCGATGCCACTGCAGAGTCTTCCTGTGAAGTGTTGTCAGTGGTGCACGCGGTCAGGGCTACGAAGGCGGTGACAGCAATGAGGGTCCGTTTCATGGTGCTACTCCTACCAGACTGTCGGCTCCGGTCTCTTTGGCGTCGTCCCGCCATCGTCGGACAGTGCGGTCGTCGACACCGACCCGGCGCGCGATCTCGCGGAACGGCACGCCGCCCTCGGCGATCAGCTCAAGCGCCCGGGAGCGAGGGTCAACTTCTACTTGGGATGTATCCGGCGTTTCCGTGATTTCGGGGTGTTCGTGCTGGTCGGCTTTTTGGTCGGTATCTTCCGCGCGCCGGCCGAGCTCGACTGTCACCGAGGTGGTCCACAGCAGGAAGATCGGGGGAGTGAGCGCCACCCCGACCGAGATCCACGAGTGGTGGGTGATCCAGGCGTGGACTGCGTTGCCGGTGATGGAGACGAACGCTCCGGCGATGAGTAGTGACCATGAGGCGCGTGACTGGCTGAGGGCGACGACGGAGACGGTTCCGATGACCACGGTGCCGTCGATCATGACCGGCCACAGGTACGCCTCGGGGCCGAGGCCGGCGACACGTGCGAGATCTGCGAGTGCGATGTACGAGATCGCGAAGCAGACGAGTGACAGGAAGACGGTGCCGCGGCGTGCCGTCGTCAGAGCTGTGGATATGGGCATGGGTTCTCCCGGAACCGGACGTCGGCCAGCGACGTCGAAGTGGGTATGGATGCAGAAGAGCGAGCCGCGATCGTCGACGAGGGATTCGACCCGGACGACCCGGCGGTGGTGGAGGCGATGCTGCGGGTGCGCGCTGATCTGCGGCGTCTCGGAGATCGGAATCGGCGGCTGTGCTGTACGAATGCTGTACGTGAAGTTGGTGACTTACCGAAATATGCCCTCTGACCTGGTGCCCCCGGCAGGATTCGAACCTGCGACCAAGGGATTAGAAGGCCCTTGCTCTATCCCCTGAGCTACGGAGGCTGGCACGTGCGGGCGGACCCGCTCGAGCACGGTTGACGAGTGTACCTTTCCGTATACGCCGATCGCGCCGGCATGGGTTGGGCGATGGTCGCAGCGGGAAAGCGGTGGTTTCGGAAGCGTTCCGACCCCAGGTCGAAGGAGGTGCTGTGCACGACATCCTCGACGACGCGTTGCGCACCTGGCAGTCCGGCGACGTGGCAGCGGTCGCGACGGTGGTCCGCACCTTCGATTCCGCGCCGCGTCCGGTCGGAGCGTCCATGGTCGTCGGTTCCGACGGTGCGGTAGCCGGTTCGGTCTCGGGCGGCTGCGTCGAAGGCGCGGTCTACGAACTCGCGCAGGACGTCATGCGTACCGGTGCTCCGGTGCTCACCCGATACGGGGTATCGGACGACGATGCGTTCGCCGTCGGGCTCACCTGCGGCGGAACGCTCGACGTGTTCGTCGAAGTGCTCACCCGACAGACGTTTCCCGAATTCGAGGCCCTCGTCGCGGACGTTCGCGCCAATGTGCCCGTGGCGATGGCGACAGTTGTCGCGCACGGCGATCCGGAACGGCTCGGCCGCAGGATCGTCGTCGGAGAATCGGGCACCCGAGGCTCGCTCGGCAGTGAGCGTGCCGACGCTGCCGTGGCCGACGATGCGAAAGGGCTTCTCGCCGCTGGCCGTTCGGCTGTCCTGACCTACGGCCCCGACGGCCAGCGACGGGGCGAGGGGATGGAGGTGTTCGTCTCGAGCCACGCTCCGCCGCCTCGGATGCTGGTGTTCGGAGCCATCGATTTCGCTGCCGCGGTGGCGCAACAGGGCGCATTCCTCGGGTACCGAGTCACGGTCTGCGACGCACGGGCAGTCTTCGCGACTGCGCAGCGGTTTCCCGCAGCCGAGCAGGTCGTGGTCGCGTGGCCGCACGACTATCTGTCCGCGCAGTTCGCGGCGGGGGAGGTGGACGAACGCACCGTCGTCTGTGTGTTGACCCACGACCCCAAATTCGACGTGCCACTGCTCGAGGTGGCGTTGCGCATTCCATCGCTGGCGTTCGTCGGCGCGATGGGATCGCGCCGAACCCATGACGACCGCATGGCTCGGTTGCGGGCTTCGGGTTTGACGGAGACGGAACTCACTCGTCTGGCCAGCCCGATCGGTCTCGATCTCGGTGCGCGCACCCCGCAGGAGACGGCCGTGTCGATCGCAGCGGAGATCATCGCCCACCGCTGGGGCGGTACCGGTGAACCGCTGCGCGCCCGACACGGCCGCATCCATCACGACGCGAGCGACGCCGTGAGTACGGACAAGTACGACGCTGTGTAGGACTCGCGTTTCGAGTACTTCCGATCACCTCTTACTCTGGTGGTATGGCAACACCGGATCTCGAGAAGCCCGAACCCTCGACCGCTGAACTCCCGGCGGACGATGTCCGGGCGAACGACGGTTCGACGAACGACGATCCACGGTCGACCACCACGACGGTGTTCGCCACCGCAGGCGTCATCGCCGGTGTGGTCGCCGCACTCATCGTGATGCTCTCCGCCTCCGATGCGCTGGTATTGCTCGGAATCCCGGATCCGGGCCCGGCCACCACGTACGGTCTGCCTGCGCTGAGGGCCATCGGCGAGATCGCCGCCGTCATCGCCATCGGATCCTTTCTGCTGGCCGCGTTCCTCGTACCGCCGCAGAAGAACGGGATTCTCGACGTCGACGGGTACCGCGCGGTCCGGACCGGTTCGGTGGCGTCGATCATCTGGGCCGTCTGCGCCCTGCTTCTGGTGCCCTTGACGTTGTCCGACACCTCGGGGCAGCCGTTCGCCGAGGCCATCAAACCGGCGAACCTGTGGATTGCGCTCGACCAGGTGGAGATCGCCAGTGCCTGGCGCTGGACCGCCATCATGGCCGTTGTGCTCGCCATCGCGTCGCGCACGGTATTGCGGTGGGCCTGGACGCCCGCACTGCTCGGGTTCTCCCTCGCGACGCTGCTGCCGATCGCGCTGAGCGGACACTCCTCGGCAGGCGGCTCGCACGACATCGCCACCAACAGTTTGATCCTGCACCTCGGGGCCGCGTCGCTCTGGGCGGGCGGACTGTTCGCGCTGCTGGCGCACGTTCGCAGGCGCGGTGCACACGCCGATGTCGCGGCTCGCCGATTCTCCACGATCGCCGGAGTCTGTTTCGTGGTCATGGGCATCAGCGGCGTCATCAACGCCCTGGTCCGGGTTTCGCTCGCCGACCTGTTCACCACTACCTACGGCCTGCTGATCGTGGGCAAGATCGTCGCCCTGATCGTGCTGGGTGGCTTCGGCTGGATGCAGCGCCGTCGCGCCCTACCGGCCCTGATCGCCGATCCCACGGCCCGCGGGCCGCTGCTCCGATTCGCCGGTGCCGAGGTGCTGGTCCTCGCTGCGACCATCGGCCTGGCCGTCGGGCTCGGCCGCACACCTCCGCCGGCCGAGATCGACCCCAATCTCACGACCACGGAAGCGGCACTCGGGTACAACCTCAGTGGCCCGCCGACGTTCGCGCGCATGGCTCTGGACTGGCGCTTCGATCTGATCTTCGGCACCGCGGCGATCGTCATGGCCGTGGTGTACCTGATCGGAGTCCGCCGGCTGCGGCTGCGCGGAGACGCGTGGCCCGTCGGCCGTACGGTCGCCTGGGTGCTGGGCTGCCTCACGCTGCTGATCAGCACGTCCTCGGGAATCGGTCGATATTCCACGGCCGTGTTCAGCGTGCACATGACCGGGCACATGATGCTCTCGATGCTGGCCCCCGTCCTCCTCGCGCTCGGTGGCGCGCTGACGCTGGCATTGCGGGTACTGCCTGCGGCAGGCAAGGACGGCGTCCCCGGGATGCGCGAGTGGTTGCTGATGGGCCTGCACAGTCGACTTTCGCAGTTCGTCACCCATCCGCTCGTCGCGGCGCTGATCTTCGTGGGCGGCTTCTACGTGCTCTACCTCGGCGGAATCTTCGGGGCGGTACTGGACAGTCACGGCGCGCACCTGCTGATGAACCTGCACTTCGTGCTCAGCGGTTACCTGTTCTACTGGACCGTCATCGGAGTCGATCCGTCTCCGCGCAAGATCGCTCCGGTCACCAAACTCGCCGTCGTGTTCGGATCGCTACCGTTCCATGCCTTCTTCGGAGTGGCTCTGATGAGCATGAACACCGTGATGGGTGGCTGGTTCTACCGGACGCTCGGGCTGGACTGGAACTCCGACCTGCTCGGAGATCAGAAGCTCGGCGGCGGTATCGCCTGGGCCACAGGCGAGGTTCCGCTGGTGCTCGTCATGCTGGCGCTGCTGATCCAATGGACCCGCAGCGACGATCGAGATGCCAGGCGCAGTGACCGCGCCGCCGAGCGCGATCACGATGCCGACCTGGCCGCGCACAACGCGATGTTCGCCGAGCTCGCACGACGCGAACGGACCGGCGAGCAGTAGTCTCGGTCGGTTCAGCCGGTCTCGGCGATCTTGCTCAACAGTCGGTTCAGCTCGTCGCGTTCCGCGGGCTCGAGGCCGTCGAACATTTCCGACGACACCTGACGGCGCGCGTCGTCGATTCTGTCCAACAGCGCGCGGCCGGTGTCGGTCAGCTCGACCAGGACGGCTCGCCGATCGCTCGGATCCTGTTGCCGGATCACCAGGTGCGCCGCCTCGAGGGAGTCGACGATGTCGGTGGCCGATCGCGCGACGATGCGCAGGTGCTCGGCGAGATCGCGTAGTCGCACGGACTCGGGCTCGCGCGCCAACACGTGCAGGGCCCGACTCTGTGAGGGATTGAGGCCGAACGGTTCCAACGCAGTCATGTGGCTGCGCCGGATCTGCCGCGCGACGGCCATGAACTGCTCGCTCAGGTTGGGCGAGTGTCCGGTTTCCATGTACGGGATCATAGCGACGGTTGCTCACTACCTCATAGTGAGGTAGCCTCTGCATATTACTTCAGCTACCACGGAGGTCTACTTGGAAAGCCGACCCGAACGTTCTCTCCTCGCGTCCGATCCAGCACCCGTGCGCCGAGTCCTGGCTCTGTTCACGCCCTACCGCCGCAAGATCGCCGTCGTCAGTGCGATCATCGTCGTCAGCGCGATCATCGCGCTCGCGTCCCCCTTGCTTCTCCGCGAACTCCTCGATCATGCGATACCCGACCGCGATGTCACGCTCGTCAGCCTGATCGCACTCGGCATGATCGCAGTTGCAGTCGCCACCAACACTCTCGGCGTCGTGCAGACCTGGATGTCCAACGGCGTCGGTCAGCGACTCATGCACGATCTACGCGTCCAGGTCTACTCGCACCTGCAACGCCAATCCCTCGGATTCTTCGCACGCACCCGCACCGGCGAGGTGCAATCACGCATCGCCAACGACATCGGCGGCATGCAATCGGTGGTCACCAATACCGCAACGTCCATCGCGCAGAACGCGACGACCGTTGCCGCGACGGTGGTCGCCCTGTTCCTGCTCGACTGGAAGCTCGCCACGTTCTCGTTGATCATCCTGCCGGTCTTCGTCCGTGTCGCTCGCCGCATCGGCGACGAGCGGCGCAAGATCTCCACCAAGCGACAGAAGTTGCTCAGCGACCTATCGGTGCAGATCGAGGAATCACTCTCGGTCAGCGGCATTCTGCTGGGCAAGACCACCGGCTCTGCGCAGGTGTTGACCGAGAAGTTCGCCGACCGATCCCACGAAGTGGCCGGGGTCGAACTTGCAGCGATGATGGCGGGAAAGTGGCGCATGGCCACCATTCAGATCAGCTTCGCCGTCATGCCTGCCCTGGTGTACTGGTTCGCCGGCATCACCATCGGGCAGGGGAGCGCACTGACGATCGGAACTCTCGTCGCGTTCACCGCTCTGCAGACCCAATTGTTCCGGCCCACCATGCAATTGCTCAACACCGGCGTCGAGGTGCAGGCCTCGCTCGCACTGTTCGGGCGAGTGTTCGAGTACCTCGATCTGCCGATCGAGGTGGCCGAGCCCGCCCATCCGGTGGCGCTGCCGCGCGAGTCCGTCCGCGGAGACGTCGCCTTCCGCGCCGTGGACTTCACCTACACCTCGGCAACAGTTCCGACATTGAGCGGCATCGACCTCGAAGTCCCGGCAGGCAGCACACTCGCTCTCGTCGGCGCAACCGGGTCCGGCAAGACGACTCTGGGCTATCTCGTTGCGCGGCTGCATGATCCGACAGCCGGATCGGTGACGATCGACGGCATCGACCTGCGGGAGATGGCTTCGGAGACCATCGCCGACCTGGTCGGCGTCGTCTCTCAGGAGACGTACCTGTTCCACGCCACCATTCGAGAGAACTTGCGATTCGCCAAACCCGACGCCACCGACGAGGAGATTTTCGCGGCGGCCCGAACGGCACAGATCCACGACTTCATCGACGGCCTCGACGACGGGTACGACACCATGGTCGGCGAACGCGGGTACCGCTTCTCGGGCGGTGAGAAGCAACGCATCGCCATTGCCCGAACGGTGTTGCGCAATCCACCGATCCTGGTGCTCGACGAAGCGACCAGCGCCCTCGACAATCGCACCGAACGTGCAGTGCAGACCGCGCTCGACGGACTGATGAACGGGCGAACGACCATCCTCATCGCGCACCGGTTGTCCACGGTGCGCGGCGCGGACAGCATCGCAGTACTCGATCACGGCGTCGTTCGCGAGGTCGGAAGCCACGAGTCCCTGTTGGAGAACGACGGCATGTACGCCCAGTTGGTCCGAGCCGCAGACGATGTGGTGGACAGTGTTGCCGCATGAGTGAGATCGGGTGATCCCACTGCGTACCATCGCCGGTCGCGTCGAGTGCGAGACCGAGATCAAGAAGTCGAGGTTTCTCGCGGTCGTCGATCGCGCGGCCACGGAAGCCGAGGCGCGAGCGGTGATCGAGGCGGCCCGCAAGGCCGATCCTGCTGCCGGCCACCACTGTTCGGCGTTCATCGTCGATCTGTCGCCGCCGGATCCGCGCATCGAGCGGTCCAACGACGACGGTGAACCGAGCGGGACGGCAGGTACACCGATGCTCGACGTGCTGCGCGGGCATCACCTGACCAACGTCGTCGCGGTCGTCAGCAGATATTTCGGCGGAACCAAGCTGGGCACCGGAGGACTGGCCCGTGCCTACGGCGGAGCGGTGGCCGAGGCGTTGTCCGGAGCGATGTTCCTGACCCGGGAGCGACGCGAGATCATGACTCTCGAACTCGACCACGCCGAGGTCGGTCGCGTGGAATCGGAATTACGCGGGCACGGGGTTGTCGTCGTCGGCACCTCCTACGGCGCGTCCGCGGTACTGACCGTCGCGGTTCCGGACGCCGATTCGACTGCGGCACTGGTTGCTTCGCTCACTGCGGGGCGAGTGATCCCCGAGCTCGACGGCCACATGTACGCCGAGATTCCCGACTAGCACACGGTCCCGACATTCTCGGGTCGCGCGGGCCTCGATTCGGGTGCTTCATCCACAGGCCGGCCGGTTGTCCACATTTCGCCGACTCGTTCACCACGGACGCCTTCCGCGTAGCAGTGTCGATCTCGATCGCAACCACGCGACATCGATCGAGGGGGAACACATCATGTACGAAGCACAGTGCGCAGTTGTCGGAACGGTCATCACCAATCCCGTCAAGCGCTCCACACCCACCGGCGACGAGGTCCTCAGCTTCCGGATGGCCAGCAACGCCCGACGTCAGGACCGCAACACCGGCGAGTGGACCGACGGCGGAACCCTCTACCTGACGGTCACGTGCTGGCGGCGCCTCGTGCGCGGCGTCGGAGCATCGCTGATGAAGGGCGACCCGATCATCGCCTACGGGCAGCTGCGGACCAACGAGTACACCAACCGCGACGGGGTCGAACGCGCCGATCTGGAGATGCGGGCCAGCGCCGTCGGACCGGATCTCGCGCGCTGCAACGTCTCGATCCATCGGACCAAAGCGGTGGCACCCGAGGCTGCGCCGGACGGCGATCCTGGAGCTACCGAACCTGTGGACGAGGATCGGGACCACGATCGCATCGAGGACGACGTGCGCGAGTCCGTTCCGGCTTGACGGTCTCCCGGCATCCGCCGTCCGCGCTGCATCGGAACCTCGATCGAGTGCGGGCGGCGGCTGCGCGCTCGGGCGGTGGTGCCGGAGACCCACTCGCACCGATAAGCTGGGTGTCATGGCTGAATTCATTTACACCATGAAGAAGGTGCGCAAGGCGCACGGCGACAAAGTCATCCTCGACGACGTGACGATGAGCTTCTATCCGGGAGCGAAGATCGGCGTCGTCGGCCCCAACGGCGCCGGTAAGTCCAGCATCCTCAAGATCATGGCGGGAATCGATCAGCCCGGAAACGGTGAGGCGTTCCTCGCTCCCGGTGCCTCGGTCGGCATCCTCATGCAGGAACCGGTCCTCGACGACACCAAGACCGTTCGCGAGAACGTCGAGGACGGTCTCGGCGAGACGATGGTCCAGCTCAAGCGGTACAACGAGATCGCCGAGTTGATGGCAACCGACTACTCGGACGAGCTGATGGAAGAGATGGGCGAGCTGCAGGAAAAGCTCGACCACGCCGATGCCTGGGAGATCGACTCCCAGCTCGAACAGGCCATGGACGCGCTGCGCTGCCCGCCGCCCGAGTCGCCCGTCACCAACCTCTCCGGTGGTGAGAAGCGCCGCGTGGCGCTGTGCAAGCTGCTGCTGAGCAAGCCCGACCTGCTGTTGCTCGACGAGCCCACCAACCACCTCGACGCCGAGAGTGTGCTGTGGCTCGAGCAGCACCTGGCCGCATACGCAGGCGCTATTCTCGCCGTCACTCACGACCGGTACTTCCTCGACCACGTCGCGCAGTGGATCGCCGAGGTCGACCGCGGACACCTGTACCCGTACGAGGGCAACTACTCCACGTACCTGGAGAAGAAGGCCGAGCGTCTCGAGGTCTCGGGCAAGAAGGACCAGAAGCTGCAGAAGCGCCTCAAGGACGAGCTCGCCTGGGTTCGTTCCGGTGCCAAGGCACGTCAGGCCAAGAGCAAGTCTCGTCTGGCTCGCTACGACGAGATGGTGGCCGAGGCCGAGAAGACCAGGAAGCTCGACTTCGACGAGATCCAGATCCCCAACCCGCCGCGCCTCGGCGACGTCGTGGTGGAGGTCAAGAGCCTGGACAAGGGCTTCGACGGCCGCGTGCTGATCAAGGATCTCTCGTTCACGTTGCCCCGCAACGGCATCGTCGGCGTCATCGGCCCCAACGGCGTCGGTAAGACGACGCTGTTCAAGACCATCGTCGGGCTCGAGGAGCCGGACGGCGGCGAGGTCAAGATCGGTCAGACCGTCAAGCTGAGCTACGTCGACCAGAACCGCTCGGGCATCGACTCGAAGAGGACGGTGTGGGAGACGGTCTCCGACGGTCTGGACTTCATCACCGTCGGCAGCTCGGAGTTCCCGTCGCGTGCGTACATCAGCTCGTTCGGGTTCAAGGGCCACGACCAGCAGAAGCCTGCCGGAGTGCTCTCCGGTGGTGAGCGGAACCGTCTGAACCTGGCGATGACGCTCAAGCAGGGCGGCAACCTGATCCTGCTCGACGAACCGACCAACGACCTCGACGTCGAAACGCTCGGATCTCTCGAGAACGCTCTCGAGGAATTCCCGGGCTGCGCCGTGGTCATCTCCCACGACCGGTGGTTCCTGGACCGCACCTGCACGCACATCCTGGCGTGGGAAGGTGGCTTCGGCGACAACGAGGCCGCGTGGTACTGGTACGAGGGCAACTTCGAGGGCTACGAGGCCAACAAGGTCGAACGCCTCGGACCCGACGCGGCTCGCCCGCATCGCGTCACGCACCGAAAGCTGACCAGAGACTGACATGCCGGCGAAAACCTTCACCTGCACACTTCAGGTGCGGTGGGGTGATTCCGACCGTCTCGGCCACGTCAACAACACCCGGTTCGTCGAATACCTCCAGGAGGGCCGCGTTCAGTTCCTGAACGCGGTCTTCGGGGGTCCGGGTGTGCGCGGCGCAGCGGTGGTGCGGAAACTCACCACCGATTTTCTGCATCCGATCCTCGACGACTCGGGTCCGCTGACGATCGAGCTGTGGATCAGCCGCATCGGGACCACCTCGTACGGCGTCCGGCACGTGGTGACCGACCGGGACGGAAAAGTCTGCGCGGATGCCGAAGCGTTGATGGTTGCCTTCGATCTCGCGACGTCTTCCTCTCGTCCTTTGTCGGAGGACGAGAGGAACCTTCTCGCGGAGTATCTCGGCTCGGAGTAGTTCGCCACGCGCCGGCTCAGCGAGGTCACTGCGGTAACAGGGTGTTCGACACTAAGGTCGAGGAGTCATCGACGACCGGCGATCGGCGGGCGTCGGGAAAATCCTCACGAGGGAGTACTCGAACACCATGCCACGCTCGCTGGACCTGCCCGACAACGACTGGGCCGACGGCCTCGACGACCGACTCCTGGCCGGGCTGGCGACATTGCAAGCCGAGTATTTCGAGCACGTGGATACGACGGCCGTCGGAGCGTCCGCGCACACTCCCGACACCACGTCCTTTCACCGGCACGTCCGGTTGGCCGCTCAGCGGCTGCCCGAGACCGCGAACGTAGCGGTGTACCGACCCAGCGAGTCGAGTTCGGCCGCCCATCAGGCCGCGGGCAGCTATCTGCAGATCGTCACCGACGACATGCCGCTTCTCGTCGAGTCGGTCATCTCGCTGCTGTCCCGACTCGGCATCGAGTACACCGACGTGGTCCATCCCATTCTGTCGGTCGCCCGCGACGCGGACGGCGAGCTGACGGGTCCGAGCGCCGACGGTCGACACGAATCCTGGATTCACGTCCAGCTGCATCCGTCCACGCCCGCGGAGGCCCTCGACCGCGTGGAGTCGGAGGCGAGCCGGGTGTTGGCCGACGTGCGTCAGGTCGTCGGCGACACCGATCGCATGCGTCGGGTGCAGGCCGAGGTCGCCGATCTCCTCGACGGTGCGGCCGAGCGGGCCGGTGATGCGGAGTCCGCCATCGCCGTCGAACATCGCGACGCAGCCGCGTTGCTGCGCTGGCTCGGCGACGGTCACTACACGCTCCTCGGCTACCGCCGGTACCGGCTCGGCGGCGTCGACGGTGCACGGACGGCCACCGGGGAGGAGTCGAGCAGCCTCGGGGTGTTGCGCGACGCGGCCCACGACGTGCACGGTTCGGAGCCGCTCGGTCAGCGCGACCTGGTCGCCCTGACGCAGGGAGCGAGTCCGGCGACGGTGCACCGCGCCGTCTACCCCTACTTCGTCAGTGTTCTGGACGCCGAGAACTCCGCCGAACACCGTTTCGTCGGCGTCTTCACAGTGACCGCGCTCCACGAGAACGTGCTCGACATTCCGGTGATCGAGCGTCGGGTGCGCTCGGTGATCGCCAGGGCCGGTCATGATCTCGGGTCGTTCTCGGGTCAGGCGATGCTCGAAGTGCTGCAGTCGATGCCGCGCTCGGAACTGTTCGCCACCTCGGCGGCCTGGCTGTTCGAGACCGCGAGTGCTGTTCTCGCACTGGGCCGTCGGCGCAAGGTCAAGCTGTTCGTGCGGCCCGATGCCGGCGGGTCCTTCGTCTCCGCCCTGGTGTACCTGCCGCGAGATCGCTACACCACCCGTGTTCGGCTGGCCATTCAGGATCGGCTGCTCCGTGAGCTCGGCGGCACTTCTCTCGACTACACGGCGCGCGTGACGGAATCGGACCTGGCGCTGCTGCACGTGACCGTCCGCCGCACGCCGGGAACGGCATCGACGGAGCTGGCCGCCGAGGACATCACCCGGATCGAGGCGGCTCTCACCGAGACCACCAGAACCTGGGAGGACTCCCTCGGCGACGCGGTCTCGCTGGACCGCACCGTGGACCCGCTGCGGATCCAGCGCTACACAGAGGCGTTCCCCGAGGCCTACAAGCAGGACTTCAGTCCGGCTCGGGCCGTGACCGACATCGCTCGCCTCGAAGGGCTCGGCGACGAGTCGATCGACATGCAGCTCTACCGCAACGAGCAGTCGGCCGTGGGTAGCTGGCGCTTCTCGCTGTACATCGGCGGCGCGGGTGTCTCGCTGTCGCAGGTGCTGCCTATCCTGCAGAGTCTCGGCGTCGAGGTCGACGACGAACGGCCGTACCCGGTGGTGCGGCCGGACGGAATGTCCTGCTGGATCTACGATTTCGGGCTCTCGGCCTCACGCGAGATGCTGCGTTCGGCAATCGACGGTGACATCGACGCGGAGTTGTCCGAGGCGGGCACCGCCGATCGCGAGAGTCGAGTGCAGCACCGATTCACCGATGCGTTCGCGGCAGTGTGGAGCGGCGAGGCGGAGGCCGACCGGTTCAACGAGCTGGTCATGCGCGCCGGCCTGCACTGGCGGCAGGCAGTGGTGTTGCGCGCGTACGCGAAGTACTTGCGCCAGGCCGGTTTTCCCTACAGCCAGTTCAACATCGAGGGTGTGCTGCTGACACACCCGCGCACCGCGCGGCTGCTCGTCGGGTTGTTCGAGGCGCAGTTCGATCCCGAGGCGAGTTCGGAGGAGAACGCGCAGTCGATCGGCACTCAGCTGGGTGAACTGATCGACGAGGTCGTCAGTCTCGACGCCGACCGAATTCTGCGCAGCATGTTCGAGCTGATCCGTGCCACCCTGCGCACCAACTACTTCGTGGTGGGGGTCGACGGCGACCATCGCGAGTACCTCTCGCTCAAGTTCGATCCGCAATCGATCGCCGAATTGCCCAAGCCGAAGCCCAAGTTCGAGATCTTCGTGTACTCGCCCCGCGTCGAAGGTGTGCACCTGCGATTCGGAGCCGTTGCCCGCGGCGGACTGCGCTGGTCGGATCGACGTGAGGACTTCCGGACCGAAATTCTCGGACTCGCCAAAGCCCAGATGGTCAAGAACGCCGTCATCGTGCCGGTCGGAGCGAAAGGCGGATTCGTCGTCAAGCGGCCCCCTGTCGTGACCGGTGACGCCGATCGAGATCGCCAGGCCCACGCCGAGGAAGGCAAGGCCTGTTACCGCCTCTTCATCGCCGGGCTGCTCGACATCACCGACAATCTCGACCGCGCTACCGGAACGGTGACGGTTCCCACCGGAGTCGTGCGCCGCGACGGAGACGACACCTATCTCGTCGTTGCCGCGGACAAGGGCACCGCGACCTTCTCGGACATGGCCAACGACGTTGCCGCGAAGTACGGTTTCTGGCTCGGCGACGCCTTCGCGTCCGGTGGTTCGGCGGGCTACGACCACAAAGCCATGGGCATCACCGCCAAGGGTGCGTGGGAGAGCGTCAAACGCCACTTCCGTGAGCTCGGAATCGACACGCAGAGCCAGGACTTCACAGTCGTCGGCGTCGGAGACATGAGCGGGGACGTGTTCGGCAACGGCATGTTGCTCAGCCGGCACATTCGCCTGCTCGCCGCGTTCGATCACCGGCACATCTTTCTCGATCCCGACCCCGAGCGTGAGTCCTCGTTCGCCGAACGGGAGCGGTTGTTCGCACTGCCGCGGTCGTCGTGGGCGGACTACGACACCTCGCTCATCAGTGCGGGCGGCGGCGTGTGGGAGCGGACGCGCAAGTCGGTCCCGATCAGTGCGGCGGCGCGCGCTGCCCTCGGGTTGGGGGATTCCGTGGTCGCGCTGTCACCCCCGGAGCTGGTGAACGCGATCCTTCGGGCCCCGGCCGATCTGCTGTGGAACGGCGGAATCGGTACGTACATCAAGGCGTCCACCGAAACCAATGCCGAGGTCGGTGACAAGGCCAACGACACGGTGAGGGTCGACGGAATCGACGTGCGCGCCGCCGTGGTGGGGGAGGGCGGCAACCTCGGAGCCACCGCACTGGGCCGCATCGAATACGCCGCTGCCGGAGGCAAGATCAACACCGACGCCGTCGACAACTCCGCGGGTGTCGACTGCTCCGATCACGAGGTCAACATCAAGATCCTGTTGGAGACGGCCATCACCAACGGCAACCTCGCGCGCGAGGATCGGGACGAGCTGCTCGCGTCCATGACCGACGAGGTGGGCCGGCTGGTGTTGTGGGACAACATCATGCAGAACGAACTGCTCGGCACCTCCAGGTTCGACGCACCGAGCCTGGTCACCGTGCACAGTCGAGTGATCGAGGATCTGGAAGTGCGCCGAGGTCTCGATCGCGAACTGGAGGCGCTACCGACCGAGGCGGATCTACGGCGTCGCAAACAGGACGGCCGCGGGCTGACCTCGCCGGAACTCGCGACTCTGATGGCTCACGTGAAGCTGGCGTTGGAAGCCGAACTGCTCGACAGCGAACTGCCCGACAGTGACGTCTTCGCTCCGCGGCTGCCCAAGTATTTCCCCGCGCCGCTGCGAGAGCCGTACGCCGCCGCGATCACCACGCATCCTCTCCGGCGGCAGCTGGTGGCCACGACGCTGGCCAACGAGGCCATCGACTGCGGTGGCATCACGTTCCCCTACCGATTGACCGAGGATTCGGGTGCGGCAGGCACCGACGCCATCCGTGCCTTCGCCGCCGCCACCGAGATATTCGGACTCGACGAGGTGTGGAACTCGATCAGGGCCGCGGACGTGCCGACTGCGGTCTCGGCCGAACTGTTGCTCGAGTCGCGTCGCATGCTCGACCGTGTCTCGCGCTGGCTGCTGGCCAACCGTCCGCAGCCGCTGGCCGTCGGCGCCGAGATCAGTCGGTACGCCGGTCAGGTGCGGGCACTGCAACCGTCGGTGTCCAGGTGGATCTCCGGGCATCAAGCCAGCGACCTGGACTCCCGATCGGCTGCGGCGATCGAACGCGGCGCGCCGGCCGAGCTGGCGCGCCGGATCTACGGCTTGCTCGATGTGTACTGCCTACTCGACATCATCGATATCGCCGACATCGTCGACCGGGACGGAGCCGAGGTCGCCGAGCTCTACTTCGCCCTCGATGCGCACATCGGTATCGACTGGTTGCTCACCGCGGTGTCCAAGCTGGCCCGCGGAGACCGCTGGCATTCGTTGGCGCGCTTGGCTCTTCGCGACGATCTGTATTCCTCGTTGCGGGGAATCACGCAGGCCGTATTGGCGGGCGGCGAGCCGGACGAGTCGGTTGCGGAGAAGATCGCCGAATGGGAGTCGACCAACTCGTCTCGTCTGGCGAGGTCTCGTGCGGCGTTGACCGAAATCGCCGAGTCGGGAACCCTCGACCTGGCCACCCTGTCGGTCGCTGCCCGACAGGTCCGCAACATGGTGCCCTGACCTTCAGCACCACATCGCCACGGGCGAGACCGCCGATACTCGACCGAGAAGAGGAAACGACCACGTGAGTGTGCCCGACGCCCATCTGTCCGACAAGCGACCTGAAACCGAGCGAGTGGGCTTTCATGCCACCGTGGACGTGCGGTGGTCGGATATGGATGTGTATCAACACATCAACCATGCCCGGATGGTCACTCTCCTCGAAGAGGCACGCATTCCCTGGCTGTTGGTGGACGGGAGGCCGACGGCGAACCTGCGCCACGGCGCGGTGATCGCGGATCTGCACGTGAAGTATCGAGGCCAGCTCCGGCACGAGGACGGGCCCCTCGATGTGTTCATGTGGATCGACGCGGTGCGGGCGGTGGACTTCGTCGTCGGATACGAGGTACGAGCCCGGGGAGCGTCGTTGGACACTCCCGCGGCCGTGGTGGCCTCGACACAGATTGCGGCGTTCGACATCGATGCGCAGCGGCTGCGCCGGCTCACTCCCGAAGAGCGTGAGTTTCTCGTGAGCTGGCAGCGTGTATGAGCGCGTACTGACCGTTCCCGATGCGGTCGAGCGGGAGAACCTGGCGACGTTCTGCACCAGGGCGCTGCGTCTGGACGAAGCTGCGGTGATCCGTATGCGGACCCGAGCGGGCGGCGGTGTGTCCTGCTGGGCGGCAACGGGTTTCGATGCTCTCGCGGCTCGGGTCATCACCGGGACCGTGGTGCCCGACGACACGAGTGCCGGTGCCGACGTGTTGGTCGCGGCGGTGCAGCAGGCGACCGACGGTGTGATCGACCCGGGATTTTCGATGGATTCCGCCTGGCGCGGAGCCCTGCCACCGGACGGCGGCTTCGGCCATCTCGACGATGTGCCGGCCCGGGTGCTCGTGGGGCTCGCGCAACGCGGCGTCGCACTGGCCAAGGAGCACGGCAGCAGTCACGGTCCGCCGAGTTCGTTGCTCGAACAGGAGGTTCTGCACGTCGCGGGCGAGAACGACGACGTCTCGATCTCGATGCGAACGGTATTCGCCTTGACCGCAATGGGTTTCGTGCCACACAGTGGCAGCGACCCGTTGACCGTCGACGTCGACCCGGATCGGATCGCGCCCGACGAGGTGGTTCGGGTGCGGGTGTCGAAGGTCTGGCTACGTCTCGATGCCCGCTACGGCTCCGTCTTCGCTCGTCGCGCGGGACAACAGTTGTCGCTCACCGTCGAGCGTTAGACGAGCCACGCAGCGGCGTTCGCCGGAAGCCTGCCGTCCACCAACGGCGCACTGGCCAGCAGCAACTCGCCGGGAGGCAGCGGGATCGACTCCTCCGACGCGTTCAAGGCGCAGATCAGGCCACCGCGTCGACGAAATGCCAGGCAGCCGGAAGGAGATCCGTACCAATCGACTCCGCTACCGGTGAATTCCGGACGTAGAGCCCGCAGCTCGAACGCCGTCCGATAGAGGCTCAGCATCGAATCGACGTCTTCGAGTTGCGCCTCGGCGGTGTACCCGTCCCATTCGGCCGGCATCGGCAACCATGTTCGATCGGTGGAGGAGAACCCGAACGGTGGTGTGTGCCCCTCCCACGGCATCGGCACTCGGCAGCCGTCGCGGCCGCGCTCTGCGTGCCCGGATCGCTCCCACACCGGATCCTGCAACGCACTGTCGGGCAGTTGTACGTTCGGCAGCCCCAGTTCGGCACCGTTGTACACGAAAATCGTTCCGGGAAGCGCCAATTCGACGAGGATCATGGCGCGCGAGCGCGCCCGACCGAGGTCCCCACCGCCGTATCGGGTGACCTCACGCTCGACGTCGTGATTCGACAGCGTCCACGTCGGAGTTCCGTCGACCAGTTCTACTGCGGCAAGGGAATTGGAGATGGCGTCGCGGATGGTTGCGGCGTCGAAATCGACACTGGCCAGCCGGAAGTTGAAACCCAGGTGCAACTCGTCGGGCCTGATGTACTCGGAGAAGCGCACGTTGTCCTGCACCCAGATCTCACCGACGGTCACCGCTTCGGGGAATTCGTCCATGACGGCTCTGATGCGTCGATGCAGGTCGTGGACCCGAGGATTGTTGAACCGGGGATCGTCGTCGTCGTTCTTCATCAACGCGTTGAGTTCGAGACTCATGTCGGCCAGGTCGACGGGTTTGGCCATACCGTGCGCCACATCGAGCCGGAAGCCGTCGACGCCGCGGGAAAGCCAGAATCTCAAGGTGCGCGCGAAGTCGTCGAACACCTCCGGGTTGTTCCAGTTCAGATCCGGTTGCTCGGGCGCGAAGATGTGTAGGTACCACTGACCGGGGGATCCGTCGGGCTCGGTGATCCGAGTCCAGGCCGGGCCACCGAAGATGCTCGGCCAGTTGTTCGGCGGCTGCGCACCGTCGTCACCACGTCCGTCTCGAAAGATGTAGCGAGCACGCTCGGCACTACCGCGCGCCGCCGTCAGGGCCGATCGGAACCACGGGTGCTCGCTGCTGGTGTGATTGGGCACCAGGTCCATCGTGACCTTGATGTCGCGCGCATGAGCTTCGTCGACCAACGCGTCGAAAATCTCCAGGTTGCCGAACAGGGGGTCGATGTCACGCGGATCCGACACGTCGTACCCGTGATCGGCCATGGGCGACCGGGTGATGGGTCCGATCCAGACTGCGTCTATTCCCAGCAGCTCCAGGTAGCCGAGCTTGTCACGAATTCCGTCGAGGTCGCCGATGCCGTCACCGTTGGAGTCCGCGAACGAGCGGGGATAGATCTGGTAGAAGACGGCGTCCTGCCACCACAACAGCTCGGAGCTTTCGATCGGATCGGTCACAAGGGGCAATAGTGCCAAACGATCGGCCGCAGAACGATTCAGGGGCGTTCGGGCACGACAGGAGGCAGCCTCGTAGGTCAACGAACAGTAAAGCTTTGTGCTCATTCACATGACCGACTCCTGCCGGTTCGTTGGGAAAGTGTTGTATGTTCTGCTCCTGGAACAAGTAGCGGCGGAAGCCGCGCCCGACGGTGAGGACGCGACGGAAACCATGATCACTTCGACCATCGAAGCCGTACGACTCGGCGACATCGCGCTGAACGACAGCCCCATCGAGCCGACCTGGATTCTCGAAGGAAACCCGCAGGCTCGCCTCGCCGAGTGGTCGAAGAGCATCGACGGAACCACCACCACCAACGTGTGGGACTGCACGGCAGGACGCTTCCGGTGGTACTTCGCCGTCGACGAGATCGTGCACATCATGGACGGTTCGGTGACCGTCTCGAGTGACGACCACGCACCGCGCACCCTGCTTCCCGGCGATGCCGCACTGTTCCGTGCGGGCACCTGGTCGGAGTGGCACGTGGAGAACTACGTACGCAAGCACGCCATCCTGCGCCAGCACCTACCCGCTCCCATGAGCTTCGCGCTCAAGGTGGCCGGCTCCGTTCGCGCGCGGGTGGGCAAGCTCAAGGTCGCCGTCGGCGGGAAGAGCCCGCAGCGCGTCGGATCGCTGTAGCCCGCTGCGCTGTCGGGGCCGTCAGATCGCCGAGTTCATCATCGAATTGGCGGCCATCTCCATGTAGTCGATCAACTGGGCTCGGTGCGCGGAGTCCATGACCTCGGGGGCGATCGACGCGATCGCGATGTGCATGCAGCGCAGCCACGCGTCTCGCTCCATCGGTCCGATCCGAAACGGGTTGTGGCGCATACGAAGTCGAGGATGGCCACGCTCGTCGGAGTAGGTTCGCGGACCGCCCCAGTACTGCTCGAGAAACATCCGCATCCGCCGTTCGGCCGGTGCCAGATCCTCCTCGGGGTACAACGGCCGCACTATCTCGTCCTTGGCGACTTCCTCGTAGAACTTCGCCGTGAGTGACCGGAACGTCTCGGCACCGCCTACCGCGTCGTAGAACGTCTGCTGCGGTTCGGTCATCACACTCTCTCTGTTCGTTCCTGGTCGGCGTCGGTCACGTCCATTGTCCCTCAGCTGCCTCGCTCGGCCACGACCCCACCCGGGCGACCCAGTGCGTACGGTGCCTTGATGTCGGCATCGTCGAACGCCTGGAGGATCTCCTGGTGCAGTCTGCGCTGTACGGCCCACTGGCGTCCGGGGCGGGTCTTGATCGTGATGCGGATGGTGACGGTGTCGGCGCTGACCGCGTTGACACCGAGCATCTCGGGCGGTTCGAGGATGTCATCGGCGAAGTCCTTCGATTCCACCACCGCCAGCGTGGTGCGTTCGGCGACTGCGCGGGCCTCGTCGATGTTGGCCGTGTGGGACACGGGCAGATCCAACACGGCGACCGCGAAGCCCTGACTCATGTTGCCCACGCGCAGCACCTCGCCGTTGCGGCAGTACCACACGGTGCCGTTGACGTCCCTGATCGTCGTGACGCGTAGCCCGACGCTCTCGACCGTGCCGGTCGCTTCACCGAGGTCGACGACGTCGCCCACTCCGTACTGGTCCTCGAGGAGCATGAAGATACCCGAGAGAAAGTCTCGGACCAGGTTCTGCGCACCGAAGCCGAGGGCGACGCCGACGATCCCGGCCGAGGCGATGAACGGAGCGACGTTGACCCCCACGACGTCGAGCACCGACAGCACGAACCACGTGAGAATCATGACCGAGACGGCGGACTTGAGCACCGAGCCGATCGTGTTGGCACGCTGTTTGCGCCGCTCGTTGAGAATCGCGCCCTTGACGGTGCTCGACGAACGCTCGCGCAGCGGACGCAGCAGCGTCGGAGACTTCCCGACGTTGTTGCGGGTGAATCGGTCGATCAGTTTGTGCAGGACGAGGCGCAGCACGATGGCGAGGGCCAGATAGCCGAGAGCCTGCAGCGGACGATCGACCAACCAGTCGCGTCCGGTCTCCGTCAGCTCGAACGCTCGGGTGTCGAGATCTCGCAACAGCGACGGTTCGGAGAGGGACGATGCGGACAGGAAGGTTGATACAGACACCCGAAAAGTCTACGGAGACGCAGAAATCTTGCCAGTCACGCAGCGCATGGAGCCGTCGTTCGTCGTTCGTGAACGCGAGGATGCGAGATGTTCACCGATCGGCAACAGAAAATGCCGGGAAAAAGGCTGTGCGAGGAGGGTGCATTCGTGTTCCACTGTGACTCGTGTTCCACGCAAGCCATGCGCGGGCGCCGACTGTTTCTGGAGCAACGCATGAAGAACTCGCAACACCGCCATCGACAACTCCCGCCCACTGAGGGCCGCACCACGCACGACCAGCGTGAGACGGCCTCGGGGGCTTCTCCGCTGCGTGTGGTGCCGACGGCCCACAGTGCTACAGGCGACGACGCCGTACCGGCGTGGGTCAAGCGCCGTGTGCTGCTCCTCAACGCCACCTTCGAACCACTGACCGCGCTTCCGATGCGCCGGGCGGTGGTTCTTCTCGTTTGTGGGAAGGCCGACGTGGTGCACGACGATCCGGAGGGGCCGTTCATCCGGTCGGCCGACCGCTCGGTGCAGGTGCCGTCGGTGATCAGACTGCGGACGTTCGTCCGTGTTCCGTATCGAGCCCGGGTACCCATGACCCGACAGGCGCTGATGCACCGCGATCGGTTCCGGTGCGCATACTGCGGAAGCAAGGCCGAGACCGTCGACCACGTGGTTCCGCGTAGCCGCGGAGGTGGCCACTCGTGGGAGAACTGTGTCGCCTGCTGCGCCTCGTGCAACCATCGCAAGGCGGACAAACTGCTCAGTGAGATCGGCTGGACGTTGCGCGCCCAGTTGGTGCCGCCGAAGGGTCCGCACTGGCGACTGTTGGCGACGACGAAGGAGCTGGATCCCAGTTGGCTCGCGTACCTCGGTGAGGGCGCTGCCTGACGCGGGTACGCCTGCACTTTTCGGTCACAACACCGGCCCCGACGTGGTCCGACGCGCAATTGTCGACTAACGTCACACCCTGTGAGCATTTTTGAGACCACGCTGATATTCGGGGTGATTCCGGTTGCGGTGATCGGACTCCTCGGCGCGTTGTCCTACTTGACCGACAAGCAGCCCGGTATGGACGTTCCGCCCTACCGACTGACGGACGAGTGGACGCGCGAGCCATTGCTGTGGACTGCTACGGACGAGGTGACTCCTTTCGGAGGTCACGGTTCGCACGGTGCCGACACAGCCGACTCGATCGGAGGTTCCGCAAGTGGCAAGTGGTGAACTCGTCCGCAGTGACGTCAGAGAAGAAGACCTGCCCGTCGGTGCAGCCCTCACCGCGAGCGGCCGCATCTCGGCTGCTCACGAATTCGGGACGACCAACCCCGAGCACCTGCCGTTCGCGACGCAGGACCTGGTTGCACTCGACGATGCACTCACGCAGGCGATTCGACAGACCAAGATCCGGTTCAACGTCTACATCGGTGATCTCGGCGTAGATCCCGCTGCGGGTGCGGATTCGGTGTTCCCCGGCACACCCGATGCCATCCGTTCGGTCCTGGTCGCCGTCGACCCCAATCGGCATGCTCTCGAGATCCGCACCGGCAGGCGAGTGTCCAACCGTGCGACCGACCGGGTTGCACAGTTGGGTGTCACCGCCGCGCTCGGTCCGTTCCGCGACGGCAATCTCATCGACGGTCTGGTCACTGCCGTCCGGGTGATGACCGCGTCCATCCTCAGCCCGTAACTCTCCACCTCCAGACCGCGCTTCCACGACGAGGGCCGGTTGTCCACCTCGCGGTGGGCAACCGGCCCTCGTCGTCTGTGCCGTCCAGATCAGCTCGCGTCGAACTCCCGCGCAGCGAGAGCCCGGACGACGCCGGCCCGTCCCTCGATCACCAATCGCCGAAGGGCGGGCGGCAGATCACCGTCCAGGAACTCGTCCGCGGCCGCCAGTGACTGCTCACTGATCGACCAGGACGGATAGAGCCCGATCACCACGGTCTGCGCGACCTCGCTGGATCGACGAGACCACACACCTTCGATGGCGTCGAAGTAGCGAGCGACGTACGGTTCGAGCAGCTCGCCCTGACCGGGGCCGGCGAAGCCGCCGATGATCGAGCGAGCGGTGATGTTCGGCACCGCGTCGTCGTCGACCACCGTGGTCCACGCCTGTTCCTTGACCTCCGCGCTCGGGCGTGCAGCACGTGCCGCCGCAGCCGATCGAGCCCCGGCAGCGGTGTTGTCCTTGCCCGCCTCGGCGTCGATGACCGGCGATTCCAGTCCATCCGCGTCGATGGCCCCGGCACCGGCCAGGGCCGTGACGATGCGCCACCGCAGATCGGTGTCGACTCCCAGACCGGACAGGGACTGACCGTCGACGTCACCGTCGAGCAATGCGCGCAGCACCTCGATGTGGCGATCGCCGAGTTCGATGCCGGTGAGGGCGTTGACGAAGGCCAGCTGGTGATCCGAGCCTGCTTCGGCGCCACGCGCCAGCTCGAGCAGAGCATCGGCGAACTCGGGGGTACCGTGTTCGGCTGCCCACGCAGGATCGGCGTAGCTGGTGATGGCGGTCTGCGCTTGAAGCAGAAGACGTTGCACCACACCCACTTCCGTTTCACCGTCGATTCCGCGCTGGACGAGGGCAACGAAGTCTCGCGCCTTCATCTCGGCGGACCGAGTCATTTCCCAGGCCGCCGACCACGCAAGGGTGCGGGGGAGTGGTTCGGCGATGTCGCCGATTCGGGAAAGCAGGACATCGAGTGAATCCGGGTCGAGACGCACCGCGCAGTACGTCAGGTCGTCGTCGTTGACCAGAACGAGCTTGCCACGCGAGACACCCACCAGCGCGTCGACAGTCGTCGACTCGGCAGCATCGAGGTCGAGTTCGACGCGGTCGGTGCGCACCAGCTTGCCGTCGACGTCGTCGTAGATGCCGACCGCGATGCGGTGTACGCGATGCTCGCCTGCACCCGGGGCCGCACCGGTCTGCAGCACCGAGAAGCGGGTGAACTTGCCGTCGGCGTCGACGTCGAAGTCCGGACTCAGGGTGTTCAGGCCGGTGGTGCGCAGCCACTGGGCGCCCCAATCGGACAGATCGCGTCCCGACGACTTCTCCAGTGCTGCAAGAAGATCCGAGAACGTGGCGTTGCCGAAGGCGTGATCGACGAAGTACGCACGCAAGCCGGCGAGGAAGTCCTCCTTACCGACGTACGCCACCAGTTGCTTGAGCACACTCGCGCCCTTGGCGTAGGTGATGCCGTCGAAGTTGACCTCCACGGCCGCGAGATCGGGAATGTCGGCGGCGATGGGATGCGTCGACGGCAGCTGGTCCTGGCGGTACGCCCAGGCCTTCTCGACGTTGGCGAAGGTGGTCCACGCGTTGGTGTACTCGGTTGCCTCGGATTGGCACAGCACCGAAGCGAACGTCGCGAACGACTCGTTGAGCCACAGATCGTCCCACCACGTCATGGTCACCAGGTCGCCGAAC
Organism: Rhodococcus sp. 05-2254-2; assembly: GCF_002259095.1. NCBI lineage: Bacteria > Bacillati > Actinomycetota > Actinomycetes > Mycobacteriales > Nocardiaceae > Rhodococcus > Rhodococcus sp. 05-2254-2. Next base: position 398,617 of record NZ_NOZJ01000009.1, on the reverse strand, counting down.
CACATGTGTGCCATCTCGTGCAGCACGGTCTCGGCGCGACGCTCGTACGAGGCGCGTGTCACCTTGGACCGGAAGACGTAGTCCTCGAGGTACGTGACGGCACCGGCATTCTCCATCGCGCCGGCATTGAACTCGGGCACGAACAGCTGGTCGTACTTTCCGAAGGCATAGGGAGTGCCGAAGTTCTCGTGGTAGAAACCGAAGCCCTGCTTGGTCTCGGTGAACAGGCGTTCCGCGTCCATGTGCTCGGCAAGTGATGCGCGGCAATAGATTCCGAGGGGAATGGTGCCGTGGTCGTCGGTGTACGAGTCGGTCCACTCCGCGTACGGCCCGGCGATCAGCGCGACGAGGTAGGTGCTCATCGACGGGGTCGTGTCGAACACGTGCTCGCCCGCTGCAGGCTCGGCGGCGTGCGCGGCATTGGAGATGACGGCCCAGCTCTCCGGCGCGGTGACCTTCACATCGAAGGTGGCCTTGAGATCGGGCTGATCGAAGCAGGCGAACATGCGCTTGGCATCGGCGGTCTCGAACTGCGAGTACAGGTAGACCGAATCGTCGGACGGGTCGACGAAGCGGTGCAGGCCCTCTCCGGTGTGCGAATAGAGGCAATCGGCGTCGATGACGAGCTCGTTGTGCTCGGCCAGATTCTCGAGCGCGAGGCCCGTCGACTCGTCGTAGTTCGCGGTATCGATACCGGTGCCGTTGAGCGTCGCGGAGCGGATTTTGCTCGCGATGATGTCCACGAAAGTCGACGCCCCGGCGGTTGCCGCGAACGTGATGGTGGTGAGCGAGCGGAAGGTCTTCTCGCCCGGATTGCCCTCGCCGTCGGTGAGATCGAGAACGATCGCGTACTTCGTTTCCCCGATGATCGCCGAACGCTCGGAGGCTTGGTCACGCGTCAGGTTGGGAGCAACCACTTCAGTCGACACCTCTTCGTGTAGTTATGGGTAGTGCCGTCCATCCCATCACGTCACGCGTACCGCGCGCTGGCCGACGGGCCGTGCGGAATGTCTGCGCGGTGTGCGGTTGTTACGCAATGAAGACACGATGACCTCGACTTCCAAGGAGTAGGACAGTGGCCGGTTCAGGACAGAAAGACACTGCGGATTTTTGGTTCGACCCGCTGTGCCCGTGGTGTTGGATCACCTCGCGGTGGATTCTCGAAGTGCAGCAGGTGCGAGACATCGATGTGAACTTCCACGTCATGAGCCTGGCAGTGCTCAACGAGGGCCGCGATCTGCCCGAGGAGTACGCCGCGATGATGAAGAAGGCCTGGGGGCCGGTCCGCGTTGCGATCGCCGCAGCCAAGCTGAAGGGTGACGAGATCCTCGACCCGCTGTACGCGGCCATGGGAACGCGAATTCACAACGAGGGCAACAAGGATTTCGACGTCGTCATCGCGGAGTCGTTGGCGGAACTGGACCTGCCCGGTGACCTGGCGAAGGCAGCCGAGAACACCGACCACGACGAGGACCTGCGGACCAGCCATCACGCAGGCATGGACAAGGTCGGACCCGATGTCGGCACCCCGACCATCCACGTCAACGGCGTGGCCTTCTTCGGCCCTGTGCTCTCCCGAATCCCACGTGGCGAAAAGGCAGGCAAACTGTGGGACGCATCGGTGATCTTCGCGTCGTACCCGCACTTCTTCGAGCTCAAGCGCAGCCGCAACGAGGACCCGCAGTTCGACTGATCGCGCTTCCCCTCGTGCGTGGAAGCTCGTAGCAGGAGTAGAGCTTTCACGCACGAGGGGGTGCTAGGCCACGATTCGATCCGAGCCGTCCTCGGTACCGAACGTCAGGTGCTCGCCCAGGTGGAAGCGTCGCGCCGACCACGCCGCTGCGGCCGCGTCGAGGAAGTCGTCGACGGCGGGTCCGGGCGGTAGATCCGCCAGATCGACGTGTTCGCTCCATCGCATCATCGAGGCCAGTCGTTGTCCGACACCGCGGCCGGTCTTCTTCGACGAGAAGACCGTCGCCGGGGACATGGCCCGGAACGAGCATTCGGGATGTACCTCGATGTACCTGTCCCGATCGACGTCCGCATCCCGCCACGCCTTCACGGACGGCAGGATGTGCCACGTCTGCTTGCTGATCGCTTTGCCGGTGAGCTGCCGAGAAACCGCACACGCTTCGGGATACGACTCGGCGTCGAGCACGCCTGCGACCGGCGTGTGGAAGATGGAGCTGCGCGCCGTACCGAGAAACGTCTTCGCCTCCAGTTCGCTGACGCGATAGCCGTGCTCGGGCAACGACAGCGGCATGTCGACGCCCACCCGAGCGCAGTCCCGTGTCACCTCGAGCACCTCCGTCACCGACGCGCACGCGGTCCACGTCAACGTCGTCTCGGCCAGAACCGCGACCACCCACGCGCCTTTCGCGCCGTCCACACCGGCGAATTTCTCGGCTTCGGAGTTCACCTGTCAGACTCTAGGCATGCGCGTATACCTGGGTGCCGACCACGCCGGCCTCGAGTTCAAGAATCAGATCATCGAACACCTGACGGCGACCGGGCACGAGCCCGTCGACTGCGGTGCCTTCGACTACGACCCCGTCGACGACTACCCGGCATTCTGCATCGACGCAGCACGTCGCGTCGTCGCCGACCCGGGTAGCCGCGGCCTGGTGCTCGGCGGTTCCGGAAACGGTGAGCAGATCGCTGCCAACAAGGTGCCGGGCGCTCGCTGCGCGCTGGCGTGGAGCGTCGAGACCGCCAAGCTGGCCCGCGAGCACAACGACGCTCAGCTCATCGGCATCGGTGGCCGCATGCACACCCTTCCCGAGGCCCTCGCCATCGTCGACGCCTTCCTCGGCACTCCGTTCTCGGGCGAGGAGCGCCACCAGCGCCGCGTCGACATCCTGTCCGAGTACGAACGCAGCGGCGAGGCACCCGTCGTGCCGGGAAAGCCCGAGTAGGTGCCCGAGGGGCACACTCTGCACCGACTGGCTCGGTTGCATCAACGTCGGTTCGGCGGGGCACCGGTCGAGGCGAGCAGTCCGCAGGGGCGCTTCACCTCAGGTGCCGCGCTGATCGACGGTCTCGTACTGGAGAAGGCCGAGGCCTGGGGCAAGCATCTGCTGCACCGATACGAGTCGGATCTGATCGTGCACATCCACCTCGGCCTGTACGGGAAGTTCACCGAACAGTCCGTGCCGCTGAACGATCCGGTGGGTGCCGTGCGGTTGCGCATGGTGGGGGAGAAGTACGGAACCGACCTGCGCGGACCCACGGCCTGCGAGATCTACACCGAGGAGCAGGTCGACGCCCTGGTGGCGCGCTTGGGCCCGGACCCCCTGCGTAAGGACGCGGACCCGGACGGGGCTTGGGCGCGAATCTCCAAGTCGCGCACGGCAATCGGAACCTTGCTGATGGATCAGAAGGTGCTCGCCGGCGTCGGAAACGTCTACCGCGCCGAAATTCTGTTCCGGCACGAGATCAACCCGATGCGACCGGGCAAGGACCTCGATCGAGCAGAATGGGACGCGATCTGGCTCGACCTCGTGGAACTGATGAAGATCGGTGTTCGACGCGGTCGCATCATCACCATCCGGCCCGAGGACGATCACGGCGACACCTACGGTGCGCGGCGACCGCGCTCGTACGTCTACCGCAGGCAGGGATATCCCTGCCGGGTGTGCGGTGCCGACATCCTGCACTCGGTGATGCAGGCGCGAAATCTGTTCTGGTGCCCGGTCTGTCAGGCGACCTGAGCGATTCAGAAGCCGAAATCGCCCAAGCCGCCGCCGATGTCGTCCCCGCCCCCGCTGTAGTCGTCCCCGCCCCCGCTGTAATCGTCGCCGCTACCGCCGTCCGAACCGTCGGCTCCCGTCTCGCCGCCGGCCGCGGTCTCGGCCGGAACGCCGGCCATGCCGGAGAACATCGCCGAGAACAGGAACATCGATCCCATTCCCCACGCACCGGCGACCAGGGCGGGACGCCACCACGGCTCGGAGTACCAGCCCGCGGGCACCGGACGGCCCGCGACACGGCCACCCGGGTAGTAGTTGGGGGTGCGATCGGACGGATCCGGTGATGCTGCGATCTCACGGCCCTCGAAGTCGACCTTGCGTTCTTCGGTGACGCGACCTGCCTGCTGTTGGCCGTCGATGCCCTGCACCTCCGGGCCGGGATCCATGCCCATGGCCAGTCGTGCGGCGCGGATGTAATAGAGGCCCTCGAGCGCGGTCTGCTTGGCCAGTCTGGCTTGTTCGGGGGTGGTGGCCTGGTCGATCTGCGAACCGGCAGCGATGTTGCGTTCGGATGCATCGGCCAGGGCCTGCTTGGACGGTGTGTCGGTGCCGATCAGGTTGTAGACCTGACCGCCGAGGCGTTCGATCGACTGGCGGGCGTCGGCCTTGGCGTCGGCCAGCGCGGTTTCGGCGGCCGCAGCCGAGTTCTTCTTGCTGCGCAGGACCAACAGGGCCACTGCGGCGACGACGATGACGATCAGGATTATTTCCACTGCGGGCCTTCCGCCGACGGTGCATGCCCGGTTCTACGGACAATTCGGACACCGTCCAGAGTACGCGGACACGAAAAAGCCCCGCACTGACAGTGCGGGGCTTCTCGATGGAGCCGATGACGAGAATCGAACTCGCGTAGCCTGTTTGGAAGACAGGGGCTCTACCATTGAGCTACATCGGCGTGCAAACAACAGTCGTGGGATCGCCAGTTCCGTCGCCTGCGTTTCAAGACTGTACCCAACGCCGACGCAGGATTCCAAACCGGCCCGCCGCGACCGGTTCCGCCGAACGTCATCGGTGGGGCGCCCATAGGGGGCTACTATCGGTTGCTGTTCAATGGTGTGGGTACGACGGGGTGTGGCGCAGCTTGGTAGCGCATCCGCTTTGGGAGCGGAGGGTCGCAGGTTCAATTCCTGTCACCCCGACAAATGAGGGCCGCAGGCACGGTTCGCCGTGTTCGCGGCGAGCGAGGTAAGACCGCAAGCCAGCACCGTAAGCACCACCAGCAAGCAAGAATTACCCAAAGGAGCATGTTCCGTGAAGAGCACCGTCGAGCAGCTGAGCCCGACGCGAGTCCGTATCAACGTTGAGGTGCCCTTCGAGGAGCTCAAGCCTGATTTCGACCGCGCGTACAAGGCTTTGGCTCAGCAGATCCGCCTCCCCGGCTTCCGTCCCGGCAAGGCTCCGGCCAAGTTGCTCGAAGCGCGCGTCGGCCGCGGGGCAGTTCTCGAGCAGGTCGTCAACGACGCTCTTCCCGCCCGTTACTCCGAGGCCGTGACCAACGAGAAGGTCAAGGTCATCGGCCAGCCCGAGATCGAGATCACCAAGATCGAGGACGGCACCGAGCTCACGTTCACCGCCGAGGTCGACGTTCGTCCCGAGATCGATCTGCCCGACTACTCGACCATCAGCGTCGTCGTCGATCCGCTCGAGATCAAGGACGAGGCCGTCGACGAGCAGCTGCAGTCGCTGCGCCAGCGTTTCGGCACCCTGACCGGTGTCGATCGTCCCGTCCAGTCGGGCGACTTCGTCTCGATCGATCTCTCGGCCACCGTCGACGGCGAGAACGTCGAAGAGGCAACCGCGAGCGGACTGTCCCACGAGGTCGGCTCCGGCCAGCTCATCGACGGACTCGATGACGCGATCATCGGCGTCTCGGCAGACGAGTCGAAGGAGTTCACCTCGACCCTGGTCGCCGGTGAGTACGCAGGCAAGGAAGCCGTCGTCACGGTCAAGGTCGTGTCCGTCAAGGAACGCGAGCTGCCCGAGGCCGACGACGAGTTCGCCCAGCTGGCCAGCGAGTTCGACACGTTCGACGAACTGCTCGCCGACCTGAAGACGCGCGTCGAGCGAGTCGCGAAGGTCGAGCAGGCCGGTCAGATCCGCGACAAGGTGCTCGAGACCCTGCTCGACACGCTCGAGATTCCGGCTCCTGAGGCCGTCGTCAAGGCCGAGGTCGATTCCCAGGTGCACGAGGCCATCCACGGCCTCGACCACAACGAGGAAGCATTGGCCGAGCTGCTCGAGTCGCAGGGTTCGAGTCGCGAGGAATTCGACAAGGACGTCAAGGAAGGTGCCGAGAAGTCGGTGCGTACCCAGCTCCTTCTCGATGCGATCGCCGAGGCCGAGAACACGCAGGTCGGGCAGGAAGAGCTCACCGAGCGGATCATCTTCCAGGCGCAGCGCTACGGTATGCCGCCCGAGCAGTTCATTCAGCAGGTGCAGCAGGCCAACCAGCTCGGTGCCGTGTTCGCCGATGTCAAGCGCGGTAAGGCGCTGGCTTCGGTCGTCGAGCGCGTCAACGTGACCGACACCACCGGCGCGACCGTCGACACCGCAGAGCTGTTCGGCAGCCCCGCCGATGCTCCCGACGAGGTCGAAGCAGCAGATTCTTCCGAGGGCGAACAAGAGAAGTAACGCTCACAGCGAACGACGGCGGTTCCGGGACTCCGGAGCCGCCGTCTTTCGTTAGTGTCTGTGTCAGGAACCAACGATTTGTTATGGAAAAGGCAGGTACCGTGACTGTTCAGAATCCGGCGGCTTCGCACCAGCAGAGTCCCGTCATGACTTCGGCTGCAGCAGGGCTGAATCTCAGCGACTCCGTGTACGAGCGTCTGCTTCAAAACCGCATCATTTTCCTCGGTACCCAGGTCGACGACGACATCGCCAACAAGTTGTGCGCTCAGATCCTGCTGCTTTCGGCCGAGGACCCCACTCGCGACATCGCGCTGTACATCAACTCGCCCGGTGGCTCGGTCACCGCGGGTATGGCCATTTTCGACACGATGGAATTCGCCGAGTGCGACATCGCGACCTACGGAATGGGTCTGGCGGCCTCGATGGGTCAGTTCCTGCTCTCGGCCGGTGCCAAGGGCAAGCGCTACGCCCTGCCGCACGCGCGCATCATGATGCACCAGCCCTCGGCCGGTATCGGCGGCAGCGCCTCCGACATCGCCATCATGGCCGAGCAGTTCGCGCACACCAAGCGCGAGATGGCAGAGCTGATCGCCCTGCACACGGGTCAGACCGTCGAGCAGATCACCGAAGACTCCGATCGTGACCGCTGGTTCACGGCGCAGGCCGCCAAGGAATACGGGTTCGTGGATCACGTCGTCAGCCGTGCGCGGCAGGCCGGCGGAATCGGCGAGTAATTCGGCCGCTCCCGGCGACCCTCGATCACTTACATCTTGGAGAAACGATGACAAACCTGTTCGACCCCAATCAGCTGCCGTCCTCCCGATACATCCTGCCCTCCTTCGTCGAGCACTCCAGCTACGGCGTGAAGGAATCGAACCCGTACAACAAGCTGTTCGAGGAGCGCATCATCTTCCTCGGCGTCCAGGTCGACGACGCGTCCGCCAACGACGTCATGGCGCAGCTGCTGGTGCTCGAGGGCCTCGATCCCGATCGAGACATCACGATGTACATCAACTCGCCCGGTGGATCGTTCACTTCGCTGATGGCGATCTACGACACGATGCAGTACGTCCGTGCCGATGTCGCGACCGTCTGCCTCGGCCAGGCTGCGTCTGCCGCGGCCGTCCTGCTCGCCGCCGGCACTCCCGGTAAGCGTGCAGCACTGCCCAACGCACGCGTGCTGATTCATCAGCCGTCGAGCGGTGGAATTCAGGGCCAGGTGTCCGACCTGGAGATCCAGGCCGCCGAGATCGAGCGCATGCGTCGACTCATGGAGACCACCCTCGGCCGCCACACCGGCAAGGATCCCGACGTCATCCGCAAGGACACCGATCGCGACAAGATCCTCACCGCGGAACAGGCCAAGGACTACGGGATCATCGACACCGTGTTCGAGTACCGCAAGCTCTCTGCCCAGAAGTAGCAGAGCGACTACCACCGGTCGGACCGTGTAGGTCCGGCAGAAGAATCCGACGCCGGGTGTGAGTGCAGAACTCCACCCGGCGGTCGCGATCGGCGACCCGAATGGCGCAATCGGTGAAATCGGGTGGCGAATCACCGGAAACAACCCGCCCATGTTCGGCGAACACGGGTACCGTCGCATCCAAGAACTCGGTCGACCGAAGTCGGCATGACGACAGACCGAGAAGTAGCCCACGAAGGTTTCGGCCACACCCGGTCGGCGTGGGTCGTACGCGGACAAGGAAGTAGGAACCTCCGAATGGCACGCATCGGTGACGGTGGCGATCTGCTGAAGTGCTCCTTCTGCGGCAAGAGCCAGAAGCAGGTCAAGAAGCTCATCGCTGGACCAGGGGTGTACATCTGCGACGAGTGCATCGACCTGTGCAACGAGATCATCGAAGAGGAGTTGGCCGAGTCGAGCGAAGTCAAGCTCGACGACCTCCCCAAGCCCTCCGAGATCAAGGACTTTCTCGAGAACTACGTGATCGGTCAGGACGCTGCCAAGCGCACGTTGGCCGTTGCGGTCTACAACCACTACAAGCGCATCCAGGCCGGTGACAAGGCGCGCGACGTGCGCGGTGAATCGGTCGAACTGGCGAAGTCGAACATCCTGATGCTCGGACCGACGGGGTGCGGAAAGACGTACCTCGCGCAGACCCTGGCGAAGATGCTCAACGTGCCGTTCGCCATCGCCGACGCCACCGCCCTCACCGAGGCCGGATACGTGGGCGAGGATGTCGAGAACATCCTGCTCAAATTGATCCAGGCCGCGGACTACGACGTCAAGCGCGCCGAGACCGGCATCATCTACATCGACGAGGTCGACAAGATCGCTCGCAAGAGCGAGAACCCGTCGATCACGCGCGACGTGTCCGGCGAAGGCGTGCAGCAGGCGCTGCTCAAGATCCTGGAAGGAACACAGGCCAGCGTGCCGCCGCAGGGCGGTCGCAAGCATCCGCATCAGGAGTTCATCCAGATCGACACCACCAACGTGCTCTTCATCGTGGCCGGTGCGTTCGCCGGACTGGAGAAGATCGTGTCCGATCGGGTCGGCAAGCGCGGGCTCGGCTTCGGAGCCGAGGTTCGCTCCAAGGCCGAGATCGACACCCAGGATCACTTCGCCGAGGTCATGCCCGAGGATCTGATCAAGTTCGGTCTGATCCCCGAGTTCATCGGTCGACTGCCGATGATCGCGTCGGTGACGAATCTGGACAAGGAATCGCTCGTGACGATTCTGTCGGAGCCGAAGAACGCGCTGGTCAAGCAGTACCGACGCCTGTTCGACATGGACGGCGTCGAGCTCGAGTTCACCACCGAGGCCCTCGAAGCAATTGCCGACCAGGCGATTCTCCGTGGAACCGGTGCCCGTGGACTGCGCGCCATCATGGAGGAAGTTCTGCTGCCGGTGATGTACGACATCCCGAGCCGCGACGACGTCGAGAAGGTCGTCGTGACTGCCGAGACGGTGAACGACAACGTGCTGCCGACCATCGTGCCGCGCAAGCCCGAGCGTCCGGAGCGCCGCGACAAGTCCGCCTGATACGGCCGATCGATTTGCTGGACAACGACGAATCCCCGACCTCATCCGCGAGGTCGGGGATTTTTCGTTCTCGTCGTGGTCAGCCGATGATCACGGCGTGCGCACCGGGGGCGGCGGTCACGGCGGGAAATCGGCTCGATACCAGCGGGTCGTGGCCGGGTACGAAAATGCCGGTGCCGGCGGCGAGCTCACGGATTCGATCGAAGGCCCCGTACATGTCCGGCAGCGCGTGCAGGATCGCGAACGGGCTGTCGTCCTCGATGTTCTCGTAGAAATGACTGGCGTCCGAGGCCAACACCACCGGGCCGCGGTCGGTGTGCACTCTGACCACTTGCATGCCTGCGGTGTGTCCGCCGACGGCGTGTACCGACAGCCCTGGGAACAGGTCGATATCGCCGTCGACGAGGTCGAGCCGGGTGCCGCGATCGGCGGTTCGGATGTGTTCGGTGTCGGCCTGCGAGTGCAGCCACCGTTCTCGGGTGATGCGGGCGGCCCACGGCCCGGTCCAGTATTCGAGTTCTTTGCGCTGCACCACGTATCGCGCAGACGGGAGTTCCGCGACGACCCCGGTGTGGTCGTAGTGCAGGTGGGTCAGGATGCAGGTGTCGATGTGATCCGGTGTCAGCCCCAGTTCGCCGAGCAGTTCGATGGGTGACCCGTGATAGTCGAGCCCGTCCTTCGATTCGGCTGTGGACCGGGACATTCCGGCGTCGATCAACACCGTGCGGGTCTTCGAGACAGCGAGCCACACGTAGTAGGCCACCGTCTGGCTTTCGGTGCTGCGCTCGTCGCGTTGGTGAAAGAGAGTGCTGCGCAATGCCGTTCGAGTGGCATACTGCAGGGCGAGCACCGTCCAGGTGCCCGCCGCTGCAGGTCGAAGTGCGTCGATCACGATCTCGATCAGACCGACGCGGCGCGTGCGCTGTCGGTGGTGCGAGTCCGAAGACCGAGCTCGTCGGTGGGGGTACGGAAGGTCTCCTTCGACGTGGCGACGATGACGACGTTGATGGTGCAGAAGACCGCGGTGACGATCGCGACGGGTAGCCACGCGCCCACCTCGGCTCCGGCGATCGCTCCTGCGATGGTCGGCGCGAATCCTGCGATGGCGAAGCCGATCTGGGTTCCCAGTGCGGTTCCGGTCAGGCGAACCCGGGCCGGAAACATCTCACCGTAGAACGAGGGCCAGACGCCGCCGGTGGCGCTGTGCACGAAGCCGAACATCACGATGCCGAAGACGAAGATCAGGACGTAGTTGCCGCTCGAGATCGACCACAGGTAGCCGAACATCAGGATCGCGCAGCCGATGGAGCCGAACAGGAACACCGGCTTGCGGCCGATGCGATCCGACAGGGCACCGAAGAATGGCAATGCGAAGAGGGCGACGACGTTGGCGAGAACGCCCACCCACAGCATCGGGGTGCGCTCGAGGCCGACGGTGTTGACGGCGTACGACAGCGCGTAGACGGTGAAGATGGTGCTGACGGAGGCGATGACCGCGGCGAGCATCACGCGAAGAACGGCCGAGCGATGGTTGCTGAGCAATTCGGCGACGGGCAGGCGCTGCGGTTCGGTGGACGCCACTTCTTCCTCGAAGACCGGGGTCTCGTCGAGCGAGCGGCGGATGACGAAGGCGGCGACGACGACGAAAGCGCTGAGGAAGAACGGGATCCGCCAACCCCAGCTGAGCAGTGCTTCCTCGGGGAGCATGGCGACGGGCAGGAACACTGCGGTGGCGAGAATCTGTCCGCCCTGGGTGCCGCTGAGGGTGAAGCTGGTGAAGAACGCGCGCCTGTCGTCCGGGGCGTGTTCGAGCGTCATCGAGTTGGCTCCGGCTTGCTCACCGCCGGCCGAGAATCCCTGGCACAGGCGAAGCAGCACCAGGATGATGGGCGCGGCGATGCCGATGGATTCGTACGAGGGCAGGACGCCGACGCCGAGGGTCGCGATACCCATCAGCAGGACGGTGGCGACCATGACCTTCTTGCGTCCGTAGCGATCACCGATGTGGCCGAGGACCAGTGCGCCGAGCGGACGTGCGAGGTATCCGACGCCGAAGGTGGCCAGGGCCAGCAGGGTTCCGGTCGCCGGGTTGGAGCCCGGGAAGAACACGCGGCCGAAGACGAGAGCGGCTGCGGTGCCGTAGATGAAGAAGTCGTAGTACTCGAGGGCGCTGCCGACCCATGCGGCGGTCGCCGCTTTGCGCGGGTTCGCCCCGGGGCGAAGCGGCGTCGGGTGGGAGCCAGGGGTGTGCGAATCCATCGTTCTCGTGTCTCTCTTCGTGAGGCGGGGGAGCTCGGGCGCTGGTCGACGACGCATTCTCGGCGATCGGACCGCTAATGTACTAAATGGTTAACACCGGGTGCCCCTGAATACTGAACGTGATCCATGCCACGTGTCAACCCCCGAAGTGACGAGACCTACCGCGCAAACGCGAAAATCAGCGAGAAGGCGAGGTCAGGAACGCGATGATCATGTCGCCGAGCATTGCGCGCAGGCGCTCTCGATGCCGGGGATCGGTGAGGTCGCGGCCGAAGAGGGCCTCGAAGGTGTACCGGTTCGACAGACGGAACACACAGAAGCTGCTGATCGTCATGTGCACGTCGAGGGCATCGACGTCCGTGCGGAAGACCCCGTCGGCCTGTCCACGCTCGAGGATGCTCGACAGCAGTTCCGCAGCGGGATTGCCGAGGTTGCTCAAGGCCTCGGATCTGGAGATGTGTTCGCCGCGGAGGATGTTCTCGGTGGAGACCAGACGGATGAAGTCGGGATTCTCCTCGTGATGGTCGAACGTCAGAGAGGCGATGGCCCGAATGGCTTCGACCGGCCCCAGGCCCTCGACGTCGACGTCTCGTTCACGCTCGCGAATGCGCAGGTACGACCGTTCGAGTACGGCCTTGTACAGGCCTTCCTTGTCGGTGAAGTAGTAGTACAGCATCCGCTTCGTCGTATGCGTGCGCTCGGCGATCTCGTCGATGCGCGCCCCGGCGAAGCCCTTGTCCGCGAACTCCTCGGTGGCCACCTCGAGGATGTTGTGCCGGGTCAGGTCGCTGTTGCGTCGACGCTTGACGGTGGGTCCACTGCTGTCGTCGGACGTGTCGGTTGCGCGCGGAGCCATGGATCAACTCTATCGGCACCGATTGCGGCAAAAGGGTTGGGCGCGAGGCGGAGGCGTAGTACCGTCGAGCTAATTCACCAATTCGTACATTAGGCCCGAGGAGATCGACATGCCGGAATCCCTGCTCTGCGGACTGATCGGGACGGGCATCGGCAAGTCGCTCACTCCCGCGATGCACGAACGGGAGGGTGCCGAGCACGGGCTGACCTACCAGTACCGGATCATCGATCTGGACAGCCGTGGACTGACCGTCGAAGATCTGCCCCGTCTCGTCTCGACCGCCGCGGACCTCGGATTTCGAGGACTCAACATCACGCACCCGTGCAAGCAGCGCGTCATCTCCACTCTCGACGGGCTCTCCGAGGACGCCGCCCGACTCGGAGCCGTCAATACCGTCTTGTTCGCCGACGGCCGTGCCGTCGGCCACAACACCGACTGGTCCGGATTCGACCGCAACTTCGGCCGCGGATTGCCCGGTGCCGACATCGGTGACGTGGTGCAACTCGGTGCCGGGGGAGCAGGGGCGGCCGTTGCCTACGCGATGGCCCGACGCGGCGCAGGCAGGCTCACTCTCGTCGATGCCGATCCGTTTCGGGCTCGAAAACTCCGAGATTCCCTGTCGGTGATGTTCCCGGACGTCGACATTGTCTCGGCAGGCCTCGACCGGCTCGCCGCCGTCCTCGACACCGCAACCGGCCTGGTGCACGCCACCCCGATCGGAATGGTCGAACACCCCGGATCTGCTGTGCCCGAGGCACTCCTGCATCCGCGGATGTGGGTTGCCGAGGTCGTGTATCGACCGGCCGAGACCGAGTTGCTCGCTGCCGCATCCCGAGTCGGGTGCCGAACGCTCAGCGGAACCGGAATGGCAGTGTTCCAGGCCGCCGACGCATTCGAGATATTCACCGGACGCATCGCCGACGCCGATCGAATGATCGCGCACATGAGCGCGTTGATCGCGCTGGAGGATCGCGCCGCCGCAGGTGTTCTCGCATGACGCACATCGCCACATCGGTGGCAACGGTATCGCTCAGTGGTTCGCTGGACGAGAAGATGCGTGCCATCGCCGATGCGGGGTTCGACGGCTTCGAGGTGTTCGAGCCGGACTTGATCAGCTCTCCGGATCTTCCCGCGGACATCGCGAAGAAGGCAGCCGACCTCGGTCTGACCCTCGACCTCTATCAGCCCTTTCGCGACGCCGACTCGGCCGATCCGGAACAGTTCGCCCGCAACCTCGTTCGCGCCGAGCACAAATTCGACGTCATGGAACAGTTGGGGTGCGATCTGCTGTTGGTCTGCTCCTCGCCGCTGGCCGGCGCCGTCCGCGACGACGCCCTGCTGGTCGAACAGATGGCAACCCTCGCCGAGCGTGCGCATCGGCGCGGAATGCGACTGGCGTACGAGGCGTTGGCGTGGGGTGCCCACGTGAACACCTACCGCCATGCCTGGGACATCGTCCGGCAGGTCGATCATCCTGCACTGGGAACGTGCCTCGACAGCTTCCACATCCTGTCCCGCGGAGACGATTCCGCAGGCATTCGAGAGATCCCCGGCGAGAAGATCTTCTTCCTCCAGCTGGCCGACGCGCCGCACCTGGTGATGGACGTACTGCAGTGGAGCAGGCACCACCGGTGCTTTCCCGGGCAGGGCAGCTTCGATCTGGCGCGGTTCGGTGCCGATGTCGCTGCCTCCGGGTACTCCGGCCCGTGGTCGCTCGAAATCTTCAACGACGTCTTCCGTCACTCCGACACCGGCCGCACGGCATCCGACGCGCATCGGTCGCTGCTGTACCTCCAGGAGCAGGTGCGCGACGTCGAAACACCCTCTGCCGGTAACGATCTCTTCGCGCCGCCACCGCCCGGTCCGATCGAGAACGTCGTCTCCCTGCGAATCGCGGCAGGGCCTGCGAAGGCAGCGCAACTGGGTACGACACTGCGACACCTCGGCTTCGATCTGACCGCAGCACACAGCGAACACGGACTCAGCCTGTTCACCCAGGGGCCGCTGGCGGTCGCCGTCGACACCACGGTGGACACGCTGTGGACCGCGCCCGGCGTTCCGGCTCACCTACCGGCGTTGGCCCAGATCGGGATTCGCAGCGAGCGGCCGGATCTGTGGCTGACTCGAGCTCGTGCGCTGGGAGTCACCGCGTCCACCGTCTCCATGCCCGGCGTGGCCGACGCCACCGACGCAGTGGTACGTCTGGCCGTGACCGGTGCGACGTCGCTGGACCTCCGTACCCGCCACAGTGCGGGTGCCTGGCAATCGGCATTCGACCTGGCACCCAAGGTGGTGCAGGAGAACCGGGCGTGCGTCTCGCACGTGGATCACATCGCCCTCGCCGTGCCTGCCGAGAGCTGGGACGGCGTGATGTTGCTGCTGCGCTCGGTATTCGGCATGGTGCCGCACGAGGGCCAGGACGTCGTCGACGCGATCGGCCTGGTTCGTAGCCGAGCACTCACCCTCGCCACGGCCAACGGCACTATTCGACTCTCGCTCAACATGGTTCCCGGCCGCCCGTCGGACTCGGACCCTCTGCCCGCGGCCCGGCGCGGAGGCGTCGGACATGTGGCGTTCGGGTGCGAGGACATCTACGCTGCTGCGAGTGCGATGACCGAACGCGGCCTCACCCCGCTGCGGATCTCGCCCAACTACTATCGCGATCTCGACGCGCGATTCGGACTCGGCTCCGAGACGTTGGACGCGATGCAGCGCCTCGGGATCCTGTACGACGCGGACGGGACCGGCGGTGAGTTCTTCCACTTCTTCACCGAAACCGTGGGTGACGACCTGTTCTTCGAGGTGGTCCAGCGAGTGGGTGGCTATGAGGGCTACGGGGAGACCAATTCGGCTGTACGACTGGCGGCGCAACTGCAGTACTGATCGGTGATCAGCCGATTCGCTCGAACACCGCCGCAAGTCCCTGTCCGCCGCCGATGCACATGGTCTCGAGTCCGTAGCGGACTTCCCGTCGGTCCATCTCGCGCAACAGCGTCGCCAGGATGCGGGCTCCGGTGGCACCGACGGGATGGCCGAGCGAGATGCCGGAACCGTGTGGGTTCAGCCGAGGATCGTCGGACTCGATGCCCCACGACCGGGTGACGGCGAGAGCCTGAGCGGCGAACGCTTCGTTGAGTTCGATGATGCCCATGTCGTCCAGGCTCAATCCGAGGCGTCCGAGCGCCTTCTCGCTGGCCGGTACCGGTCCGATACCCATGGTGCGCGGAGCGACGCCGGCGACACCCCAGCCGGCCAGTCTGGCCAGCGGCCGAAGACCCAGTGCTGCAGCCTTTTCCGGGGTGGTGACGATCGCGATGGCGGCACCGTCGTTCTGTCCGCTGGCATTTCCGGCCGTGACCGTCGACTCGGGGTCGATCGACGCACGAATCGCCTTCAACTTCGCCAACGACTCGAGGGTGGTGTCGGCACGGGGATGCTCGTCGGTGGTGACGAGTATCGGATCCGATTTACGTTGGGGGACCGACACTCCCACGATCTCCTCGGCGAACACGCCGCTGTTCTGCGCAGCGACTGCGCGCTGGTGAGACTGCACTGCGAGTGCGTCCTGATCGGCGCGGGCGATCGAGAACTCCGCGCGCAGATTCTCCGCGGTTTCGATCATGCCGCCGGGAACCGGAAAGTTCTTGCCGCCCGCGGTCACTCGCGCTCGGGCGAGTCGGTCGGACAGGGCCACGGCCTCGGCCTTGACGCCCCAGCGCATGCCGGTGGCGTAGAACTCCGTCTGACTCATACTCTCGACGCCGCCCGCCAGAACCAGATCGTTACCGCCGGATTGGACCTGCATGCACGCCTGCAGTACTGCTTGCAGACCGGAGCCGCAGCGTCGGTCGACCTGCATCCCGGGGACGTCGATACCCAGATCTGCATCGAGCGCGGCGATGCGTCCGATCGCCGGTGCGTCGCCGTTGGGGGATGCCTGGCCCAGGATGACGTCGTCGATGTCGGCACCGGAGATGCCGGTTCGGGCAACGAGTTCGGCGATGACGGTGGCGGCCAGGGCCTGGGCGGAGATATCGCGGAACTGACCGCCGAAGCGGCCGACCGGGGTCCGAAGGGGTTCGCAGATGACGGCGTCAGGCATGGGTGGTTCCTCGTCTGTCGTTGGGTCCGGTACTCACCCGGAGCAGGTCGGTCTCGATGGCTCGGGTGGCGTCGAGCAAGGCCGGGAGTAGTTCGGTGCGGACTGCGTCGGCGGTATGACGCGCAGCCTGGGTGGAGACGTTCGCCGCAGCGACGACCGCCCCGTTGCTGTCGTGGATGGGAGCCGCGATCGATCGCAGGCCCTCTTCGAGTTCCTGATCCACCAGACAGAAGCCGTCGGTCCGTACGCGTTCGAGTTCGTGTCCGAGTGCGTCGGCAGTGGTGATCGTCTTCCCGGTGAGCGGAGTCAGCCGGACTCTATCGAGGTAGGCGGCGAGTTCGTCGGGCGGTAGACCGGCGAGCAGCACTCGTCCCATCGATGTCGCGAATGCAGGGAATCGGGTGCCGATGTTGATGCCGACGGTCATGATGCGGCTGACCGGAACTCGGGCGACGTACACGACGTCGTCACCGTCGAGAATCGAGACCGAGGACGATTCTCGGACCCGTTCGGCGAGAGCTTCCAGATGCGGCCCCGACACTTCCGGGAGGGACAGGCTCGACAGGTAGCTGTAGCCCAGTTCGAGCACCCGCGGGGTGAGCCAGAACATGGAGCCGTCGGTACGGACGTAGCCGAGTTCGACGAGTGTGAGCAGGAACCGTCGGGCAGTGGCGCGGGTGAGGTCGGTTGCTCGGGCGACATCGGAGAGTGTTCGACGCGGATGCTCGGCGTCGAAGGCTCGGATCACCGCGAGGCCCCGGCCGAGCGACTGGACGTAGTCCGAGGACGGCGGCGGTGATTCCGCGGGGTTCACGAGGTACCCGATTCTGTCTCGGCGGAGGACTCGGCGATGGCTGCGTTCGCCAGAGCGAATGCGCTGTTGCTGTTCGGAACTCCCGCGTAGACCGCGGTGTGCAGGAAGACTTCGGCCAGTTCGTCCGGTTCCAGTCCGGCGCGCAGCGCTGCGCGAATGTGCATGTCGAGTTCGTGCTGGTTGCCCACCGCGGTCAGGATCGCCAGGGTCAGCAGTCTGCGGGTGTGGTGATCGAGTCCCGGTCGGTTCCAGATGTCACCCCATGCGGTGCGGGTGATGAAATCCTGGAACGGTGCGGTGAACTCGGTGCGGCCGGCGATGCTGCGGTCGACATGCGCATCGCCGAGGACGCTGCGCCGCACCGTCATACCGGCATCGTGGGCCGCTGCGCGTCCGACGGCATACGCATCCGACCCGATGTGTGCGGCAACGGCCGCGGTGACGGGCCCGGCTTGCTCCACATTGGCCAGATGAGCGGCCGGGTCGAGAACCCGGAACGTCGATCCGGCGACGCCGTCGGCGATGATCTTCAGGTCCTCGGGGGTGGTCGAGGGATCCTGTCGGCCCGCGATCACCAGGGTCGGGGCGGTGATCCGGTTCAGATCCGAACGAGAATCCCACCGGGACAACGCCTCACAGCATGCTGCGTAGCCCTCGTCGGACGTGTCGGCGATCATGCGGCGATGCCGCTCGACGAGATCGGCGTCGCGCGCGGCCAGTTCGGGGGTGAACCAACGCTCGAGTACGGCATCGGCCAGCGACGCCGTGCCCGCCGCTCGGACCGCCGCGGCACGGTCGAGCCATTGCGCCGGCTCACCGAACTTCGCCGAGGTGCACAGCAGCGTCAGAGTCCGTACTCGCTCCGGGCGATGGATGGCGAGCCACTGCGAGACCGCACCGCCGAGGGACAGACCGACGAGGTGCACACGCTCCACCTCGAGTGAATCCAGCAGCGCCACCACGTCCTCGGCGAGTTCGGCCACCGAGTAGGGACCGGGTGGCACCGGTGATCGTCCGTGCCCGCGAAGGTCGACGGCGAGAACGTGAACGGCGGCGGACAGAGTTCCGATCTGCGGGTTCCACATCGATCGGTCGGAGCCGAGCGAACCGATCAGCACGACGGTCTCCGCGTCGGCGCTCGGTCCTTCGATGCGTTCGTGAGCAAGTGCGACAGTCATCGTGAATCCTTCGAATCTGTGGTGTGTTCGGTGTCGAGGTCGTGCTCGGCGAGGATCGCGTCGACCAGCTCGGGTGCGTGGCCGAGATACGCGGCCGGGTCGAGTAGTTCGCGCACCGTCGACGGTGGCAGGAATGCCGTGATGGCAGGGTCACTGTCCAGCGGCGCTCCCGTCGCGCATCGCGCAGTGACGATTTCGCGGGCCTGCTCGGTGTGCGCTGCCAATGCCGCGGTGACACGTTCGGCGAGCAGCGCTCCGCCCGTCGCGTCGAGATTGCGGGCCATTTCCTCGGGATGAACGTGCAACCCGCTCAGGCTCTGCGTGATTCGGTGGGCGGCACCACCGGTGAGGCGGAGCAGATCGGTGATCGTCTCCCACTCGGCATGCCACGCTCCAGCGGCGCGCTGGTGTTCGTGGTCCATGTTGGAGAGCACGGTGGCCACCGCACCCGGGACGCGCCGGGCCGCAGCGCGAGCCGTGACGGCGGCAACGGGATTGCGCTTGTGCGGCATCGCCGACGATCCGCCGGGCGCGTCCTCCGAGACCTCGCCCAGCTCGGTGGCGGACATCGACACGATGTCCCCGGCGATCTTGCCGATCGTTCCTGCTGCGACACCCAACGAGCACGCAATATCGGCAATCGCGGTGCGGTCGGTGTGCCAGGGCACGGTCTGTCGAGCCAACCCCAGTTCGACGGCGAGCGCGGCGGCGATGGCCGGTCCGTGTGGATGCACGGCGGCGAGAGTGCCTGCAGCGCCGCCGTACTGGACGGTGCATGCGCGTCGAACGGCTGCGACTCCGGTCCGCGCGCGACGCAGCCCCGAGAACCAGTTCGCAGCCACCAGGCCGAAGGTGGTGGGCAAGGCCTGCTGGCCGAGAGTGCGGGCCGCCATCGGGGTGGTGCGATGGGTCAGGGCCAGACTTCTCGCGGCCGCACTCGCAGCGTCGAGCGAGGCCTCGATCACACCGAGCGCGTCGCGGGAGAGGAGCATCAGCGCGGTGTCCATGATGTCCTGGCTGGTGGCACCGGGATGCACTGCCGTGGCAGGAACCTCGGCCTCGGCCACCACGTTCCGAAGAATCTTCACCAGCGGGATCACCGGATTACCCCCGGCCGCGGCATCTGCTCCGAGCCGCGCGATGTCCAGGTTCGCCCCGAGTTCGGTCGCGGTGGTGGTGACGATCTCGGCGTGACCGGCCTCCACGAGACCGACCGTTGCTGCGGCCCTCGAGAGCGCCGCCTCGACGGCGAACATCGCTGTCACCCACGCCCGGTCGCCCACGAGCGGTGCGAGCGCGTCGCTACCGAACGTCGGATCGAACAGTGCCCCTCGCTCGGATTCCATCGTCCCCTCTCGCCATCGGTGTGTCACAGCGCGAAGAACGGAGTCTCGTCGCCGTCCGGATCGGTGTTCTGCAGCACGATGTCGAGGTGGTACCCACCGTGCACCGGTGCTGCGACGAGTCTGGCACGCTTGTGCTCCGGCACGGCGGACAACACCGGATCGAGCTCGTTGGCCTCGGCCTCGTCGGGAAAGTACACCCGCGTCACGACCCGCTCGAGCATCCCGCGGGCGAAGATCCCGACGTCGATGTGCGGTGCCTCCACAGCACCGTTCTCGGCGGGAAGCGGTCCCGGCTTGATCGTCGTGATCGTCATCGTTCCGGTCTCGTCGGCGAACGCTCGCCCGAAGCCGCGAAAGCCTGCGATGCGAGACGGCACCGCGCCACGCGGATCGTCGGGGTGATCGAACCGGCCGTCGCCGTCGGCCTGCCAGGTCTCGATCATGGCGTCGGACATGGGGTTTCGGGCTCCGTCGATCAGTGTGAACGACACGGTGATCTCGCCTTCGGTGCCCGGCGGCACCACGTTTTCGCCGTCGGGCCACAACAATCCGATGTGCACGTATGGGCCCACGGTCTGCGACGGTGTCTGCCCGAAGGAGGCGGTGGTGAAATCGGCTCCGGCGACCACGGGGTAGCGCGGGGCGAACTCGGGATCAGTCATCGTGGTCGTCTTCCTCGAAGGGGGTGGCGTTTCGGCCGCGGAGCACGATGTCGAATCGAAATCCGAGGGCCCAGTTGTCCTGTGTCGCCTCGTAATCGAACGCGCCGATCATTCGGGCCCGCGAGTCCTCGGGGGCGGCGTTGAAGATCGGATCCTGGAAGAACATGGGGTCGTCCGGGAAGTACATCTGTGTCACGAGGCGCTGGGTGAACGCCTGGCCGAACAGGGAGAAGTGAATGTGAGCGGGCCGCCATGCGTTGTGGTGATTGCCCCACGGATACGCGCCCGGCTTGATCGTGGTGAAGCGATACCTGCCCTGGGCATCGGTGAGAACGCGACCGGTGCCGTTGAAGTGCGGATCCAGTGGTGCGGGCCACCGGTCACCGGTGTGCCGGTATCGACCGCCTGCGTTGGCCTGCCACACCTCGACGAGGGTGTTCGGAATCGCCTTGCCGTCGCTGTCGAGCACCCGGCCGTGCACGATGATCCGCTGCCCCTGCGCCTCACCGTCGTTCGCCAGGGTGAGGTCTGCGTCGGCGGCGGTGACTCGTCCCTCGCCCAGTACCGGTCCGGTGATCTCGGTGAGTCGCTGGGGGAGCAGGGTCAGTGGCTGTGCCGGATGCCGAAGGGCGGTGGTCCGGTACTCGGGGAAGTCGCGTGGGGCATGGACACCCGATTGGTCCCGGTACTCGGGCGGGAGATGAAGCATCGACGGTTCCTCACGATCGTGGGTGATCTACGCAACAGCCAGAATAGCGAAGTGTTCGCATTGTGGCAAACTGTTCATATTCCGCACAGAATGCTGTAGCGTGCATCTCATGTTGGACAAAGTCGTGGCCAGCGCCACCGAAGCCGTAGCGGACATCCCTGATGGGTCCTCGATCGCCGTCGGGGGATTCGGATTGGTCGGAGTGCCGGAAATACTGATCGACGCCGTGCTCGCGCAGGGTGCGACAGATCTGGAGACCATCAGCAACAACTGCGGAACCGATGGCTTCGGTCTCGGCGTTCTGTTGATGCAGCACCGCATTCGGAGAACCATCAGCTCCTACGTGGGCTCGAACAAGGAATTCGCACGGCAGTACCTGTCCGGAGAACTCGAAGTCGAGCTCACTCCGCAGGGCACGCTCGCCGAGCGGCTGCGCGCAGGCGGTGCCGGGATCCCCGCGTTCTTCACCCCCGCAGGCGTCGGCACCCAGGTCGCCGACGGGGGATTGCCGCTGCGCTACGACGGTAGCGGCGGAATCGCACTGGCCAGTCCGCCGAAGGAGACACGCGAGTTCGACGGCGTCACCTACGTGATGGAGCGCGGGATCGTCGCAGATTATGCGCTCGTGCACGCGTGGAAGGGGGACCGTCACGGGAACCTGGTGTTCCACGCCAGTGCGCGAAACTTCAATCCGCCCGCCGCGGAGTCGGGACGCATCACCATCGCGCAGGTCGAGCATCTCGTCGAGCCGGGTGAGATCGGACCCGACGAGGTGCACACCTCGGGTATCCACGTACAGCGGGTGGTCCACGTCGGACCGGTCGAGGTCGGCATCGAGCAGAGGACGGTACGAGCATGAGCGAGAAGATGACCCGCGAACAGATGGCGGCACGGGTGGCACAGGAGCTCAGCGACGGTCAGTACGTCAATCTCGGCATCGGCATGCCGACCCTCGTGCCCAACTACATCCCCAACGACGTCTCGGTGATCCTGCATTCGGAGAACGGGGTGCTCGGCGTCGGACCGTATCCCACCGAGGACGAACTCGATGCGGAGATCATCAACGCGGGCAAGGAGACCATCACGGTCCTTCCCGGTGCGTCCTACTTCGATTCCGCGCAGTCGTTCGGAATGATCCGCGGCGGCCAGGTCGACGTCGCCGTACTGGGGGCGATGCAGGTCAGCGCCACCGGTGATCTGGCGAACTGGATGATTCCCGGGCACATGGTCAAGGGCATGGGTGGCGCGATGGATCTGGTGCACGGAGCGAGACGCGTCATCGTGATGATGGAGCACGTCTCCCGCAAGGGCGAGCCGAAGATTCTGGAGCAGTGCACCCTGCCGCTGACCGGTAAGGGCTGCGTACACAGGATCATCTCGGACATGGCCGTTCTCGACGTCACCGAGAACGGTCTCCGTCTCGTCGAGACCGCACCGGGCGTGTCCGTGGACGAGGTCAGGAACGCGACCGCGGCCGAACTACTGGTCGACGCCGGTCAGGAGTGGAGCCTGCGGAACGACTCAGGCACTACCGTCTGAGACGAGAACGCGGTCGGCGTGGGAGTAGATGTTCATCGACCGGCCGCGGAGGAAGCCGACGACCGTCAGACCGGATTCGGTCGCGAGGTCGACCGCCAGCGAGGACGGGGCCGAGACCGCCGCGAGAATCGGTATTCCGGACATCACCGCCTTCTGGGCCAACTCGAACGAGGCGCGGCCGCTGACCATCAGCACCGTGCCCTGCAGGGGAATTCGATCGTTGGTCACCGCCCAGCCGACGACCTTGTCGACGGCATTGTGGCGACCGACATCCTCACGCAGGACGAGCATCTCGCCGTCCGCAGTGAACAGGGCGGCGGCGTGCAGGCCGCCGGTCGTATCGAAGACCTTCTGCGCAGCCCTCAACGTGTCGGGTAGCCCGGTGAGAGTGTCCGAGTTCACGACGACGGAATCGGCCACGGGGGAATGCTTGGTGCGCAGGCGAATTGCGTCCAACGATCCCTTTCCGCACACCCCACACGAGGACGTCGTGTAGAAGTTGCGTTCGACGCCGGTCTCCGGCGGAGCGACACCCGCGGCCAGGGTGACATCGAGGACGTTGTAGGTATTCGCACCGTCGTCGTCGACCCCGTCGCAGTAGCGAGCCGCTGCGATGTCGGCACCCGAGGCGATCACACCCTCGGTCAGCAGGAACCCGTGAGCGAGCTCGACGTCGTGGCCGGGAGTGCGCATGGTGACGGCCAGCGCTGCGCCGTTCACCCGCAACTCGAGCGGCTCCTCCACCACGAGGGTGTCCGGACGTTCGACGCGGTGCTCACCTCGGAGTCGGACAACGGGCCGGCGGGTGGTGATGCGGCCCATCAGTATCGGCCGGATTCGCGGTGACGTGGGTGACTCATTCTTCGATTGTGGACCCCGGTGTCGTCGGGCCGTCGACTCGGTCGGCCATTGCGCTCACCAACGAGACCAGGCGCGGGTGATCGACGAGGTCGTCGACGAGCACACGCTTGCCTTTCGCGTCGGCCAACGGGATCTTCCAGTTCTCGTACTGGGTTTCGTCGGTACCGGGCTGGTTCTGAATTCGGTGTTCGCCGACGGCGTCGACGAGAGCGACACCGATCAGCAGGGACGGGCTGCGCTGGACGAGGCGATGCAGAGCTTCCACCGTCTCGTGGTTGTCGGCGTCGGCGCCGAGCAATCCGCGCTCGCGCGCCAGGTCGAGAACGGCCTCGCGCTTGGCTGCGTCGATGTCCTTCTCGGCCTCGATGTCTCGTTCGAGCAGGCCGAGACGGGACCGCAGGTCGATGTGTTCACCCTCGAGGTATCCGGCCGTCGGGGGCAGATCGTGTGTGGTCACCGACGTCAGGCACAGGGTGCGGTAGTCCTCGGGTGCAATGGGCCCGGATTCGTCCGCTTCGAACCACAGGATCGAGGTGCCGAAGATGCCGCGCTCGGTGAGGTACTCCTGCACCATCGGCTCGAAGACACCGAGATCCTCGCCGACCACCACCGCGCCTGCCCGCTCGGCCTCGAGGGCCAGGATGCCGATCAGCGCCTCGTGGTCGTACTCGACATACGTTCCGCCGCCGGCATTCTCGGCCTCCTGCGGAATCCACCACAGGCGGAACAGACCCAGGATGTGGTCGACGCGGATACCGCCGGCATGACGAAGGATCGTGCGCAGCATGTCGCGGTAGGGGACGTACGCCAGTTCGCGTAGTCGGTCCGGATCCCACGGGGGTTGGTTCCAGTTCTGGCCCTGCTGGTTGAAGTTGTCCGGCGGCGCGCCCACCGTGACTCCCGACGTCAATACGTCACCGAGCGCCCAGGCATCGGCTCCGCCGCGCGCCACGCCCACGGCGAGGTCGTGCATGATGCCGATGTCCATCCCAGCATCGAGTGCCGAGCGTTGCGCGGCGGCCAACTGCTCGTCGCAGATCCACTGCAGCCACATGTGGAAGTCGATGCGCTCGGCGAGCTTGGTGCGCTGTTCGAGCACGAAGTCGGTCCGCGGGTGTGCTGCCTTGTCGGTCCAGGCCGAATTCTCGGGTCCGAACTTCTCCGCCAGGGCGCTCCACACCGCGAAATCGCGCAGTCCGGAACCCTCGCGTTCGACGAACGCGCGGAATGCGGATTCGCGCGCCGGGCTCCGTTCCACCTTGTGAACACGTTCCAGGGCACGCAGTTTCGCCGTGAAGGTCGAGTCTCTGTTCAGCTTTCCGGTTCGCTTGTTGGCCTTGTCGAACCGCTTCGCCGCTTTCCGGACCTTGCCGAACTGTTCCGGTGACAGCAGCGCGGTTTCACGAATGTTCTCCACTCGGATGTAGAGCGAGTTGAAGAACCGGCGGGTGGTCGGCAGATAGGGCGACGCCTCGACCGGTGTGGTGGGTCGGTCGGCGTGCAGCGGATTGACGAGGAGATAGTCGAAGCCGTGCTCGCGGCCGACGATGTCGGCCATGTCCTCGAGATCACCGAGATCGCCGATTCCCCAAGATCGTCTCGATCGCACCGAATACAGCTGGGTGAGCAAGCCCGTCCGCTGCCGATCTGCCAGTTCTGCGTTGGGTGACAACGACTTCGGAGTGACCACCACAACCGTGTCCGACGTCCGGACCGTGTTGTCCTCGCTGATCGTCGTCGCGGTCAGGCTGTGCCAACCGAGCGGTGCACTGCTCGGAACGACGAACGTGGCACGACCGATGAGGCGGCCGTCGACCTCACGGGGATCGACCCAGACGTCGGCCTGGGTCACCTCGATGGTCTCGCCGTCCTCGGAGACCATCGAGACCTCGACCGGATTGCCGTGTGGCACATGGACCCACACCACGGCATCGGTGCCCTGCGTGGCCACCACCACCGGCGGAAGCAGGCGCCGCCACGGCGCGTTCTCGATGTCGGCCAGAGCTCGGTCGACGTCCTCGGTCGATTCGGTTGCGTAGCCGCGCGCGGCGAGCACCTGACGCAGGGTGTCGTCACTCACTTCGTGTTCGGTGTCGTCCCAGCCTCGGTACGAGGTCGATGTGCCGAGGCGTCGGGCGAGAGAGCGAAGTGCCTGCGAGTAGTCCACACCGATGATCGTGCCAGTTCGCCGCGCCCGCGTCATGCCGGCCGGGGCTTCGTTCACCGGCCACCGCTGCGATTCGAACGATGTGCGGGCCCGGTTGCTCGACTGCCAGGATTGAAACATGCCGAGCTGGGTAGTCTGGGTCGGCGAACGGTAAAACGACTGCTCGGCGACGATAGGAAGTGCGGATGGCTGGGGTCAGCAAGATCGAAGAACTGGAGCGAGGTTCCGGTGCACCGGTCGAGCTGAGGGTGCGCGCCGAGGCCGACCAGCTTCCGGTGGTCCGCGCGGTCGCCGAAACCCTCGCAGTGCTCAGCGACTTCACGCTCGACGACATCGCCGACGTGAAGTTGGTCGTGGACGAGGTGTGTTCGCAGTTGATCAAGGGCTCGGTCACCGATGCAGAGCTCTCGTGCACGTTTGCGGTGAGCGACTCCGGAATCCGGATCGTCGTCACCTCCACGTTGGCACCCACATCCGTGCCGAAGAAGGACAGCTTCGGCTGGCACGTGCTGCAGACGCTGACCGACGCCATCGAGCTGCGCTCCGACGACCCCGTCGAGGGCGATGCCGGTCACACGGTCGCGATCGACGTGGTCAAGCGGAGGAGCAAGGTCTAGTGCCTGTGCCGCACGAACGAAGCACACGGCGAGAGTCCGACGATTACAGCGACGTTGTCGCGCTGATCCAGCAGATGCAGGCGCTCGACGAGAATTCACCGCAGCGCCGAGTGCTGCGCGATCGCATCATCACCCGCTGCCTGCCTCTCGCAGAACACATCGCACGCCGCTTCGGCGGCCGCGGCGAAGCACACGAGGACCTGCTGCAGGTCTCACGTCTCGGTCTGGTGAACGCGGTCGACCGATTCGACATCGAACGCGGTTCGGACTTCGTGTCGTTCGCCGTGCCCACGATCATGGGCGAAGCTCGCCGCTACTTCCGCGACGCCGGATGGTCGGTTCGAGTGCCGCGGCGCATGAAGGAACTGAACTCGATGATCTCCCAGGCGGTGGGATCGCTCTCGCAGAAGCTCGGCCGAGCTCCGACCGCGAGCGAGATCGCGGCCGAACTGGGGATCGACGTCAAGGAAGCTTCGCAGGCTTTGCTTGCGCGCAGCGCGTATCAGACCGTTTCGGTCGACTCGGTGGTCAGCGAGGATCGGTTGCCGCTGATGGACACCCTCGGTGCCGACGATCCCGAACTCGAGAAGATGGAGAGCTACCTCGCGGTGCGGCCTGCACTCGAGAAGTTGCCCGAGCGTGAGCGTCGAATCGTCGTGCTCCGATTCTTCGGGTCGATGACCCAGACTCAGATCGCGGAGAAGGTGGGGATTTCGCAGATGCACGTCTCGCGAATCCTGGCTCGCACGCTCGCTCAGCTGCGCGAGGACCTCGGCGAGGACTGAACTCGACCGGCAAAGCTAGGCTCGCGGGATGAGTATGTACGACGACGTCGACGAGTACATCGGAGCCCGCAGGGTCACGGGCCTGGCTGCATCGCAAGATTTCTCACGGGCGGTGGTCGTGGTTGCCGCACTGGACGATTCGCGGACCGAGTACCGAACGTCGTTGTGGGAGATCGATGTCGACGGCGGTTCGCCCGCCCGGCGCATCACCCACGGCGAGTGGGGTGAGGGTGCTCCGGTGTTCACCTCGGCGGGCGATCTGTTGTTCTCTCGCACATCGAGCAAGGACGATCCGGCTCGGCTGTGGATTCTGCCTGCCTCGGGCGGTGAGGCGCGCGTTCTCGAGACCAGGGCCGCCGGTCTGAGCGAGGTCCGAACTGCGCGTTCCGGATTCGGGCTCGTCGGGCTCTCGCCGGTGTTCGGATCGTCGAGCACCGATGAGGACGACGACGCCCTGCGCACCGAGCGCAAGGCGAACAAGGTGGATGCAATTCTGCACACCGGAGTCCCGGTGCGTTTCTGGGATCACGATCTGGGGCCTGCGACGCCGCACCTGTTCGCGGGATCGTCGGACGGTTCGACCGGACTGCGCGATCTGACGCCGGATGCGGCCGGCGCGTTGCACGAAGCGGCCTTCGATGTCGGTGCCGACGGCTCGTTCGTCGTGTCCACCTGGTCCGTCCCCGGCGCTCTGGCGACCGTGCGGACGGTGCTGGTGCGTATCGACACCGCGACGGGGGAGCGCACGACGATCGTCGACGACGTCGATGCCGACCTGGGCGCGCCTGCGATCTCGCCGGACGGCACGTCCGTGGTGTTCGTGCGTGAATCGCTCTCCACTCCCGAGGACGCGCCTCGAATGACGCTGCAGCGCTACGATTTCGAGTCGGCTTCGGTCGTCGATCTCGCTCCCGGCTGGGATCGGTGGCCGATCGACCCGGTGTGGCTGCCGGACGGGTCGGGAGTATTGGTCACCGCGGACGACGACGGCCGGTCCCCGATCTTCGTCGTGCGTGAGGGCGCGGAGCCGCGTCGGCTGACGAACACGAACGACGCGTACACCCACGTCCACGTGTCCTCGGACGGAACCAGGGTGCTGGCCCTCGCCGCGTCCTATCTCGCCGCCCCGCATCCGGTCTCGATCGACCTGTCCGACGGCACCGTCGGCGACCTCGACACCTCCGTCGACCGCTGCCCGGTGCCCGGAACTCTCACCGAGATCGACACCGTCGTCGACGACGGTGCCCGGGTGCGCGGCTGGCTGGCGCTGCCCGAGGGTGCCTCGGACGCGACACCCGCACCGCTGCTGCTGTGGGTGCACGGTGGCCCGCTCGGCTCGTGGAACACCTGGTCGTGGCGGTGGAATCCATGGCTGATGGTCGCCCGCGGGTACGCCGTGCTGCTGCCGGATCCGGCGCTGTCCACCGGGTACGGCCAAGAGTTCGTAGAGCGAGGCTGGGGAGCGTGGGGCAAGGCTCCGTTCACCGATCTGATGGCCTTGACCGACGTCGCGGTCGCGCTACCCGAGATCGACGAGACCCGCACCGCGGCGATGGGCGGATCTTTCGGCGGTTACATGGCCAACTGGATCGCCGGACACACCGATCGGTTCGACGCCATCGTCACCCATGCGAGCCTGTGGGCGCTCGATCAATTCGGCCCGACGACGGATGCACCGTGGTACTGGGCGCGGGAAATGTCTCCGGAGATGGCGGTCGAGAACTCCCCGCACCTGTTCGTCGCGGACATCTCGACGCCGATGCTGGTGATCCACGGCGACAGGGACTATCGCGTGCCCATCGGCGAGGGCCTACGGCTGTGGTACGAACTGCTCAGCGAATCCGGCCTGCCCGCCGACGACGAGGGCAACACCTCGCACCGTTTTCTCTACTTCCCGGCCGAGAACCATTGGATTCTGAGTCCGCAACACGCCAAGGTCTGGTACGAGGTGGTGCTGGCGTTCCTGGCCCAGCACGTGCTGGGCGAGAGGGTGTCGATGCCCCGAATCCTCGGCCACTAGAATCGACCGGTGACCAGTTCAGCGCCAGAGCACTCAGAGAACCCCGCCGATTCGATCGACCTGCCCAAGAGCTGGGATCCCAGTGCGGTCGAGGCGGAGCTGTACCGGTCCTGGGTCGACGCCGGGTACTTCGAAGCCGACGCGACCAGCGGCAAGCCGCCCTATTCCATAGTGTTGCCCCCGCCCAACGTCACCGGCAGCCTGCACATGGGCCACGCTCTCGACCACACGCTGATGGACGCGCTCAGCCGTCGCAAGCGGATGCTCGGGTACGAGGTGCTGTGGTTGCCGGGCATGGACCATGCGGGCATCGCCACGCAGACCGTCGTGGAGAAGCAGCTCGCCGCCGACGGAAAGACCAAGGAAGAGTTCGGCCGCGAGGCGTTCATCGACAAGGTCTGGGACTGGAAGCGTGAATCCGGCGGAACCATCGGTGGGCAGATGCGACGCATCGGCGACGGTGTCGACTGGAGTCGAGAGCGTTTCACCATGGACGACGGCCTGTCCGAGGCCGTCCAGACCATGTTCAAGCGGATGTTCGACGACGGTTTGATCTACCGCGCCGAGCGACTGGTCAACTGGTCGCCGGTGCTGCAGACCGCCATCTCCGACATCGAGGTCAAGTTCGAGGACGTCGACGGCGAACTGGTGTCGCTGCGATACGGCTCGCTCGACGATTCCGAGCCACATGTCATCGTCGCGACCACCCGAGTCGAAACGATGCTCGGCGACACCGCAGTCGCGGTCCACCCCGACGACGAACGGTACAAGGCTCTCGTCGGCACCACCCTCGAGCACCCGTTCACCGGACGACAGATCCCGATCATCGCCGACGACTACGTGGACCCCGAATTCGGCACCGGCGCAGTGAAGATCACCCCGGCACACGACCCCAACGACTTCGAGATGGGCGTGCGGCACTCGTTGCCGATGCCCTCGATCATGGACAAGGCAGGCCGGATCGCCGATACCGGAACGCAATTCGACGGTATGGATCGCTTCGAGGCGCGCGTGAAGGTTCGTGAAGCACTCGCCGAGCAGGGCCGCGTCGTCGCCGAGAAGCGCCCCTACCTGCACAGCGTCGGCCACTCCGAGCGTAGCGGTGAGCCGATCGAGCCACGTCTGTCGCTGCAGTGGTGGGTCAAGGTCGACACCTTGGCGAAGGCGGCCGGTGACGCAGTGCGTAACGGCGACACCGTCATTCATCCCAAGAGTCAGGAACCGCGCTGGTTCGCCTGGGTCGACAACATGCACGACTGGTGCATCTCGCGTCAGCTGTGGTGGGGTCATCGGATTCCGATCTGGTACGGACCCGACGGCGAGACCGTCTGCCTCGGACCGGGGGAGACGCCGCCCGAGGGCTGGGAGCAGGATCCCGACGTCCTCGACACTTGGTTCTCGTCCGGGCTGTGGCCCTTCTCGACGATGGGGTGGCCCGACGCCACCGCCGATCTCGAGAAGTTCTATCCCACCGGCGTTCTCGTCACCGGATACGACATCCTGTTCTTCTGGGTCGCCCGCATGATGATGTTCGGCACCTACGTCGGAGCGGACGACGCGATCACCGCGGGCAAGCAGGGGTCGCAGGTTCCGTTCCGAGATGTGTTTCTGCACGGCCTGATTCGAGACCAGTTCGGCAAGAAGATGTCGAAGTCGCGCGGTAACGGCATCGATCCTCTCGACTGGGTCGATCGTTTCGGTGCCGACGCGCTGCGCTTCACGCTCGCCCGCGGCGCGAACCCCGGTGCCGACATGTCCGTCGGCGAGGATCACGCGCAGTCCTCGCGCAACTTCGCCAACAAGCTGTTCAACGCAACGAAGTTCGCGTTGATGAACGGCGCGGCACCGGCCGATCTCCCGTCGCGGTCCGAGCTGACCGACGCCGACCGATGGATCCTCGACAGGCTCGAACAGGTTCGGGCAGAGGTGGATTCGGCGTTCGACCGTTACGAGTTCAGCAAGGCCTGCGAGGCGC
The DNA here is from genome assembly GCF_002259095.1 of Rhodococcus sp. 05-2254-2. Classification (NCBI taxonomy): domain Bacteria; kingdom Bacillati; phylum Actinomycetota; class Actinomycetes; order Mycobacteriales; family Nocardiaceae; genus Rhodococcus; species Rhodococcus sp. 05-2254-2. Next base: position 367,346 of record NZ_NOZJ01000009.1, on the reverse strand, counting down.
TCTATCACTTCGCCTGGGACGAGGTCTGCGACTGGTACCTCGAGATCGCCAAGGTGCAGTTCGCCGACGACGCCATCGCCGTCACCACGCGCGGGGTTCTCGGCAACGTTCTCGACGCCCTGCTGCGACTGCTGCATCCGGTGATTCCGTTCGTCACCGAAACGCTGTGGAAGGTGCTCACCGGCGGCGAGTCGCTGGTCATCGCCGCGTGGCCCACCGCCTCCACCGATTCGCTGGATTCTGTTGCGGCACAGCGCATCGAAGACATGCAGCGACTCATCACCGAAATCCGTCGGTTCCGCAGCGATCAGGGACTCAAGCCGTCCCAGAAGGTGGCGGCCCGCATCGTCGGAGTCTCCGAATCGGATCTGGACGGGCAGATTTCGGCGGTCACCGCACTGGCTCGACTGACCGAGCCCGCCGAGGACTTCGCGGCGACGGCGTCGGTCGAGGTGCGTCTGAGCAAGGCCACCGTGGTCGTCGAACTCGACACCTCGGGCACCGTCGACCTGGTCGCCGAGCGGGCCCGACTGGTGAAGGATCTCGCGGCTGCGGAGAAGGAACTCGCGCAGACCACCGGCAAGCTCGGCAACGAAGCGTTTCTCGCGAAGGCACCGGATGCGGTGGTGGACAAGATCAGAACACGCCAGACGATCGCCGGCGAAGAGATCGCACGCATCACGGCGCGGCTCGAATCGATGGGAACCTAAGTGACCGAATCCGACGAGGCCCTGCCCCTGCCTCCGCCGAGCCCGGTCGATCTGGCCGAGCTCGCACTCGTGGAGGCCGAGCTCGACAAGCGTTGGCCCGAAACGAAGATCGAGCCGTCGACGGCTCGGATCTCGGCGCTGATGGACCTGCTCGGCTCGCCGCAGAAGGCGTATCCGTCGATTCACGTCGCGGGCACGAACGGCAAGACCTCGGTGACCCGCATGATCGATGCGCTCCTCACCGCGTTCCACCGGCGCACAGGCCGCACCACCAGTCCGCACCTGCAGATGGCGACCGAGCGGATCAGCATCGACGGCAGGCCCATCTCGCCGCGGCTCTACGTCGACACCTACAACGAGATCGCTCCGTTCGTGGACATGATCGACGCGCAGTCCGAGGCAGCGGGCGGACCCCGCATGAGCAAGTTCGAGGTGGTCACGGCCATGGCGTTCGCGGCGTTCGCCGAGGCCCCGGTCGAGGTTGCCGTCATCGAGGTCGGACTCGGCGGGCGTTGGGACGCCACCAACGTCGTCGACGGCGACGTTGCCGTCATCACCCCGATCGGCCTCGATCACGTCGAGTTCCTCGGCGACGATCTCGCGACGATCGCGGGAGAGAAGGCGGGGATCATCAAGAAGGCACCGGAATCGCTGGTGCCGCGCGATACCGTCGCGATTCTGGCGAAGCAGCAGCCCGAGGTGTCCGAGGTCCTGCTGCGGGCGGCGGTGCAGGCGGACGCGGCGGTGGCCCGAGCCGGGTCGGAATTCACCGTCCTCGGCAGGCAGATCGCCGTGGGAGGCCAGCAACTGGAACTGCAGGGGCTCGGCGGGGTGTACACCGACGTCTTTCTTCCCTTGCACGGCGAGCATCAGGCGCACAATGCCTCGCTCGCACTCGCGGCGGTCGAGGCTTTCTTCGGTGCGGGTCCGGATCGTCAACTCGATCAGGACACCGTGCGCGGCGCGTTCGCCACGATCGTCAATCCGGGTCGGCTCGAGCGGGTGCGCAACGCCCCGACAGTGTTTCTCGACGCCGCGCACAACCCACATGGGGCAGCAGCGCTCGCCGCTGCCCTCACCGACGAATTCGATTTCCGCAAACTCGTCGGCGTCGTCAGTGTCATGGCGGACAAGGATGTCGGAGCAATCCTCGACGCGCTCGAGCCGGTGTTCGACGACATCGTCGTCACCCACAACGGGTCCGCGCGGGCGATGGACGTGGACGCGTTGGCCGACATCGCGGTGGCCAAATTCGGCGACGAACGCGTCGTGGTGGCGTCGACGCTGCCCGATGCGCTGGAAACGGCGATCGGGTTGGCCGAGGAAGTCGCCGAGCCGGGTGAGGCCGTGTCCGGTGCCGGAGTCGTGGTGACCGGATCCGTGGTGACCGTCGGTGCAGCTCGCACTCTGTTCGGAAAGGACCCCGCGTGAGCGAGACAGAGTTCAGACCACCCACGAACGATCCGTGGAAGGGGTTCCGCGGTGTCTGTGCAGGAACGTTGGTACTCGAAGCCATCGTCGTTCTGCTCTCGCTGCCTGTGGTCGCCGTCGTGGGCGGCGGTGCAACGTGGTTTTCGACCACGTACATCGTTCTCCTCGCGGTCACGATGATCGCAGGCGCCGGCAAGCAGGGTGAGCCCTGGGCGATGAAGTTCAATCTGATTCTGCAAGTGTTCGTTCTGTTCGGAACGGTGTTCCATCTGTCCATCGGCATCGTCGGCCTGATCTTCATCGCCGTGTGGCTGTATCTGCTGTACCTGCGCCGTGACATCACCGAGCGAATCCGACGGGGGATGCTGCCGGGGCAGCGCGACTGACAGGGGAAACCTGTCGGTTTCGGCGATGCGGCGCGCGCCGCATCGCTGTGTTCCATTACTGTTCTCGACGTGACCGACCGCACCCTTGTACTGATCAAGCCCGACGGAGTTGCCCGGCGTTACGTAGGAGAGATCCTCGGCCGCGTGGAGAAGAAGGGTCTGAGCATCGTCGCACTCGAGCTCAAGACCGTCTCCCGCGAACTGGCCTCGGCTCACTACGCGGAGCACGAGAGCAAGCCGTTCTTCCCCGAGCTGCTCGAGTTCATCACGTCCGGACCGGTGGTGGCCGTAGTTCTCGAAGGCCCGCGCGCCATCGCTGCGTTCCGTCAGATCGCAGGCGGCACCGACCCCGTGGCCAAGGCGGTTCCCGGCACCATCCGTGGTGACCTCGCCCTCGACGGTCAGCAGAATCTGGTGCACGGATCGGATTCCGTGGAATCGGCCGAGCGCGAGATCGCACTCTGGTTCCCCGGCCTCGCCTGACCGTTCCGCCTTCGACACGAAAAGCACCGCCTCCTTCCGGCCACGCCGCATCCGCTCGGAACCCGAACGGTGCGGCGTGGCGAGTACGCATCACAGCGTGTGGGATACTCGACGACAGATCGACTTCACTGCACCAGTACGTACAGGTTTCACGCTCCACCCGAAGCCCAGGCTTCACCGAAGTTCGCTAGACCGGTGTGGTGTATTCGATCGGATGACTGTCGTCTATCCGCTGCCCGTCATCGCAGATGCTCGAACGAGAGACAGGCTCGTTCGCGTTCTTGCTTGATGATCAGGCGCTCGGATCGCCGGTACACCACCATCCAGCCAGGCACCGCACACGCTGTCGTCGACCACCGAGAACTACGAAGTGGTCATCGGCTCGGGTGCGGAGCGAGACCGAACAGCTGACGTCCAACCCGACGTGAGTACACAAGGATTGCCCTCGCGTGGCCGCGTCACACCCGAAGTCGGATGGACGCGCCCGGGGGCCCGAGGAGACTACGTGGCCGATCAAAGCCCGCCCGAAGATGTACAGAACGCAAACGCAGGTCGTACGGAGCCTCCCGGCGCGGTGTCGTCTGTGGAAACCGACGCGGCGTCGTCGGCGCAACCCGACACGATCGAGCTGCCGACCAGGCTGCGCGTGCACGCTCTGGCAAAGATTCTGGGCGTCACCAGCAAGCAGTTGCTCGTCACCCTCGGTGAGCTCGGCATCGAAGCGCGCAGTGCACAGTCGAGCCTGAGCCGTGACGTCGCGGAGTCCGTTCGTGACTCGGTCAACGCGCCCACAGCGCCCACCGGGCAGACAGTCGAGTCGTCGACTGCCGCGCAGCCGGAGCCGGTTGCGGAGGAACCTGTCGAGGCACCCGCCGTCGAGGCCCCGTGGTCCGAGCCGCAGCTGTTCACCAGCGCGCCCGCTCCGGAGCCGGAGACCGATCGGTCCGCGGCAACGACCGACCAGCCCACCGCGACGACGTTCACCACCCCGCTGTTTCTGCAGCCCGCAGCCGTGGACGCCCCAGCGACGGAATCGGCGGAGTCACCGGCGGAGCCCCCGGTGCGCCGTCGCCGCAGCCGCAAGGCAGCGCCCAAGGACGAGGTCGCCAGCACCGGCAGCAGCACGGACACCGACGGCAGTGAGTCCGCGGTGACGCCGGAGACCGCTGCACCCGAGACTGCTGCACTCGAGACGTCTGCAGTCTCGACCGACCGGTCCTCTTCCGAGGCCGACGAGTCGACCGCCGCCGAGGGATCGACCGACGGTGACGGGGACGACGATCAATCTCAGCCTCGACGCCGCCGCCGTGGTCGTCGTGGACGCGGCCGTGGTCGCGGCGAGCAGTCTTCGGACGAGTCGAACGACGACAATTCCGACGGCGACTCGGAGACCACTGATTCGGCCGACGCAGAATCGACCGATTCCGACTCGGACGAGTCCTCGTCGAGTGACGAGCAGCAGTCGAACTCGGGACGACGCTCGCGTCGATCGCGCACTCGCAGCCGTACCTCGGACCGGCAGAACTCCGATTCGACCGATTCCTCCGACGACACGCGCACCGCGGACTCTTCGGCCGAGGACGGCGACGACGAGTCCGATTCGGGTGCCCAGGACAATTACGACGACTCCGACAACGGCGGTTCGGACGGAGACGGCTCGAGCCGTCGTCGTCGACGCCGTCGCCGGCGCAAGACCGGAGCAGAGGCCGCTGCCGAGGGCGCGTCGTCCGAGGACGATCCGCCCAACACCGTCGTGCACGAGCGCGAGCCGCGCAACAAGAGCCGGGCACCCCGGGACGAGGTCCAGGGAATCACGGGCTCGACGCGTCTCGAGGCCAAGCGTCAGCGCCGCCGCGACGGGCGCGATGCCGGTCGTCGTCGGCCGCCGATCCTCACCGAGTCCGAGTTCCTGGCTCGCCGCGAATCCGTCGACCGCGTCATGGTCGTGCGTGAGAAAGCGACTCCGGATCACCCGCTGACCACTCAGGTTGCCGTGCTCGAAGACGGTGTGCTCGTCGAGCACTTCGTCACCAGCAGTGCCACTGCGTCCATGGTCGGCAACGTCTACCTGGGCCGCGTACAGAACGTGCTGCCCAGCATGGAAGCAGCCTTCATCGACATCGGGCGTGGCCGCAACGGCGTGCTGTACGCGGGCGAGGTCAACTGGGACGCTGCGGGCTTGGGCGGAAACTCACGGAAGATCGAGCAGGCTCTCAAGCCAGGCGATCAGGTTCTGGTCCAGGTCAGCAAGGACCCGGTGGGGCACAAGGGTGCTCGCCTGACCACGCAGCTGTCGCTCGCGGGTCGTTTCCTCGTCTACGTGCCCGGTGGAAGTTCCACCGGCATCAGCCGCAAGCTGCCCGACACCGAGCGCAAGCGTCTGAAGGAGATCCTCCGCGACATCGTGCCTCCCGAGGCCGGCGTCATCATCCGTACCGCAGCGGAGGGCGTCAGCGAAGAAGAGCTCGCACGCGACGTGACTCGCCTGCAGGCGCAGTGGGCCAGCATCGAAGAACGCTCGGCCAACGCCGAAACCGGCAAGGGCGTGCAACCACAGACGCTGTACGAAGAGCCCGACATGCTCGTCAAGGTCATCCGTGACCTGTTCAACGAGGACTTCTCCAAGCTCGTCATCGAGGGCGACAAGGCGTGGACGACGACGTCGAACTACGTCGAGACCGTGGCCCCGGACATGATGGAGCGGCTGCACCGATACGAGGCCGACGGCAGTTCCGTCGACGTCTTCGCCGCGCACCGCATCGACGAGCAGCTGGCCAAGGCCCTCGATCGCAAGGTCTGGCTGCCGTCCGGCGGCACCCTGGTGATCGATCGCACCGAGGCGATGACCGTCGTCGACGTCAACACCGGCAAGTTCACCGGCTCGGGTGGCAATCTAGAAGAGACGGTCACTCGCAACAACATCGAGGCCGCCGAGGAAGTCGTGCGCCAGATGCGGTTGCGAGACATCGGCGGCATGATCGTCGTCGACTTCATCGACATGGTGCTCGAGTCCAACCGCGATCTCGTACTCCGACGACTCACCGAGTCCCTCGGACGCGACCGGACTCGCCACCAGGTCTCCGAGGTGACCTCGCTCGGTCTGGTGCAGATGACCCGCAAGAAGCTCGGCACGGGGCTCGTCGAGGCGTTCTCCACCACGTGTGAGCACTGCCAGGGTCGTGGCATCGTCGTGCACCCGTTCCCCATCGACGCCAAGCCGGACAACGACGGCGGTCGGTCGAACTCGTCGCGTTCGGAATCGGGCAACTCGGGAACGAGCAGCAGGCGTCGTCGTGGCAAGGACAACAAGGCCGAGGGCAGCGATCGGTCCGACGGCAACGAGCGGGCCTCCTCGAACGATCGGGCCGGTGCGGCAGACGGTCAGGACCACCCCGTGGTCGATCCGTCGATCAAGCGGGCGCACCCGGTGGCGCTGGCCATGGCGGCGCACCACGACGACGTGGTGGCCGACGTCAGCCCCGCCGATGTCGAGACACCTGCCCCCGAATCTCCCGGCGGCGACGCCGAGGTGACCGTGGTCTCCGCCGACGATGTGGAGGTTGCGGCTGCTGCGGTGGCCGACGCGGAGACGAACGTCACGGCAGCCGATGCGGCCACCGAGACCGAGGCCGACCGGCCTTCCGCCGAGCCGGTGGCACCGAAGGCTCGACGCGGACGGAGGGTGGCGCGCAAGGCAGCCGCGCCGACCGGCACAGCGCCCGACGCGGGCATGGTGATCGTCGTTCCTGCCGCGGACGACTCCGCGGACGCCACGACCTCCGACCAGGCAGGGACGGCACCCGACGAGGTGGCGGCTCCGCTCACGGCGGCGGCCGAACAGTCCGTGGAGCCGGTGGAGGTGCCGGCGGCACGTCCTCGCAGACGGCGCGCAGCAGCGCGGCCTGCAGGGCCTCCGGTGGACATCGATGCCTAGCATCGCGGGGCAGTTTGACCCTGGCCGTCTCTCTGCCGTAACCTTGATAAGTCGCTCCCGGTGACACCGTTCTGCTGTGCCGTAGTGGCCTTGCAGGAAGCAACGGTTCTCGAGCGGGCCTAGGTGAACATCGCCGTGGCCGGCCGATAGGGAGCAAGCAAACACGTTTTACCAGACCAGTCGTGTTGCCATGCGCAACGCGAGCAAGTTCGAAGAAGCAAGGGGTAGCCCTCCGATGGCAACGTACGCGATCGTCAAGACCGGCGGAAAGCAGTACAAGGTCGCTGTTGGTGACCTCGTCAAGGTCGAGAAGATCGAGGGAGCGCCCGGCACTGCTGTCTCGCTTGCTCCGGTCCTCGTCGTAGACGGATCCGACCTGACCACAGATGCAGACAAGCTGGCGAAGATCTCGGTCGCCGGTGAGATCGTCGAGCACACCAAGGGCCCGAAGATCCGCATCCACAAGTTCAAGAACAAGACCGGATACCACAAGCGTCAGGGACACAGGCAGAAGCTCACTGTCCTCAAGGTCACCGGCATCAAGTAACCAGGTCCCCGCAGGACCTGAGTTCTCCCAAGCTGATTCACCCCGAGGAGGGTATGCAACATGGCACACAAGAAGGGCGCATCAAGCTCCCGTAACGGTCGCGACTCGAATGCTCAGCGCCTCGGCGTCAAGCGTTTCGGTGGCCAGACCGTAGGCGCAGGCGAGATCCTGGTTCGTCAGCGCGGCACGCATTTCCACCCCGGCGTCAACGTCGGCCGTGGCGGCGACGACACCCTGTTCGCACTCGCCCCCGGCGCAGTCGAGTTCGGTGCCAAGCGCGGTCGCAAGACCGTGAACATCGTTCCGGTTGCTGTGGAGGCCTAGTCCTTCTGCAGCGCTGGCGCTCACGATGGCCGACGCGACCGGGCAACTGCTCGTGTCGACCATCCACGGCGTACGTTCACAGCTCCCGATAGGGGCGGACCAGGGTCATGAGACCGGTCCGCCCCTATCGTTTTTTCTCCCGCTTTCTCTTTCACGAAAGGATCGAAGACAGCTATGTCACGATTCATCGACCGCGTGGTGCTGCACGTCAGCGCCGGCAAAGGTGGCAACGGCTGCTCTTCGGTTCACCGCGAGAAGTTCAAGCCTCTCGGCGGCCCGGACGGCGGTAACGGAGGGCAGGGCGGCGGAGTCGTGTTCGTCGTCGACAGCAACGTCCACACTCTGCTCGACTTCCACTTCTCCAGCCATGCCAAGGCAGGCAACGGAACTCAGGGCATGGGTGGCAACCGTGAGGGTGCCAACGGCGAGGACCTGATTCTCAAGGTTCCCGACGGCACCGTCGTGCTCGACAAGAAGGGCAACGTGCTCGCCGACATGATCGGCGAGGGAACGCGTTTCGACGCTGCTCCCGGCGGCCGCGGCGGCCTGGGCAACGCAGCTCTGGCCTCGAAGGCTCGGCGGGCACCGGGATTCGCGCTGCTCGGCGAAGAGGGCATCGAACGCGAGCTCGTCCTCGAACTCAAGTCCGTCGCAGACGTGGGCCTCGTCGGTTTTCCGTCGGCCGGTAAGTCGTCGCTGGTCTCGGTGCTGTCCGCAGCGAAGCCGAAGATCGCCGATTACCCCTTCACCACATTGGTGCCGAACCTCGGCGTGGTCTCCAGCGGAGACACCACCTTCACCGTCGCAGACGTTCCCGGGCTGATCCCCGGCGCGAGTCAGGGTCGAGGTCTCGGTCTCGACTTCCTGCGTCACCTCGAACGGTGTGCCGTTCTCGCGCACGTCGTCGACTGCGCCACACTGGATCCCGGCCGCGACCCGATCTCCGACGTCGACGCCCTCGAAGCCGAGTTGGCCGCATACAAGCCGGCGCTGTCCGGGGACGCCAGCCTCGGCGATCTGGCCGATCGGCCCCGCATCGTGGTGTTGAACAAGGCCGACATTCCCGAGGGTGCCGAGCTGGCCGAGATGGTCACCGCCGAGTTCGAGTCCCGTGGCTGGCCCGTGTACACCATCTCTGCGGTGACGCGCGCCGGTCTCAAGCCGCTGACATTCGCGTTGGCCAAGCTCGTCGAGGAGTACCGAACCGCGCACCCGGCTCCCGAGCCGCGGCGTCAGGTGCTGCGCCCGGTCGCTCGGAACGACGACAGCTTCAAGGTCGTCAAGGATCCGGACATCCCGGACGGCTTCATCGTTCGCGGTACCCGACCCGAGCGTTGGGTGCGTCAGACGCAGTTCACCAACGACGAGGCCGTCGGCTACCTCGCCGACCGCCTCGCGCGGCTCGGAGTCGAGGACGCACTCATCAAGGCCGGCGCTCAGCCCGGTGCTTCGGTCACCATCGGCGACGTGTCGTTCGACTGGGAGCCGCAGACTCCGGCCGGTGTCGAGATCACGATGACAGGCCGTGGCACCGATGCCCGTCTCGATCAGGTCGAGCGCATCGGCGCATCCGAACGCAAGCATGCCCGCCAGGTACGTCGCGGGCTCGATACCGAACAGGAGTAGACGTGGCGGCGGTGCGTGAATCCGATTCGCTCGCAGAGGCTCTCACCGATACCCGTCGCACGATCGCCGATGCCAAGCGCATCGTGGTCAAGATCGGTTCCTCGGCGCTCACCAGCCTCGACACCGGTCTGGATCTGACTCGACTCGATCTGCTCGCCGACGCCATCGAGTCTCGGATGCGCAGCGGCACCGATGTGGTGGTCGTGTCCTCCGGTGCGATCGGCGCAGGGATGGCACCGTTGGGCCTGACCAAGCGTCCACGGGACCTGGCCACCAAGCAGGCTGCTGCGAGCGTCGGTCAACTCGCTCTGGTTCATGCGTGGAGCTCGTCGTTCCACCGGTACGGGCGCACGGTCGGACAGGTTCTGCTGACCGCCGAGGACATCGCGCGGCGAACCAACCACCGCAACGCTCAGCGCACCCTGGATCGGTTGCGCTCACTCGGTGCCGTGGCCATCGTCAACGAGAACGACACGGTCGCCACCGCAGAGATCCGGTTCGGTGACAACGATCGCCTGGCTGCTCTGGTCGCCCACCTCGTCGGTGCGGACGCACTGTTCCTGCTCTCGGACGTGGACGGGTTGTACGACGGTGATCCCCGCAAGGGCAGAGCGACACTGATCCCGGAAGTGACCAGCCCCGAGGATCTCGACGGTGTCGTCGCCGGTTCGGGGGGAGCGCTCGGCACCGGCGGAATGGCCTCCAAGCTGTCCGCTGCGCGTCTCGCGGCCGACGCCGGCGTTCCGGTGCTACTGGCCGCGGCATCCGATGCTGCCCATGCGCTGACGACGTCCGCGGTGGGTACCGCTTTCGCTGCCCGGCCGACGCGATTGTCGGCGCGCAAGTTCTGGGTCCGTCACGCTGCCGATGCTTCGGGAGAACTGCACCTCGACGCCGGGGCCGTGCGTGCCGTGGTGGAGCGGCGACGATCGTTGTTGTCCGCTGGTATCACGTCGGTGACGGGAGCTTTCCACGGCGGAGACGTGGTCTCGTTGGTCGACCACGCTGGTGTACTGGTGGCTCGCGGGGTCGTCGCGTACGACTCGGGGGAACTCGCCGGGATGCTCGGGAGGTCGACAGGGGAGTTGGCCGCAGAGCTTCAGCGCCCGGTGGTTCATGCCGACGATCTGGTTCCTGCCTGATCGACGTCGTCGGCCAACGCGGTCGCTACCTCGGAACACCCGGCGTGCAGTGTGAGAGAAGCGAATTCGTCGCCCCGAGTGGTGCCGCGGTTGACGATGACGATGGGCTTCGACGTCTTGGACGCGTGTCTGACGAACCGCAGGCCCGACATCACGGTCAGCGAGGATCCGAGCACCAGCAGCGCGTCGCTTCGGTCGACGAGATCGTATGCCTCGGCCACGCGCGGCTTCGGTACGCTCTCACCGAAGTAGACGATGTCGGGTTTGAGTATGCCCGAACATGATTCGCAGTCGACCATGCGGAAGTGTGCGGTCGAGGAAATGATGGCGTCGGCATCGGGGGCGATCTCGACGCCGTCCGCTGGCGCAACGGACTCGAGGAAACCGGGATTGGCACGATCGAGTCGGCGGGCCAACTCGAAGCGCGAGATCAACCGCTCGCAGTTCAGGCAGCGAACTCGGGCGTAGACGCCGTGCAGGTCGATGACGCGTCGGCTGCCCGCCTTGGTGTGCAACATGTCGACGTTCTGGGTGATGATCCCGGTGACGACGCCTGCCCGTTCGAGTCGGGCGAGCGCTCGGTGGCCGTCGTTGGGCACGGCGGCGTCCATGTGTCGCCACCCGACATGGTTGCGGGCCCAGTAGTGCCGGCGGAATTCGGCGTCACCGATGAACTGCTGGAACGTCATCGGGTTTCGAGGCGGTGACTGCGGACCGCGGTAATCGGGAATCCCGGAGTCGGTGGACATGCCCGCGCCGCTGACGACGGTGACGGTCTTCCCGTCGAGCAGGGAAGTCAGCTGCTCGTACGGTGCCGCGGACACAGGGGTTGCATTCACTTCGTCCAGGATAGCGATCCCTCGCCGGATGGGCACCGTGGATACGCCAACGGCCCGCACCGACCTGGATAGCGTCGGTGCGGGCCGTGAGGACGTGCCGGTGTTACGCGGGTACCTCGACGAGGGGGTACACACCGTTCTCGTCGTGCGTCTCGTTGCCGACGACGGGAGGATTGAACACGCAGAGCATGCGCATCTGGGTACGCGGCTCGACAGTATGGCGCTCGTGTCCGTTGAGCAGGTACATCGATCCCGCACCGAGCTCGTAGGTCTCGCCGGTCTCGCGGTCCGTGAGCGTTCCCTCGCCCTCGATGAGCCAGACGGCCTCGACGTGGTTGGCGTAGTGGAAGTTGTTCACCGTACCGGCCTGGATCGTCGTCTCGTGGAACGAGAATCCGACCTTGTCGCCGCCGAGGATGATTCTCTTGCTGCGCCAGTTGCCGTCTTCGCTCGAGATATCGCGGTCGGTACCGGTGATTTCCTGCGTGGTACGAACGATCATGTCGATGTCCTCCTTCGATTTCGGTGCGTGCGAACGGGTCTCTAGGAGAGGACCTTCGCGACGGCACTTTCGATGATGTCCAGGCCGCGATCGAGCTCGTCGATCGTCGTGGTCAGCGGGGGAAGCAGCTTGACGACCTCGTCCTTGGGGCCGGCGGTCTCGACGAGCAGACGCTCGTCGTAGCACAGCTGAGACACCTTGCCTGCGAGTTCTGCGTCGTCGAACACCAGGGCCTGAACCATGCCGCGGCCGCGGGTGGAGATGCCGTCGAACTTGGCGCACAGCTTCATGAACCGGTCCTGGATGTGCTCGCCCTTGACCAGGGTTTCCTTCTCGAACTTGTCATCGGACCAGTAGTGGTCGATGGCGGCCTTCGCCGTGACGAAGGAGGGATTGAAGCCGCGGAAGGTGCCGTTGTGCTCGCCCGGCGACCACACGTCCAGCTCGGGCTTGAAGAGAGTCAGCGCCAGCGGCATGCCGTAGCCACCGATGGACTTGGACAGCGTGACGATGTCCGGGGTGATGCCTGCTTCCTCGAACGAGAAGAACTGGCCGGTGCGTCCGCAGCCCATCTGCACGTCGTCGACGATCAGCAGGATCTCACGGCGCGAGCACAGCTCGGCCAGGGCGCGCAGCCACTCGGGGCGCGCGACGTTGATGCCGCCCTCACCCTGGATGGTCTCCACGATCACTGCGGCCGGGCGGGTGAATCCGCTGCCGGAATCGTCGAGCACGCGCTCGAACCACTGGAAGTCCTCGGTGACGCCGCCGAAGTAGTTGTCGTACGGCATCGGAGTGGTGTGCACCAACGGAATTCCGGCTCCCGCTCGCTTCATCGAGTTGCCGGTGACCGACAGCGCGCCGAGGGTCATGCCGTGGAATGCGTTGGTGAAGTTGATGATCGCCTCGCGGCCGGTGACCTTGCGAGCGAGCTTGAGTGCGGCCTCGACGGTGTTGGTGCCCGTCGGCCCGGGGAACTGAACCTTGTAGTCCAGGCCGCGGGGATCGAGGATGTTCCTCTTGAACGACTCGAGGAACTCCCGCTTGGCGACGGTGGACATGTCGAGTCCGTGCGTGATGCCATCGCTGGTGATGTAGTCGACCAAAGCGCTCTTGATCAAGTCGTTGTTGTGGCCGTAGTTGAGAGCGCCTGCGCCACCGAAGAAGTCGAGGTAGTCGTTGCCGTTCTCGTCGGTGATGACCGAGTTCTTCGCGGTGGTGAACACGGCGGGCCACTGGCGGCTGTAGCTACGCACGCCGGACTCGACGGTCTCGAATACATCGGGCTTCTCTGTTGTCACGGTGTTCTTTTCGGTCATGTTCTGCTTGTTCCTTTCGTAATTCCGCGACGCGTCGGGGCCTACTGTGTAGAGCTCCTCGGCTTCGTGGCTATCAGGGAAATCGTTGGGCGCGAACAAATCCGACCTGACGATATCGGTGCCTCGCTTACGTGCGAGGCTCGTGAAGGTTGCGATCGACGCTTCGTTGTCCGGGCTGATCGTCGTTTCCAGATGCGTGATGCCCTGTGGCTCGAGGCGGTCGAGCAGCTCCATCAGCATGCGACCGGCAAGTCCCTTGCCACGCTGATCCGCATCCACGGCGACCTGCCACACGAACAGTGTGCGCGGGGCGTCCTGGCGGATGTATCCGGTGACGAAACCGACTGCGCGGCCGTCGATGTCGGATACGACGGTGGTGGCCGCGAAATCACGGCACCACAACACGTACGAGTAGCTGGAATTTAGATCCAGAACTCGCGAATCTCTTGCGATCTCCCAGAGCCGGACTCCGTCGGAGATCTGTGGCTTACGAAACTTCACTGCGTCCGGCGCAGTGAGCGGGGTACCTCTCAGCAATGCGGGCTTCATAGGAAATACAAACGTAACAAGGTCGCCGAGGCATATCGAGTGCGCCGGGAAATCGACCCCGGAATCGGACATGCTTCCCCAGGTTAACCCGTCAATGTGATGCTGGTCACTTCACCGGCGCCCGGCTGGCTGTACCCGCAACGACGGAATTCAAACCACCCGCTTCCGACGGACCGCTACTTCGGTGTCGCCAAAGCGAACGGAAGCACCGCTTCGGCACCCGCAGTTCGCAGAGCCGACGTGGCGCAGGTGAACGTCCACCCGGTGTCGGTCAGCAGGTCGATCAACAGAATCGGCCCTGTCACGGACGATACGTCCGGAACGTCCCACGAGTCCACCAGCCCGGCGACCCTGAACGCCGAATTGGCCGCCGAGACCGGCGGATGACCAGCCCTGACCTGCATGACACCGAGATCGTCCAATTTTCCGACGGCGGCCAATCGCTCGGCGATCGATCGCACCAGCACCGGATGGGTGGGGGAGTCGAGAGCCAGAACGGCAGTCGGGCGCTGCTTCCAGTCCCAGTTGGCGAGCACGGTGATGCACGCCTTCTCCAATGCGTCGGTGGCCGGAGCATCGGGTGCATCGAGCAGGGCACGCAGCCGGCTGCCCCAGCCGAGGTCGGTGAGTCGACCCAGCACGCGCCCGGGTTCGTGTGGGTCGGCGATCTTGCCCGAGAGCGAGACACCCAGCTTCTTCATGCCGCTGGGCCACTGCTTTCTCGGCTGCAGGTCGATGCCCGGCCGGTCCAATCGTGCCCGTGCCGAGTCGACCGCAGCCGCATCCACCGACGCCGACAAGTGCTCACCGGTGCAGTTGTCGCACCGTCCGCACCTGTCGGACTCGCTACCGGGTGCGCCCAGATCCGGGTCGTCGAGTTGCCTCCGCAGGAACTCCATCCGGCAGCCGTCGGTGCCCTGGTAGTCGATCATGGCCTGCTGTTCGCGGTCCCTGGCCTGTTCGAGACGCTCGTAACGTCCCGCGTCGTAAGTCCACTGCTCCCCGGTGGCCATCCAACCGCCACGAACGCGTCTGACCGCGCCGTCGACGTCGAGAACCTTCAGCACCATCTCCAGCCTGCTGCGATTGAGCTCGACCAAGGGCTCCAGCGCCTGCGTCGACTGGGCCTTGTCGGTGTTCAGGGCATCGATGACCTGCCGCACCAGATGCTCGCGGGGGAATGCGACGGAGGCGAAGTAGCTCCAGATCTGGCGATCCTCGTGACCGGGCAGCAGCACCACATCGGCGCGCTCGGTGGCGCGACCGGCTCGGCCTACCTGCTGGTAATACGAGATCGGAGACGACGGTGCCCCCATGTGCACGACGAAGCCGAGATCGGGCTTGTCGAAGCCCATCCCCAATGCGGAGGTGGCGACGAGGGCCTTGACTCGGTTGGCCAGCAGGTCACCTTCGAGCGATTCGCGCTCGGTCGGATCCGTCTGACCGGTGTAGGACGCCACCACGTGGCCCTGATCGGTGA
The DNA here is from genome assembly GCF_002259095.1 of Rhodococcus sp. 05-2254-2. NCBI lineage: Bacteria > Bacillati > Actinomycetota > Actinomycetes > Mycobacteriales > Nocardiaceae > Rhodococcus > Rhodococcus sp. 05-2254-2. Next base: position 352,074 of record NZ_NOZJ01000009.1, on the reverse strand, counting down.
GCAGCGCTGCGAGGTCCTTCGCGGCCGAGACCGTCAGCGTGTAGATGATTCCCGAACCCGGCAGGGTTTTCAGGTGATCGGCGAGCCACGCCGCCCGTTCGGTGGCGTTGGCGATCTTCACCACAGCCATGCGCAGAGAGTCGCGTGCGAGTCCGCCGCGCAGTACGAGCGTGTCGCCGCCGCCGACACCCAGCTGTGCCGCTACGTCGTCCACCACGCGGTCGTTCGCCGTCGCTGTGGTCGCGAGCACGGGGATACCGTCGCGCAACTCGGCGATCAGGGTTCTGATACGTCGATAGTCGGGCCGGAAATCGTGGCCCCAGTCGGAGACGCAATGTGCTTCGTCGACCACGACCAGGCCCGCATCACCTGCCAGGGACGGCAGCACCTGATCGCGGAAATCCGGATTGTTCAATCGCTCCGGACTGACCAGCAACACGTCGAGCTCGCCCGAGGCGACCTGCTGATGGATGTCGTCCCACTCGGTCATGTTGCCGGAGTTGATGGTGGCAGCACGGACGCCCGCCCGCTCGGCGGAGGCAACCTGGTTGCGCATCAACGCCAACAGTGGAGAGACGATCACCGTCGGACCGAGGCCCTGTGCGCGAAGCAGTTTCGCCGCGATGAAGTAGACCGCCGACTTGCCCCAACCGGTCCGCTGCACCACCAGCGCCCGCCGCCGGTGCACGACGAGGGCCTCGATGGCCGTCCACTGGTCTTCCCGCAGCACCGCAGCCGGGCCGGCGAGTTCGCGCAACAACTCTTCTGCGCTCGCGCGCAAGTTCCCGGTCGTGGGCTCCGTGGTCGTTGTCATAGGCTCCATCGTGCAGCAAGCAACCGACATCCAACGCGGGCCGGTCGGAAACGGTCGGACCGTGCAGCCCGAGAGGACCAGCGGTGATCGATCCCGATTCCGATTCGATGCCGGCCGACCAGGGCCCCGTTCACCGTCACCTCTGGGCACTGGCCGTGGTGTTCGTCGGCGGTGCGGCGGGCACGGCTGTCCGCTACGTGATCGAGGAGCAGCTTCCGCATTCGGCGTCGCAATGGCCGACGGCCACCTTCGGGATCAACATCGCCGGTGCGTTCGTGCTCGGACTTCTGCTCGAGTCGCTGGTTCGCGGCGGGCCCGACGCAGGAGTTCGGCGCAGGTTACGGCTGCTGCTCGGTACCGGTTTCTGCGGTGCGTTCACCACGTACAGCACCTTCGCCCTCGAGACGGTGGACGGGATTCGAGGTGGGTTCACCGGGCTGGCATTGGCGTACGCAGTGGTCAGCGTGATTCTCGGAATACTTGCAGCCTGGGCTGGAATCGTGTTGGCAGGCAGGGTGATTCGATGATCGCGCTGTGGATCGCGGCGGCCGGCGGGTTGGGGGCAGTCTTTCGCTTCGTCGTCGACGCTGAAGTGAAGTCTTCTCTCGCGGCGCGGACGAGCTTTCCCTGGGCGACGGTCGGCATCAACGTGTCCGGATCGTTTCTGCTGGGTGTGCTGGCCGGATGGGTGATGTTCCGAGCCGGCTCCACCGACGTTCAAGCCGTCATCGGTACCGGGTTCTGCGGCGGGTACACCACGTTCAGCACGGCGAGTGTCGAGACGGTGCGGTTGCTACAGCAGGGGCGTCGACGCGATGCCGCCGTCAACGTGACAGTCACCGTGCTCGCGTCCGTGCTCGCGTGCGCAGGCGGCCTGGCGCTCGCGTCGTCGATGTAGGACGGTCGACGCGAGGACGAATTCATGCCTGGCTGACGCGCACCATGTTGCCGGCGGGGTCACGGAATGCCGCGTCGCGCGCACCCCACGGCTGACTCGTCGGCTCCTGCAGAATCTCGGCGGTGCCCGCCGCGCGAATTCTCTCGAAGGCCGCGTCGAGGTCGTCGGCACGAAACAGCAGGCCCGGAAGCTCGCCCTTGGCGAGCAGGGCCGCGATCTGATCGCCGAGTTCCTGCGACCGGCCCGCGTGGGGCTGCGACAGTACGATCTCGATCTCGGGTTGGTCGTCGGTGGACAGAGTGATCCAGCGGTAGCCGTCGTTGGCGACCTCGCTCTTGACCTCGAGTCCCAGAGCGTCGCGATAGAACGCCAACGAGGCATCGGGGTCGTCGGTATAGACGTGTACGTGGCTCAGTGAAAGTGACATGGGGAAATGCTAGGACGCCCCGACCCTCGATGCTTCTTCGATTCTGCTCGATTTGGTGGCAGCCACGGTGCCGCGCATCGGCCGACCCAGAATCATGGCCGTGCACGTCGGCACCGCCCGGCTGTCGCGGTGGTCGCGGGCGCGGTATGCGCTCGGCGTCTCGCCGACGATCTCGGTGAACCGCGAACTGAACGATCCGAGACTGGTACAGCCCACCGCGAAGCACGCCTCGGTCACGGTCACATCGCCGCGGCGCAGCAAGGCCTTGGCGCGTTCGATCCGTCGAGTCATCAGATGTGCGTAGGGCGTCTCGCCGTAGGCCTCGCGGAAGCGGCGACCGAAGTGCGCGGTGGACATCAGTGCCGTGCGGGCCAGCGTGGGGACGTCGAGTGGCTCGGCGAATTCGCGATCCATCCGGTCTCGCGCGCGACGTAGAAGTTGGAGCTCCTCGAGGTCGGGGGCATTCATCCTGCGGCCGTATCTCGGAGTGCGTCGATGTCCTCGCGAGTACCGGAGGACGTACTCGCACCCGGTCTAGTCGCGGCGAAAGATCCCGCAGCGCAGGCCCATTGGACGGCCTTACGTGGGCCGTCGAACCAGGACGCGGCCAGTGCTCCGGCAAATGCGTCCCCGGCCCCGGTGGTATCGACGGCGTCGACGCGCGGAGCGGCGACCTCGAACGATTCCGAGCCGCGGTATCGAGCGCCTCTGGCACCGAGTGTGGTGATCACGTGCGCCACTTCGTTCACTCGGTTTCCGAGACGGGCTTCCTCGGCTTCGTTGACCACGAGCACGTCGGTGGCCGCCACCAGGGCGTCGGGCAGATCCTGAACCGGTGACGGGTTGAGTATCGTCACCACGCCGCGAGAGCGGGCGTACTCGAATGCAGTCACCACGGTATCGAGCGGAATTTCCAACTGACACAACAGGATAGCGGCGTCGGAGATGACGGCGAGGTCGTTGTCGGTGAGGTCCCGAACGTGTTCGTTCGCCCCGGGGACGACGACGATGCTGTTCTCGGCGTGATCATCGACGGAAATGGCGGCAATTCCGCTCGAACCCGGTGCCGTACGCAGCGCTCGGTCGTCCACGCCCGCGCTGGACAGTGTTCGGCGCAGTGTCTCACCGAATTCGTCGTCTCCGACCGCTCCGATGAACGACACCGGAACGCCGGCCTTGGCGGCGGCGATGGCCTGGTTGGAGCCTTTGCCGCCCGGTGAGGTGGTGAACGATGTGCCCAGCACTGTTTCGCCGGGGTCGGGCAGGGAGGGGGTCCGGGTGATCAGATCCATGTTGATGCTGCCGAGAACGACGATGCGGGGGTTCGAAGCGGACACCGACGAACTGTATCGCTCCGGTAGTCGGCCCTGACCCCGAACTGCCAATTGCAGATTGTTGACAATCTGAATTCGGTGAGTGACGATGGCACCCATGACAGCGTCGACTCGCACCCACCTCAGCCCGGCACTCAAGCAGGCGACCCCGATCGTCGTCGATCACGGAAAGGGCAGCTGGATCATCGGCACGGACGGGCGCAAGTACCTCGACTTCACCACCGGTATCGGCGTCACCAGTACCGGGCACTGCCATCCCCGCGTGGTCGAGGCCGCGCGCGAGCAGGTGGGCAAGATCATCCACGCGCAGTACACGACCGTCATGCATCAGCCGCTTCTGGCGCTGACCGACAAGCTCGGCGAGGTGTTGCCCGCGGGGCTGGACAGCGTGTTCTACGCGAACTCCGGGTCCGAGGCCGTCGAGGCATCGATTCGGTTGGCGCGCATGGCAACCGGACGGCCCAACATCATCGCCTTTCACGGGGGGTTCCACGGACGCACGGTAGCGGCCGCGTCGTTGACCACCGCGGGCACCAAGTTCCGTTCCGGATTCTCACCGATCATGGGCGGAGTGCACATAGCACCGTTCCCCTACGCCTTCCGGTACGGCTGGGACATGGACACCGCGGTCGCCTTTGCGCTCAAGGAACTCGACTACCTGCTGATGACGATGTCCAGCCCCGCAGACACCGCTGCGTTCATCATCGAACCGGTACTCGGTGACGGCGGTTACCTGCCCACGCCTCCCGAGTTTCTCGAGGGACTTCGCGAACGGGCGGACACCCACGGGATCGTCCTCATCGTCGACGAGGTCCAAGCAGGAGTCGGGCGCACCGGAAAGTTCTGGGGCCACCAACATTCGACCATCACGCCCGACATCGTCATCACCGCGAAAGGTCTGGCCAGTGGATTCCCGATCTCGGCCATCGCGGCGTCGACGGAGTTGATGGGCAAGGCGTGGCCCGGGTCGCAGGGCGGCACGTACGGCGGCAATGCCGTCGCCGCTGCCGCGGGTGTCGCCACGCTCGACGTCGTGCGTGAGGAAGGTCTGGTCGACAACGCTGCCGCGCAGGGCCGAGTTCTGCTCGACGGCCTGTTGGCACTGAAGTCCGAGCACTCCGCCATCGGTGATGCACGTGGACTCGGCCTGATGCAGGCACTCGAATTCGTCGACAGCGCAGGCAATCCCGATGCTGCGGCCGCCCTGCGCGTGCAGCAGGGTGCGATCGACGAGGGGTTGTTGCTGCTGACCTGCGGCGCGCTCGGCAACGTGGTCCGGATCATCCCGGCGCTGATCGTGAGCGACGACGAGATGCGGCAGGGCCTGGACGCGTTGTCGCGCACGCTGAAGAACGTACTGTGACGTCTGCTCCGGTGCGGTCCCCGGTGCCGGCACTCGTGCAGCGAGTGCTGGAGATGGGTATCGAGATCGACGATTCGTCTCGACGGCTCGCCGAGTACTCCTACGACGCCTCGAACTACCGAATTCCGCCTGCGGCTGTGGTCTTCCCCCGTAGCGCCGACGAGGTTGCCTCCGTGATGATGCTGTGCGGGGCCGCGGGTGTCGCAGTGATCGGCCGCGGCGGCGGAACGTCCATGGCTGGCAACGCGATCGGCCGCGGAATCGTGATCGACTTCTCCCGCCACATGAATCGCGTGATCTCGGTGGACACCGACGCGCGGACCGCGGTGGTGGAGCCGGGAATCGTGATCTCGGAGTTGCAGCGTGAACTGGTGGCGCGCACCTCGGGGACGTTCACCTTCGCACCCGACCCGTCCAGCAAGACACGCGCGACGGTGGGCGGGGCAGTCGGCAACGACGCGTGCGGCAATCACTCGGTGCGCTACGGACGAACAGCCGACCACACGGTGGCCATGGACGTGGTCACCGCCGACGGGCACCTACTTCGGGTGACCCGTAGCGGTGTGGAGGCAGTGCGTTCGGAGGATGCGGCGGCAACCGATGCAGCCGAACGTATCTCGCGCGAGTTGCAGTCGCTCGCGGCCGACAACCTCGCGCTCTTCAGAGTCGAGTTGGGCCGCATACCGCGACAGGTGTCCGGATTTCACCTCTCGCATCTACTGCCCGAGAACGGATTCGACGTTGCTCGTGCACTCGTCGGGAGCGAGGGCACGTGCGCGGTGATCGTTTCGGTCACCGTCGCCGTTGTTCCCGTGCCTCCGGCGGCGTTGTTGCTCTGCCTCGGATACGAGAACGTGGTGGCTGCTGCCGCCGACGTGACGGCCATCCTCGAGTTCTCGCCTGCCGCGGTGGAGGGCATCGACGACAACATCGCTCAGACGATGGAGTACCGGCGCGGACCGGATTCCATCCGCGGTCTGCCTGCGGGAAACGCGTGGCTCTACGTCGATCTCGACGGGGCCGATGCGGCCGAGGTCGAGGACAAAGCGGCCCGTCTGCTCGAGGCGCTCGGTCGTCTCGGCCGCGTGAAGGAAGGCCGCATCGTCACCGACCCGGCCGATCGAACAGCGCTGTGGCGAGTACGTGAGGACGGCGCAGGTCTGGCGACTCGACTCGCCAGCGGAGTCGAGTCCTGGGGTGGCTGGGAGGACGCCGCCGTCGCACCCGAGAACCTGTCCGCCTACCTCGCCGACCTGAATTCGCTTCTGGCCGAACACGATCTGACCGGCGTGATGTACGGACACTTCGGTGCGGGCTGCATGCACGTGCGCATCACGTTCGATCAGCGCACCGACGCCGGACGACGGGTGATGTACGACTTCCTGCGCGCCGCCGCGCGGGTGGTGGTCAAGCACGGGGGCAGCCTGTCGGGCGAGCACGGTGACGGCAGGGCCCGGTCGGAACTGCTCCCGGTGATGTACTCACCGCGCATGCTCGACGCCTTCGCGCGGTTCAAGCGCATCTGGGATCCCCGCGGGATTCTCAACCCGGGTTCGATCACCGATCCGGAACCGATGATGGACAACCTCATGCTGCAGGGCATCCCGCAGCGGGAATGGAAGACGACCTTCGATCTGCACCAGATCGGAACGCGGGCAGATCTGGATCCGTTCGTCCACGCCACTCAGTCGTGTGTCGGTGTCGGCAAGTGTCGTACGACGTCGGGCGGCGTCATGTGCCCCAGTTTCCGGGCGACCGGCGACGAGAAGGATTCGACGCGCGGCCGGGCCCGAGTGCTGCAGGAGATGGTGCGCAGTTCGCCGACCGTAGCCGACGGATGGGCATCGAAGGACGTAGCCGAATCGCTCGACCTGTGTCTGTCCTGCAAGGCCTGTTCGTCGGATTGTCCGGTCGGCGTGGACATGGCGACGTACAAGTCCGAGTTCCTCGATCATCACTATGCGGGGCGACTGCGGCCGCTCTCGCACTATTCGCTGGGCTGGTTGCCTCGCTGGCTGAAGGTGACACAGCGAACGGCACCGCTGCTCAACCGTCTGCTCACCCCGCGCATCGCGGCGCTGGCCGCTCGACTCGGTGGGCTCACCACCGAGCGGCCGCTGCCGCGCTTCGCGTCGGCGAATGAACTTGCTGACGAGATACGGATCGGTGGAGGCCGCGCCGCCGACGTGGTGTTGGTGGTCGACACGTTCACCCAGGGTTTTCGGCCCGAGGTCGCGGGCGCAGCGCAGCGCGTGCTCGAGGATTCCGGCCGCAGCACCGAATGCCGGACCGACGTGTGCTGTGGCCTGACCTGGATTTCGACTGGCCAGCTGAAGGCCGCCCGCAAGCACCTCACGAAAGCCGTTGCTGCACTGGACGACGGCACCGACCGACCCATCGTCGTCACCGAACCGAGCTGCGCCGCGGCGTTCCGCAAGGACATGCCGGAGCTGGTTCCCACCGCGGCCGCGAGACGGGTCGCGGCGCGGGTGCAGAGTTTCGCCGGCGCGGTGATCGACCAGGCCGCTGCCGGGTGGGTGCCCTCGGCCGAGGTTCCCGAATCGGTGACGGTGCAGACCCATTGCCACGAATACGCGGTGTTCGGCAACGCCACCCAGCGCACGGCGTTGGCCGCCGTCGGTATCGAGGCGGTGCGCGAGGCCACCGGATGCTGCGGGGTCGCAGGAAACTTCGGCTTCGAGTCTCGGCACTACGAGCTCAGCATGGCCGTGGCCGAGCAGGCCCTCGCCCCGGCGGTTCGCGCCGCCGAGCCCGATACCCCGATTCTGACCGACGGATTCTCCTGCCACATGCAGGTGCGTCAACTCACCGGTGACCTGACCAGCGATGCGTCCGTACACCTGGCGCAGATACTCGATCCACGTTCGACGAAAGGACCGCGGCCATGACCGCCAGCTCGACCAGCCTCACGCGTCCGGAGATCACTGCTCCGACCGAACTGTTCGTCGGAGGCGCGTGGACCGCCGCTGCATCCGATGCCCGGTTCGATGTCGTCGATCCTGCCAGCGGCGAGGTCATCGCCAGGGTCGCCGACGGCGGCATCGTCGATGCCGAGAACGCCATGGCCGCAGCGGTCGATGCCGCCGCCGACTGGGCCGCGACTGCGCCGCGGGCACGCAGCGAAATCCTGCGCAGAGCATACGAATTGATCATGGCGCGGCAGGAGGAGCTCGCTGAGATCATCACCGCGGAAATGGGCAAGCCACTGGCCGACGCTCGTGGTGAGGTGGCGTACGGTGCCGAGTTCTTCCGCTGGTTCTCCGAGGAAGCGGTGCGCATCTCGGGCGATCACACCCTTACCGGAGACGGCAAGAACCGCATCGTGGTCACCCGGGCACCGGTGGGGCCGTGCATTCTCGTCACTCCGTGGAACTTCCCGTTGGCCATGGGAACTCGGAAGATCGGACCGGCGTTGGCCGCAGGCTGCACCGTGGTGTTCAAGCCCGCCGAGCAGACGCCGCTGACCGCACTGGCCCTGGCGGAAATCCTGCACGACGCGGGTGTTCCGGCGGGAGTGGTCAACGTCGTGACCACCACCGACGCGTCGGGTGTCGTGGGCTCGTGGATGAGCAGCGGTGCGGCCCGCAAGATCAGCTTCACCGGATCGACTGCGGTGGGCAAGATTCTGCTCGAGCAAGCTGCGTCGACGGTGATGCGCACCTCGATGGAGCTCGGCGGCAACGCACCCTTCATCGTCATGGACGACGCCGACCTCGCCCGCGCCGTGGACGGTGCGATGGTCGCCAAGATGCGCAACATGGGTGAGGCGTGCACCGCCGCCAACCGGTTCTTCGTACACCGCAGTGTCGCAGCGCAGTTCGCGGACAAGCTCGCCGAGCGCATGGGTGCGCTGTCGGTGGGTGCCGGTAGCGCACACGGAACCGAGGTGGGTCCGCTGATCGACGAGGCGGGCCGCGCCAAGGTGCAGACACTCGTCGACGACGCCCTCGGGCGTGGCGCACGTGCGATCGTCGGGGGAGCGGCTCCGAACGGACCCGGCTACTTCTACCCGCCGACGGTCCTCACCGATGTCGATGCGGCGTCGGATCTGATGTCCCAGGAAATCTTCGGACCGGTGGCCGCAATCGTCCCGTTCGACACCGAGGACGAGGTGATCGCCCTCGCGAACGACACCGAATGGGGACTCGTCGGATATGTCTTCACCCAGGACATCGACCGGGCTCTGCGGATGGGGGAGCGCCTCGAGGTGGGAATGGTCGGCCTCAACACGGGTCTGGTGTCCAATCCGGCTGCGCCGTTCGGTGGCGTCAAACAGTCCGGACTCGGCCGTGAGGGCGGAAAAGTCGGAATAGACGAGTTTCTGGAGTACAAATACTTCGCCATTCCCCGAGGCTGAGAGAGGTTTTCGATCATGCCCAGTTCGAGACGATTGACGCCCATCGACGCACGCAACACGTCGATGGTCATTGCCGACCAGATTCGCGACCGCATCATCGACGGGTCCTACGCCCCCGGGGAGCAGATCAACGAGGCCAACGTCGCCGCGGAACTCGAGATCTCGCGGGGACCGGTGCGGGAGGCGCTGCAGCGCCTCAATCAGGAGGGGCTGCTCGTCAGCTACCGAAATCGCGGCGTGTTCGTCGTCGAGCTGAGCAGTGAGGATGTCACCGAGATCTACGAATCCCGCGCGGCCATCGAGGTCGGTGCCGCGTGGACTCTGGTGCACGGGGACCGTGCGCGCCTGGTGTCGGCTGCCGACGAGCTCTCGGCCATCGTGATGCAGATGCAGCCGTTCATCGATCGGGCGGATTGGCGAGGTCTTGCCGAACGGGATCTGGCGTTTCACACCGCACTGGTCGCGGCGACGCGCAACAGCCGAATGTCGCGCATGTACGCCACGCTCGCGGCGGAGGCACGTATCTGCATGGCCAACCTCGAAACTGCGTACTACCGGCCGGAGGCGTTGGTGGAGGAACACCAGCTGATCGTCGACCTGTTGCTCGGATCGGATTGGGACGCACTGGAAAAGGGCGTGCACGAGCACATGGACACCGCCATCCACGACCTGACCCGTGCCATGGTCGAAGAGCAGGCCGAACACTCGGCACTGGCCACTCCTGGATAGTCGCCGGTCCGGCAACACAGCATTTACATCCGAAGTCTTGCGAACCTCTCACGCCAGCGCCTAGCCTGATTGTCAACAATCTACTAAACCGACCTCATTGAAGGGGGTGCCCGTGAACGACTCACCCGACGCCGCCTACGTCACCGCACTCGGACCCGACGAGACCACAGGACGGGCCGCTCCCGGCCTCGCTCGGTACCCCGATGTTCCGAACAGCACGCCGATCACGTTCACCGACGAGGAGTACGCCTTCCGGCTCGCTGCCGTCCGCGAGCGGATGGCAGCGCAGAACCTCACCGCGCTCATCGTCACCGATCCAGCGAACCTCTACTACCTGCTCGGATACAACGCGCTCTCGTTCTACACCCCGCAGATGCTGTACGTGCCCCTCGAGGGAGAGATGTATTTCTTCGCCCGCGAGATGGACGCCAACGGCGCGTTCCGCACGTCGTGGCTTCCGCAGGATCGAACATTCGGCTACCCCGAAACGTTCGTGCAGCGCAAGGACACGCACCCGTTCGTCTGGGTAGCCGCGAAACTGCGCGAACTGGGACTGGTGAACAACTTCGAGCACGGCCAGGTGGGGCTGGAGATGGACTCGTACTACTTCAGTCCCAAGGCTTTCGAGGCACTCGTGAAGTCACTGCCCGAATATCGCTTCACCGACTCCTACGAGCTCATCAACTGGGTGCGCGTGGTCAAATCGCCCGCGGAGATCGCCCTGATGCGCGGTGCCGCGAAAGTCTGCGAATCGGCGATGTCGGCTGCGTACCAATCGATCTCGGTCGGTGAACGGCAGTGCGACGCGGCCGCGGCCATCATGAACGCACAGGTACGCGGCACCGAGGAGTTCGGCGGCGACCATCCGGCCATCGTCCCGATGCTGCCCACCGGTGCCGGAGCCGACACCCCACATCTGACCTGGTCGCATCAACCCTTCGTGCGCGGCGAGACCACCGTCGTCGAACTGGCCGGAGTGTTTCGGCGCTACCACATCCCCATGGCGCGCACGATCGTGCTCGGAAAGCCGAGTCCGCGTATGGATTACCTCGCCAAGTCCACCGGAGAAGCACTGAACGACGTGCTCGCGACCGTGCAGGCGGGCGTCACCGCGACCGAACTGGCACAGGTATGGAACACGAGCCTGGCCAAGCACGGACTGCACAAACCGTCGCGCATCGGCTACTCGATAGGCATCGCCTACGCACCCGACTGGGGTGAGCGCACCGTGAGCCTACGCACCGACGACGAGACAGTGCTCGCCGAGAACATGACCTTCCACATCATCGGCGGAATGTGGATGGACGACTACGGATACGAGGTATCCGAGGCCGTTCGCGTCACCGAAACCGGCCTCGAAACCTTCACCGCATACCCCCGAGAACTACTGACGAAGGAGTGAGCATGACCGCATCAACGAAGGGTCGTTCCGCAGGCTCCACTCCTGCCACCCAAAGTCGTTCCGCAGGCTCCACTCCTGCCATTCCCTGGGCCCTGCGGACCGACAAACTGGTGGGATCGGTGATCGATTCCTCGACATCGCTCCTCGCTGCACAGAAGCACGACATCGTCAGATTTGCCATGGGATCTCCTGCAGCCGAGACCGTTCCGGCCGCTGCGTTCACCGAGATCGCCGGCAGCGTACTGACTGCCGACGCGTTCGACTACGGTGCCACCGAGGGCGATCCGGGCTTGCTCGACGCGTTGCTCTCGTACCTCGATTCGGTCGGCGAACCCACGTCCCACGAGCGAGTGGTGATCACCTCCGGCGGAATGCAGGGGCTCGACATCGCGTGCAAGCTGTTCGTCGATCCGGGCGACCTGGTGATCGTCGAAAGTCCCACGTACACCAACGGAACCGCCACCGTGCTCAGCTACGGAGGCGACATCCTCGAGGCCCCGATGGACAGTGACGGCCTCATCGTCGAGGCATTGCCGGAGCTCGTCGAGCGTGCTGGTCGAGTGCCGAAGATGATCTACGTGATTCCCAACTTCCAGAACCCGTCCGGGGTCACCCTGTCGCTCGAGCGCCGACAGCTGCTGATCGAGCTGGCGCACCGGTGGGGATCGGTGATTCTCGACGACGATCCGTACGGCCTGCTCCGCTTCTCGGGTGATCCGATTCCCAGTTTCGGCACGCTCAGTCCCAACGACCCGTTGATCTTCTCGGTGCGGACCTTCTCCAAGATGATCGCCCCTGGCCTGCGCGTGGGATGGGTGGACGCTGCCCCGGAGGCACGGCAGTTGATCGTCAACGCCAAGCAGGCCATGGACACGTGCACCAACCTGCCCGGTCAGCGGATGGTGGCCGAGTACATCCGGCGCGGCCTGCTCGACGAGCATCTTCGATCGTTGGCCTCGGTGTACCTGCCCCGCAAGGTCGCGATGCAGAACAGCATCGACAAGTACTTCGGCGAGTCGATGTCCACGACGGACCCCGAGGGAGGGTTCTTTCTCTGGGCGACGTTGCGCGGCAACGACGTCGACTTCTCGACGCAGGACCTGTTCGAGACGGCACTGGCAGAGGGTGTGGCCTACATACCCGGGCCGGCGTTGTCGGTGGGTGGGAAGTTCCACGATTCGTTGCGGCTGTGCTTCGCCTCGTCGACGCCCGAACGCATCGACGAGGGAATCAGACGGCTGGCGGCAGCGGTGGACAAGTCGAAGCACCTGCTCGCCTCCGATCCCACCCGATGACCGTTTCGACGTCCGAAGGCGCTCTTCTCAGTTCGATCGACGAGCACGAGATCGTCTCTCTGACTGCGGCATTGATCGATGCCGGTGGCGAGAACCCCGGCGACACCGAGGAGAAGACTGCGAAGGTGCTCGCCGAGCACTGTCGCGCACTGGGATTCGACGTTCGGACTGTCGAGGTGGCTCCGGGGCGACCCAACGTCATCGTGTCCATAGGATCCGACGAACGGCCGGGAGTGCTGTTCGTCGGCCACTCGGACGTGGTTCCGGCGGGTACGGGCTGGACCACCGATCCGTTCTCCGCGGTCGTTCGAGACGGCCGAATTGTCGGCCGCGGGGCCTGCGACATGAAAGGCGGCCTGGCCGCAGTGGTCGCGGCGATGACCGCAGTGCATCGCGCCGGTCTCGCGGACGAGTATCCGATGACCTTGGCGTGTCTGGTCGACGAGGAGGACACCGGTCTCGGTATCCGAGCATTCGTCGACGCGCTTCCGCACCCGAACTACAGCTGCTGCGTGGTGGCAGAGCCGACGGACCTGGTCACCATCGTCGGATGCCGAGGGGCGGCGAACCTGGAGATAGAGGTGCGTGGCCGTTCCGCGCATGCGGGGCAGCCGCGCAACGGGGCCAACGCAATTTCCGCGGCAGCGCGCATCATCGGGATCATCGAGGGCTCCCAGGCCGAGTTGGATGCCAACCCCGACCCCGATCTGGGTCCGGCCACGTGGAACGTGGGGACGATAACAGGAGGCACCGGCACATCGATGGTCGCCGATCGCTGCGTGCTCACCGTCGACCGCCGTCTGGTACCGGGAGAGAGCGCTGCCGGTGTCGTCGGCGACCTGCGATCGCGCATCGAATCGGCCGGCCTGACCGGCGGCGACATCGACGTTCGCATCGGAATCGCGATGGAGATGCCGGGCTTTCTGACCAGCGTGAACGATGGATTGGTCACCACCGCAGTGCAATCGGTCCTCGACACCGGATCTGCACGTTCGACTGACATCTGGACCGCATCGTGCGATGGTGGTTTCGTGGCACAGCTGATGGGTATCAAGACCGTCGTGCTCGGTCCGGGGGAGATCGAAAGCCAAGCACATCGGCCGGACGAGTCCGTCGCCGTGCAGCAATTGACCGACAGCGCAAGGGCGTACGCGTTGATCGCCACCAGAATTGCTGCGCTACCAGCGCTTTAGCGTTGCACGAGGGGGTGGGCCGAACCGTATGTTCCGCATCGTCGTAATGTCGAACGCTGCGAAGTACCACACCGACGCTCCACTTTGACCACAAAAGCGAGAGGTATTTCGACCGTGACCGAAAAATCAGGGTCGGCAGCATCGCCGACCGGATATCCCCCGAGCACCGACACTCTGAGCCCGGACGAGACCAAGGTTCTCCATCGCGCCATCGGCGGATCCGCGCTCGGTAACGCCGTCGAGTGGTTCGACTACGCGGTGTACGGCTACCTGGCCGTGTACATCGCCGCCAACTTCTTCCCGTCCGAGGACGGGGGAGCAAGCCTGCTCTCCACGTTCGCCGTGCTGGCCGCGTCGTTCATCATTCGCCCCATCGGCGGCATCGTGCTCGGCCCACTCGGAGACCGCATCGGCCGCCAGAAGGTCTTGGTTCTGACCGTCTCGATGATGACGTTGGCGACGGCGACCATCGGCGTGCTGCCGACCTTCGACACCATCGGCATCGCCGCACCGCTGCTGCTGCTCGTCTGCCGATTGGTGCAGGGCTTCTCCACCGGTGGTGAATACGGCGGCGCAGCTGTGTTCATGGCCGAATACGCGCCGGACAAGCGCCGCGGATTCTTCGGATCGTTCCTCGAATTCGGCACCCTCGCAGGAACCGTGGGCGGTGCCACGCTGTGCACCCTGCTCAACGTCGCGCTCGGCGACGAAACGATGGAGGCGTGGGGCTGGCGAATCCCGTTCCTGGTGACTCTGCCGCTCGGCATCGTCGCACTGTGGTTGCGTACCCGGCTCGAGGATTCTCCCGTGTTCGCCGAGGCCAAGGAAGACGGCGGTACGGTCGAGGAAGGCGCAGGTGGGGCCATGGCCTCGCTCAAGACCACGATGACGTACTGGCAGCGGATCCTGATCCTGATGGGATTCGTGCTGCTGCTCAACATCGCCTACTACACGGTGCTGACGTTCTTGCCCTCGTATCTCAGCGACACGTTGGGGCACAGTACGACTCAGTCCAACTTCACCCTCGTGGCGATCATGATCATCATGATGGCGATCATCAACCCCATCGGTGCGCTGTCCGACCGAGTGGGCCGAAAGCCGTTGCTGCTGGCGGCCTGCATCGGGTACTTCGTGTTCAGCGTTCCGCTGTTCCTGCTGATCATCAACACCGGACTGATCGGCCAGAGCGTCGGCCTGCTCGGTCTCGGAGTGTTGCTGGTGATCATGTGCTCCTGTGTGTCGTCGACCCTGCCAGCACTGTTCCCGACTCAGGTGCGTTACGGAGCGTTCGCCATCGGGTACAACGTCTCGACGGCGCTCTTCGGCGGTACGGCTCCGCTGATCCTGACGTTCCTGATCGACCGAACCGGATCGAACCTGGTTCCGGGTTGGTACATGATGATCGCGGCTGCCATCGCCTTCGTGCCGATTCTGCTGATGCCGGAAACCGCAGGCCGCTCGTTGCGCGGAACCCAGTGCCCCGGTGACAACGACGACGAGGTGGCCGCGTCCGGCGTCGAACTCGTCGGATACAAGAAGAAGTAGTGGCACCTGTTCTCGTCGTTCTGCACGCCGGCGACCTTCCCGACGGTCTCGACTCCGTCGAGGAGGTCGCTGACGTCCGGTACGCCACCGCCGACACCCTCGGTGATGCGGTCGACGGGGCCGACGCGCTGCTGTTGTGGGACTTCTTCTCTCCCGCAGTCCGATCCGCGTGGCCCCGCTGCGGCTCGCTGAAATGGATACACATCGCCGCGGCAGGCGTCGACTCGTTGATGTTCGACGAGTTGGTCGATTCCGATGTGATCGTGACCAATTCGCGGGGCGTATTCGATCGGCCGATCGCGGAGTTCGTGCTGGCGCAGATCCTCGCGTTCGCCAAGGACTCCGAACGTTCTCGCGCACTGCAGCAATCGAAGGTCTGGCAGCATCGCGAGACCGAACGAATCGACGGTGCCCACGCGATGATCGTGGGAACAGGAGCGATCGGTCGGGCCATCGCCACCATGCTCACTGCAGTGGGGATGTCGGTCTCGGGCGTGGGGCGAACACAGCGAGAGGGTGATCGCGATTTCGGAACCGTATACGCCAGCGACGATTTGGGTTCCGTGGCAGACCGAGCCGACTATCTGGTGCTCGTCGCGCCACTCACCGAACAGACGAGGGGACTTGTCGACGACGCGGTGTTGGCCGCGATGAAGCCCGGATCCCGGGTGATCAACGTCGGCCGTGGGGAGTTGCTCGATACCGATGCACTGCTGGCACACCTCGCCACCGGGCACATCGCTGGGGCCGCACTCGATGTGTTCGACACCGAGCCGCTCTCGGCCGACCACCCGTTGTGGACGGCCGAGAACGTCATCGTCACCCCGCACATGAGCGGTGATGCCTCCGGGTGGAAGCAGCGGCTCGCGGAGTTGTTCGTGGACAACGCACTTCGGCATTTCAGAGGCGAACCGCTGCGCAACGTGGTGGACAAGAAGCTCGGGTTCGTGGTGTGAGCCCTCAGTAGGCCCGCTCGTACTGCGGTGCCACGGCCGGGAGCATCTCGACGCCGAGTTCACGAGCTGCGCGCCGCGGCCAGTACGGATCACGCAGCAGTTCGCGTGCCAGCAGTACAGCCGTTGCCTCGCCCAGCGAGACGATGTCTTCGGCCTGCTTGGGTTCGGTGATCATGCCGACCGCAGCGGCCGGCATCGTGGTCTCGTTCTGGATTCGCCGGGCGAACGGAACCTGGTAGCCGGGACCGACCGGGATCGTGGCGTGCACGTTGCCTCCGGTGGAGGTGTCGACCAGATCCACCCCGTGCTCGGTGAGTATCTGCGACAACGCGACAGTTTGATCCGACGTCCAGCTCGCAGCCTCCAATTCGGCTGGATGCTCACTGTTCTCGGGCTCGTCGAGCCAGTCCGTGGCCGACAGGCGAACGAACAGCGGCAGCTCCTCGGACCACACCTCACGCACGGCGTCGACGACCTCGATCAGCAGACGCGTGCGGCTAGCGAAATCTCCGCCGTACGAGTCGGTACGGGTGTTGCTGACGGGAGACAGAAACTGGTGCAGCAGGTATCCGTGCGCGCCGTGCACTTCGGCCACCTGGAATCCTGCTCTCAGCGCACGCTGGGCGGCGGTCCGGAAGTCGTCGACGATCTTCGCGATGTCCTCGGTCGTCGCCTCCCGCGGGCTCGCGTAGTCACCGAACGCAACCTCGCTGGGGCCGACGGTTTCCCAACTTCGGGGGTCCTCGGCGGGCAGGGACTTGCCACCCACCCAGGGCGCAGCGGTCGACGCCTTGCGCCCCGCGTGTGCCAGCTGAATGCCCGGGACGGTTCCGAAGGACGAGATCTCGGCGACGATTTTTGCCAATGCATCGGCCTGGGTGTCGTTCCAGATGCCCAGGTCCGACGGGCTGATGCGCCCCTCGGGGCTCACGGCGGCGGCTTCGGTGATGATCAGACCGGCACCGCCGATCGCCCGGCTCACCAGGTGGGTGCGGTGCCAG
This sequence comes from Rhodococcus sp. 05-2254-2, assembly GCF_002259095.1. Lineage (NCBI taxonomy): Bacteria > Bacillati > Actinomycetota > Actinomycetes > Mycobacteriales > Nocardiaceae > Rhodococcus > Rhodococcus sp. 05-2254-2. Next base: position 334,739 of record NZ_NOZJ01000009.1, on the reverse strand, counting down.
TCGCCCGCGACACCGACGTTGTCACCCGCCTCGTCGGCCGAGTACTGGCACATCGGTGCCATCCACACCCGGTTCGGGAAGGTGACGTTGCGCAGGGTCAGAGGCTCGAACAGCACACTCACAAGGGGTTCCTCCGGTCTTCGGGCAGCGCCGACGGTCGGTCGACGATCTTCACGCTGTGCTGCAACGACGCGGCGATGCAGCTTCATTCCCGGCCCCTATTAGTGTGTAGTTCATGACAGCTTCCGTCTCGGCCGAACCGGTGACCAGCACTGCCGACGAGCGAGAGAACGTGCACGCCGCAGCATGCCGAGCGCGCTCCGCATCGCGGGCGCTCGCGCTGCTGACGACCGCAGAGAAGGACGCGGTGCTGCACGCCGCGGCAGATGCCGTCGTCGCAGCCTCGGAGTCGGTACTCGCCGCGAACGCAGTCGACATCGAGAACGCGCGAGCGGCCGGTACCGACGAGGGTCTGCTCGACCGGCTGCGGCTGACCGCGTCGCGCATCGACGGCATCGCGGCGGGACTGCGTCAGGTGGCCGGGTTGCCCGATCCGATCGGTGAGGTCATCCGCGGTTCGACGCTGCCCAACGGGCTGGAGATCCGTCAGCTGAGAGTTCCGCTCGGGGTGGTGGGGATGGTCTACGAAGCCCGTCCCAACGTCACCGTCGACGCGTTCGGCCTCGCGTTCAAATCTGGCAACGCGGTGCTGCTCCGCGGTTCGTCGTCGGCGGCGCAGTCCAATGCGGCGTTGGTCGAGGCACTGCAGGGAGCGTTGCGCGGTCACGGTCTGCCCGAGGCCGCGGTGCAACTTCTGGGAAGCGCCGATCGTGCCACGGTCACGCACCTCATCCAGGCTCGCGGCTTGGTCGACGTGGTGATTCCGCGTGGTGGAGCCGGTCTGATCGCGGCGGTCGTGCGCGACGCCACGGTTCCGACCATCGAGACCGGCGTCGGAAACTGCCATGTCTACATCCATGCCTCTGCCGATCCGGAGACGGCCGAGAAGATCGTGCTCAACGCCAAGACCCGGCGAGTCAGCGTCTGCAACGCCGCCGAGACAGTCTTGGTCGATGCCGCGATCGCCGAGACCATGGTTCCGCGCTTGCTCCAGGCCTTCCAGATGCACAGCGTCACGGTGCACGGGGATCTGTCCGGGCTCGTGCCCGCGCACGACGAGGACTGGTCGCAGGAGTACCTCTCACTCGACATCGCGCTGAAGGTGGTGGGCGGTATCGACGAGGCGATCGACCACATCGACCGATACGGGACCGGCCACACCGAGGCGATCGTTGCTGCCGACATCGGTGCCGCGCGCGAGTTCACCCAGCGGGTCGACGCGGCGGCAGTGATGGTCAACGCCTCCACGGCGTTCACCGACGGCGAGCAGTTCGGCTTCGGGGCCGAGATCGGTATCTCGACGCAGAAGCTGCACGCGCGTGGACCCATGGGATTGCCCGAATTGACCTCGACCAAGTGGACCGTGTGGGGCGACGGACACGTCCGAGACTGACAACCCTCGAAGTACCGGCCAGACCCGATCATCAGGAGCTGTGACATGGATCGTGCCCTACCGACGACACCCCCGCTGTTCGCCAGCGTGGACGACGTCCAGAGGCGCCTGGCCGAGACGGGCTATCTGGCCGACAAGGCCACCGCAACCTCGGTGTTTCTCGCCGATCGCCTCGGCAAACCGCTGCTGATCGAAGGTCCGGCGGGAGTCGGCAAGACCGAGCTGGCCCGTGCCGTCGCGCAGACGACCGGGGCCGAACTGGTGCGGCTGCAGTGCTACGAGGGTGTCGACGAGGCTCGCGCGCTGTACGAGTGGAACCACGCCAAGCAGATTCTGCGCATCCAGTCCGGTACCGCTGCCGACTGGGACTCGACCAAGCTGGACGTGTTCTCCGAGGAGTTCCTGCTCGCGCGCCCGCTTCTGCAGGCCATTCGCCGGACCGATCCCACGGTTCTGCTCATCGACGAGACCGACAAGGCCGACGTCGAGATCGAAGGACTGCTGCTCGAGGTACTGAGCGACTTCGCGATCACCATTCCCGAACTCGGCACGATCGTGGCCGAGCGGACGCCGTTCGTGGTGCTCACCTCGAACGCCACTCGTGAACTGTCCGAGGCCCTCAAGCGTCGGTGCCTGTTCCTGCACCTGGACTTCCCGGACACCGACCTCGAGCGTCGGATTCTGGCCAGCAGGGTTCCCGACCTACCCGAGGCGATCGCCGAGCAGATGATCAAGACCGTGCGGGTTCTGCGCGCGATGCAGCTCAAGAAGTTGCCCTCGGTGGCCGAGACCATCGACTGGGGACGCACACTGTTGGCGCTCGGTATGGACACCCTCGACGACGAAGCGGTTCGCTCCACACTCGGTGTGGTACTCAAGCATCAGTCGGACCAGGTTCGCGCGGCAGCCGAACTCCGGCTCAACTGACATGCAGGCCCCACACGGAATTCCCGGTCACCTCGTCGGTTTCGTCGACGCACTGCGTCGGCGTGGAATTTCGGTCGGGCCGTCGGAGACGGTCGATGCCGGACGCGTCCTGTCGGTTCTCGATCTGCTCGATCGGGAGGCCGTGCGTGAGGGTCTGGCCTGTGCACTGCTGCGCCGTCCGACGCACCGCGGAGTGTTCGACGCCCTGTTCGACCTGTGGTTCCCGGTGGCATCGGGTACCAGGGACTCGGGGCAGATCGATACCGCCCTGCCCCGCACCGATGCCGGCGACGTCGACATCGATGCCCTCCGCGAGCTGTTGGTCGATCTGCTCTCGGACGATTCGGCCGAGGCCGCCGAGCTGACCCAGATGCTGGCGGCGCAGATGGTCGAGGAACTCGGACAGTACAAGTCCTCGAACGGGCCGTCGTTCTCGGCATATCAGGCGCTGCGCGACGTTGCGCCCGAAACGTTGCTGCGCAAGATTCTCGACGGATTGCTCGGGCGCAGCGACGACGCACCTGATCGCCCCACCGACGACTACGAGTCCGAGGTTGCCAAACGCACTGCCGCGCAACGTATCGCAGACCTGCGCAAGATGATCGAGAGCGAGACGAGGCGTCGGTCGGCAGAAAAGCTGGGCCGTGAGCGAGTGGCGAGCTACGGGGTACCCAAGCTCGCGGAGGAAGTCGATTTCCTGCGGGCCTCGGACACGGAGATGGCGGCGCTGCGACGCAACGTCACCCCTCTCGCCCGGTTGTTGGCATCGCGACTTGCGGTGCGGCGCAGCCGAAGCAGGCACGGCTCGATCGATCTGCGGCGTACGCTGCGCAAGTCGATGTCCACCGGCGGTATTCCGATCGACCTGGCCGAGCGCAAGCCGCGGCGAGCGCGCCCCGAACTGGTTGTGCTGTGCGATGTCTCGGGCTCGGTGGCAGGATTCAGTAATTTCACGCTGCTGTTGGTGCATGCGCTGCGAGAGCAGTTCTCGCGCGTGCGCATCTTCGCGTTCATCGACTCCACCGACGAGGTGACGCGATTCTTCGATTCCGGTTCCGACCTCGGAGCGGCGATGAGTCGCATCGTTCGCGAGTCCGATCTGGTGACGTACGACGGCCACTCGGACTACGGCCATGCACTGACGACGTTCGACGAGAAGTACGCGCACGCGGTCACCAGTCGCAGCTCGGTGCTGATTCTCGGGGACGCCCGCACCAACTATCGCGAACCGAAGCTGCCGGCGTTGGCGCACATCGTGTCGGTGGCCAAACATGCGTACTGGCTCAATCCCGAACCGAAATCGCAGTGGGGTTCCGGCGATTCGGCTGCCAAGGTGTACTCCGACGTGATCGCGATGCACGAGTGCCGATCGGCTCAGCAGCTCGCCACCGTGGTCTCGCGTTTGCTGCCGGTGTGAGGCGTGTGACGGCCGGCGGCACGCCGGCCGTAGAATCGGCGGTTGTGCAGCGCGAATCCGACCCCGGCGACGACACCGGTAGGCAGTCCGTCCGCCGTTTGGGCGTGATGGGCGGCACCTTCGACCCGATTCACCACGGGCACCTCGTCGCGGCCAGCGAAGTGGCGAACAAGTTCCGTCTGGACGAGGTCATCTTCGTCCCCACCGGAAACCCGTGGCAGAAGGAAGGCAAGACGGTCAGCCCGGCAGAGGATCGCTACCTGATGACGGTCATCGCGACCGCGTCCAATCCGCGTTTCTCGGTCAGTCGGGTGGACGTCGATCGGGAGAAGTCGACCTACACCGTCGACACCCTGCGCGATCTGCGGTCGCAGCATCCCAACGCCGAGCTGTACTTCATCACCGGGGCGGATGCGCTCGAGTCGATACTCACGTGGCAGAACTGGGAGGAGTTGTTCGAGCTCGCCAAGTTCGTCGGTGTCTCGCGTCCCGGGTTCGAGCTCGGCGTCGAACATCTCGCCAATCACCTTCGGTCGTTGCCCGCGGACACTCTCACATTGATGGAAATCCCTGCACTCGCGATATCGTCGACGGACTGTCGACTTCGAGCCGGTGAGAATCGGCCCGTCTGGTACCTGGTACCGGACGGCGTCGTGCAATACATCTCGAAGAGGAATCTCTACAGACCACGAGGCGCTCAGCGTCTCGACGGATCCGTCACCATGTCGGAACCAGCGCCCCAGAAGAAGCAACCGGCAGGGTCGGTCACCAGCGCAATGACCGCGAACCCGAGCCATACGAGTGGGAGTACACCGAAGTGACTGCAACAGCCGAAGCCGCCGAGATGGCGCGTATCGCCGCGCTCGCAGCCGACGACAAACTGGCCGGCGACGTGGTGATTCTCGACGTCTCCGATCAGCTCTACATCACCGATTGCTTCGTCATCGCCTCGGCACCGAACGAGCGTCAGGTCAACGCGATCGTGGAGAACATCGAGGATCAGCTGCGTGAGGCCGGACACAAGCCGGTCCGTCGCGAGGGCACCAGGGAAGGCCGTTGGGCACTGCTGGACTACTCCGACATCGTCGTGCACGTCCAGCACAACGAAGAGCGCAACTTCTACGCGCTCGAGCGGTTGTGGAAGGACTGCCCGACCATCGAGGTTCCCGGTCTCGGACAGCATCCGGCTCCGGAATCGGAGCAATGATCAGACGGCTCATCCTGCTTCGGCACGGTCAGACGGAATACAACGCCACCGACCGCATGCAGGGTCAGCTCGACACCGATCTGTCCGAACTCGGCCGCAGCCAGGCGAAGACGGCCGCCGCCGAGCTCGCGACGCGTGAGCCGATCAAGATCGTCTCCTCGGATCTGCGGCGAGCTCTCGACACCGCGAACGCGCTCGGAGATGCAGCCGGGGTGGCGGTGTCGGTGGACGAGCGTCTGCGCGAAACTCACCTCGGTCAGTGGCAGGGACTCACCCACACCGAGGTCGACGACATCGCCCCCGGTGCGCGACCGGCCTGGCGCGCCGACGCCACCGTCGCCCCGCCCGGTGGGGAGAGCCGCATCGACGTCGCCCGACGCAGCGTGCCGCTGGTTCGTGAACTCGCCGCAGGCGTGCCCGAGTGGGGTGCCGACGGCAACGAGCGACCGCTCGTCCTCGTCGCGCACGGAGGTCTGATCGCGGCCCTGACCGCCGCGCTGCTCGATCTGCCGACCGATCGCTGGCCGGTGCTCGGTGGCCTCGCGAACACCAGCTGGGTGCAACTCGGTGCGCACGGGCCCGGGGAGAATCCGTCCTGGCGACTGGACGTGTGGAACGCCTCGGCGCGAGTGGCCAGTGACGTCCTCTGACACGGCGGCGCAGCCCGCGCTGCTCGTGCTCGCGGACTCGCTGAGCTACTACGGACCCGAGGGCGGACTGCCCGTCGACGATCCGCGGCTCTGGCCCAATCTCGTTGCAGCGGAACTCGGTTGGACGGTCGAGTTGGTTGCGCGCATCGGCTGGACGAGTCGGGACGCGTGGTGGGCTCTGACCCAGGATCCGCGGGTGTGGGCAGCCATTCCCCGTGCCGGTGCCGTCGTACTCGGAATCGGCGGCATGGATTCACTCCCGTCGCCGTTGCCGACTGCGCTCCGGGAACAGATCAGATACGTCCGACCGCCTGCCCTTCGGCGCGTGGTTCGCGCGGGATACCAAGCGGTGCAACCTGTTCTGTCGCATCTCGGTTGGCCCGTGGCGCTGCCGCCGCGGCTCAGCGTCGAGTATCTGGAACAGACCCGCGCGGCACTGGCGTACGTGCGCCCCGAACTTCCGGTCATCGGTACCTATCCGTCGGTGCACCGCTGCGATGCTTACGGCAAGGTGCACTCGGGTCGCGAACCCGCCGTACGCGCACTGCGCGCATGGAGCGTGGACAACAACGTCCCCATGGTCGACCTCGCCGACGCCGTCCGACCGAACATCGAGTCCGAGAACGCGAACCCCGACGGCATCCACTGGGGGTGGGACGCTCATGTCGCGGTCGCCGAGGCGATGCTGGAGGTGCTGCGACCCGTCGCCGCCGGATCGGTGACCGGATCGCCATGACCGTCGCCGTCGTCACCGACTCCTCGTCCTGTCTGCCGGCCACACTCGCCGCCGAACGCGGCATCGCGTTGGTGCCACTGCACGTGCTGGTCGACGGAATCGACCATCGCGAAGGCGTCGACGACATTCCCGAGCAGTCCACCTCGGGCAAGCCCGTGACCACAGCGGGGGCTTCCCCGGGCGAGCTGACCGAGATCTATGCCGCGGCTCTCGAACGCAGTCGAGGTGCCGGTGTTGTGGCCCTGCACATCTCCCGGGGACTGTCGAGCACGTGGGAGGCAGCACGCCAGGCCGCAGATCACGTGGGCTCGGCCGTCCGAGTCGTCGATTCCGCCTCGGCGGGCATGGGACTGGGCTTCGCGGTGCTTGCTGCGGCAGCCACTGCCGCCGGGGGAGCAGAACTGGACGAGGTGTACCGCGACGCCGTCGCCGCGTCGACGACCTCGCGATGCTTCATCGTCGTCGATCGACTGGACCACCTGCGACGTGGAGGCAGAATCGGTGCCGCCGCGGCGTTGCTGGGCACTGCGCTGGCCATGAAGCCGGTACTGCACATCAGCGACGGCAAACTCGTGCTGAAGGAGAAGGCGCGGACCTCGTCCAAGGCATTGAACAAGCTGGTCGACGCCGCCGTCGCTGCCGCGACCGAGGTCGGTGACGAATCGGGGGTTGCGCTCGCGGTGCACCACATGCAGTGCCCGGAGCGAGCCGAGGACGTAGCCGCGATGCTGGCCTCCCGAATTCCGCACTCGACCAGCATCGACGTCTACCCCTTCGGTGCCGTTCTCGGTGCTCACGTCGGCCCCGGCGCGGTCGGTGTCGTCGTGGCTCCGGGACGCCGATAACCGGGCCCGGCCCTCGGTTCATCCACAGCCTCCGGGTTGTACACAGGGCAATCGGCGACCTGTAATCACCGGGGAGTGAACCGATCGCGGGCACTAGCGTCCTCGAGCATGGGCGGCAACGACGATCGGGCACACACGGTGGCGCGATTGAACTCCGTGCGCAGACAACACGATTCCGACCGCGATCGCGTCGCGCCCGAGGAGCCGCGAGCTGACGCCGGATCCACCGACCCGGATTGGCTGCTGCCGCAAGCGGAACGATCAGGCACCCCGTGGTCGGCCTTGCTGCCGTCGCGATGGCGATCCGCCCGCGTCGACCCCGGGAAACCGGGGGCGGTGGCGATGGCGGCGGCCGGAGTCTTCGTCGTGCTGGTGGCGGGATTCGCGGTGCTTCGAGACACGCCGACTCCGGCACCTGCGCCGCCGCTCGCCGTGGTCGCGACCGGCACGGCTGATGCCGACGGCACGGTGGATGCCGACGACGTGGTCGATCCAGTGCCGAGCGCCGACGCCGAACTCGTGGTGAGCGTCGTCGGGCTCGTGACGAGCCCCGGATTGGTTCGGCTGCAACCGGGTTCGCGAGTCGCCGACGCGCTGGCTGCGGCAGGCGGCGCAGTGGAGGGTGCCGACCTGCTGGCGCTGAACATGGCCGCGCGAGTCGCCGACGGTGATCAGATCGTCGTCGGAGCAGTGCCGCCGGATGCCCCTCCACCGGTCAGCAGTACGACTTCCGGGATCGGCACACCGGCAGACGGTAGTAGCGGCGCACCGGTCGGTGGCGGAGGTTCCACGCCCGGCGGGACGGTGGACCTCAACGCCGCGACCGTCGCAGAGCTGGACGCGTTGCCCGGGGTCGGGCCGGTCACCGCGACTTCGATCGTCGGTTGGCGAGAGACCAACGGCCGCTTCGCAACCGTGGATCAGCTGTCCGAGGTGGACGGGATCGGGCCCGGCCGACTGGCGAAGATCCGAGACCTGGTGCACGTCGGATGAACACCGATACCGCGTCGACCGGTGCGGAGCAGACCGAGGATCGTCAGCCATTCGATGTGCGACTGGTCCCGGCCGCTGCGGTGTGCTGGTCGATCACCGCGATCGGAATTCTCGGAGGCCCGGGTGCTGCTCTCGCTGCTACCGCGTCGGCGGGTGCGGTGGTGCTGCTCGTCGCAGTATCCCTGCACCGGTTGTCGATTCGGCGCGCCTTGCCTGGTTCGAGTCGGTTCGGTGCGGCCGCGGTGATCGGGCTGGCGCTGTGCTTCGGGGGAGCGATCTGGCTTCAGATGAGTTCGTTGGCCAAACATCCTGTCGCTGCGGCGGCGGAGAACCGAGCGTGGGTCACCGCGTCGGTGCGGTTGGAGGAGGACCCACGCCGGCTGTTGTCGGCGGGGCCCTCGATGGTGATGGTGAACGCCGAGATGACTCGCGTGGACGTCGGCGGTGAGGCTCTGTACGTCGGTGGGCGGGTGTCGATCATCGCTCCGGAGTCGAGTTGGTCGGCATTGCTGCCGGGCCAGGAGGTCACCGTGCGGGGCCGGCTCGCTGTGCCGATCAGACCGGACATGAGTGTGGCCGTCATCCGCACGTCGGGTGCGCCCGTCACCGTGACCGAGCCCGGGGCGATCTCCGCTACCGCGGGTACGTTCCGGTCGAATCTGGCAGCGGTAGCGCAGAATTCGATGCCACCGGATCGTGCAGGTCTGTTACCCGGGCTCGTGGTCGGAGACGTCTCGCGGCTGGACGAGACGGTGGCCGAGAACTTCCGGGCGGCAGGCCTGACGCATTTGACGGCTGTGTCCGGCGCAAATTTTTCCATCGTGATCGGCGCGGTTCTGTTGGTGTTGCGGGGTATCGGAATCGGGCCCCGTGCGACGGTCGCGGTGGCGTTCGTCGTGCTCGTTGCGTTCGTGATCGTGGCCAGGCCGTCGCCGAGTGTGTTGCGTGCCGCAATCATGGGGTCGATCGGCCTGCTGGCCCTCGTCACCGGCAGACGACGGCAGGCGGTACCGGCGCTGTGCGGAGCCGTGTTGGGTTTGCTCGCGTGGTGGCCGAGATTGGCGGTGGATGTCGGATTCGTGCTGTCGGTGTTCGCCACCGCAGGGCTCGTGCTCGTCGCGCCGATCTGGGTCGATTGGCTTCGGGCGCGCGGCTGGCCCAGAGCGGCAGCGGAGGTGGTGGCCGTAGCCGCGGCGGCGCACGCGGTGACGGCACCGGTGGTTGCGGCCATGGCCGGAACGTTCAGCGTGGTGGGAGTGGCGGCGAATGTGTTGGTGGCACCTGTCGTCGCTCCGATCACGGTGGTGGGGATCGTCACAGCGGTGATCGCTGCCGTCAGCGGCTCGCTGGCGGAACTGGTCGCGCAGCTGGCGTCCGCTCCGCTGTGGTGGTTGATCACGGTGGCGGAGCGGGCCGCGTCGGTGCCGGGCGCGGGCATCGTCGTCCCCGACGGCGTCGAGGGTGCAGCACTGGCGGCGTTCTCGACGGTCGCGGTGCTGACGGCGTTGCGTTTGACCGTGTTTCGTTGGCTGGCCGCGGCGGTGGCGATAACGGCCTTGGCGATGTGGACGGCACACGTTCTGTGGTGATCGCTCGGACGAAGCGGATGCCGAGTGTGTCGGCCGCGCATGGCACGATCATGGTCGTGACTTCGAGTGTGGCTCCTCTGCATCTGGTTCTCGGCGACGAGGAACTTCTGATGGATCGCGCGGTAGCCGCGATCGTGGCTCAGGTGCGTGCGAGTGCTGCGATACCGGGGGAGGACCTGCCGGTCACGCGGTTGCGCACCGGCGATGCCAGCGCTCCGGAGCTCGCCGAACTGCTCAGTCCCTCGCTGTTCGCCGAGGACCGTGTTCTCGTGCTCGAGGCCGCCGCCGAGGCAGGCAAGGACGCCGCCGCGCTGGTGCTCGACGCGGCTACCGATCCGCCCGAGGGTGCTGTGGTGGTGGTCATGCACTCCGGCGGCGGCCGGGCCAAGGCGATGGTCGGAGCGCTGCAGAAATGCGGCGCACAGGTGCACGAGTGCGCCAAGCTCACCAAGCCCGCCGAACGCATCGACTTCGTGCGCGGAGAGTTCCGTACCGCCGATGTCCGGGTGAGCGGCGACGTGATCGAGGCGGTGGTCGAGTCCGTCGGCAACGAGCTTCGCGAATTGGCTTCGGCCTGTTCGCAGTTGGTCTCCGATACCGGGGGCAAGGTCGACCTCGCCGCGGTGCGTCGGTACTACTCCGGCAAGGCCGAGGTCTCCGGATTCGACGTCGCGGACAAAGCGGTGATCGGTGACCGAGCCGGCGCTCTGGAGGCTCTGCGCTGGGCGATGCACCGGGGCGTGGCGCACGTGCTGCTCGCCGACGCGTTGGCCGATGCCGTCCGCACCATTGCGCTGGTGGGTTCGGCGGGTCGCGGCGACCCGTTCCGAATGGCAGGGGAGCTGGGGATGCCGCCGTGGAAGATCAAGAAGGCGCAGGGTCAGGCGCGCGGCTGGAACGGTCGATCCATCGCCCAGGCGCTGCGCGTGGTGGCGCAGCTCAATGCAGACGTCAAAGGTCAAGCAGCGGACGCGGACTACGCGGTGGAGAAAGCGGTGGCCGAGGTCGCATCACTGGGTGGGTAGCGTCGGCAGAGAGCACGAAAAAGCCCGCTGCATCCTGGTCGGATGCGGCGGGCTCGATCGAGCTCAGTGATGGATCAGAGCTTGTTGACTGCGAGAGCCAGTGCCGACTTCTTGTTGGCGGCCTGGTTCTTGTGGATGACGCCCTTGCTGGCGGCCTTGTCGAGCTTGCGGCCTGCATCGAGAAGAATCTCGGAAGCCTTGTCCTTGTCGCCCGCAGCCTGTGCCTCGCGGAACGAGCGGATGACGGTACGAAGCGAGGACTTCACCGACTGGTTGCGCAGGCGTGCACGCTCGTTGGTGAGAATCCGCTTCTTCTGGGACTTGATATTGGCCACGCGTAAAATCCTTGTCGTCTTCGTCGGTATTCCGGTCAGGGCGATCCATGATGGAATGCCCGAAGTCTGCTGCTGAGCTTTGGAGCCCTGCGCCGAAGATCGAGAATACCAGTACGGTCGGCCAGAACCCAATCCGGAGTGGGGTGACGATGCGTTTCAAGAAATTAACGCTTCTACCGCGCCTAACTCCTGTCTCTGTAGCAACATGGCCAGAATGAGTCCGCGATCGGCAACGCATGCCGCCACCAAGGCCAAAGCGACCAGAACCAAGACAGCGGATCGCGTCGAACCCGAGCTCGACGGGGTGTTCGGGGGATACTCCGACGTCGGTAAGTACAGTCTCGCCTTCGACGAGATGTTCGACGCGGACGGGCGCACCCGAACTCCGTACAAGGGCATCCATACTGCACTCGCCCCGGCGAACGCAGTGGACCTGGACGCGAGATCCGACGCGCTGGGACGCGCCTTCATCGACCAGGGCATCACGTTCTCCCTGTCGGGCCAGGAACGCCCGTTCCCGCTCGACCAGGTTCCCCGCGTCATCGCCGCAGGTGAATGGTCACGACTCGAGCGCGGCATCAAGCAGCGCGTCAAAGCCCTCGAGATGTTCCTGGCCGACATCTACGGCGACCAGGAAATCCTACGCGACGGCGTGGTACCGAAGCGGCTGGTGACCTCCTGCGAGCACTTCCACCGCGAAGCGGTCGGCATCACACCGCCCAACGGTGTGCGCATCCACGTCGCCGGCATCGACCTGGTTCGTGACGCCCAGGGCACCTTCCGAGTGCTCGAGGACAACCTGCGGTCGCCGTCGGGCGTGTCCTACGTCATGGAGAACCGGCGCACGATGGCCCGGGTGTTCCCCGACCTGTTCGCCAGCCACCGCGTCCGCGCCGTCGGCGATTACGCCTCGCACCTGCTCCGAGCACTGCGCGCATCGGCCGCCCTCAACGAGGCCGATCCGACCGTGGTGGTTCTCACTCCCGGCGTGGCCAACTCGGCGTACTTCGAGCACTCGCTGCTCGCGCGACTGATGGGCGTCGAGCTCGTCGAAGGACGGGACCTGTTCTGCCGAGACAACATCGTCTACATGCGCACCACCGAGGGGGAGCGTCAGGTCGACGTCATCTACCGGCGTATCGACGACGACTACCTCGACCCCATGCAGTTCCGGCCCGACTCGGTGCTCGGAGTGGCAGGTCTGGTCAACGCCGCCCGCGCAGGCAACGTCGTCATCTCGAGTGCCGTCGGAAACGGCGTCGGCGACGACAAGCTCGTCTACACCTATGTTCCGACGATCATCGACTACTACATGGGCGAGAAGCCGTTGCTGGCCAACGTCGACACGTTCCGGTGCTGGCTCGACGACGAGTGCGAGGAAGTCCTCGACCGCATCGACGAACTGGTCATCAAGCCGGTGGAAGGTTCGGGCGGCTACGGCATCGTCTTCGGACCCGACGCCTCGCCGAAGGAACTCGCCACCATCAGCAAGAAGGTTCGCGCAGATCCGCGTGGTTGGATCGCCCAACCCGTCGTGCAGCTCTCGACGGTGCCGACCAAGATCGGTGATCGATTGGTACCCCGCCACGTCGACCTGCGGCCGTTCGCCGTCAACGACGGCGACGACGTCTGGGTGTTGCCGGGCGGCCTGACCCGGGTCGCGCTGCCGGAGGGATCCCTGGTGGTCAACTCCAGCCAGGGCGGTGGCAGCAAGGACACCTGGGTGCTCGCCACCCGAACCTCTCAGGAGGAGCAGGAACTTGCCGGCGAGGAGATCGTCAGCGTTCCGCCGGAGTCACCGATGGCCGAACAAGGTCCGGAGCTGACGATGGACCAGCAGATGAATCAGCAGCAACAGCAACAGCAGCAACAACAGCAGGCAACGAACTCGGACTCGAACGGCGGTGGACAGTAAATGCTCGCGCGCAACGCAGAGTCGCTCTACTGGATCGGACGGTACGTGGAGAGAGCGGACGACACTGCCCGCATTCTCGATGTCACCGTCCACCAGCTACTCGAAGACGCCACGGTCGATCCCGACCACACTTCGCGAGTGTTGTTGCGAGTACTCGGGTTCAAGCACGAGCCCGATGTCTCGCTCGACGTGTGGTCTCTGACCGAGGTCGTCGCCTTCAGCCGCGACGGATTGGGTTCGATCGTGGACTCGCTGTCGAGTGCCCGTGAGAACGCCCGTGGCGCGCGTGAAGTGACGTCCAGTGAGATGTGGGAATGCTTGAACACCACGTACAACGGGCTGAACGAGCGCATCAAGGCGTCCAAGCGCACCGGCCCGGCCGAGTTCTTCAGCTACATCGAGGAGCGTGCCGCGATGTTCGCCGGTCTGGCGGACTCCACCCTCAGCCACGACGACGGCTATCGCTTCCTCCTGCTCGGTCGCTCGGTCGAGCGCATCGACATGATCGTTCGGTTGTTGCTCTCGCGAGCCGGTGACCGGCCGTCGTCGCCGGCGTGGGTCACCGTGCTTCGCTCCGCCGGTGCACACGACACCTACCTGCGCACCTACCGCGGCGCGCTCGACGCGCAGCGAGTTCTCGAATTCATGTTGTTGGACAGGCTCTTTCCGCGATCGGTGTTCTACGCCCTCAACGAGGCAGAACGTTCGCTCGATCAGCTCGACCATCAGCCCAACAGTCGAGTCGGTGCGCGCGCCGAGGCTCAGCGCCTACTCGGTCGCGCTCGTAGCGAACTCGAATTCCTCCGTCCCGGTGAAATTCTCGACGATCTGCAGGAGCGCTTGCTCTCGCTGCAGGAAACCTGCCGTGAACTCGGTGATGCGATCTCCAAGCAGTATTTCCACGCCGCCCCGTGGGTCGCGTGGACCGATGCCGGCTCCGGAACATTCGAAGATCAATTGGAAGGTGAACTGTGAGCTGGCGTATGCGTGTCGTGCACACCACGGGCTATCAGTACGACGCACCGGTGACGTCGTCGTACAACGAGGCTCGGTTGACGCCGCGAAGTGACAATCGGCAGAACGTGATTCTGAACCGAGTCGAGACCAACCCGGTGACGCGTTCCTACCGCTACACCGACTACTGGGGCACAGCGGTGACGGCGTTCGATCTGCACGCTCCGCACACCGAGCTGGAGGTCACCGGATCGTCGGTGGTCGAGACCGATCCCTTCGTCTACCCGGACGAGAACGCCTCCTGGGAGGAACTCGCGAGCGAGCAGGTCATCGACCGCTTCAACGAGGTCCTCGACAACACCGAATACGTGCCGAAGAACAGGCAACTCGCGTCGGTGGCGAAGAAGCTGTCGAAGGGGCTACCGCCGCAGGAATCGGTGGTGGAGATCTCCAACTGGGTCAACCAGGAGATGTCCTATGTGCCGGGAACCACCGGCGTGCACACCTCGGCCGTGGAAGCGTGGTCGGAGAAGAAGGGCGTCTGCCAGGACTACGCCCACCTGACACTGCTGATGCTGCGCAGCGTCGGGATCCCCAGCCGGTACGTCTCGGGTTACCTGCATCCCAAGAAGCAGGCCGCGATCGGTGCGACGGTGGAGGGCCAGAGCCACGCGTGGATCGAGGCCTGGACCGGTGCGTGGTGGGGCTACGACCCGACCAACGCCATCGCCGTCAACGAGCAGCACGTGTCGGTCGGACTCGGCCGCGACTACGCCGACGTGCCGCCGCTCAAGGGCATCTTCTCCGGCGGCGGTTCGACGGCCCTCGACGTGGTCGTGGAGATCACCCGGTTGGCGTGAGCCAGATGCGCGTTGTGCGCCCTTTCATGGGCGCACAACGCGCACACATCAGTTCCAGCCGAAGTCGCGGCGCAATCTGTTTGCCACGGAATCGAATTGGGGCTTGCTCAGAATCGCACCCTCGCGTCGGATGCCGTCCTCGGGCACGTCGAGTACTCGATCCAGACGAATCCAGCTCGGTCGGCCTTCGGCGTCCCACGGACCGGACCCGATCGACTGCCAGTCACGGTCTCCGTCGCGGCTGCTCTGACTCGACAACATCAGGCCGAGCAGATCGTTGCCCTCGCGGCCGATGACCAACACCGGGCGGTCCTTGCCCTGGCTGGCGTCCTCCTCGTAGGTGACCCAGGTCCAGACGATTTCGCCGGGGTCGGCCTTGCCGTCCAGGTCGGGGGAGTACTCGATGGTGCGGGCGCGTTGCGCCGTGGGCCTGGTCTGCGACGCCACCGGTCGCCCCGGACGAGGAGTCGGAGCAGACGTGCGTGTGGCCGTCCCGCTGATCGCGTCCTTGCCCTTCTGCAGGGCTCCGGACTTCTGTAATTGACGCAGCAGTCGGGGACCCTCGCGCATCGCGATCTTGCTCAGTTCCTTGCCGAATCTGCTCCAGTTGCCAGCCATGCGGCGAGTGTAGCGATGCAGACTCTGCTGCTCATCGCCCGAACCGCGGCGACGAGAACACCCGAGTCGGACAGCCGGGGACGGCGCACCGTTCTCGGCGTGGGACGATAGGGAAACCCGTTCGCTCATTTCGAACACGCCAGCCGAAGGATACGAGTGCCCAGCTTCGCCGACACGACGTTCACCGATCCGTCCAGGATCAGGAACTTCTGCATCATCGCCCACATCGACCACGGTAAGTCGACGCTGGCCGACCGGATGTTGCAGCTCACGGGCGTCGTCGACGACCGGTCGATGCGCGCTCAGTACCTGGACCGGATGGATATCGAGCGCGAGCGTGGCATCACCATCAAGGCGCAGAACGTCCGGCTCCCGTGGGTCGTCGACGGCGAGGAATTCGTGCTGCACCTCATCGACACGCCCGGCCACGTCGACTTCACCTACGAGGTATCGCGCGCCCTCGAGGCCTGCGAAGGTGCAGTGCTGCTCGTCGACGCCGCGCAGGGCATCGAGGCGCAGACGCTCGCGAACCTGTACCTCGCTCTCGACAAAGAGCTCACCATCATCCCGGTGCTGAACAAGATCGACCTGCCCGCCGCCGACCCGGACCGCTACGCCGCCGAGATCGCCCATATCATCGGGTGCGAGGCCGACGACGTGCTCCGCGTGTCCGGTAAGACGGGTGTGGGCGTCGAGGAACTTCTCAACGAGGTCGTCAAGCTGGTTCCGGCCCCGGTCGGCAACCCGGACGGGCCTGCCCGCGCGATGATCTTCGACTCGGTCTACGACACCTACCGCGGCGTCGTCACCTACGTTCGCGTGGTCGACGGTGCGCTGAATCCGCGCGAGAAGGTCACGATGATGTCGACCGGCTCGACGCACGAGCTGCTCGAGGTCGGGATCGTCTCACCCGATCCGAAGGCGACCAAGGGCCTGGGCGTCGGCGAAGTGGGGTACCTCATCACCGGCGTGAAGGACGTCCGCCAGTCGAAGGTCGGCGATACCGTCACCACCTTCCGCAAGGGTGCGACCGAGCCGCTCACCGGTTACCGCGAGCCCCGTCCGATGGTGTACTCGGGCCTCTATCCGCTCGACGGTTCGGATTACCCCGACCTGCGTGACGCTCTCGAGAAGCTGCAGCTCAACGACGCGGCACTGACGTACGAGCCGGAGACATCGGTGGCTCTCGGCTTCGGTTTTCGCTGCGGCTTCCTCGGTCTGCTGCACATGGAGATCACCCGCGAGCGGCTCGAGCGAGAGTTCAACCTGGACCTGATCTCGACGTCGCCGAACGTGGTCTACCGCGTCGAGATGGAAGACGGTGCCGAGCACATCGTCACCAATCCGTCGTACTGGCCCGAGGGCAAAGCGCGCGAAGTGTTCGAGCCGATGGTCAAGTGCACCATCATCTCGCCGAGCGAGTTCATCGGTTCCATCATGGAACTGTGCCAGGGACGACGCGGAGAACTCGGGGGCATGGACTATCTGTCCGAGACCCGCGTCGAGCTGCGGTACACCATTCCCATGGCCGAGATCATCTTCGACTTCTTCGACATCCTGAAGTCCCGAACACGCGGATACGCCAGCCTCGACTACGAGGAGATCGGCGAGCAGGCCGGTGCGCTGGTCAAGGTCGACATCCTGCTGCAGGGTGAGGCCGTCGATGCGTTCTCGGCGATCGTGCACAAGGACGCTGCTGCGGCCTACGGCAACAAGATGACGACCAAGCTCAAGGAACTGATCCCGCGCCAGCAGTTCGAGGTGCCGATCCAGGCCGCCATCGGATCTCGCATCATCGCCCGCGAGAACATCCGCGCGATCCGCAAGGACGTGCTGGCCAAGTGCTACGGCGGCGACATCAGCCGTAAGCGCAAGCTGCTCGAGAAGCAGAAAGAGGGCAAGAAGCGGATGAAGACGATCGGCCGCGTCGAGGTGCCACAGGAAGCCTTTGTCGCCGCACTGTCCTCGGAATCCTCGTCGGACAAGCCCAAGAAGTAACCTCACACCCTTTCTGTCGACTGCACGCCCCTACTCGCATCGGAGCCGGGGCGCGCAGTTGTCAGTGAGGGCGCGCGGTCCCCACCACATCCAGCCGCACATGGCGGGCGAGTACATTTCGAACCTGTGACGACGCCGATTCTGAAGCAGCTGCGTGTTCCCGTTGTCGGTGCGCCGATGGCAGGCGGCCCGAGTACTCCCGAACTCGCCCGTGCGGTGTCGGAGGCAGGTGGGCTGGGCATGATCGCCGGTGCGCTGTTGACACCCGAAGCCTTTGCGGCGCAGATCGATTCGGTGCGCGATCTGCTGTTCGGTGTCAATCTCTTTCTGCCGGAGGAGCCATCGGGTGCGGATGTGGCGTCCTATGCCGAGCACCTGACGTCCTGGTTCGAGCGTTTCGATGCGGAGCCGGGAGAGTTGGTGCGCCGGGACGACTTCTACGCCGAGAAGTTCGCCTGGCTGCTGGCACACCCGGTACCGCTGGTATCGAGTACGTTCGCGACGTTCGACGCGGACGAGGTCGCCCAGTTGCACGCCGTGGGAACCGAGGTGTGGGCCACCGTCGCCACCGCGTCGGACGCATCGGTGGCCACCGCGAACGGGGTGGACGCGCTCGTGGTGCAGGGACCCGAAGCGGGCGGGCACCGAGGCACGTTCGACGGGTCGGCCCCGGACGAACCACTGACCGAACTGCTGATCGCAGTGCGCGAGACATCCGACCTACCGCGAATCGCTGCAGGTGGATTGATGGACGGCAACGACATTGCGCCACTGCTCGATTCGGGTCTTGCGCACGCGGCTCAGCTCGGTACGGCGTTGCTGAACACACCCGAGGCCGGCACCAAACCCGTACACCGTGAGCAACTGACGCTTGCTCCCGACACTGCGGTGACCAGGGCATTCTCCGGCCGCCCTGCGCGGGGTCTGGTGAACGAGTTCATGCGCGAGAATTCCGATGTCGCACCGCTGGCGTACCCCGATCTGCACTACTTGACGGCGCCGATGCGCGCGAAGGCCGCAGCGGCGGGAGACCCGTCGGGACTGTCGATGTGGGCAGGCACCGGTCATCGCCGGGCACAGGCGAAGCCCGCGGCCGAGCTGATCGCCGAATGGGCGAGGCAACTCGGCCGCTGAGCCCTCCCTCTCAGGGGTTGGAGTGGGCGGGCTGGAAGTGCCCTGCCACCTGAGCTTCCTCGGCGCGGATGACGTGCACCACCGCGTTGATGAGTGCGAGGTGGGTGAATGCCTGCGGGAAGTTACCGAGGTGACGGCCGGTGCGGTGGTCGATCTCCTCGGCGTAGAGCTTGAGTGGGCTCGCGTACCCCAACAGACGCTCGCAGAGGTGCTTGGCGCGAGGGAGCTCACCGATCTCGACCAGCGCCGACACGAGCCAGAAGGAGCAGATCGTGAACGTACCTTCCTCACCCGCCAGACCGTCGTCGGTGGTGTCGGTTCGGTAGCGCAGGACCAGGCCGTCCTCGGTCAGCTCGTCGGCAATGGCGAGCACTGTCGCGCGGATGCGTTCGTCCTCGGCAGGCAGGAATCGAAGCAGCGGTGCGAGCAGCAGTGACGCATCCAGCGACGGGTCACCGTAGCGCTGAGTGAGGACACCCCGAGAATCGGTGCCGTTCTCGAGAATGTCCGCCTTGATCTCGTCGGCGATCTCGTTCCACTTGGCCGAATACTCCTTCTCGCCGTGGATGTCGGCGAGCTTGGCCCCGCGGTCGAGTGCGACCCAACACATGAGCTTCGAGGAGGTGAAGTGCTGCGGTTCACCGCGCACCTCCCAGATGCCGCGATCGGGCTTGCGCCAGTTGGCGATCGCCTCCTCCACCTGTCGTTTGAGCAGGGGCCACAGGAATTCGGGGACGTGCTCGCGCGACTTGACGTGCAGATACACCGAGTCGAGCATCGTGCCCCAGATGTCGTGCTGCTCTTGATCGTAGGCTCCGTTGCCGATACGTACCGGACGTGCGCCGTCGTATCCGGACAGGTGCGGCAGCTCGCTCTCGTCGAGTGTCTTCTCGCCGCCGATGCCGTACATGACCTGGAGCGGATTGACCTCGCCGTTCGCGGTTGTCGCCACATCGGACATGAACGCGAAGAAGTCGTTGGCCTCACGGTCGAGTCCGAGTGTGTAGAGGCCCCACAGTGCGAACGTCGAGTCGCGTACCCACGTGTAGCGGTAGTCCCAGTTCCGTTCTCCACCCGGTGTTTCCGGAAGCGAGGTGGTCGACGCCGCCAGCAGCGCGCCGGTGGGGGCGTAGGTCAGTCCCTTGAGCGTCAGGGCACTGCGCTGCAGGTAGCCCCGCCACGGGTGATCGGGGAATCGGCCGATCGTGATCCACTGCCGCCAGCATTCGGACGTGCGCCACATCTTGTCCGCGGCCTCCTCGAACGTCTGCGGCGCAGGCAGATCCGACCACGACAGAGCGACGAACACGTTGTCGCCCTCCGTCATTCGAGTGCGGGCGCGGGCTTCACGTCCTTCGATGCCGATGCGGAGATTGGTGGTCAGCTTCAATGTGGGCTGATCGCCGCCCGCACTGGCCTCGCAGGTGGCGGTGGTCTCCTCGTACACCTTGCCGGTGTACTCCCACTTCGCCGGCGCGCGGTGGTAGTCGAAGGCGGGCTCGCAGCTCATCTCGAGTTCGACTGTGCCGCTGACGCACTTGATGGTGCGCAGCAGGATGTGTTCGGCGTCCCAGTCGCTCGGTGCGCGCTTGTGAGTGCGAGAGCGTTGATCGGTGTTGTGCCACGGTCCCATGACGAGTGCGTCGCGGACGATGAGCCAACCGGTCTCGGTCTGCCACGTCGTCTCGACGATCAGGCCACCGGGCAGATACCGCCGTGCCGCGGGGACCGATTGACCGTACGGCCCGACACGGAAATGGCCTGCGCTGCGATCGAGAACCGCGCCGAAGATGCTGGGGGAGTCCGGCCGAGGCACGCACATCCACTCGACCGATCCGTTTCGAGCGATCAAGCAGGTCGTCTCGCAGTCCGAGAGGAACGCATAGTCGTCGATCGGCGGAAAGGCGCTCCGGTAGGACGTCAGGGTGGACACCGGTGCGTCGGTGCTGCCCAACGCTCCCTGGACCTCGACCCCGCCCAAACCTGGATGCCCCGACCCCATGGCGGGCTCGTCGGCCACCGGGGGCACTGGCGAAAGATCTTCGTATGCCGTCATGGCGTAATCATCGACCGATAGATGGCATGCGTCCACTGCTGGTCGTCGATCGGCGTGGCGTGAGAGCGGAACGAGCTGGTTTAAGCTGCGAGGGTGGAATCGATCGCACGCTGGTGGGACGGCGTCGAACTGTGGGTGACGGGTTTGCCGTTCGTGCCGCAGTCGGTAGTCGTGCTGCTGGTCATCGCGCCTACCGCGTTCCTGCTGGCACGAGTGTTCGATCGTGTGCTCGCGGTGGTTCTGCACGTGCTCGGGCGTGATGCACGGGCGGCTCGCGATGCGGAGCCGACGGGTGCGGCCACCACTACGACGAAGGATGGACAGTAATGCCACGGTCTCGGGTCACGTTGGCGCTCATCGCGCTGCTGGTGCTGGTTGTCATCGCCTGGTTGCTCACTAGATAGCCGATTAGAGTCGGTCCGGAACCTCTGCTAGATTTCTGACCGTGTCTTCTGCCGCCGAGTATCGCGTCCGCCATCAGTTGGCGTTGATCGCTGTCGGCATGCTGGCAGTCGCCGATATCGACTGTTGTTGATTCCTTCCTTCGTCGAATCGGTTCCGTCGATCCGTTGCCCACGCGCCTACTTCTCGGGGCCGGGCGGTTCACGACGTACTTTCTGCCGCCCTCGGTGATCTCGCGATGACTCGCGGCCACGGTGGTGCACCGGTTCGACTTCGGGAATGTCGACCATGCCCAGTTCGTACTCATTGCACACTGTCACGAAAGGCCTTTTCTCGATGAGGCACAGCTCTCGCTACCTGCTGACCACGTTCGCGGCTGTGGGAACCCTTCTGCTCACCGCATGCAACGGCGGATCCAGTGACGTCGTCGGCGGTGAGCCGGACACCGCGAGCGGCCCCGCACTGACCCTCGTGGGTTACGCCGTCCCCAAGAATGGTTGGGACGCAATCGGTCCCGCCTTCGCTGCAACCGAGGACGGTGACGGAACGGCGATCAACGCGGACTACGGCGCATCGGGCAACCAGTCGCGCAAGGTGGCCGACGGCGCACCCGCCGATATCGTCAACTTCTCGGTCGAGCCCGACATCACCCGTCTGGTGCAGGCTGGCAAGGTCGACGAGGACTGGAACCAGAATGCCTACGCCGGAGTGCCGTTCGGCTCCGTGGTGACGATCGTCGTGCGCGAAGGCAACCCCAAGAACATCCGTACCTGGGACGATTTGGTCAAGCCCGACGTTCAGGTCATCAGCCCCAGCCCGCTCAGTTCGGGTTCGGCCAAGTGGAACCTGCTCGCCCCCTACGCGGCGAAGAGCAACGGCGGACAGGACAAGCAGGCCGGTCTCGACTTCGTTCGCACCCTCGTTGCCGATCACTTCCCGGTTCAGCCCGAATCCGGCCGCGCCGCAACCGAAGCCTTTCTGCAGGGCCAGGGTGATGCGTTGCTCAGCTACGAGAACGAAGCACTCCTGATCGAGGAACAGGGGCAGAGCGTGGAGCACGTCGACGTTCCCGTCACGTTCCGCATAGACAATCCCGTGGCAGTGATCAACGACAGCGCCAATCTCGATCGCGCCAATGCGCTGAACGATTTCGTCTACACCGACGAGGGGCAGAAGATCTGGGCAGAGGCCGGCTTTCGCCCGACGAACCCGGACATCGCGTCGGAGTACTCCGACAAGTTCTTCACCCCCGAAAAGCTCTACACCATCGACGATCTCGGTGGCTGGACGCAGGTCGACGCGGACCTGTTCGGAGACAACGGTGCCATCGCCACGATCTACCAAGACAGCACCAGGTAGCGATCATGTCCCTATCGAGCAGCGAACCCGCGCCGTCGGATTCGACCGTCCCGCCCAGCGCGACACCACGGTTTCGTGCCGGGCGGGAAGGCCGAAAGTTCCGTGGCCCGGGATCGGTCGGTCCGCTCGGCCTCGGCGTCGCGGTGTTGTGGCTCAGCGTCATCGTGCTGCTTCCGTTGGCGGCGTTGACGGTTCAGTCGTTCGACGACGGTCTCACCGGCTTCTGGAACGCAGTCACCGAGCAACGCGCGCTGGCCACGTTCAAGGTGACGTTGCAGGTGTCGGTGGCCGCGGCCGTGGTCAACCTGTTTCTCGGCACGCTGATCGCGTGGGTCCTGGTTCGTGACGAGTTCCCGGGCAAGCGTTTCGTCAACGCCCTGATCGATCTGCCGTTCGCACTGCCGACCATCGTGGCGAGCCTGGTTCTGCTGTCGCTGTACGGTCCGGCGAGTCCGGTCGGGTTGGTGTTCAACGCAACCAAGCCCGCGGTGATCGTCGCGCTGCTGTTCGTCACGTTGCCGTTCGTGGTGCGAGCGGTTCAGCCGGTGCTGATCGAGCTCGACAAGGACGTCGAGGAGGCCGCGGCCTCGCTCGGCGCGAACAACTGGACCATCTTCCGTCGCATCGTCCTGCCGGTCCTGCTGCCGGCGATCCTCAGCGGTGGGGGGCTCGCCTTCGCGCGCGCCATCGGTGAATTCGGGTCGGTGGTGCTCATCGGCGGCAACATCCCCAACGACACACAGGTGGCGTCCCAATACATTCGTGAGCTCATCGAGTACGACCGTCCCACCGACGCGGCGGCGATCTCGGTAGTGCTGCTGGCGATCGCGTTCGCGGTGCTGTTCGTACTGCGCGTGGTCGGCAATCGCTTGGCCCGACGTGAGGAGCAGATCTCGTGAAAATCGGTCTGCCGATCAAGCTGACGCTGCGCACCGTGGCTCTGCTGTATCTCGCCGTTCTGGTGCTCTTTCCACTCGGCACCATCCTGTTTCGCACGTTCGAGGACGGCGTCGTCGCCTTCTGGGAGCAGATCACCACCCCGGCTGCGCAGTCGGCACTGCAGCTGTCGTTGTTGATCGTCGCGATAGTCGTTCCGATCAATATCGTGTTCGGTGTGGTGACCGCCCTGGCGCTCGTGCGCGGACGGTTCCGCGGCAAAGGTGTTCTGGAAGCCATCGTCGATCTGCCGTTCGCGGTGTCGCCGATCATCACCGGCGTTGCGCTGATCCTGCTGTGGGGTGCCAACGGATGGTTCGGCGGCGTCGAAAGCCTCGGCTTCAAGGTGATTTTCGCGCTTCCTGGCATGGTCATCGCGACGATCTTCGTCACGCTGCCGTTCGTCGTGCGCGAGGTCGAACCCGTGCTGTACGAGATCGGTGAGGAGCAAGAGGAGGCCGCCTCGACGCTCGGTGCGTCGTCGTGGCAGACGTTCTGGCGCATCACTCTTCCGGCGATCCGGTGGGGGTTGACGTACGGCGTCGTACTCACCGTCGCACGGTCGCTCGGCGAGTTCGGTGCGGTGATCATGGTCTCGACCAATTTGCCCGGCATTTCCCAGACACTCACGCTGCTGGTCAATTCACGGTACGAGGACTTCAATCAACAGGGCGCGTACGCCGCGTCCACACTGCTCATGGCGATAGCCGTCGTCGTGCTGCTGTTGATGACGGCCCTCGACAAGAAGAGGACGAAGTAATGACCGAGACATCCCCCGAGATCGAGATCTCCGTCGTTGGCGGCAACAAGCACTACGGCGACTTCGCCGCGCTCGACAATGTCAGCATCGACATTCCCAAGGGGTCGCTGACGGCACTGCTCGGCCCCAGTGGCTCGGGCAAGTCGACGCTGCTGCGCTCCATCGCCGGGCTCGAACAACTCGACTCCGGTCGGGTGGTGCTCGCAGGCCAGGATGTGACGTGGGTGAGCCCGCAGCGCCGCGAGATCGGATTCGTCTTCCAGCACTACGCGGCGTTCAAACACCTCACGGTGCGAGACAACGTCGCGTTCGGCCTGCAGATTCGCAAGCGGCCCAAGGCCGAGATCGCCAAGAAGGTCGACGAGTTGCTCGAGATCGTCGGGCTGGCCGGTTTCCAGAGCCGCTACCCGGCGCAGCTGTCCGGTGGACAGCGCCAGCGCATGGCGTTGGCTCGCGCTCTCGCCGTCGACCCGCAGGTGCTGCTGCTCGACGAGCCCTTCGGCGCGCTCGACGCCAAGGTGCGCGCCGATCTCCGTACGTGGCTGCGTCGACTGCACGACGAGGTGCACGTCACCACCGTGCTGGTGACCCACGATCAGGAGGAGGCGCTCGACGTCGCCGATCGGATCGCGGTGCTCAACAAGGGTCGCATCGAACAGGTGGGCAGCCCGGAAGATCTTTACGATCGCCCGGCCAACAACTTCGTGATGTCGTTCCTCGGTCAGGTCGCCAAGCTGAACGGACTGCTCGTGCGACCGCACGACATTCGCGTCGGACGCGACCCGTCGTTGGCGCAGGCCCAGGCCAGCGGGACGGCCGAATCGGCCGGTGTCACGCGTGCCGTCGTCGAGCGGGTGGTGCACCTCGGCTTCGAGGTGAAGGTCGAATTGAAGAACGCGGCCACCGGTGAACTGTTCGCGGCGCAGATCACCCGCGGCGACAGTGAGGCTCTCGGTCTGCGCGAGGGCGAGACGGTGTACGTGCGAGCGACTCGGGTGCCGAAAATCGCAGACGCTAGCGATGCCGACGCGATTGCTGGTGCACCGGTTCGTTGAACCGGTGCGGTAGAGCGTTCGGCTCCGGTGTTGCACCAGCTCGTGCCGCAGGAGTGGAGCCTGCGGAACGACCCATCGAGACTGCGGAGTCGTAGCGCCGCGACACCAGATCTGCCAGCGCTGGATGTGCTCCGATGACCTCGGCGTGCACCACGTTCGGTAGGCCTGCGACCGAGGCTTCGATCCTGTCGGTGAGCAGTCCGGGGGCCAGGAACCAGGGTGCCACGACGATGCGGTCGGCTCCCAGTGCGCGCAGCTGTGCGATCGCATCGGTGGGGGACGGGGAGACCGAGGTCGCAAAGCAGGTCACAGCTCCGGCCCAGTTTGTTCCGGCGAGCAGTTTCTGCGCGATCACTCGGGTGCGCTGATTCGCCGGTGCCACCGAGGAGCCGACCGCGGCAAGAGCGATTCCGACCGTCGAATCGGTTACTGCGACACGGGTGTCGGTGATGCGGTCGCGGACTGCGTCGATGAGGAGTCGGTCGTCTCCCAGAACGTCGGCTTGCGTTATCGAGACGTGCGGGTGTCGCGTTCTCGCGGCCTGCAGTAATTCGGGCAGATCGACTTTTGCGTGAAAAGCTTTGCCCAGCAACATCGGAACTGCGACGATGCGTGCGTGTCCGGCAACGGCCAGGTCGTCGACCACCTGATCGACGCCGGGCTCGGAGAGATCGAGAAACGCCACGCGCACGTCCAGATCCGGTCGCCGCCGACGCAGGGCGTCGACGGCGCGGTGGATCGTCGCGCTCGAGCGCGGGTCACGGCTGCCGTGTGCAACCGCGATCAGTGCGCTCACGCCGGAACTGCCGACCCCAGCTCGACGGCAGCCAGAGCGTTGCCCACGAGCCCGGCAGCCAACGTGTTGCCGCCGGTCGGATCGATCAGCAGGAAGCTGCCCGTGTGCCGGTTGACGGCGTAGTCGTCTGCCACGATGGGTTCGGCGACGCGCACCGAGATTCGGCCGATCTCGTTGAGCTCCAACGACTCCGGACCTTCGTGTGCGGTGAGCTCCTGCTCGTCGAATCGCTCGATCAGGGTCCCGACGATGGCCTGGGTGGTGCGAGTGCCGTGCTTGAGCAGCAGGCGAGCGCCCGGGCGGAGCGGCTTCTCGGCGAGCCAGCACACCGTGGCCTCGAAGTCGCCGATCGGCTCCGGTGCGTCCTGCGGGGAGGCGATGGTGTCGCCGCGTGAGACGTCGACATCGTCGGCGAGTACGAGGGTGACACTGCGTCCGGCATGAGCGGAACGCAATTCCCCGTCCGCGGTATCGATGCGCTCGACTGTCGTTCGGGTGCCGGAGGGCAGGATGACGACCTCGTCGCCGACGTCGACGGAGCCCGCCGCGACCTGGCCGGCATATCCGCGGTAGTCCGGGAACTCCGCTGTGCGAGGCCGGATCACGTACTGCACGGGGAATCGCAGACCGACCCGGTGCGGTTCGGCGTCGACCGGAACCGACTCGAGGTGCTCGATGAGGGTGGGTCCGTCGTAATACGGGGTCTTGTCCGACTTCACCGCGACGTTGTCGCCGTGCAGTGCGGACACCGGGATCTCGATGACGTCCTCGCTGGACCAGCCGAGGGAGGAGGTCAGCGAGTTGAACTCGGCCGAGATCTCGGCGAACACCGTTGCGGGGTCCTCGACCAGATCGATCTTGTTGACCGCGAGTACCAGGCGCGGAACGCCGAGCAGAGCGAGAACCGCTGCGTGCCTGCGGGTCTGCGTGATGACACCCTTGCGGGCGTCGACCAGCAGGATGACGAGCTGAGCCGTCGAGGCACCGGAGACGGTATTGCGGGTGTACTGAACGTGGCCGGGGGTATCGGCCAGTACGAACGAGCGGTGCGGCGTCGCGAAGTAGCGATAGGCGACATCGATGGTGATGCCCTGTTCACGCTCGGCGCGCAGGCCGTCGACCAGGAGGGACAGGTCCGGAGTGGCCAGCCCCTTGTCCACCGAGGCCCGAGTGACGGCGTCGATCTGGTCGGCCAGAACGGATTTGGTGTCGTAGAGGAGCCGTCCGACGAGCGTCGACTTACCGTCGTCGACGCTCCCCGCGGTGGCGAGGCGAAGAAGCTGCGTTCCTGTGCTGCTCATCAGAAGTATCCTTCTCGTTTGCGATCTTCCATGGCAGCCTCGGAGACGCGGTCGTCGCCGCGGGTGGCTCCGCGTTCGGTCAGCCTGGACGCGGCTACCTCGGCGAGGATTGCCTCGTTGTCGGCGGCCTCGGACAGCACTGCGCCGGTGGTTGATCCGTCGCCGACGGTGCGGTAGCGCACCGACAGGGTCTGCAGCTCCTCGTTCTCGGCCGGTCCGCCCCAGACGCCGGGCGTCATCCACATGCCGTCACGCTGGTAGACGGGTCGCTGATGGGCGTAGTAGATGCTCGCCAGTTCCACGTCGTCACGGGCGATGTAGCGCCAGATGTCGAGTTCGGTGAAGTTGCTGAGCGGGAACACGCGCACCTGCTCGCCGGGGGAATGCTTGCCGTTGTACAGGTTCCACAGTTCGGGTCGCTGCTTCTTGGGCTCCCACTGGCCGAATGCGTTGCGCAGCGAGAAGATCCGCTCTTTCGCACGGGCCCGCTCCTCGTCGCGTCGGGCACCGCCGAAGACGGCGTCGAACCGATTTTCGGAGATCGCGTCGAGGAGGGGCACGGTCTGCAGCGGGTTGCGAATGCCGTCGGGGCGCTCGGTGAGGCGTCCGTCGGCGAGATACTCCTCGACGCTGGCCACGTGCAGACGCAGGTTGTATTTGGCGACCACGTGATCGCGGAAGTCCAGCACCTCCTGCAGGTTGTGTCCGGTGTCGACGTGCAGCAGTGCGAACGGCAGGGGAGCGGGCCAGAACGCCTTGATCGCCAGGTGCAGCAGAACGGTCGAGTCCTTGCCGCCGGAGAACAGGATGACGGGGCGCTCGAACTCGCCCGCCACCTCACGGAAGATGTGGATGGCCTCGGATTCGAGTGCGTCGAGGGTGTCGAACCGATCTGCGTCGAGATGGGTCCGACCGACGGTGGCCGAGGTGAGATCGAGTGTCATGAGGCGTGCAACCCACATTCGGTCTTGGCCTTGCCGGCCCAACGACCGCTACGCGGGTCGGCTCCGGGGGCAGGTTTGACGGTGCACGGTGCGCACCCGATGGACGGATAGCCTTCGTCGACGAGGGGATTGACCAGAATCGAATGTTCGTCGATGTAGGCCTGCATCTGCTCGTCGGACCACGGCGCGATCGGGTTGATCTTGACCAGACCGAAGGCGTCGTCGAACGAGATGAGCGGGGCGTTGGCGCGGGTGGGGGCCTCGACCCGGCGGATACCGGTGACCCAGGCGCTGTAATTCGCCAGTTCCTTCTTCAGCGGGGCGACCTTGCGCATCGCACAGCAGCGATTGGGCTCGCGGGCGAACAGGTCCTTGCCGTCGATCGCATCCTGTTCTGCGACAGTCTTCTCGGCTCGGGCGTTGACGACCCGGACGCCGTAGACGGACTCGACGGCGTCGCGCGTCCCGATGGTCTCGGCGAAGTGGTAGCCGGTGTCGAGGAACAGCACGTCCACACCGGGATGAACCTGTGCAGCGAGGTGAACGAGCACCCCGTCCTGCATGTTGGAGGCAACGATGAAGTCGTCACCGAAGTTGTCCTCGGTCCACTGCAACAACTCCAGCGGACTCGCCCCGTCGAGTTCGCGGGCACCGCGCTCGGCGATGTCCTTCAATTCCTCCACCGTCAAATTCAACCTGGTACTCATCGCAAATCCGCCTCGTCTGCTCGCACGGCCCACTGAGCGAACCGTTCGCCGTCCTCGCGGTGCTTGTCGAAATTGCGCACCACTCTGTCGATGTAATCTCCCAGCTCGGAGCTGTTGACCTTGTGCTGGCGCAACTTTCGGCCGAACGCACTGTCCAGTCCGAGGCTGCCTCCGAGATGAACCTGGAAACCCTCGATCTGATTCCCGTCCCCGTCGTCGACCAACAGGCCCTTGAAGCCGATGTCGGCGATCTGCGACCGTGCGCACGAATTGGGGCAGCCGTTGATGTTGATGGTGATCGGCACGTCGAGTTTGCTGTTGATGTCGGACAGGCGCTCTTCGAGCTCGGGGACGAGAACCTGTGAGCGCTTGCGGGTTTCGGCGAACGAGAGCTTGCAGAACTCGATGCCGCTGCACGCCATCAGATTCTTGCGCCAGTGCGAGGGCCGGGCAGGTAGGCCCAACGCATCGAGGTCCGAGATCAGCTGCTCGAGCGTTTCGTCGGGAACGTCGAGGACGATCAGCTTCTGGTACGGCGTGAATCGCACGCGATCCGACCCGGCCTTCTCGGCGGCGTCGGCGACGGCGGCGAGGATGGTGCCGGAGACGCGGCCCGCGATGGGTGCCACCCCGACGGCGTTGAGGCCGTTCTTGAGCTTCTGGATCCCGACGTGATCGCGTGGCCGAGCGGGCTTCTCGGGAGCCGGGCCGTCGATGAGCTTGCGGTGCAGGTATTCGTCCTCGAGGACCTGGCGGAACTTCTCGATGCCCCAGTCCTTGATGAGAAACTTCAGGCGCGCCTTGGTACGAAGCCTGCGGTAGCCGTAGTCACGGAAGATCGAGACGACGCCTTCCCATACGTCGGGAACGTCCTCGAGCGGAACCCAGACGCCGACTCGCTGCGCGAGCATGGGGTTGGTGGACAGGCCGCCGCCGACCCACAGGTCGAGTCCGGGCCCGTGCTCGGGATGCACGACGCCGACGAACGCGCAGTCGTTGATCTCGTGCACCACGTCCTGCAGGCCCGAGATCGCCGTCTTGAACTTGCGCGGCAGATTGGAGTACTCGGGCTTGCCGATGTAACGCTCGACGATCTCGTCGATGGCGGAAGTGGGGTCGAGGATCTCGTCGACGGCCTCGCCCGCGAGCGGGGAACCGAGCACCACTCGGGGGCAGTCGCCGCACGCCTCGGTGGTCTTCAGGCCGACCGCTTCGATTCGACGCCAGATCTCGGGGACGTTCTCCACCTCGACCCAGTGGAACTGCACGTTCTCACGGTCGGACAGGTCTGCGGTGTCGCGACCGAACTCCTGGGAGATGCCGGCGAGGACACGCAGCTGCTCGAGGTTCAGTGCGCCCGCGTCGCAGCGGATACGCATCATGAAGTACTTCGCCTCGAGGAGGTCGATGTTGTCGTCACCGGTGAACGTGCCGTCGTAGCCCTGCTCACGCTGGGTGTAGAGGCCCCACCAGCGGAAGCGGCCGCGAAGATCGCCCTTGTCGATGCTGTCGAAACCCTGCTTGGAGTAGATGTTCTCGATGCGGGCTCGCACGTTGAGCGGGTTGTCGTCCTTCTTGGACTGCTCGTTGGCGTTCAGTGGCTCCCGGTACCCCAGTGCCCACTGTCCCTCGGCTCGGCGTTTGGTCGGACGCGGTGTGCGCTCCCGTGGTGTGACGGAGGCAGCGTCGGTGGTCGCGTCGCTGGTCGACGGCATGCATTGCTCCTGCATCTTTGTGCTGGCCGGTACCCGGTACGGGAGCGCAGATCAGTGCTCGCTCGACGACAGTGGGAAACCGGTGGATCGAATGGACGTGCTCGAAGGAGGGCTGGTCAGCAGCCGGTCGTGTATCGACACGACGCGCTGCAGACACGGCCGAGATCGACATGGCGGCGCGCCACGAGTCGAATTCCTGAGTCGGTCACGGGAGTCATTGTGCCACGTCATCGGGGCGATGGACGACCGCGGCGGCTATTTACCCCGATTTCGAGGTAAATAGGCTGGCAGGGCGTGTGGGATCGGGTGTGCCCGAACTCTGGGACACTGGAAGGCGTGAATACCGTCGTACCCGTCCCGTCCACCTTCGAGTTGCCGACCGAGGCGTTCGACGGAGTGGGGGACCGCGCGTTCGGGATCTACGTGCACGTTCCGTTCTGCGCCACGCGGTGCGGGTACTGCGACTTCAACACCTACACGGCGGGTGAGCTGGGCACATCGGCGTCGCCGCAGTCCTGGTTGGAGGGTCTGCGACGTGAGTTGCACACCGCCGCGGGGCTGATGCGGGCCCGCACGGGTCGCGTTCCGACGGCAGACACCGTCTTCGTCGGCGGTGGCACCCCGTCACTGCTCGGGGGCGACGGTCTGGCCGACGTCCTGGGTGCGGTTCGGTCGAGTTTCGGATTGACCGACGGCGGCGAGGTGACCACGGAATCCAACCCGGAATCGACGTCACCGGAATTCTTCGACCGGCTTCGTGACGCCGGCTTCACCCGCATCTCGCTCGGAATGCAGTCCGCTGCACCACATGTGCTTGCCGTCCTCGATCGCACCCACACGCCCGGTCGAGCGGTCGCCGCGGCAAAGGAAGCGCGCGCGGCCGGTTTCGAGCACGTCAATCTCGACCTCATCTACGGCACTCCCGGCGAGCGAGACAGCGATCTGGACCAGTCCCTCGCGGCAGTGCTCGAGGCCGGCGTCGACCACGTCTCGGCCTACGCGCTGATCGTCGAGGACGGCACCGCCATGGCCCGCAAGGTTCGCCGCGGTGAGTTGCCTGCACCCGATGACGACGTGCTGGCGAGCCGATACGAGCGCATCGACACGGCGATGAACGCCGCAGGGCTGTCCTGGTACGAGGTGTCGAACTGGGCCACCGACGCCGACGCGCAGTGCCGCCACAACATCGGCTACTGGGACGGCGGCGACTGGTGGGGCGCTGGGCCCGGTGCACACAGCCACATCGGCGGCACCCGGTTCTGGAACGTCAAACACCCGGCCGCGTACGCCGATCGCCTTGCCGCAGGACAGCTACCGGTGCACGGCAGTGAATTGCTCAGCGCCGAGGATCGACACCTGGAAGAGCTGATGCTGACCGTCCGACTCCGCTCGGGAGTGCCGATGAGGTTGCTCGGGCCGGCCGAGCGCGCCGCTGCCGAACAGACCGTCGCAGACGGGTTGATGGTGCGCCGCGGAGAACGACTCGTGCTCACCGACCGGGGCCGATTGCTGGCCGACGCGGTGGTGCGCACCATCGCTGCCGCCTGAACAGTCTGTTTCAGGCTCCGAGGGCGTCGTAGTCGAACACCCTGGCGTGCAACACCGTTCGATTGCGCAGTGCTGCACGCACTGCGCGATGCAAGCCGTCTTCGAGGTAGATGACGCCGCGGAACTGCACCGCGTGGGGGAACAGATCGCCGTAGAAGGTGGAGTCCTCGGACAGCAATCTGTCCAGCTCGAGCACCTTGGTGGTGGTGACGATCTCGTCCAGACGCAGCTGGCGTGGCGGGATTCTCGACCAGTCTCTGATGGACAGACCGTGCTCGGGGTACGGCTTTCCGTCACGAACACCCTTGAAGATCATCGCGAGCCTCGAGCCGCTGGACCGAATCGAAAGAACGTTTCCACTCGGACCACAGTAAGGCCTTGCACGAGCATGCGTTCGCCGGCTACTAGACTCGAGCGACGATTGGAAACGAGAACGGAGGTGGGCACCGATGTCGAGCACCGACGACAGGCGGTTCGAGGTTCTACGAGCGATCGTGGCGGACTACGTGTCCACCCAGGAACCCGTCGGTTCACGTGCCCTGGTCGAACGCCACAATCTGGGGGTGTCCAGTGCAACGGTGCGCAACGACATGGCCGTGCTCGAGGCCGAGGGGTACATCGCGCAGCCGCACACCAGTTCCGGTCGGGTGCCGACCGACAAGGGCTATCGGCAGTTCGTCGACCGAATAGCGGACGTCAAGCCGCTGTCCGCGGCCGAACGCCGTGCCATCCTCGAGTTCCTCGAGAACGGCGTCGACCTGGACGACGTGCTGCGACGCGGCGTCCGATTGCTGGCTCAGTTGACCCGGCAGGTTGCCGTGGTGCAGTACCCCACGCTGTCGGCGTCCTCGGTTCGCCACCTGGAAGTGGTGGCGCTCACCCCGGCCCGGCTGCTGTTGGTGCTCATCACCGACTCCGGGCGAGTCGATCAGCGCATCGTCGAACTCGGTGACGTCATCGACGACGAGAATCTTGCGCAGCTGCGGCGTCTTCTCGGCGGTGCACTCGAGGGCAAGCGTCTGGCGGCGGCATCGGCTGCGGTGGCCGAACTCGCCGAGAACGCTCCACCTGCGCTACGCGACGCGATGATTCGATCGGCCACGGTGCTGGTGGAATCGCTGGTCGAGCATCCCGAGGAACGCCTGGTTCTCGGCGGGACGGCGAACCTGACGCGCAATGCCGCCGATTTCGCCGGCGACGCGGGGTTTCCCGGATCGCTCAGGGCGGTACTCGAGGCGCTGGAAGAGCAAGTGGTCGTCCTCAAGCTGCTCGCAGTGACGCAGGACACCCGCACCGTCACGGTGCGGATCGGCGAGGAGACGCAGGTCGAGGAAATGCGCGGGACATCGGTGATTTCCACCGGGTACGGGTCGGCTGGCATGGTCCTCGGAGGAATGGGTGTTCTCGGGCCGACCCGAATGGACTACCCAGGAACAATTGCGTCGGTCGCCGCGGTTGCCAGGTACATCGGCGAGGTCCTGGCCGAGCGCTGAGACGAGCGAGAACCGATCGAACGCCGGCGGCGGGGGCACGGACGGCCGGCACACAGCTTCACCGAACGAGATTCATCTTCTAGGACGAGAGAGACGACGTGGCACGGGATTATTACGGGACTTTGGGCGTCGGCCAGCAGGCGACGGACCAGGAGATCAAGCGCGCCTACCGCAAGCTGGCGCGAGAGCTGCACCCGGACGTCAACCCGGACGAGGCCGCGCAGGCTCGGTTCAAGGACATCTCCACCGCATACGAGGTGCTCTCCGATCCGGAGAAGCGTCGCATCGTCGACCTCGGCGGCGACCCGCTGCAGCAGGGCGGCGGAGGCGGCGGCGGTGGTGGATTCGGTGGTGCCGGGTTCGGCGGCGGCCTGGGAGATGTGTTCGAGGCGTTCTTCGGCGGCGGTGCGGGCGGATCCCAGCGCGGGCCCAAGGGGCGCGTCCAGCCGGGAGCGGATTCGCTGTTGCGTACCAAGCTCACCCTGGACGAGTGCGCGACGGGCGTGACCAAGCACATCACCGTCGACACGGCGATTCTCTGCGACCTGTGCACGGGCTCGGGCACCAACGGTGACTCCAAGCCGGTTCGCTGCGATACCTGCGGCGGTGCCGGTGAAGTGCAGTCGGTGCAGCGCTCGTTCCTCGGCCAGGTCATGACCAGCCGCCCGTGCCCCACCTGCCGCGGCGCAGGCGAGACCATCCCCGACCCCTGCCGCAAGTGTGGCGGCGACGGTCGCGTCCGGTCGCGTCGCGACATCTCGGTCAAGGTGCCGGTCGGCGTGAGCAACGGCATGCGCATTCGACTGGCCTCTCAGGGCGAGGTCGGTCCCGGCGGCGGACCCGCGGGAGACCTGTACGTGGAGATCGTCGAACAGCAGCACGAGGTGTTCGTGCGCGACGGTGACGACCTGCACTGCACCGTCCGTGTTCCGATGGTCGACGCCGCTCTCGGCACCTCGGTCAACATCGACGCGATCATCGACGGACCCACCGAGATCTCGATCGATCAAGGCACACAACCGAATTCGACGACGGTGCTGCGCGGTCACGGTATGCCCAAGCTGCGGTCCGGTATTCGCGGCGATCTGCACGCGCACCTGGAGGTCATCGTGCCGACCAAGCTCGACAGCAAGCAGACCCATCTGCTCGAACAGCTCAGGTCGATGCGCGACCGCGACTCGGCGGAGGTCGTCACCACCGGTTCGGCGCACAGCGGCGGCCTGTTCTCGCGGTTGCGGGAAGCGTTCAGCGGTCGCTGATCGATGGCCCCCACGGTCTTCTACCTCTCGCCTCTACCGAACGTCGGCGAGCTCGCGGTGCTCGACGGCAAGGAAGGGCACCACGCCGCGACGGTGAGGCGCATCCGGGTGGGCGAGCGGGTGTTGCTCGGTGACGGAGCGGGCGGCCTGGCCGACACGGTCGTGGCCGCAGCGGAGAAGAACCGACTCGAACTGACCGTGCAATCGCGCAGTGAGATGCCGCGTCCCACCCCGGTGGTGACGCTGGTGCAGGCATTGCCGAAGGCGGACCGATCGGAGCTCGCCGTCGAGCTGGCCACGGAAGCGGGCGTCGATGCCGTCGTGCCCTGGCAGTCGGCTCGTTGCGTCGCACGGTGGGAAGGCCCGAAGGCAGCCAAGGGCGTCGCCAAGTGGCGCAGTACCGCGGCGGAGGCGGCCAAGCAGTCGCGTCGGGCATTCATCCCCGAGGTGTCCGAGCTGCACGATTCGCGGGAGGTCGACGCCTTCGTACGCGGCGTCGTCGAGCGCGGCGGAATCGTCGCCGTGCTGCACGAGGCGGCTACTTCGGTGTTCCGGGACCTGCCGTTCGACTCGGTTCCCGAGGTCGTGATCGTCGTCGGACCCGAGGGCGGTCTCGACGACAGAGAGGTCGCCGCTCTCACCGAGGCGGGTGCGACGCCGGTGGTGCTGGGCCCGACGGTGCTGCGGACCTCGACGGCAGGAGCTGTGGCCCTGGGCGCGCTGGGCGTCCTGACCTCGCGGTGGACCCAACTCCCGCCCGACTTCCAGAACGTATGAGCGCGCGGATGAAGATCGCGTACGGCGATCATCCGGAGCAGTTCGGCCACCTCTACCTGCCGGCCGAGCCGATGGATCACCGGACGCCGGTGGTCGTGGTGGTGCACGGCGGGTTCTGGAGCGGACAGTACGGGTCCAATCTGGGCACCCAGTTCGCCCGCGCAGTCGCCGCAGCCGGAGCGGTAGCGTGGAACATCGAGTACCGACGCGTCGGCGCAGGTGGGCACTGGCCGGAGATGCAGTCCGATGTGACTGCGGCACTCGACGTCGTCGCCGGGGAACTGCAGCACCACGCCCCGGTCGGGATCGACGACGTCCGCGTCATCGGCCACTCCGCCGGCGGCCACCTGGCCGTGTGGCTCGGCGGCGAGACCGGCACGAAGGTCCGCCCGTCGCGCATCGTTTCGCAGGCCGGTGTACTCGATCTAGAGCCGCGCGGTGCCTCGGGACGGACGAACCCGGCGGTTGAGGCGCTGTTGCAGGCCCGATACGAGGACGACCCCGAGCTGTACCGGTCGGCCTCGCCTGCGGCCCGCGCGCCCATCGGCATCCCGACGATCGCCCTACACGGATCCGAGGACATCCAGGTGCCCGCGGCGCAGAGCGAGCGGTACGTAGCGCTGGCGCGCGCTGCCGGAGACGACGCCCGACTGACGATCGTGCCGGGGGAAGACCACTTCGCTTTCCTGAATCCCGATTCCCGGTGTTGGGCGCTCTCGCTCGACGCGGTGATCGGTGCCACCAGCGAGTAATGGGAATGCGCATCGTTGCTGCGGCGTTAAACTCGATCCATACCAAATGCACGTCCGAGAAGCCGACACCAGAGAGCAGGCCATAGCCACCACGTGAGTGAACACAGCGAATTTCCCGCCGAGCGTGACGTTCGGTCCACCCTGGAACTCGCCCCCGAAGCAGTGATGCCACTGCTGGGACAGTCCGACGAGAACCTGCGGGCGCTCGAGCAGATGCTGACGGCAGATATCCACGTACGAGGAAACGCCGTGACGCTCACCGGAAAAGTGGCCGATGTGGCGCTGGCCGAACGGGTGATCTCCGAGTTGGCCGCGCTCGCCAAGCGCGCTCAGCCACTGACCCCCGATGCAGTGCGCCGATCGATCGCCATGCTCACCGAGGGCGTGTCGGATTCACCGGCCGAGGTCCTGAGCCTGGACATCCTCTCGCGTCGCGGCAAGACGATTCGGCCCAAGACGCTGAACCAGAAGCGCTATGTGGATGCGATCGACGCCAACACCATCGTGTTCGGCATCGGCCCGGCCGGTACCGGCAAGACGTACCTGGCGATGGCGAAGGCCGTGCAGGCATTGCAGACCAAGCAGGTCAGCCGCATCATCCTGACGCGTCCGGCAGTGGAGGCGGGGGAACGGCTCGGTTTCCTTCCAGGAACGCTGCACGAGAAGATCGACCCGTACCTGCGGCCGCTGCACGATGCGTTGCACGACATGATGGACGACGAGGCGATTCCGAAGCTGATGCAGGCCGGGGTCATCGAGGTCGCCCCGCTCGCCTACATGCGCGGACGCACTCTCAACGATGCATTCATCATTCTCGACGAGGCGCAGAACACCACCGCCGAGCAGATGAAGATGTTCCTGACCCG
Organism: Rhodococcus sp. 05-2254-2; assembly: GCF_002259095.1. Lineage (NCBI taxonomy): Bacteria > Bacillati > Actinomycetota > Actinomycetes > Mycobacteriales > Nocardiaceae > Rhodococcus > Rhodococcus sp. 05-2254-2. Next base: position 297,297 of record NZ_NOZJ01000009.1, on the reverse strand, counting down.
ACTCGGGTTCGGGTCGAAGATAGTCGTCACCGGCGACGTGACCCAGGTCGACCTTCCCGGAGGTGCGCGGTCCGGGCTGCGGGCAGCCTCGGAGATCCTCACCGACGTGGACGACATCCACTTCGCGCAGCTCACCAGCAGCGACGTGGTGCGCCACCGCTTGGTCTCGGAGATCGTCGACGCGTACGAGCGGTTCGAGTCGACATCGGAAGGCGTCATTCCCAACAGGGCGCAACGCCGCACCGGTGGACCGCGTTCGGCGAGAAGATGATTCAGACATACGGACCGACAGATGCAGGCAACGAGAGCGTGGGTAGTGGCTAGATGAGTATCGAAGTGTCCAACGAGTCGGGGATGGACATCTCCGAACCCGAGCTGGTCTCGGTCGCGCGGTTCGCGATCGCCGGCATGGACGTGCATCCCGCTGCGGAACTGTCGATGGTGCTGGTGGATTCGGCAACGATGGCAGATCTGCACATGCGGTGGATGGATCTGCCCGGCCCGACCGACGTGATGTCGTTTCCGATGGACGAGCTGGAGCCGGGCGGTCGTCCCGACGCGCCCGAGCCCGGACCGGCGATGCTCGGCGACATCGTGTTGTGCCCGTCGTTCGCCGCGGATCAGGCTGCCGCAGCGGGGCATTCGCTCGAACACGAGCTCGCTCTGCTGACCGTGCACGGTGTGCTGCACCTGCTGGGTTACGACCATGCCGAGCCGGACGAAGAGAAGGAAATGTTCGAGCTGCAGAACCGTCTGCTGGCCGAATGGTACGAGGACGCCAGGCGCGCAGAGGAGGCCGCCGAACAGGCCGCCCGCGACGCCAGGCTACTCGGCAAGGCCGGTTTCGTGGACGGACTCGACCGATGATCTGCGTCGTCGGACAGGTGCAAGTGTGGGGTCCTAGCGCGTGAGCAGTGCTGTTGCGCTCATCGTGTTCGCTGTCCTTCTCGTGCCTCTCGGAGGCCTGTTCGCTGCTGTCGATTCTGCGCTGAACACGGTCTCACGTGCGCGAATCGACGACATGGTCAAGGACGAGCGCCCCGGTGCCACCGGCCTCGTCGTCGTGGTCGGTGATCGCCCGCGATACGTCAATCTGATGGTGCTGCTGCGCATTCTGTGCGAAATCGGCGGCACCGTGTTGCTCGCGGGTGGCCTGACGCAGTTGATCGATTCGACCACCGCATTGGTGATCAGCGCGGTGGCCATGGTGTTGGTCAGTTACGTCGTGATCGGTGTCGGTCCGCGAACCCTCGGTCGGCAGAACGCGTACTCGATCGCGTTGGCGGCCGCATTGCCGTTGCGGGCACTCGGGTGGCTCCTCGGACCGATCAGCAGACTGCTCATCCTCATCGGTAACGCGATCACCCCCGGTAAGGGATTTCGCAACGGCCCCTTCGCCTCCGAGATCGAACTCCGGGAACTGGTGGACATGGCCCGCGAGCGCGGCGTCGTGGCCGACGACGAACGGCGGATGATCCAATCGGTGTTCGAGCTGGGTGACACCTCCGCCCGCGAGGTCATGGTGCCGCGCCCCGAGATGGTGTGGATCGAGTCCGACAAGTCAGCAGGACAGGCCACCTCGTTGGCTGTGCGCAGCGGCCACTCCCGCATCCCGGTGATCGGCGAGAACGTGGACGACATCGTGGGCGTCGTATATCTCAAAGACCTTGTGCAGCAGACGTATTACTCCACCGACGGCGGCCGCGGAGTGCAGGTGTCCGACCTGATGCGTCCGGCCGTCTTCGTTCCCGACTCCAAGGCACTCGACAGTCTGCTCGCCGAGATGCAGCGCGATCGCAACCACATGGCCCTGCTGGTCGACGAGTACGGGGGCATCGCCGGGCTGGTGACCATCGAGGACGTGATCGAGGAGATCGTCGGCGAGATCGCCGACGAATACGATTCCGACGAAGTCGCGCCCATCGAGGAACTCGACGACGGACGCTATCGGCTGTCCTCGCGGGTGCCGCTCGAAGACCTCGGCGAGATCTTCGGCATAGACATCGAATCCGAGGAAGTCGACACCGTCGGCGGACTCCTCGGCTACGAACTCGGCCGAGTACCGTTGCCCGGTTCGCAGGTGATCACCCACGGCCTGCTGCTGCGTGGAGAAGGTGGAGCAGATCCCAAGGGGCGCGTCCGCATCGCCACGGTCCTGGTCGAAAAGCTCGAACCCGAAGAAGATTCCACCGAGGACGACGACTCGTCCGAGGCCACTCGTCAACACTGAAATCTGGAGGTGCTCTTGTCCGAGCAGAACAACGGTGAGTTCCGATCCGGATTCGTCTGTTTCGTAGGCCGACCCAACACCGGCAAGTCCACGCTGACCAATGCGTTGGTGGGATCGAAGATCGCCATCACGTCCTCGCGTCCCCAGACGACGCGGCACACAATTCGCGGCATCGTGCACCGAGAGCACGCCCAGCTGATCCTGGTCGACACCCCCGGCCTGCACCGACCGAGAACGCTACTGGGGCAACGCCTCAACGACCTGGTGCAGGACACCTACTCCGAGGTCGACGTCATCGGACTCTGCATCCCCGCGGACGAGAAGATCGGGCCCGGCGACCGGTGGATCCTCGAACAGGTGCGGCACATCGCGCCCAAGACGACGCTCATCGGAATCATCACCAAGATCGACAAGGTCAAGAAGGAACGCGTCGTACAGCAGCTGATGTCGCTGTCGAAGCTGCTCGGCGAGAATTCGCATGTCATCCCGGTGTCCGCCGAATCGGGCGAGCAGATCGAGAAGCTCGTCGACCTGTTGGCGTCGGAACTGCCACCGGGCCCGGCGTTCTACCCCGACGGTGAGCTCACCGACGAGCCCGAGGAAGTCCTCATGGCCGAACTCATCCGTGAGGCCGCGCTCGAAGGCGTCCGCGACGAGCTGCCCCACTCTCTTGCCGTCGTCATCGACGAGGTCTTGCCCCGTGAAGGCCACGACAACATGCTCGACGTGCACGCAATCCTCTACGTCGAGCGATCGAGTCAGAAGGCCATCATCATCGGCAAAGGTGGTTCGCGACTCAAAGAGGTCGGCACCGCGTCGCGACTGCAGATCGAGAAGCTACTCGGTACCAGGATCTACCTGGACCTGCACGTCAAAATCGCCAAGGACTGGCAGACCGACCCGAAGCAAATGGGCAAGCTCGGGTTCTGATCCGGAGCGGCTTCGCCGCATGTGCACGGCAATTCGTAGCAGGCTACGAGGTTTCGCTCACCTGGGTCCACCAGGGATCGGGGCGCTTGCGATGCCACTGCAGCACGTTCTCGAGTTGAGCGGCAACGGAAACGAGCAGTGGCTCGGAGGATTCGTGGCCCATCAACTGGAGGCCGATGGGTAGGCCGGCGGCGGTGAATCCCGCGGGCACGTTGACACTCGGCCACCCCAGCACGTTCCACGGCCACGTGTAGGGGCAGTGCTCGGTGATGACCCGATCGGTGTCGGCGTTGGAGATGCCGTCGATGGCCTCGATCCGGGGCGGCGGGGTGGCTGTCGTCGGGGCGAGCACGATGTCGTACTCGTCGAAGAACCGGCCGATACGACGCCCGATGCGAGGTTCGGCGGCGCGTGCTGCGCGCAGCGGTGCCCCGGCCAGAGCCCGGCCGCTCTTGGCGTTGGCTCGGGTGCGTGGGTCGGCGAGAGACGGATCGGGCAGACGGTCGAGCCAGGTCGCCACACCCACCAGCGAGCGGGGTAAGAAGTTGAGCCCCAACAACATTCCGTATGCCGGATCGTCGACGACCACTCGGTGCCCGAGTAGCCGCAGTACCGCGGCCATCTGATATGCGGCACCGGCGATCTCCGGGTCCAGCGGGGCGGGCGTCGGAATGAACGGCTTACGCAGGCTCAGCGCGATCCGCAGCGAACCGGGGTTGCGCCCGACGGCATCGGAGACGGTCAGCGGCGTCGGACGATGCAGATCTCCGTCGTGACTGCCCGAGACCACGTCGAGGAGCAGTGCCGCGTCGGCCACGGTTCGCGCGAGCGGGCCGATGACGGTGATGCCGTTGAACGCCTCGGGCTCCGGCCACGACGATATGCGTCCGCGTTGCGGCTTGATCCCCACGAGATTGGTCCACGAGGCCGGAATCCGCACCGAGCCGGCACCGTCGGAACCCAGAGCGACAGAGACCAATTCGGCAGCCACCGCGGCAGAACTGCCACCCGAGGAGCCGCCCGGGGTGCGCGCACGGTCCCACGGATTACGGGTGTGCCCGAAGGTGCCGCCGGTGAACGGCCACTGGCCGAGTTCCGGGCTGTTGGTCTTTCCGACGATGACGGCTCCGGCCGCACGCAGTCTGCGCACCACCTCCGAATCCGTGGTGGCGGGTGGAAAGTTACCCGCGCAACCGAATGCGGTCGGTTCGCCCGTGACATCGACGTCGTCCTTGACGGCAACGGGAACGCCGAGCAGGGGAGCGGTGGTGCCGGCGGCCCGCAGACGATCCGCTTCGGCCGCCTCGGCGAGGGCTGCATCGCGGCGCACGATGCGGAACGCGTTGAGCGTGGGTTGGCTCTTCTCGATGCGATCGAGTGATTCGGAAACCGCCTGTACCGACGTGATGCGACCCGACGCGAGAGCGGCAGCCTGAGCAACGAGAGTCGACCGATGGAAATCCACGCCTGCACAGTATCGACTCCTCGTCAGCGCGGGAACGGTCACCGCCGCAGCCCGCGTGGGACACTGGATGACGTGAGGCCATACCGTGACAACGCAGTCGTCCTGCGCCAGCACAAGCTGGGTGAGGCCGATCGCATCGTCACGTTGTTGACCAGGGAGAACGGAATCGTGCGGGCCGTTGCCAAGGGGGTTCGCCGCACCAAATCCAAGTTCGGTGCGCGGCTGGAACCGTTTGCGCACATCGACGTTCTGCTCTATCCGGGGCGCAACCTCGACATCGTCACCCAGGTGCACACGGTCGACGCGTTCGGCGGAGACATCGTGGCCGACTACGGTCGCTACACCACCGGTTGCGCGGTTCTCGAAACTGCCGAACGGCTGGCGGGCGAGGAGCATGCACCCGCACAGCGGCTGCATCAGTTGACCGTCGGTGCCCTGCGTGCCCTCGCGCAGCACGTCAGGCCCCCCGAGCTGGTGCTCGACGCGTACCTGCTGCGCGCGATGGGTTTCGCCGGATGGGCTCCCGCACTGACCGACTGCGCGCGGTGCGCAGCGGTGGGCCCACATCGAGCGTTCCATGTCGCGGCCGGTGGAGCCGTGTGTGTGCACTGCCGACCGCCGGGATCGGCGACGCCGTCGACCGGTGTTCTCGATCTGATGGTTGCGCTCGAGCGCGGGGAATGGGACTACACCGTCACCACCTCCGATGCCGTCCGCAAGCAGGCCAGTGGACTGGTGGCGGCTCATCTGCAATGGCATCTGGAACGACAGTTGCGCACGCTTCCGCTCATCGAACGTTCGCACCCGCATCAGGTACCGCTGGCGCAACCTGACTCCGTGTTCGCCGACACCGTCGGGCAGGATGGGGACCGTGATTCGACGACGAGAGCAGGGGCCTCGGCCTGACGAACAGTCGACGGTGCGCCCTCCCGATCCGCATCCGTCGGGCGCTCGTCCGCCCATCCTGCAGCCGGAACTGATTCCTCGCCACGTCGCACTGGTGATGGACGGCAACGGTCGGTGGGCACAGGATCGCGGTCTGCCGCGCACCGCAGGACACGAGCAGGGTGAAGCGGTGCTCATGGACACCGTCTGCGGGTGCATCGAGATCGGGGTGCAGTGGCTCTCCGCGTACGCCTTCTCGACGGAGAACTGGAAGCGCAGTCCCGACGAGGTCAAGTTCCTGATGGGCTTCAATCGTGACGTCATTCGTCGGCGGCGCGACGAGATGAACGAGATGGGCGTCCGGGTTCGCTGGGCCGGCCGTCGACCGAGGTTGTGGGGCAGTGTCATCAAGGAACTCGAAGTTGCCGAGGAGTTGACCAAGCACAACACCGTGATGACATTGACGATGTGCGTCAACTACGGTGGTCGGGCCGAGATTGCCGATGCCACAAGGGAAATTGCTCGACAGGTGGCTGCGGGCAAGCTGAACCCCGAGAAGATCACCGAGGCCACCGTCGCCAAGTACCTGGACGAATCGGATATGCCCGACGTGGATCTGTTCCTGCGTCCGTCGGGGGAGCAGCGGACGTCGAACTTTCTGCTCTGGCAGTCGGCCTATGCGGAGTTCGTGTTCCAGAAGAAGCTCTTCCCGGATTTCGACCGACGGGATCTGTGGGAGGCGTGTATCGAATACGCCTCGCGGGACCGACGATTCGGTGGAGTCAAATATGAGTGACACCGCGAACGGGACGCCGGACGAGGGGCTTTCGTTGCAGGCCCGTGCCCAGTTGGCGCTCTCACAGTTCGCGACGGTCACACTCGGCGACGAGGGGTCGCTCGGTTTCGACTATGCGGGTGCTCTGTGTTCGTTGCGTGCCGTGCGACTCTCGCCCGAGCTCGAGGTGCTCTCGCTCACTGCAGTCCTGGCGTGGGACCGGCCGTTGAAGCCGGCTCTGCACAAGAAGGTCGCCGACCGCAATGCGGATTCGCAGTTCGGTGCCATCTCGGTCAACACCCACGACAAGCTCGCGGATGTGCTGTTGCGCTACACCTTTCCTGCGAACGGTCTGGACGACGAGGCCATGCTGACGATGCTCATCCTGGTGCTCGCCGGAGTCGAAAAGGCGCGTGAGGGCCTACTTCCCTGATCGGTCAGCTAAGGTTTGCCTGTACTTACTTCCCAGTAGAGGCGGATGCGATGACTGTGCGGTGGACCCGAATGCTCACGGCGGTGGTGGCGGTGATCGCCCTCGGTGTGGCCGGGACAGCTTGTTCGACTGCCGACAACGGCGACACGGCGACGCAATCGGCGGACGGTGTATTCCCGGTCGTCATCGATCACATCTACGGCAGCACGACCATCGCCGAGAAGCCCACGCGCATCGTCACACTCGGGGTGTCCGACGCCGATGCCGTCATCGCGCTCGGCACAGTTCCCGTCGGCAACGCCGGGTACACGTTCTACGAGACCGGACTGGGTCCGTGGACCGACGAGTTGGTCGGTGATGCACCATTGACGTTGCTGGGCTCCGAGTCCGAGCCGAACTTCGAGCTGATCGCCTCGCTGGCACCGGATCTGATCACCGGGCTCAACGCGGGCTTCGACGAGGCCACGTACGCCAGGCTCAGTGATATCGCCCCGACGGTCGCTCGACCGGCCGGATCGGCTGCCTATGCCGTGGACCGCGAGGTGGCGACCGACACGATCGCTCGCGCGATGGGCGAATCAGAACGCGGCGAGGAGTTGAACGCGCAGACCACCGCTTCGCTCGAACAGGTGCGAGCCGCACATCCGGAGTTCGCGGGTAAGACTGCAGCCGTGGTGCTTCCGTACGACGGCCAATTCGGTGCATATCTGCCCGGTGATGCCCGCGGCACGTTCGTCACGTCGCTGGGCTTCGAGATTCCGGAACCGATTCTGGCCCAGGACGACGGCACCAACTTCTTCGTTCCGGTCTCGGCAGAGAACATCTCGCAGCTCGACGCCGACGTGGTTCTCTACCTCGGCACCAGCGAGGACATCGACGTCGTGGCCGAGAACCCGATCTTCGGAACGCTGACAGCCGCCCGAAACGATGCGATCGTTCCGTTGTCCATCGATCAGCGTGGAGCGATCACGTACAACTCGGTGCTGTCGATTCCGTTCGCCATCGACGCGGTGGTGCCTCGCGTGGCCGACGCCGTCGCCTGAGCGGATTCAGCGAGCGGCAGCGCTGCACTGACTGCAGGTGCCGAATATCTCGATCGTGTGGCTGACGTCGCTGAAACCGTTGGATTCGGCGACGCTTTGCGACCACTTCTCGACAGTGGGACCTTCCACCTCGACGGTGAAACCGCACGAGCGGCACACCAGGTGATGATGATGTCCCGAGGAGCAGCGCCGGTAGACGGACTCCCCGTTGTCGGTGCGCAGTACGTCGACCGTCCCGGCGTCCGCCAGGGTCTGAAGTGTGCGATACACCGTGGTGAGGCCGATACCCTCACCGCGCTTGCGTAATTCGTCGTGCAGATCTTGTGCGGACTTGAACTCTTCGATGGTGTCGAGCAGGTCCGAGATCGCGCTGCGCTGCTTGGTGGCTCGCACCCCGACGACGACGGGTCGTCTGGGGGTGGCGGTGTCGGTGGACTTGTCGGTCACAGGTTCCGGCCTTCCTCGGCGTGGGCCACGGCGTCGACGACGATGTGGGAGAGGTGATCGTCGACCAACCGGTACAGGACCTCGCGTCCGTTGCGTTCTCCGCGCACCACACCCGCTGCCTTGAGTACCCGAAGGTGTTGGCTGATCAACGGTTGCGTGACACCGAGGGCGACGACGAGTTCGTGGACGCACCGCTCGGACTCGCGCAGCTGCAGCACGATGGCGATGCGTACCGGGGCCGCCAGTGCCCGCAGGATGTCGCCTGCCGCAGCCAGAGTTTCCTTCGGCGGAATATGAGCCGGGGGAGCGTCGGCGAACGGATCGCCGGAGTGCAACGGATGCTCGGGGTCTTGCCGGTGGGGCGAACTTGCTTCCACTGTCGAGTCCGTGGACACGGTTGCGGCTCCTTCGGCCGCCGGTTCGTTGCCGGCGGACTCTCCCTGCACGATCGACGTCATGGCACCAGGTTAGTGCAGTAGTTGTTATTGCAAATCGTATTCATTGTGATATGCACAAGTGCGCATGTCAACTTCCGCACCTGACCGCTGTTCGGATTCGACCGCCGAGCCAGATAGTCTGATCAGGGCGAAAACGCCCACGTCACCTCTTACACGATGTAACCGAAGATGGAGAGCTCCGCCAGTGGCACCCAAGTCCAAAGTCGAAACCGTCGCCAACCTCGCCAAGCGCAGAGGCCTCGTCTACCCGTGCGGCGAGATCTACGGCGGTACCAGGTCGGCCTGGGATTACGGTCCGTTGGGCGTCGAGCTCAAGGAGAACATCAAGAAGCAGTGGTGGCGCAACATGATCACCAGCCGTGACGACACCGTCGGGCTGGACTCCTCGGTGATTTTGCCGCGCGAGGTGTGGGAGGCGTCGGGCCACGTCGAGACGTTCTCCGACCCGCTGGTGGAGTCGCTGCACACGCACAAGCGGTATCGCGCCGACCACCTCATCGAGGCCTACGAGGAAAAGCACGGCCACCCGCCGGAGAACGGCCTCGCCGACATTCGCGATCCCGAAACCGGTGAGCCCGGCTCCTGGACGGAACCGCGTGCATTCTCGGGCCTGCTCAAGACCTTCCTCGGCCCGGTCGACAACGAAGAGGGCCTGCACTACCTGCGTCCCGAGACCGCGCAGGGCATCTTCGTCAACTTCGCCAACGTGCTGACGACCTCACGCAAGAAGCCGCCGTTCGGCATCGGCCAGATCGGCAAGAGCTTCCGTAACGAGATCACGCCCGGCAACTTCATCTTCCGCACCCGTGAGTTCGAGCAGATGGAGATGGAGTTCTTCGTCAAGCCGGGCGAGGACGACGAGTGGCATCAGTACTGGATCGACTACCGCATGAAGTGGTACACCGACCTCGGTATCGATCCGGAGAACCTGCGGCTCTACGAGCACGCCAAGGAGAAGCTGTCGCACTACTCCAAGCGCACCGTGGACATCGAGTACAAGTTCGGCTTCCAGGGCAGCGCGTGGGGTGAGCTCGAGGGCGTCGCGAACCGCACGGATTACGACCTCTCGGTGCACTCGAAGGCGTCGGGCCAGGATCTGAGCTACTACGAGCAGGCCACCGACACCCGCTACACCCCGTACGTCATCGAGCCTGCGGCCGGTCTGACGCGTTCGCTGATGGCGTTCCTCGTCGATGCGTACACCGAGGACGAGGCACCCAACGCCAAGGGCGGCGTCGACAAGCGCGTCGTGCTCAAGCTCGACCGTCGTCTGGCCCCGGTGAAGGTCGCGGTGCTCCCGCTTTCGCGTAACGCCGATCTGACGCCCAAGGCGAAAGATCTTGCGCAGCAACTGCGTCAGTACTGGAACGTCGAATTCGACGACGCCGGAGCCATCGGTCGCCGTTACCGTCGTCAGGACGAGATCGGCACGCCGTTCTGCATCACCGTCGACTTCGAGACTCTCGACGATCACGCCGTCACCATCCGCGAGCGCGACACCATGGCGCAGGAGCGTGTGGCACTCGATCAGGTCGAGGGGTACATCGCGTCTCGTCTGATCGGCGCGTAGGAACCTCACACACACGACAGGGCCCGATCTCGCGATGAGATCGGGCCCTGTCGTCTGTCTGTCGAGAAACTAGAAGCGGCCGCCGCCACCGCCGAATCCGCCACCACCGCCGCCGCCGCCGAGGACCGCACCGGCGATGTTGCCGCCGCTACTGCCACCGCGCGGACCGTGGCGATTCTCCCAGTTCTGCACGTCGGACTGGGCGATCTGCGATGCGCGCGAGGCCAATTGGCTCGCAGCGTGCGCGTGCTTGAGGGCCTCGTCCGGGTTCTCGGGTTCGAGCTGACGCGCCGCACCGAGGTGCCGTTCGGCCTCGGACAGGCGCGTTCTGGCGTCGGCACCCACTCCGCCGCGGCGCGTCGAGATGTAGTCCGCAGCGGCGGTGATCTGCGCCTGAGCGGCCGCGATATCGCGATCCAGGCGGGCCCGAAGTTGGTCCCCGGCCGCCTTGTCCGCCGACGCCTCGTCGACGATCTTCTCGAGTTCGGCATCGGCTTCGGCGAGGGCGGTGTAGCTGCCGAGAGGGTCCGAGGACTGCGCCGTCTCCGCGTTCTTCAATGCAGTCTGGGCGGCTGTCACGGCTGCCTGCAGTTCGGCCCCGCCGTGTTCGGCCAATCCACGAGCCTGCTCGATGTCGCGTCGAACGTCCGCGATGGCGTCGGGCAGGGTTGCGATGGCATGCCTGATGTCGTCACGGGCATGGTCGACGCCATCGAGCAGGGTCTTGGCCTGGTCGACGGCTCGCTCGGCCGTGCGAATCGCGGTGACCGCCGGCCCCTGCTTGCCGGGCGGGAGTGCCGCCGCCGAGCGTCCGGCCTCGATGTTCTCCTCGGCCAGCGCCATGCGCTCCTTGGCCATCGTGACGTTGTCGGCAATCGAGTTCAGCGCCGATTCGGAGAAGTCCGAATGCAGCTGAGCAAGAACCGATTCGGACTGCGGAATTCTCACCGTCAAGCCGACGACAGCCTGGGTGAGCTCGTCGAGGTGGGCGTCGGCGTTCATCACGAGATCGCGGAACCCGTCGAATTCCTCCACCCGCGAATCGAGTTCGCGATCGGCCTGGCCACACGAGGAGATGATCTCGACGAGCATCGCCCGTCGCTGATCCGGAGTTTCCGGAATGGCGTCGTCGAGGCGTTGACGAATCTCGAACGCCGAGGCCAGGGCTTTCTTGGCGTTGTCGTAGGCGGTGATGAACGGCGCGGCCGCGGAATCTCCGAATTCTCCACGGGCGAGGTTCAATTCCTCTTCGCTGGCGCGCACCGCGTTGTCGGTCTCGATCAGAATTTCCTTGGCCCGCGTGTCGAGGACGTCGATGGGGAAGGCGGCCAGTGCGGCCGGGTCGCTCGGGTCGATCTTCGCCACGGCCTCGACCTCGGCGGCGACTCGGGCCTTCTTGCGGCGCGACGAGTAGACGACGGCTCCGCCGCCCGCCACGGCCAGTGCGCCGACTCCGATCAGCAGGGGTGCCGACGAGCCACCGCTGCCGCTCGAGGCGTACGCGTCGCCGAGTGCACCGGCTGCCGCAATGGCCGCACCGGACCAATCTTCTTCGCGCAGTGCAGGTTCGACATCGTCGACACGGATCGAATCTTGTTCGGAGGTGGTGATCTGAGACAGGCCGGTGTTCACCGCGAGGTAGTACGAACGGTCCACGGTGGCCACGGCGAGCAGAACGTCGCGCTGGCCGAGGTCACTTCTCTGGTACGTCTGCTCGGCCCAGTTCGCCGCCGACATGTTGTCGAAGTCCGCGACATAGGTGACCCACAACCGAACCTGGCTGCTGCCGTAGAGATCGTCGATCGAGGTCTGCACCTCGGCGAGTGCATCCGGGTCGAGTGCCTGGACGTTGTCGGTGATCTGTGTGGCCAGTCGCGACGGAGCCTCGGCGGATGCAACTCCCGGCGCGAGCAGGACCGCGGCGAAGAGGGTCAGAGCACCCACGGCGGCGAGACGACGAAATCGATGGATTGCTTCTCGAACGACTGGGGCGCTGGTGTGCCGCCGGTGCTGGACTGCCATGGCCTGAAATCTACCGGCTACGCGCCCGTGAGATCGAGCAGGTCGATCCGGATGCATGACAGTTGTCACCTCGCAATCGTGACGCCCGAACGAGGTCGGAGCTGCTCGGCCGCCGCAGAGTGATTCCCATGACCACAACGAAAGCAGTCGAACTGCGCAGCGTCACCAAGACCTACGGCTCGGTCCGGGCGGTCGACGGGCTGAGCCTGTCCATCGAACCGGGCGAGGTCGTCGCATTCCTCGGACCGAACGGAGCGGGAAAGACGACCACCATCGACATGATGCTCGGCCTGGCGACACCCACCACCGGGACGGTCTCGGTGTTCGGGGGAACGCCCGCCGACGCCATCGCCCAGGGGCGCATCTCGGCCGTCATGCAGACCGGCGGTCTGCTTCGCGATCTGACCGTCCGCGAAACCGTCGAGCTGACCTCGGCACTGTTCGCCCACACCCGGTCGGTGAAGGAGGTACTGACCAGGGCCGGCATCGCCGATATCGGAGACCGTCGAGTGGCGAAATGCTCCGGCGGTCAGCAGCAAAGGCTTCGGTTCGCGCTCGCTCTGCTGCCCGATCCGGATCTGCTGGTGCTGGACGAGCCGACCACCGGCATGGACGTCGAGGGGCGTCGCGACTTCTGGAACGCCATTCGCCAGGACGCCAGCACCGGCCGCACGGTGCTGTTCGCAACGCACTATCTGGACGAGGCCGACGCGTACGCAGACCGCATCGTGCTGGTGCGGCACGGCAAGATCGTCGCCGACGGCAGCGCCGCCGAGGTGAAGAACCTGGCGGCAGGACGCACCGTCACCGCCACCCTGCCCGGCGTCGACCAGTCGGTGTTGCTGGCTCTGCCGGGGGTGGACCGCGTCGACACACGTGGCGATCGGGTGATCGTGCACGGACGCGACTCCGACGCCGTGGCCCGATACCTACTCAACGATGCACACGCGACCGATCTGGAAATCGTCTCGCGCAACCTCGAAGACGCATTCCTCGCCCTGACCACCGATTCTGAAAACGACAGAGCCGAAAACGACACAGCCGCAAACGACCTCGCCGGGAGCATCCGATGACCACGACAGCACACTCCGCAGCCACCCGCACCTCTGCCAGAGCCGTTGCCTGCGGCGGATTCTCCCCGACCTTCCTCGGACTCGAGATCCGCAGGCTCTTCCGGAACAAGCGAACTCTGATCTTCACGTTGGTGATGCCGCCGGTGTTCTTCGTCATCTTCGGCACGCAATCCGACTACCGGACCGACTACCCCTTCGCGCACGGCAACGTCACCGGTTACATCGCCATCAGCATGGCCGTCTACGGCGCGATGCTCGCGACCACGAGCGGGGGAGCGATGGTCTCGGTCGAACGGGCGCAGGGGTGGAGCCGCCAGTTGCGGTTGACTCCGCTGAAGCCCGTCGCCTACATCGTCACCAAGGTTCTCGTGGCCATGACGATGGGTGCAGCCGCAATCGTCGTGGTGTTCGTCGTCGCGAAGTTCTTCGGAGCAGACATGCCGATCTGGGTGTGGCTCAGCTGCGGAGCGATCGCGTGGCTCGGGTCGGCAGTGTTCGCCGCGTTCGGGCTGTTCATGGGCTACCTGCTGCCCTCGGAGAACGTCATGCAGATCCTCGGACCGGTGCTCGCCTTCCTGGCGTTGGCCGGCGGACTGTTCGTCCCGCTCGGTGACAGCGGCTGGTTTCCGATGCTGGCCCAGTTCACCCCGCTCTACGGCCTGGCGACCGTGTCCCGGGCACCGTTCACCTCGGCCGACACCGGCACCCTGGTGATCGCCGTGGTGAACCTGGTGGTGTGGGCCGCGATCTTCGTCGCCGGAGCGTCCTTGCTGTTCCGCAAAGACACCAAGCGTGCGTGAGACCGAAACCGCTGATCATGTCGTCCACAGAGATACCGTGGGCGACATGACCACGTTCACCGCCGACCTTCCCGAGGGACGGATCTGGCGGTTCGGCTGGATGTTCGGTGCCATCTGGCTGGTGTACCTGATCTATCCGCTGAACGACATCCTCGCTCTGGAATACGTGCCGGCGAAGGTTGCCGGGGTCGTCACGATCGTTGCCTTCGGTGCCGTGTTCACGTCCACTTTCTGGCGTTTTCGTAACGGACACCGCCGAGGAAAGCCGCTGCCGGTCTCCCAGGCGTGGATCGCGCTCGGAGTCATGATCACGCTGACCGTGTTCATGAGTGTATGGATCGGAACTACCGCATTCGGCGCGACCGTCTACATCGCAGTACTGGCCATGATGACCCTGCCGGTCAGGCAAGCGTGGGTGTTGGTGGTGGTGATGGTTGCGCTCGTCGAAGCGGTGCCACGCTTCATCTCGTCCTGGGAGCCCGACACCTTCTTCGCATTTCAGCTGCTGATCAGCGCGGCCGCGGCATGGGGGATCACGCAGGTCTTCCAGCGCAATCACGAATTGGCCGTGGCCAGGCAACAATTGGCCGATCTGGCCATCGTGGCCGAACGCGAGCGCATGAGCCGGGACGTGCACGACATTCTGGGCCACTCGCTGACCGTCATCACCGTCAAGAGCGAATTGGCGGGCAGGCTCATCGAGATCGATCCGGCCCGCGCGGCCGTGGAGATCGCGGAACTGGAAACCCTTGCTCGGCAAGCACTCGCCGACGTGCGCAGTACCGTCGGGGGCATGCGCCAGGTCGACGTCGGATCCGAGTTAGCCAGTGCACGAACGGCTTTGACCGCGGCGGGGATCGAAGCAGATCTGCCCTGTGACGCCGACGTGGTGCCGCTGCGGCATCGAGAACTCTTCGGCTGGGTGCTCCGCGAAGCAGTGACCAACGTGGTTCGACACTCGCGTGCACGGCAGTGCCGGGTGACGCTGACGGCGTCGAGCATCTCCATCGTCGACGACGGGGTGGGACCGGCAGACCAGCAGTCCGGTGGCAACGGTCTGCGCGGTCTCGGTGAACGGGTGACGGCAGCGGGTGGTTCACTGACGATCGCCCGGGTGCCGACCGGTGGGTTCAGGGTGGAGGTACACGGTGAATAGGACGCAGGCGCGATGACCATCACGTTGTTGTTGGCCGACGATCAGGCCCTGGTGCGCGGCGCACTTGCGGCCCTGCTGGGGCTCGAACACGATCTCGAGGTCGTCGCCGAAGTGGGACGTGGAGACGAGGTTGCCGCCGCCGTTCTCGAACATCGACCCGACGTCGTCCTGCTCGACGTCGAGATGCCCGGCAAGAACGGTATCGAGGTCACCGCCGAACTGGCGCTCGTCGCCCCGCAGTCGAGGGTGCTGATCGTCACCACGTTCGGGCGACCGGGATACCTGCGACGCGCCATCGATGCGGGTGCGTCGGGTTTCGTGGTCAAGGACACTCCCGCCAAGCAGCTGGCCGACGCCGTTCGGCGCGTACACATGGGGCTTCGCGTCGTCGATCCGACGCTGGCGACCGAAACCCTCACCGATGGCGTCTCTCCACTGACGGCCCGAGAGCAGGAGGTTCTCCGCGCGGCTGCCAGGGGCGGAACCGCTGGGGCCATCGCTGCTCAGGTCCACCTCTCCGAGGGCACGGTGCGCAATCATCTGTCGTCGGCGATCGGAAAAACTGGCACGAGCACCAGGGCCGAGGCGGTCCGGGTGGCCGAGGATCGAGGGTGGCTGTAGGTCGTTCGAGGCGCGCCGTGACGGTTCCGATGCCAGGGCCTGGCAAACTCGAGGAGTGAATTCAACTCTCGACCGAGATTCGTACGGCGATCCGTACGACGACCGGTATGCCCCGGACCCCGGTCCCGAGCGCCTCGGCTTCTTCGGAACGCTCGGACGCTGGACCGGTCGGCTGGTCGCGGGAGTGGTACTGATGTCGTTGGTGCTGGTCGCGGGAACAGCGGTGCGGGTATGGCAGGTGGCGCGCATCGACGACTACTCCAAGGCCGACGCCATCGTCGTACTCGGCGCTGCTCAGTACAGCGGCACACCCTCGACGGTGTTCGAGGCACGACTGTCCCAGGCCGCGTCGCTGTACGAGCAGGGAATCGCCCCCGAGATCGTCACCGTCGGTGGCAAGCAGGAGGGCGACCTGTTCACCGAGGCCGCGTCGGGCCGCAACTATCTGATCGATCAGGGAGTTCCCGCCGACGCCATCATCGCCGTCGAGACCGGCTCGGACACCCTCGAGAGCATCGAGGCGGTGAGCAACACACTGCGTGAGCAGGGCAGGTCGTCGGTGGTGTTGGTCAGCGATCCGTGGCATTCACTACGCACCCGAACCATGGCGCGCGACGCCGGCCTCGATGCCTGGACTTCGCCCACGCGCACCGGGCCCGCGGTCTACACCAGAGAATCCCAGGCGCACGGAATCGCCAGGGAGACAGGCGCTCTGCTGTGGTATCAGCTGACCCACTTCACCGCGGACTTCTCCTACACGGCGGGCCAGTAGATGAGCGGCACGTACTCGGCGCACGACGTCGAACGATTCGTCACCGAACCCCCGAAGACCGCAGGACTGCGGGCCGGGGCGGACAACGCCTCGCATCGAAGCGCGTTCGCACGCGATCGAGCGCGCGTGTTGCATTGCGCCGCGCTGCGCAGGCTCGCCGACAAGACTCAGGTCACCGGTCCTCGAGACGGAGACACCCCGCGCACACGATTGACGCACTCGCTCGAAGTTGCGCAGATCGGCCGCAGCATCGCCGAGGGGCTCGGCAGCGATCCGGATCTGGTGGACCTCGCCGGGCTGGCGCACGACATCGGCCACCCGCCGTACGGACACAACGGCGAACGCGCCCTCGACGAAGTGGCTCAGGATTGCGGTGGGTTCGAAGGCAACGCGCAGAACCTGCGCATCCTGACCGGGCTCGAGCCGAAAATCCTCGACTCCGACGGCCGCAGCGCAGGACTCAACCTGACCCGGGCGTCGCTCGATGCCGCAACCAAGTACCCATGGATCAGGCCAGCCCCCGGAGCGAAGTTCGGTGCCTACGACGACGATTCCGTTATCTTGGGCTGGGTACGTGACGGCGCTCCGGACAAGCACAAGTGCCTCGAAGCGCAGAGTATGGACTGGTCCGACGACGTCGCGTATTCGGTCCACGATGTCGAGGACGGTGTGATCGACGCCCGAATCGATCTACGGGCGCTTTCTGATCCGATCGAGCGACGCGCCCTCGCCGAGCTCGGCGTCTCGGAATTTCGCGGACTCGATGTGGAGGAACTGATCGAGGCCGCAGATCGACTGTCCAGGATGCCCGTCGTGGTCGCGGTCGGACGCTACGACGGCACTCTCGCCGCATCCGTTGCGCTCAAGCACATGACCAGTGAACTGGTAGGCCGCTTCGCCACCGCCGCGATCGAGGGCACCCACGAGAAGTACGGCACTGCGCCGCTGAGCCGATACGACGCCGACCTGGTGGTGCCGTCGATCGTCGGCTCGGAAGTTGCACTGCTCAAGACGATGGCGTTGCGGTACGTGATGTCCGATGCCGGACACAAGATCCGCCAGGAGCGCCAACGCGACCGTATCCACCGCGTCGCCGAGTGGTTGATGCGCTCTGCTCCTGGCGAACTGGACCCCATTCTGGTGCCCGCGTGGCAGCGGGCCGACAGCGATGCGGAACGCACTCGTGTGGTCGTCGACCAGATCGCCTCGTACACCGAAAGTCGCCTCGAATTGATCGACAAGCGGTCACTCGGGGCTCAGGCCAGCTGGGGCTGATCGCTCCGCCGACCGAATGTGGGTAGGTCCGGATCGGGACTAGACTGCCCTTCGTGGCCGGCCGAATTCCTGAACGCGACATCGCCGCCATTCGCGAACGCACACGGATCGAGGACATAGTCGGCGACTACGTCTCGCTCAAGCGCGCGGGCGGCGACTCCATGAAGGGGCTGTGCCCCTTCCACGACGAGAAATCCCCGTCGTTCCACGTTCGCCCCAATCACGGTCACTATCACTGCTTCGGCTGCGGCGAGGGCGGTGACGCCTACTCCTTCCTGCAGAAGATAGAGCACATCTCGTTCGTCGAGGCCGTCGAGCAACTGGCCGACCGGCTGAACTATTCGATCTCCTACGAGGGCGGAGGCCCGTCGGTTCAGCGCGACCGCGGCACCCGTGCGCGACTGATCGCCGCCAACGCAGCAGCGCAGGAGTTCTACGCAGGCAGGCTCAGCGGTCCCGACGCCCAGGCCGCGCGGGACTACCTGACCGAACGCAATTTCGACGGCCATGCGGCGTTGGCCTACGGCTGTGGGTATGCACCCGACGGCTGGGACACCCTCACCAAACACCTGCTGGGCAAGGGGTTCGAGGCCAAGGAGATCGTCGACGCAGGGCTGGCGACACCCGGCAAGCGCGGAACGCCCATCGACCGCTTCCGGCGCCGGCTGGTGTGGCCCATTCGCAGCCAGAGCGGCGACGTCATCGGCTTCGGTGCGCGCAAGTTGTTCGACGACGACACGATGCCGGGTAAGTACATCAACACCCCGGAAACCATGCTGTACAAGAAGTCTCAGGTGTTGTTCGGCCTCGATCTGGCGCGCAAGGAAATCGCGAAGTCCCATCAGGCCGTCATCGTCGAGGGCTACACCGACGTGATGGCGATGCATCTGGCAGGCGTCAAGACTGCGGTGGCGTCCTGCGGAACCGCGTTCGGCGAGGACCACCTGGCGATGCTGCGCCGACTGATGATGGACGACAGCTACTTTCGCGGGGAAGTGATCTACACCTTCGACGGCGACGAAGCCGGCCAGGCCGCCGCGATGAAGGCGTTCGAGGGTGATCAGAAGATCGCCGGTCAGACGTTCGTCGCCGTCGCCCCGGACGGAATGGACCCGTGCGACCTACGGCTGAAGTCCGGCGACAACGCCGTTCGCGATCTGGTCGCCAGGCGTACCCCGATGTTCGCCTTCGTGGTCAAATCACTTCTGCGAGAACATGATCTGGACACGCCCGAGGGACGCGTCGAGGCGTTGAAGCGAACCGTCCCGGTGGTCGCCCGCATCAAGGACGCGTCGTTGCGGGACGAGTACGCCCGGCAGTTGGCCGGGTGGACCGGCTGGGACGACACCGCGATGGTGCTCGCCCGAGTCCGCGACGAGGCGAAGAAGGGTGCCAGGGGCGACACGAGCGGCAAACGTGTCCCGTTCGAGAAGCGTCAGGCCGCTCCGGCACCGGCCCCCACGGGTCCTCCGCGTCCCAACCCCACCGATCCGACTCTGTGGCCGCAGCGAGAAGCACTCAAGGCGGTGCTGCAGATGCCTGCCGTGGCGGGCACGGTCTTCGATTCGCTCCCGCCGGAGAGCTTCCACCATCCGGCGTATTCGGCCGTCCGCGACGCGGTGGCCGCTGCCGGCGGCACCGCTGCAGGCCTGGGCGGAGGGGAGTGGGTCGACGCAGTGGCCAAACAGGCCAAGGACGCCGTTGTCGTGTCGTTGGTCACCGAGTTGGCCGTCGACCCGATGCGCGTGGCCGACGACGCTCTCACCCGTTACATCTCGGGCGTACTCGCACGGCTGCAGGAGGTGTGGGTCGGCCAACAGGTGGCCGAACTGAAATCGAAACTGCAGCGCATGTCACCGGTGGAGAAGCCCGACGACTACAACGCGCTGTTCGGCGACCTCATCGCCCTCGAGCAGTACCGCCGCAGTCTGCTCGAGCTCGCCGTCGGAAGTGTGGCCGAGGTCGGTTAGCGCCGCAGCTGATCGCGGGGAACGAAGACCTGGGTCTCGTCGTCGATCGGCTGCATCGGCTCGAGCCGCGGTTGCGTGTTCAGGGAATCGGACAGCTTCTGACGGCCGACCTCGATCGCCTTCTTGGTGGCGGGGCTCGACGCAACGGCGTTCGCAGTCTTGCGAATCTGCTCGTACCGGCCCCGTCCTGCCTTGGCACCGAGCACATAAGCAGCTCCAGCCGCCAGTACCAAACGAATCATCAGTAGGTCCTTCCATAGAGCGTGCGGCTGTTCTTCCATCTTGCCCGACGAACCTCGAGCAGGGCGATTTGGTACTCGGCAGGGGGTGTGCGCTATTGTTTCCAACGGCTCGCACGAGAGTGTGACGCCGCGAGGTAATCCCCCATAGCTCAATTGGCAGAGCATTCGACTGTTAATCGAAGGGTTCCTGGTTCGAGTCCAGGTGGGGGAGCGCAGTCCCCGTTCGGTTCGCCCGGGCGGGGATTTTTGCTGTCCGGAGTGAGCCGCACGAGCCGTCCGGCACTGCCCGTGAACGTACCGAAACAAGTGGTATTGAGAGTTCGAGTCAGTTAACAGATCGTGACGGTTATTTCTGTATATCGATTGAATGAATCCCTTCGACCGATGCCAGTTTTGTCGGTCTCTCGCGACATACTGAACGAGCGATCCCGGTGGCTCAACAGTGCTATAAAAAGCCGGGTCGGTCGGTTTTAAGGGGCTTCATGAGTTTGAGTTACGCAGCAACAGTTCCACGGCACCTCGTGCATCGGAGGTCGCCGGGCGACGTTCTGTTGACCGATTACGAGACCGTCGAGGGCACCCATCGGGCGGCCGTTCAGTTCCCCACGTCGCATCGCATGTTCGCGCCGGTGCGCCGAACCCACGACTCGTTGATGGTGGCCGAGGCTCTGCGCCAAGCGATCAGCCTCTTCTGCCACGTCAACCACGGGGTGCCACTCGATCACGTGGTGTTCATCGAGCACTCCCGCTTCGAGATCCTGGACCCGCTCTCGGTCGACGACATCGATGATTCGCTTGTCGCAGAGTCGATCACGACCGACGTTACGTTCGAGAACGAGTCGCTCGACAACATGAAGCTGTCTGCCCGACTCCTGAACGGCACCCACCTCGTCGCGTCGGGGACGGCGTCGGTGCGGACCATCGGACCCGAGGTGTATTCGCAGTTCCGCAAATCGACCGTTGCCGACCCCCACTTCCGTTTCCTGCCGGCCGGAACCGAGGTGGTCCCGGCGTCCTCCGTCGGACGTCTCGATCCCTCCGACGTGGTGCTGGCACGGCACACATCCGACGGCACCATCGTCGTCGCGCCGGATCCGCGAAACCTGGCGATGTTCGACCATTCGGTCGAGTATCTGCCGGGAGTGACGATGCTCGAGGCGGCCCGTCAGGCTCTGCGTCTGGCGACCGAAACACCGACGTTGGATTTCACCTCCTGCGAGGTGAGATTCATGGGATTCGCCGAATGGACCAACCCGTGCACGGTGATCGTCGACACGGACTCCACCGACGGCGTCTTTCGCATTCAGTTCGAGCACGACGGCGAGGTGCTGTCTGCGATGTCCGTCACGGTGACGTCCGAACCGTGGTTGGCCCCTACCGATCGCTCCAGTCGATAAGGGCGTCTTCGGCGACTGCCATCACGCGCGCGAGGCGTCGGCGCGGCACCACCGCGGGCAGCAACATCTGCCACATCTCGGTCAGCCGCTGCTGTAGATCGGCGCGTCCGGTCAACATCTCCGACACCGTCTGTACGCCGGTGAACGAGGCGACGATGTATCGACCGAGCGTGTGCGCGTCGATACCGTCGACTATGTCGCCCTCGGCCTGAGCACGTGCGGCCAGATCACCCATCTTGCCGATCCAGTCCTCGAACGCGCGCGCATTGGGGCTGTCCGCGATGGCCGACTCCAGCGTCAATCGCATACCCCCGCGGGCGATGGATTCGGTCTGCAGTTGGCGTCCCAATTCCTTGCTCACCAGAATCAAGGCATCCAAGGCCTTCGGAGTCCGCTCCATGATGAGGGCGCTCGCGCTCGCCGCCATGGACAGTTGCGCGTCGATAACTGCCTGCGCCAAATCTTCCTTGGACGAGAAATGAAAGTACATCGCGCCTTTGCTGACCCCGGCATGGGCGATGATGGTGCTCAAACTTGCTGTGCCGTAACCGAACTTCTCGAAACTGGCGGCGGCCCCTTGGAGTACGGCCTGCCTGGTGGACGCTGCACGCTCCTGCATCGGTAGACAATAACTGTTACCCGGGTTCGCGGCACGACGGCGCGAAGGACTTCTCCCTGCGAATCGATGGCAGGCTGAGGCGATGGTCCATACCAGTGCAGGAATTCTGTTGTATCGCGTCGGTGTCGACGGTCCGCAAGTCCTGATCGCTCACCCCGGAGGACCGCTCTGGGCGCGTAAGGACGACGGGGCCTGGTCCATCGTCAAGGGGCTGATCACCGATGGTGAAGACCCCTGGACGGCGGCACGACGGGAATTCCGAGAGGAAGTCGGTGTCGAGGTGCCGGCCGGAGAACACGTCGAACTCGGCACCGTCAGGCAACGCGGCGGGAAGATCGTCATCGCCTTCGGCGTCGAGGCCGATCTGGATGTCTCGAATGCGGTGAGCAACACATTCGAGATCGAGTGGCCGCCGAAATCCGGTCTCATGAAGTCGTTTCCCGAGGTCGATCGCGTCGAATGGTTTCCGCTGGCGCAGGCGAGGACGAAACTGCTCGCCTCCCAGCACCCCTTTCTGGACGCGGTGGAGGCGGTTGTCGCAGCACCGTAGTTTCGGCGCGGGTTCCCGGGGTATCCACCGGCCGGAAATGGCGAGGGTCGCGGATGCAGGGTGGGAAACAGATCATGACACCTACGGGTACGGCAGGCGTGACCGCTCACGCGGAGACTGCTCTCGTGGAGACAGTATG
The DNA here is from genome assembly GCF_002259095.1 of Rhodococcus sp. 05-2254-2. Taxonomy (NCBI): domain Bacteria; kingdom Bacillati; phylum Actinomycetota; class Actinomycetes; order Mycobacteriales; family Nocardiaceae; genus Rhodococcus; species Rhodococcus sp. 05-2254-2. The sequence goes on along the minus strand of NZ_NOZJ01000009.1, from coordinate 274,425 downwards.
GGGCGGCCGGATAGTGGCATCGGGGTTCGTGGTTCTGGCCACAGGACTGTCGTGGGTCTTCGTCGCGTCGGCAATGATCGGACAGTGACCGAGGATCGGTCGGCCGAAACTGCTCGGCGACAACGACGAAGGACAGCACTGTGACCGACAGCATTGCCTCAGCAACACCACCCTCGACGGAGGTGCCCGCACGCGCCTGGAAAGCGCTCGTGGTTCTGCTGCTGGGGATGTTCATGGCGTTACTGGACACCACCATCGTCAACGTGGCGTTGCCGACGATCAGCACCACGTTGGAAGCGTCGGAATCGGTTCTGTCGTGGATCATCTCGGGGTACGCACTTGCGTTCGGACTGGCTCTCATCCCGGCGGGCAAGGTGGGCGACCGCATCGGTCACAAGTGGGTCTTCTTCACCGGTCTGGCACTCTTCACTCTCGCGAGCTTCGCGTGCGGGCTGGCTCAGGACGATCTGCAACTGGTCGTCGCGCGAGTCGTTCAGGGCTTGGCGGGCGGCATGTTCGTTCCCGCTGTCACCGCGTTCATCCAGCTGTTGTTCCCAGGGCCGGTGCGAGGCAAGGCATTCGCCATCATGGGTGCCGTCATCGGCGTGTCGACCGCGCTCGGTCCCATCGCCGGCGGCCTGATCATCCAGGCTTTCGGCGAAGAGAACGGCTGGCGGCTCGTCTTCTGGGTCAACCTGCCGATCGGGATCGTCGGTCTCGTCGCTGCTGCAGTGCTACTTCCGGGCAAGACCGATACCGAACCGGCTGCGCGCCCCGGAATCGACTGGCTCGGACTGGTGCTCATCTCGGCAGGTCTCATCGCGCTGCTCGTTCCGCTGATCGAGGGCCAGGAACTGGGCTGGCCCCTGTGGACCTACCTGACGATCGCAGCGGGACTCGGTCTGATCGCGTTGTTCGGCTGGTGGGAAGTGATCCGAACGGGCCGCGGACAGAATCCGTTGGTACCACCTCGATTGTTCACCCGTCCGGCGTTCACCGGAGGCGTGATCCTCGCGCTCGTCTACTTCGCTGCCTTCACGAGCATCTTCTTCACCATCTCGCTGCTGTGGCAGACCGGACTCGGCAACACGGCACTGGCATCGGGCCTGGTGTCCATACCCTTCGCGATCGGCAGCATCATCGCCGCCTCGCAGAGCAACAGGCTGACGATCAAACTCGGGCGTACCGTTCTGATACTCGGCGCGTCCCTCGTCTCGATCGGGCTCATCTGGTTGTGGATCATCCTCGCGACCAGCTCCGCCGACACGATCTCGCACTGGACGCTGACGGTGCCACTGTTCATCGCGGGTCTCGGCAACGGTGCGTTCATCGCACCCAACGCGCAGTTCATCGTCGCGACCGTCGATCGCGACGATGCGGGAGCCGCGAGCGGCGTCATTTCCACGATGCAGCGCGTCGGCTCGGCGATCGGCATCGCAGTGATCGGCAGCGTGCTGTTCGGGTCGCTCGAGATCACCGGGCCGGACACCGTCGGGTCGGGCTTTCTACACGGAGCAGCCATGGCAATGGCTGTCAGCGCGGCGTTCAGTGTGATTGCGCTGGCGTTGGTCTTCGCGCTTCCCAAGAAGGTGCAGGGCGCACACTGAGCGCTGCCGATCAGCCCTTCAGGCCTTTGCTGTGTCGCGCGACCACGGTGGACGCGAGATCGGCGATCTTGACGTTCAGATCCTGGGAAGACTTGCGCAACAACGCGAACGCCTCGTCGCCGTTCACGTCGTGCAGGGCCATGATCAATCCGATCGCCTTGCCTATCTCACGGTTGCTCTCGAGGCCGGCGCGCAGCGTCGACGCTTCTTCGCCGTTCATGACGGCGGCGACGGTGATCGAGGTGAAGGCCGTCAGGATGACTGCTTTGTCCACACTGTCCGAGCCGAAGACGCCGGGACGATCGGTGAACAGGTTGAGAGCCCCCACCTTCTGATCGTCGACCTTGAGCCGAAATCCCATCGCGCCTCGTACCGGCGTCCGGTTCAACACACCGCGAGCCATCGCCGGCCACTGGGTGGGAGTGCGGAAGTCGGCTTCGAGCTGGGCTGCCTCGCTGGTGATCGCGTCCAGGCACGGTCCTTCGCCGGTAGCGCGCTCGATATCGTCGACGACACGCGCGATGTCGTCCGAGGCTGCGACCGTGACAGCCTTCCCGTGGCGCATCAACATCAAGCTGGCGTGGTCACAATGCGGAACCAACAGCGTGGCCGCATTGCACAGTGCGGTGTAGACCTCTTCGGCGGTTGTACCTCGGTACACGATGTCGGCCAGGGCCGCGAACACAGTAGCCGGGTCGGTGGACGGGGCGTCGAACTGTCGGTCGTCGTTCATTGCTTCTCCCGTCGCGTATGGAACCGTCTCCCCGATAACCGGGCGTAGGCGCTACTTACCGTACCGCCAGGCGGCTGGGGGTACGAACAGTCGGGTCTCGGCAGTAGCCTCAGGTCGTGAGCGATGCGCAGGAGTCCACCGGGTTCGAGTACGGCCACGACGGACCGAAATCGATCGTGGTGGGCGTCGACGGGTCCGATTCGTCCTGGCGCGCCGCGGCCTATGCGGCAGGGCTCGCCCGTAGGCAGCAGTCGCTGCTGGTATTGGTGTACGTGCAACCCATTGCGACGGCCTCGTGGGGCCAGGCAGGCATCTCACTCGTCGAAACCGGTCAACAGATAGCCGACGAACTGCTCGACTACATCAGAACGTCGGCCGCCCGGTTCGGGGATCGGGAGCACGTGCGGTGGGAGTTCCGAACCGCACAGGGTGACCCGTACAACGGGCTGATCGCCGTGGCAGAGCAATTGCGTACCGACGCCGTCGTGGTGGGGGCGTCCGAGACTGCCGGACATCGAATCGCCGGCTCGGTGGCGGTGCGATTGGTCAAAGCGGGACGGTGGCCGGTGACCGTCGTGCCCTGAACGGAGCGAAATCGAGCCGATCTGCCGTCTGCCCTGTAAAAATAGGCAGTCACCTCGTCGGATGCGAGGCGCACGTGGTGCCGTTTTCGGATCCGAGGAGTTCCATGACCGGGCTGTCGCGTAGACAATTCGTGGCGAGAGTGGGGACACTCGCGGCGGTGTGGGGTATCGCACCCCACGTGCTGGGTCAGGCTCTTGCGGCGAACGCCCAGCCCGTGAACGTGGGCGCAACCGGAACACTCGCGCAGACGATCCTGCGATCCTCGACAGGGCCGGGGAAGTACCGCGTGCTCGATGCCGGTCCGGGGGAGCCGTACGTTGCACGCCTCGACGTTCTCGGACGAGCGCCGAACCCGTCGAGGGCGCAGTCGCGACGGTCGCTGCTCTACCTCGGGCACCTTTCGGACATGCACGTCATCGACGCCCAATCTCCCGGCCGCATCGAGCCCATGATCGTCTCCGACCACGCCGCATGGGGTTCGGCGTTCCATCCGCAGGACCCGCTGACCGTGCACGTCACCGCGGCGATGGTGAAAGCGTTCGCGGACGCGCGGATCAGCCCGGTCACCGGCGCACCGATGGGGGCTGCCGTGGTCACCGGGGACAGTGCCGACATGCATTCGCACCTCGAATTGCGCTGGTACATCGACGTTCTCGACGGCGTACCGGTTCGGCCGACGAGTGGGGCCGCGGACATCTTCGAGGGTGTTCAGGCCTGGCCGGAGGCGCAGTGGGCCTACCGACCCGGTGATCCTTCGGGAGGGTCGTTCGGCGATTACGGATTCCCGACGCTTCCCGACCTTCTCACCCAAGCGATGTCGGGAACCGTCGAATCGGTGGGTCTGCCCGTGCCGTGGTACTCGGTCTACGGCAACCACGACACTTTGTTGCTCGGCACCTTCGACCTGTCCTCGCAGCTGCACGCGCTCGCCGTCGGGGGCCGCAAGGCGTACACCCTCGAGGCGACGGCCACCTCCGCCCTGGCCGGTTACGCGTCGACGGCCAGTCCGCTGCAGAGAATGGTCGATGCGCTGGGCGTCGGATCCGGTGCGCGACCGGGGTTTCGCGCAGTGTCGGCCGACCCGGCACGGTACCTGTTCGAGCAACGCGAGTTCATGCAGGAGCACTTCGAGACCACCCCGACACCGGGACCGATCGGACACGGCTTCACCCAGCACAATCTCGACTCCGGTGAGACGTGGTGGGCGGCAGACCCCACCCCGAACATCCGAACGTTCGGACTCGACACCTGCAACGCCGTCGCCGGCCCCGACGGTGCGGTGCCCGAGAACCAATTCGACTGGCTCACCGAGCAATTGGAGAAAGCGCAGGCCGAGCGCAAGCTCGTGCTGATCTACACCCATCACAACAGTCTCACGCTGGAGAACCGAGCGCAGCGTCCAGGAGAATCGGGGAAGCTCTACGGCGCAGACGAATTCATCGATCTGCTGTTGAAGTATCCCGTGGTGATCGGCTGGCTCAACGGCCACACCCACCAGAACCAGATTTTGGCGCATTCGAGCGGCGGACGCGGATTCTGGGAGATCACCACCGCGTCGTGCATCGATTTCCCGCAGCAGCAGCAGGTGGTCGAGATCGTCGACAACCGCGACGGAACTCTGTCGCTGTTCACCACGGTGCTCGATCACGCGTCGCCGATCACACCCGGAAACAGCGGAAGCTACCTGGATCTGGCGTCGCGCAGCCGCGAATTGGCGGCCAACGACTGGGCCGAGAATCCGCTGATGCGTCGAGGGTCGCGCCTGGATCGCAACACCGAATTGCTGTTGCCTGCACCGTTCGATCTGAGTGCCATCACCGACGCCGCGCTCGAGCAGCAACATCTGGACGAGCACGCGAGACTGATCGCCTACGAGACGAGGCAGGGTCGATGAACGGAGTGTGCAGGAAGATTCTCCTGGTCGCCGCCGTGGTGGCGTGCGCGGGATGTTCGCAGACCGCTGCGCTCGCGCCGGTCGGCGGTGCCGAACTCGGGGACCTCCGCTACGCAGTGAACGACGTTCTGTTCGAGAAGGGAATCGAGATACGGGTTGCGCCGGTCTGCTCCGGTACCGGAGCAGACATCGAATGTGTCGGGGAGACAACCGACAACGAGGCGATCACCGGCTCGGCCACGTCGGACGACGCGAGCACCGTCGAGGTGAAGGTCGGCACGGAGGTTCTCTACTCGGGGTCTGTGCAGGACGTGCTCGACCGCAATTCGACGGTCGGTGCGCCGTGAGGGGGAGTGCGGTGCTCGCTGCCGTTGTGCTCGTGTCTGCGCTGATTCAGGCGGTGACAGTCCTGGGCGATCCCGTTCCAGAATCCTCCGTGGGATTCGGTGGGTTGGTTGCGGCGTCTGCCGCGGCACTGGTGGTCGCCCTGTGGATCACCGCATCGACGGCACTCGATGTGGTGGACGGCAACATCCGCGGTGCGCTGGCTCGGGCATGGCGGCGGCCGCGCGTCCTGGTGTGGTGTGTGGTCTCGACTCTGGTTGCCGTCGCGCTGGCGATTGTGTTCCCGCTGCTTCCGATTGTCGTGATTCTGGTTGCGCTGCTGGTGCTTCCGGCCGTGGCCGACGGGCAACGACATCCGTTCCGCGCTGCGACGGCGACTGTCCGGCAGTCCCCGGGGCGGTGCGCAGTCGCGGCAGTCGTCACGATTGTTGCCTTCGTCCTCGCCTGGGTCGTGGCACTGGTACTGGGCTTCTTCGTCACCGGCGTGGTGGCGGCGTTTCTCACGTGGGTGTGGTTCGGCGCGAATGCTGCTGTGCTGCTGGTGTATTCGTCACGGTTGTACCGTCGGGTGGGAAGCCGATGACTCGTGCGACCGGACACTCGAAGGCGGCGTGTCGGTAGCCGCAACGTTGCGCTACTGCGTCGGCACCCACTTCGGTTCGCGCATCATCTGAGCTGCCCGATCGCCGAACTCATCGCTCCCGCACGCGATGTGCCTTGTTCCGATACATCGCGGTATCGGCCCGATGAATCAGCGTCGCGGCCGAATCGGCGGGTCGTCGCCTTGCTGCACCTGTGCTGATCGATACACGCTCATGCCCATCGATTCCAAGGAGGTGCGTTGCTGCCCCCGCCGCCGCGGCGATGTAGTCGGCTAGATAACGCTGTTCGTCGAACTGCCAGACGAAGCCTCCGTGAGCCCACACGGATGGGCGGGACGCGATCAGGAACTCATCACCCGCATACCGGCAGACGATTCTGTCGTCATGCGACAGGGCGTGAAGTCGGTCTGCGATCGCGGACAGGACTGCGTCTCCGGCCGCATGGCCGTAGCCGTCGTTGACCTGCTTGAAGTGATCGACATCGGCGAACATCACCATTACTTCGTCGCCGGCTGCAAGCCAATCGTCGATGACCGAGACCGCAACGTTGCGACGGTACAGCCCGGTCAAGTCGTCGCGTTCTGCGCGCTCACGCCACGTTCGTGCCTCACTGACAATAGGATTCGCAAGATCCAGGGCAACGACGATGAGAGGCACGCCGTCGAACACCGCGAGTCCGGTGTGCGTCCAGCACGACACCGACACGTCGTCGTCTTGGTGGAGCCGTCGCATCGCGGCGACCGGTGTCTGTGACGATTCCCCTGTTCGGGCGAAGTCGGTCAGTAGATTCTCTGATACGGCCCGGATCTCCGCATGCTCCGTTGGGTGCACGAAGGCGAAGACATCACGGGTATCGCTGTACGTGCGAGATAGATTCGCCGACTTTCGGCACGCGGTATTGACGGCCAGGATGTGAAAACTGGTGTCGTGAACGAGCGCAGGAAGCGGGATAGCGGCGACGATCTGCTGCGCAGTAACGATCCGTGGCACACCCTCGCTTCCACGTGCGTCCACCTGGCCAAGGGTAAACCGACGGGAATTGCCGAGAGCAAAAATACTACCGGTCAGTAAGCAACGCCACACACGACAAGAACACGACTCGCGGGACGCGGGCGCGTCGGGTACACCGAAGTCAGGTCTACAACGTCACTCCGGAACAACGGAGTCCGAGGCGTGCTCGCCGTAGAAGGACGACTGCGACTGCATGATGTCCTGCATACCGTCGCCGTGCGACGCGTCGTACACCGTTCCCGGAAAGTCCAGAGTTTGCTGGATGGCCCAGATTTCGTCGTGGCTGTTTGCCGGAAACATGCTGGCCGGATCTCCCACGGCAACCCACCCGATGGGGAGGACCGACCCGGCGGCAAGCCTCGAATCGACCTGGAGCACTGCGTTGATTCGGACCTCCGACCCTGCCTCGACGATCGACCCGGGAAACGTCGACGCACCGGTGGCGATGAACGACTCCCGACCGATGACGGTGCCATTGACGTGCGCGTGCGGGCCGATCAACACACTGTCACCGACGATCGTGGGGTACTTCGCGCGTCCCTTGACGACGGCGTTCTCCATCACGACCACATTCTCACCGATACTTACCTGACCATCCTCGGCCGTCAGGATCGCACCGTGCAGAATCCGCGACCCTGCGCCGACGACAACGTTGCCCACCAACACTGCCGTCGGCGCAACCCACGCATGCTCGGACACGGACGGGGACGAACCTCGGTGTTGGTACCGCATGGTGTCTTTTCCTCGGTAGTTGCTCGGCGAACTGGTCTGGTCGAGCGAAATTTTGAATTCGAAGGATGTTGGGAACGGGTGTCGATGGTCATCGAGGCGTATCGGCCGTCGAAAGTCTGCACCTTCGAGCCTTCATCGGGCGCATCATCAGCAGAGATCAGCACCGAAATCGCTGGCCACGGAACCGACGCAGCTGTGATTCGCATGGCGTCATCGATTCAGTGATCCGAACCACTGGGAATGGCAATGCAGTGCAAAAGCCTCGATGCCGCGGCGTGCACGCCAGAATTGCTGATGGGTCCGAGTCGCCCTGTGTCGCTGTATCTTCGGGCAGGGTCAGGCTGGGTATGTACGCAATCGCCAGGGCTCACCGACCTGACAGGGAGGCCGATCGGGTGTGGGGCGGGCGGGGCTCGAACCCGCGACCAATGGATTATGAGTCCACGGCTCTAACCGACTGAGCTACCGCCCCATGCCCGTACCAGGTACGAGCCTGCAGAATCGTACAGAATCGCGTCGCCTCGACGGTGCATCGGGGCAGCTATTTCGCTCGGACCTGCACCGGGACACCGTTGAGGATCGCATTGGCCGAGACGGCGTCGACGCGATTGGGGTCGGTGATGTCGTTGACGCTCGGCCCCTGCACCGTCGTGGCAACGGACAACTGCACGCCGGGGCGCTGATGTCCGAATCCGTGCGGCATGCTCACCACGCCGGGCATCATCTTCTCCGACGCCGCTACCTCGATGTCGACGGTTCCGGCGGCGGAGGTGACCGACACCATCGAACCGTCCTCGATACCGCGGTTCGCGAGATCCTCAGGATGCGCCAGAAGCTGATGTCGCGCTTTGCCTTTGGTGAGCCGGGCGGTGTTGTGCATCCACGAGTTGTTGCTGCGCAGGTGTCGCCGACCGATCATCAGCAGTTCATCGCCGGATGGAACTGCGCTGGAATGCATCAGATCCACCAACGCGGGGAGTTCGGCAACAACGATGTCCTGAATCAGTTGTACCCGCTTGTCCCGCGTCTTCAACTTCTGTGGGAAGCCGGGACGCAATGGTCCGAGATCGACACCGTGTGGGTTGGCTCGAAGTTTCTTCAGCGACAGTCCTTTTCGTTGACTCCGGAGCAGGATGTCCAGGGTGCGGGCGGGGGACAGGCGCAGCCGGGCTTCGCCGATGATGTTCTTCGGAGTCACTCGTGACTTCAACCGACCGACCGTCGAACCGGCCATACGGCTCTTGTAGCGCAGCGACAGATCACGGAAGATCTCCCAATCGTGCTTGGCGTCGGCTTGCTTGGGCAGCACTGCAGGCATGTACTTCGCCGTGTTGTGAACGGCGAAGGAGTTGAAGATCAGGTCGTAGTGGTCGCGTTCGAGCGACATCGTCGGCGGCAGAATCACGTGTGCGTGACGCGATGTCTCGTTGATGTAGAAGTCGAACGACACCATGAAATCGAGACCCGCGAACGCGTCGTTCAGGGTGGTGCCGCCGGGCATCGACAACACCGGATTGCCGGACAGGACCGCCATCGCACGGATCTGGTCCTTGCCCTCGGTGGTGATCTCGTCGACGAGCGTCGAACAGGGGTATTCGCCTGCGAACTCGGGCAGGTCGCGAACGCGACTGCGCCACTTGTCGAAATGGCCGCGGCCGACGATGCCCTGCTTGATCAGATCGATCGCGGGATCGGTCACCATGGCACCGCCGGGGCGGTCGAGATTGCCCGTGATGATGTTCAGTACCTGAATCGCCCACTGGCACACGGTGCCGAACTGCTGAGTCGAGACCCCCATTCGGCCGTATGCCACCGCGGACCTCGCCGAGGCGAAATCACGTGCCAGGGCCGAGATCTCTTCCGCAGCAATCCCGACGACCGGAGCGACGGATTCCGGTGCGAATTCCGCGACGAGATCCGCGAGTCGGTCGGCACCGTCGACGTAGTCGGCCACGGTCACCGTGCCGTCGGCCACGATCGTGTGGATCATCGCGAGCAGCAGCAGTGCGTCGCTGCCGGGCCGAACGAAGAAGTGGGTGTCTGCGATGTCGGCGGTCTCGGTCTTGCGCGGATCGACCACGACGAGGCGGCCGCCCCGTTTGCGCAGTGCCCGCGCCCTCTTTGCGAAATCGGGCACGGTCATCATGCTGCCGTTCGAGGCCATCGGATTGCCGCCGAGGACGAGGAAGAAGTCGGTTCGATCGATGTCCGGGATCGGCAGTAGCAACTGATGCCCGTACAGCAGGTGATCGACGAGCTGGTGCGGGAGCTGATCCAGCGAGGTGGCGGAGTATCGATTGCGCGTCCGCATGAGCGAGGTGAAGGGAATACCGTGGGTCATCGCACCCATCGAATGCACGTTGGGGTTGCCCTGATAGATCCCGACGGCATTGCGGCCGTACTTCTCACGCGTCGAGACCAAACCGTCGATCACGAGGTCGTATGCCTCGTCCCAGCCGATCTTCTCCCATTTCTCGCCCACACGTTTGACCGGTGTGGTGAGCCGATCGGTATCGGCGTGCAGATCGATCAGCGACAGCGCCTTGGGGCAGATGTGGCCGCGTGAGAGCGGATCCTTCTCGTCACCGCGAATCGAGACCACCGCATCGTTCTCCACCGTGAACTCGAGCCCACAGATCGCCTCGCACAGATTGCACGATCCATACACAACCGACATCGCATTCCTCCCACTCATGTGCTGCGAGCGTAGCCCGGCGGGGGACCGGGGCACCGTCGTCGACCGACAATTAGGCTCGTGAGTCGTGACCACCCTCGATCTCACGGCCTCCTGGCCCGTCGACCATGTCAGTGCAGCAGTCGTCACCGACTCCGGAGTTCGTGAGGAGGTCGGGGACACCGATCGCGTCTACGAGCTGGCCTCGGTCACCAAGCTGCTCAGTGCGTACGCAGTTTTCGTCGCCGTCGAGGAAGGTGCGGTGGAGCTCGATCAGCCCGCAGGACCGGAAGGGTCGACGGTTCGACACCTCCTCGCACACGCGTCGGGACTGGCGTTCGGCGACCTCACAGTCCAGGCACCGGCCGGTACCAAGCGGATCTACTCGAGCGCCGGGTTCGAGGTGCTGGCCGAGCTGATCGAAACCGAGGCAGGCATTGCCTTCCCCGACTACTTGGACGAGGCCGTGTGTCGGCCGCTGCAGATGACGAACACGTCGTTGCCGGGATCGGCGGGCCACGGGGCCAGCTCGACCCTCGCCGATCTGACGAGGTTCGCCGCCGAACTGTTGGCACCGACGCTGCTGGCGTCGCAGACACTCGCGTCGGCGACCGAAGTGCAGTTTCCCGGCCTGAACGGGATCGTGCCCGGATACGGATCGCACAAGCCCTGCGACTGGGGACTCGGGTTCGAGCTGCGCGACGGCAAGAGCCCGCACTGGACCGGAAGCAAGAACTCGTCCGCGACGTTCGGCCACTTCGGGCAGGCCGGAACGTTCCTGTGGGTCGATCCGGCCGTGCGGACCGCGTGTGTGGTGTTGACCGATCGAGCCTTCGGAGACTGGGCGAAACCGCTGTGGCCGGAGCTCTCCGACGCAGTGCTGGCCGGGTGAAACTCCATCGTTCACAGATTGCACTGGCGCAACAGGGGCAACTCGGGGCACACTAGTACACAGACGCATTGATTCACTGCAGCCAGCCGAAGCATGTCGAGGTCGTTGGGGAAGACGTCCCTCGTCGAAGCTGGAGGTAGTGCAATGCGTGGATCGAATCAATTCGCAGAAGCGACGTCGGGTGTTGTGTACATCCACTCGTCGCCCGCTGCGTTGTGCCCGCATGTCGAATGGGCGTTGACCGACGCCCTCGATTGCCGTGCGAACTTGAAGTGGTCTGCGCAGCCCGCCTCCGATGGGCAGCTGCGCGCCACCACCGACTGGGTCGGCCCCGTCGGCACCGGAGCAAAGCTGGCCGGCATCCTGCGCTCGTGGCAGATGCTGCGGTTCGAGGTGACCGAGGACGCCAGCGAAGGCGTGGACGGCGAACGGTTCTCCCATGTGCCCGGTTTGGGGCTGTGGCGCGGAACGACGAGCGCGAACGGGGACGTGATGCTCGGCGAGATGCGGCTGCGCGCCCTGATGGAGAACAACCAGGGCAACTTCACCGCGGCCGTCGAGCAGGCTCTCGGATCGGACTGGGACGCAGCCCTCGAGCCGTACCGAACCGGCGGGGCCGGAGCCGAAGTGACGTGGCTGAGTCGCAACGTCGGCTAGGGGTTGCTGGGGGTTCTGGCTCGCGGTAGTTTGCGTCCGTGCCTGGGGTAGGCATGTGGGAACGACCGTGGAGTGGTGAGTTCGATGTTGTCGACCGGAAAAGTGATTCGATTCGACGAGTTCAAGGGGTACGGATTCGTAGCGCCGGACGAGGGCGGCGAGGACGTGTTCATTCACGTCAACGATCTGGACTTCGACAAACGACTGTTGGCACCGGGGGTTCGCGTCGAATACGTTGCCGTCGAAGGCGATCGAGGCCTCAAGGCCACCCAGGTGCAGATCATCGACACCCCCGCGTCGACCGCGCTGGTCACCCGGCGCAAGCCCGACGTGCCGTTCCACGACGTTCCGATCAGCGAACGCGAGCAACTCGAGGACGTCATCTGCGACGTGCTCTCCGAGGCGGACTTCACCGCCGAAGTGACCGAGGCACTGCTGACAGCCAACGGAACTGTCACCGCAGCGCAGATCCTCGACATCCGATCGGCAATGCTGCGACTGGCTCACGACCACAAGTGGATCGAGAGCTGACGCCGGAGTTCGCCCGTCCGTTGTGACGCCCGTTCGGTTCAGGATGAATGTGGCTTTGTTGCACTCGGAGCGCCTCGGAGCCGCATTGATCCCAACCGGGGCCGGGGGTGACACCACCCGAGGCGGCGGGGCACCCCGTGACGATCAGAGCGGAATGTTCTTGTGGTTGCCGCGTGCCGCAGGGGCGGCCGCGAGCGCCCTGGCGACCGTGCTGCGGGTCTTGCACGGCTCGATGACCTCGTCGACGACACCGATGGCCACGGCGCGCTCGACGCCACCGGCGATGCTTTCGTGCTCGACGGTGAGGCGATCGTGCAATGCCTCACGCTCCTCCTCGGGAGCGGCTGCGAGTGCCTTCTTGTGCAGGATGCCGACGGCGGCCTTCGCGCCCATCACGGCGACCTCGGAGCCGGGCCAGGCGTAGACCGCGGTAGCACCGAGTGCACGGGCGTTCATCGCGATGTACGCGCCGCCGTAGATCTTGCGGGTCACCAGGGTGACGCGGGGGACCGTGGCTTCGGCGAAGGCGTGCAACAGCTTTGCTCCGCGACGGACGACGCCCTCCCATTCCATGCTGACGCCGGGGAGGTACCCGGGAACGTCGACGACCACGATCAGTGGGATGCCGAATGCGTCGCACAGTCGCACGAAACGGGCTGCCTTCTCGGCACTTTCGGAGTTGAGGCAACCGCCGAGACGAATGGGGTTGTTGGCGATGACGCCGACGGTGCGGCCGCTGATGCGTCCGAGGCCGATGACAATGCTGCGGGCCCAGCCGCCCTGGAACTCCTCGAAGGTCGATTCCCCTTCGACGTTGTCCAGCAGCTCGTGCACGATCGGGTGCACATCGTATGCGCGACGGTTGGATTCGGGCATCAGCGCTCGGAGGTCGGTGTCTCCGTGCTCGGCGGCGGCGATGTCGAATTCGCCCTGCTCGCAGAACATGGACACCAGGCGGCGGGCGCGGGTGAACGCGTCCATCTCGCTGTCGGCGACGATGTGGCACACGCCGGACTTCTTGTGGTGGGTGTCGGGGCCGCCGAGCGAGGCCATGTCGACCTGCTCACCGGTGACGCTGCGGACGACGTCGGGACCGGTGACGAACACGCGTCCCTCGGGAGCCATGATGACGACGTCGGTCAGCGCAGGACCGTAGGCGGCGCCGCCGGCTGCGAAGCCGAGGACGACGGAAACTTGGGGGACGAGGCCGGATGCTCGAACCATGGCCTCGAAGACGAGCCCGACGGCATGGAGGGCTTCGACGCCCTCGGCGAGGCGCGCGCCGCCGGAATGCCAGACGCCGACGATCGGAGCGCGCTGCTCGATGGCCGTGTCGATGGCGGCGACGATGTGCTTGCAGCCGTCGACGCCCATGGCACCGCCCATGACGGTGGCGTCGGAGCAATACGCGATGGTGTGGACGCCGTCGATCTCGCCGGACGCTGCGAGGATGCCGGACTTGTCCCGATCGTGCAGGGGCACAGTGGTTCCGGCGTCGAACAGATTCTCGAGGCGGGCGAGTGGATCGCGGGGATCGGTGGAGGTACCGGATCGTGTGACGGGGGCCAGAATGGTCATCGCTTGTCCTTCTTCAGGGCCCCTGGGGGGCGAGGCCCGAACCGGGGCCGTTCACTGGGAACGGCCCCAGCCCGGATCATGCACTGCGAGAGCGGGATTCGCTGAGTCGAAAGAACGACTCAGTGCATCACGCCTTTCCGAAGGCGAGCGCTACGTTGTGCCCACCGAATCCGAACGAGTTGTTGATCGCGTAATCGATCTGTCCGACGCGGGGCTCGCCCTTGACGACGTCGAGATCGATCTGGGGATCTTGATTCTCCAAATTCAGTGTGGGAGGGATGATTCCCTCACGCACTGCCAGCACCGTCAGAACCGATTCGAGAGCGCCGACGGCACCGATCGAGTGGCCCAGCGCGGATTTCGGTGCGTACACGGCTGCGTGATTTCCGACGGCCTTGTTGATCGCGAGCGCTTCGGCGGTGTCTCCGATGGGAGTTGCCGTTGCGTGGGCGTTCACGTGGGTGATGTCGGACTTCTGCAGTCCTGCGGTCTCGATTGCACGCTTCATGGCGCGCGCGGCACCCGTGCCCTCCGGGTCGGGAGCCACGAGGTGGAACCCGTCGGAGGTGATTCCGGCACCGAGCAGGCGGGCGTGGATCGTTGCGCCGCGTGCCTTGGCGTGCTCCTCGGTCTCGATGACCATGAGCGCACCCGCTTCACCGAAGACGAAGCCGTCACGATCCTTGTCGAACGGACGTGACGCACCCTTCGGGTTGTCGTTGTTGGTGCTCATCGCCCGCATCATGGAGAAGCTGGCGATCGGAACCGCGTCGATGTAACCCTCGACGCCGCCGGTGACGACCATGTCCGCGTCGCCCATCACGATCATCCGCCACGCGTGTGCGATGGCTTCCGATCCCGAGGAGCAGGCGGAGACGGGAGTGATGACACCGGCCTGTGCTTTGAGCTCGAGTCCGACGACCGCTGCAGGGCCGTTCGGCATGACCATCTGAACGGCGAGCGGAGACACCTTGCGATAACCACCGGCCTTCATCTTGTCGTTGGCGTCGATCAGAGAATCGCCGCCACCGAGGCCGGTACCGATAGATACGCCGAGGCGGAGGGGATCGACGTCGGGAGTCCCGGCGTTCTTCCAGACCTCACGACCGAGAACGGTGGCCAGCTGCTCCACATAGCTCAGGCGACGAATCTCGACCCGCGAGAGCAGGCTCTGCGGGTTCACCGCGAGGTGGCCGCCGATCCGCACGGGCAGGTCGTACTCGGCGACGAAATCGTCTTCCAGCGTTGCGATTCCGCTGTCGCCGTTCAGCAGACCCTTCCACGTGGCATCGACGTCACCCGCGAGTGACGTGGTCGCAGCGAGGCTGGTGACGACGACACTGGGGAAGCGTCCGTTGGCGGTGGATGGGTTGGTCATGGGCCGTGTCACTCGCTCGCGGAGTCGTCGAGCTTGGCCTTGATAGCTTCTGCGGCCTCGGGGTTCTCCGCTTCGAGCTTCTGGATGTAGTTCACGGCGTCGCCGACGGTGCGCAGACCTGCGAGGTCCTCGTCGGGGATCTTCACGCCGTACTTGTCCTCGGTCTGCACTGCGATCTCGACCATGGAGAGTGAGTCGATGTCGAGGTCGTCCACGAAGGACTTCTCGATGGTCACCTCGGACGGTTCGATGCCCGTGACCTCCTCGATGATCTCTGCAAGTCCGGCGATGAGGTCTTCCTGGCTGGCCACTGTTGTGGCTCCCTTCTCTTCTGTGTAGAACGCCGAAGTCATGTGCTTCGAGACGCGATTGTGCATTTCTGCCACTCGGGGAGTGGAAGTGCGAGCCGCAGTGCTGTGACTGCGAAGTGTGTGGGTCGAGCTAACCGAGCTCGACCATTGCGGAAATGTCCGCCGGTGTCTTCAGGCCGAGATTGGCGACGCCGCGCAGTTCGCGTTTGGCGATACCGACAAGTGCGCCTGCCGGGGGCAGCTCGACGAGTCCGGTGACCTCCGCGGTACGTAGGTAGGCGTTGCACAGATCCCATCGCACGGGGCGAGTGACCTGGGCAGCGAGCTTGTTCAGGGCGTCGGCACCCGAGGAGACCGGCTGACCGTCCGAGTTGGACAGCAACGTCCGCGTCGGCTCCGACGGGGTGATGGCGGCAGCGGCTGCGGCAACGGTGTCGCCCGCGGACGCCATGTACTTGGTGTGGAATGCGCCTGCGACCGGTAGTGCGCGAACCCGAGCCTTCTCGGGCGCGCTCTCGGCCAACTCGGCGAGCTTGGTGAGCAGCCCGGCTGCGACGATCTGACCTGCAGCGTTGACGTTGGCCGGAGCGAGGTCCAGCTCTTCGAGGCGGGCCAGGACAGCAGCTTCGTCGCCCCCGAGCACGGCGGACATGCCGGTCGGCTCGAGCGCGCAGGCCTTGGCCATTGCTGCGCCACGGACGGCAGCGAGCGATACGGCGTCGTCGGAGGAGATGACGCCGGCGATCGCAGCGGCGGCGAGTTCGCCCACCGAGTGTCCGGCGACGACGGCGTCCTCGGGGAACAGGCCGCGCGATGCGATCTCCTCGAACGCGAGCAATGCCGACGCGACGACCAGAGGCTGGGTCACTGCGGTGTCGGTGATTTCCTCGGCGGTGGCTGTGGTGCCGAGGCGGACGAGGTCGAGACCGGAGGCCTTCGACCACAGCGCGAGTCGGTCTGCCGCACCCGGCAATTCGAGCCAAGGCAGCAGCATGCCGGGAGTCTGGGAGCCCTGACCGGGCGCAAGCAACGCAATCACAGGGTTAAGAGAACACCGTCGGGTGCCGAATGAGTGATGTCGCGCTCGATGAACTCTCGACAAGCAATTTGTGGGAACCCTACAAATTGCCTCGTGGGGATCCGCTATCGCCGAAGGGTGGTCCGGCGTTACGTGACTACTTCTCCGAATGTGACCTGTGTGACATATGGGGCAGGATGGGGCGGTTCGTGATGCGTTCGAGCCAACCTACCTACCGTTGCCGCAACCCTGAGTACGTACGCATCGCGCGGATGCGTGGGGTCGCGACCGGTGACCTCGGCGATGCGCTTGAGCCGATACCGGACGGTATTTGGATGAACAAACAGCTGCCGTGCGCAGGTTTCCACCGCTCCGCCACAGTCCAGATACGCATCGAGGGTGTCGGCCAGTCCCGAACCTGCCGCGGCCAACGGAACGACCACGTGATCGTTCAACGCCGATATCGCCGCACCGTCGTTGAGCAGTGCGCGCTCGGGCAGTAGCTCGCCCGCATGCACCGGACGCGGCGCACCCCGCCACCCCGCCACGGCCTGCATCCCCGCGAATGCCTCCACCGCGCTCGAGTGCGCCGCACCGAGGGTGCGGGTGGTCGGGCCGATGACGACGGGTCCGTCCGAGAAGTTCTGCAGCATGTCGTCGATGAAGGCGCGATGGGTGGCAGTGTCGTCGAGCTGACCGCTGACCACCATCACCAGCCGCGTTCCCTGCACCACTGCCAGTGCGGCGCGACCGTGCTTCTGCGCCACGGCGTGCACGGTTCCGACGACCGAGACGCCTCGATCGTCGGGAGGAGTGCCCACCAGCACCGTTGCGGGCGCGGTGGCGTCCCAGTTCAACGTGGCGGCACGCGAGAGCATGTCCGAGCCGGTATCTCCGCGTACGACGGCGTCGACCACGAGGGCTTCGAGGCGGGTGTCCCAGGCTCCGCGTGATTCGGCTGCGCTGGCGTAGACCGACGCGGCCGCGAAACCCAGCTCTCGCCCGTAGCGCAACACGGCCTCGGTCAGGGCCACCAGCTGCTGATCGTTGCGTGCCAGCGCCGGGAGCCACTGCTCAAAGAACTCCATCGCCACCCGCACCATGTCCACTGTCTGGCGCAGAGTGAGGCGTCGGGCAAGGTCCTGGGGAATGACCTGGAAGGCATCGAGGCTGAAGCGAATATCGCTGTTGGGGTTCTTCAGCCATTCGAGGAAGTTGTCGACGGCTGTCTGAATCAACAGTTGGACGCTGGCACGTTGGGCCGCGTCGAGATCACCGAAGAACGGCAACTGCCCCTGCATCGTGGTGACGGCCTCGGTCGAGAGTCGGCCGGAGAACTGTTTGACGCGACGCAGCAGCGCATCGGGCAGGGGATCGCGTTTCTGGCGGGAGGGTGCCAGTGAGGCGACCGGAAGGTGCACTTCGTTGTCCGAGGTCAACGATTCACGCAACGCCTCACGGTAGGCGTCGCGTCGGGACACATCGCGTGATGACGCGCTGCCCGGTGAGTCGGGTTTCGCATCGGACATAAGGAGAACCTACGCCCGACCCCCGCCCCTATCGCGACGGACATGCTTCGCGACGTGGGACGGGGGTCGGCCGAACAGGGGTGGAACCTACGCCGAACCGGTGTCGGCGTACGACGTCGGTGCTGCGGTGACGTCGTCGATCTTGTACTTCTCCGCGGCCTCGACTGCCTTGGACTTGTCGATCTCACCGGATGCGGCGAGAGCGGACAACGTGGCGACGACGATCGACTCGGCGTCGACGTTGAACACCCGTCGGGCGGCCGGACGGGTATCGGAGAATCCGAAGCCGTCGGTGCCGAGGGTGACGTAGTCGCCCGGAACCCACTGACGAATCTGGTCCGGAACAGCGCGCATCCAATCCGACGATGCGATGACCGGGCCGTTGGCGTCGGCCAGCGCCGAGGTGACGAACGGAACCCGCTTGTCGGCACCGGGGTTGCGCAGCGACTCCTTCTCGGCGTCGACGCCGTCGCGGCGCAGCTCGCCCCAGGACGTCACCGACCACACGGCCGAGCGCACGCCCCACTCCTCGAACAGCAGCTCACGGGCCTTGCGGGCCGACACCATGCCGACACCCGACGCCAACAGCTGCGCCTCGGGTCCGTCGCCCTCCTGCGGAGCTGCGAACCGGTAGATGCCCTTGAGCAGACCCTCGACGTCGAGGTTCTCCGGCTCGGCCGGCTGTACGTACGGCTCGTTGTACAGGGTGATGTAGTAGAAGATGTTCTCGCCGCCGAAGCCTTCCACGCCCTCGGTGCCGCCGTACATCCGTCGCAGACCGTCCTTGACGATGTGTGCGATTTCGTACGAGAACGCCGGGTCGTAGGCCACGGCCGCCGGGTTGGTCGACGCCAGGAGTAGCGAGTGACCGTCGGCGTGCTGCAGACCCTCACCGGTGAGCGTGGTGCGACCCGCTGTGGCACCGAGGACGAATCCGCGAGCCATCTGGTCTGCCGCTGCCCAGAGACCGTCGCCGGTGCGCTGGAATCCGAACATCGAGTAGAAGATGTACAGCGGGATCATGACCTCGCCGTGCGTCGCGTACGAGGTGCCGACCGCGGTGAACGACGACGTCGAACCGGCCTCGTTGATGCCCTCGTGCAGGATCTGGCCGACCGAGCTCTCCTTGTAGGCGAGCATCAGCTCCGAGTCCACCGAGGTGTACAGCTGGCCGTTGCGGTTGTAGATCTTGAGCGACGGGAACCACGAGTCCATACCGAACGTGCGTGCCTCGTCGGGGATGATCGGCACGATTCGGTGGCCGATCTCCTTGTCTCGCAACAGCTCCTTCATGACGCGCACGAGCGCCATGGTGGTGGCGACTTCCTGCTTGCCCGAGCCCTTGCGCAGCGTCTTGTACGTGTCGTCGCCCGGCTGCGGCAGCGGCTTGACGTCCACTCGCCGCTCGGGGACGAATCCACCGAGCTTGTTGCGGCGATCGAGCATGTACTGGATCTCGGGAGCGTCCGCACCGGGGTGGTAGTACGGCGGCATGTACGGATCCTTCTCGAGCTCCTCGTCGGAGATCGGGATGTGCTGGAGATCGCGGAACGTCTTGAGATCGTCGAGCGTCAGCTTCTTCATCTGGTGCGTGGCGTTACGGCCCTCGAAGTGCTTGCCGAGGGTGTAGCCCTTGATGGTGTGCGCCAGGATGACCGTCGGCTGGCCCTTGTGCGACATCGCGGCTGCGTAGGCAGCGTGCACCTTGCGGTAGTCGTGGCCGCCGCGCTTGAGGTTCCAGATCTCGTCGTCCGAGAGATCCTTCACGAGCTCCTTGGTGCGCGGATCGCGGCCGAAGAAGTGATCGCGAACGTAGCCGCCGTCGTTGGCCTTGTAGGTCTGAAAGTCGCCGTCGGGCGTGGTGTTCATGAGGTTCACCAGTGCGCCGTCGCGGTCCTTGTGCAGCAGCGAGTCCCACTCGCGGCCCCAGACGACCTTGATGACGTTCCAGCCGGCACCGCGGAAGAACGACTCCAATTCCTGGATGATCTTGCCGTTGCCGCGGACCGGGCCGTCGAGGCGCTGCAGGTTGCAGTTGACGACGAACGTCAGGTTGTCGAGGCCCTCGGTAGCGGCCACGTGCGCGAGTCCACGCGACTCCGGCTCGTCCATCTCGCCGTCACCGAGGTACGCCCACACGTGCTGATCGGTGGTGTCCTTGATGCCGCGGTCGTTGAGGTAGTGATTGAAGCGGGCCTGGTAGATGGCGTTCATCGGGCCGAGACCCATCGATACCGTCGGGAACTCCCAGAAGTCCTGCATCAGACGCGGGTGCGGGTACGACGGCAGTCCGCCGCCCTCGTTCACATGGCTGGCCTCTTGGCGGAAGCCGTCCATGCGCTCGGCCGGGATACGACCTTCGAGGAAGGCGCGGGCGTAGATGCCGGGGGAGGCGTGCCCCTGAATGAAGATGTGGTCGCCGCCGCCCGGGTGGTCCTTGCCGCGGAAGAAGTGGTTGAAGCCGACCTCGTAGAGCGCTGCCGACGAGGCATACGTGGAGATGTGGCCACCGACACCGACGCCGGGACGCTGCGCGCGGTGCACCATGATCGCGGCGTTCCATCGGATCCAGGCGCGGTAGCGGCGTTCCATGGACTCGTCGCCGGGGAACCACGGCTCGTTCTCGGTGGGAATGGTGTTGACGTAATCCGTCGACGTCAGCGACGGCAAAGCGACGCGGCGCTCGCCGGCGCGCTCGAGCAACCTGAGCATCAGGTAGCGAGCGCGGTTGGGGCCGGACCTCTCCAACAAGCCGTCGAACGATTCGATCCATTCGTTGGTCTCGTCGTTGTCGATATCGGGCAGGTACGACGCGACACCCTCACGGATGACGCGGACCCGTCCGTCCGAGCCCTTCTTGCCTGCAGACGATGTGTTCTGCCGTTCGCCGCTGTTCACTTCGGACAACGTGTGCACTCCTCAATGTGGCGGACGCTCGGTGTGGCGCCCGGTCCCGGTAGACCCGCCCCTGTGACGGCGGTCTACTTTCCTCGTTCTCGTGATTCCTCCCCAATCCTGCCGCATCTCGTCGGTTCTGGTAGTACAGAGGTCCGATACCCACCAGTAGAAATTTATGTACGCAATTTCGGCGCGGTCAGCTTGCGCGAACGGCTTCGACACTGTTCGCTTTGACTACTGCACCCACAATTCAAGGAGGTCACCACCGTGGTCGCCGCGGCGGACGCTCAGAACTACGCTCAGAAACTTGGCATCACTCGCGACATGGTCGTACAGGAGCTGGGCTGGGACGAGGACACCGACGATGATCTGCGCGCCGACGTAGAAGATGCGATCGGTGGCGAGACCCTCGACGAGGATTCCGACGAGGTGATCGACGTTGTACTGCTGTGGTGGCGCGACGGAGACGGTGACCTGGTCGATGCACTCATGGATGCGATCGGTCCGCTCTCGGACGATGGCATCGTGTGGGTCCTCAGCCCCAAGACCGGCATGTCCGGTCATGTCGAACCCAGTGAGATTGCCGAGTCCGCCCCGACCGCAGGATTGACGCAGACCTCTGCGGCAAACCTCGGTGACTGGATCGGAAGTCGATTGGTTCAGCCCAAGACCCCTGCCACCAAGCGGTAGGGGAGATGCTCGATACAGGAAGACGGTTCTAGATGCCGATCGAGGTTGGCGCAGTTGCGCCCGACTTCACCCTCAAAGACCAGAACAACCAACTGGTCACGTTGTCGTCGTACAGGAACGTGAAAAACGTTCTGCTCGTGTTCTATCCACTGGCCTTCACCGGCACGTGCCAGGGCGAGCTGTGCAGAGTGCGCGACGAGCTACCGACCTTCGAGAACGACGAGACTGCGATCCTGGCAATCTCCGTGGGTCCGCCTCCGACCCACAAGATCTGGGCTGCAGAACAGGGTTACACCTTTCCGCTGCTGTCGGACTTCTGGCCGCACGGCGAGGTTGCTCAGGCGTACGGCGTGTTCAACGACAGCGCCGGATTCGCCAATCGTGGAACGTTCGTCGTCGACAAATCCGGAATCATCAGGTTCGCCGAAATGAACGGACCCGGCGAGGCTCGCGACAGTTCTTCGTGGGCCGAGGCTCTCGCACAAGTGAGCTGACCTGCGGAATTGTAGTTAGACATCAGACACGATAAATTTCTCCAAGCGTTCCGGTGGCCCGGGGTTGTCCCCAGGCCACCGGTACTCGGGCGTATAGCTCAGCGGTAGAGCTCTGGTTTTACACACCAGCGGTCGGGGGTTCGAACCCCTCTGCGCCCACCGTCTTCCGATACGCGGCTCGCCGGGACCCCGCACAACGCGCCCGATGCTCCTCTGGCAGCCGTTCATCCGCGCCGAAGAGTGTGTGGCTGGGTTCAGCCGTGGTGTTACGTTCGACCCGCACCCGACGACACCGACACGAGGCGGACGATGTGACCCGGTACGACGCACTGACAGAACTTCTCGACGAGAGGTATTCGTGCCGGCAGTTCCTGCCGAAGCAGGTCTCGCGTGAGGTACTCGAACAGCTACTGTCTGCCGCCCGGCGTACACCGTCGTGGTCCAACACCCAGTCGTGGCAGATCATCGTGACCGAAGGCGATGCCACCCGGAAGTTCTCCGAGGCCTTGGTCGAGCACGTAGCGGCCGGTGTGCCGCAACCGGATTTTCCGTTCCCAGCCAACTACAACGCCCTGCACCGCGCGCGGAGACGTGAATGCGGTGGGGCGCTGTACGAAAGCATCGGCGTGGTCAAATCCGACACCGAGGCGACGACCCGGCAATTCATTCGCAATTACGAGCTGTTCGACGCCCCGCACGCGGCCATCATCACCACCGACGCCGATCTGGGTGTGTACGGCGCGGTCGACTGCGGTTTGTATCTGCAGACTTTCCTGCTGGCCGCGCAGAGTCTCGGTCTCGGAGCGATCGCACAAGCAGCCCTCGCCGCGTACTCACCGTTTCTGCACGAGTGGTTCGACATCCCGGACACTCGAAAAGTGGTGGCCGGCATCTCCTTCGGCTACCCGGACGAGACGCACTCGATCAACGGATTCCGTACCAGCCGAGCCCCTTTGGACGAGACGGTCACGTTCGTCGGGAGCTGACATCGTCGAGCGCTCCCGACTGCGACGGCAGTCCGTCGGCGACTCGGCTGCCGGTCCGCAATCCGCCGTAGGTCTTCTGCCGGATGGTCGCGAGGGTGATCATGCCGATCACGGCCGAGCCTATGACGAAGTAGGCGGGTGAAACCGAGCTTCCGGTGCGGTCGATCAGCCACGTCGCAATGTAGGCAGCGGTCCCACCGGTCGCGATCGTCGCAATGTTGAAGCCGAGAGCGACGCCGGTCAATCGAACTCGCGAGTCGAACAACGACGGGAACAGGGGAGCGGTTGCCGTCTGGATCAAGGGTGTGCCTACCGCGAAGAACATGAAAGCAATTGCAGCAACGAACAACCCGTGACCACTCATCATCGACATTGCCGGGTACGCGAGCAGTGCCGAGGCGAGCAATCCGCTGGCCAGCACACGCACGCTGCCGAACCGATCTACCAGCAACCCGGCGAGCGGCATGGACGCCGCGACGAGCACGATCACACCGGCCGCAGTCCAGGTGACCGAACTCTGACTGAATCCACCTTCGCGCACCAAATGGATGCCGATGTAGGTGAGCACCATGTATCCGGTCGCGTTCTGAGCCACACCCAGTCCGAAGACCTGCAAAACCTGCTTGGGGTGAGTGCGAAGCAGTTCGGTCAACGGTGCCTTCGCGACTTCGTTTTCCGCGACTGCGTTGACGAACTGCGGGGTGTCTTCGATTCGAGTTCGGGTCCAGAGGCAGAACAGCACCAGTGGGATGCCGAGCAGGAACGGAATTCGCCAGCCCCAGCTGGTCATTTGTGCATCGGTGGTGAGAGTGGAGGTGACGGCCACAGCGATGGCCGCGAGTGCGAAACCGCTGTTGCTACCCAATGCGACGAAAGATGCGCCGAGCCCCTTGCGTTTTTCGCCGACCGTCTCGTAGACGTATGTGAGCGCGCCTCCGAGTTCGCCACCGGCCGAGAAGCCCTGGACCAGACGGGCGATGACCAACAGGATCGGCGCGAGAACCCCCGCGTTCTCGTAGGTGGGGAGGAAGGCCATCAGTGCACTGCCGACGCCCATGAGCAGAACAGAGAACAACAAGGCGCGCTTGCGGCCGTGTCTGTCACCGAGGCGGCCGAAGAAGATTCCGCCGATCGGACGCATCAGGTAGGCAGATGCGAAGACGGCCAGACTCGCGAGCAACGACGCAGTCGGGTCGTCGCCGGGGAAGAACAATGGGCTGACGACGACCGCGAGGTAGGCGTAGACGGTGAGGTCGTAGTACTCGACGATGGTGCCGACCGTGGCAGCGAGTACGCCACGGCGTCTGGTCTGCTCAGGGGTGCGAATGGTGGCCACGGACTGCTCCGATTCTGTGTGCGACGGCGACGAGGGGGCGAGATCTGCACGTGTCGTCACACCTTAACCGGTTAAATGTGTACATACTTCGAAATAGTGAACAAGAATTAAAGTAACTATCGCGCGGACGACGTGGCTGCCGGCGATCCGGTTGAGAGATGTTCGCGCGCACTGTTTTCGGTGGCATCAGCGGGCATGAACACGGCAACGGTCCACGCCGATTGCGCTACCGCCACGAGGGAACCCGAGCGCACAAGGGAGTGGAGCAGTCGCGCCGCGAGGTTCAGTGCCGGAGCGCGTCGATCAGCGCACGCGCCACATCCGTCCCCGAACGCCAGGCGCTCTCCACCCTGGGCACTCCGGCTTCGCACCATTGATCGCCCGCCAAACCGACGAAGCGTCCGTCCTGTTGCTGCAACGCGAAGTTCGAATCGTGCTGCGTCGCAGGCTTGGCGAATGTCCATCGATGAGCGTGACTCCACGCGGGTGCCGCCGAGACGACGGACAATTCGCGTAGCGCGGCGAGAACCGGGGCGATCGCACCATCGGGGTCGTCCAGATGCTGCTGAGCTCGTTCCGACGTGGTGTGCACCACCAGAACCGGAGCACCGTCGCCTCGGCGTGCACCGTCGTCGACGACAAAATCGATATCAGGATGATCGTTGACGAACGCCGCATCGCGGAAGGGGATGTCGAGCCCGTCGAACCCACACGCCACCGCGATGACAGGAACGTAATCGACGGCATCGGGGACGGCGATCAGTCGCGCCGCCTGCGGATCCGGCATCGCGACTACGACATGGCCGTCGGGCAATTCGGTCAGCTCGGTGGAATGCTCGATGTCGAAGCCCTCGAGCATGTTTCGTACCAGCGATCGCAGCCCGTTCGGGGTAGCCCAGCGAACGGGTCCGGTCGTTGTGCACGGGGCTGTTGCGGGCTTGAGGATGCCGAACGTGTTGGCCCACTGGCGCGCCAACCCAGCCGACTCCCAATCGGCAACCACGGTCGAGAATTCCTGATCACGAACGGTGAAGTAACCGGCGCCCAGGTCGACGCGACGGCCGTGCAACTCCGGCGACGACATCCGCCCGCCCGGAGCTCGGCCTCGGTCGACGATGCGGAACGGCACGCCTGCGTCGCGGAGAACCCGCGCGCAGGCGGCGCCGGCCATGCCCGCACCGACGATGGTGACCGGATCGGTGATGCTGTCCGCTTCGGAGTTCATGCGTCCAGTATGCCCGGATTCACGCGAATATCTCTGTACCACCGGCTGTCTGGACATAACGGTCACCCGCTGCGTCCGCGTTCACATTGTGTTCGACTACAGGGATGGCCATTACGGAGAAGCCGGACACCGGCGAGAACGGACTCGGTACCAGCCTGAAACCACGGCACGTGACGATGATTTCGATAGCCGGAGTCATCGGCGCGGGATTGTTCGTGGGTTCGGCCAACGCCATCGCGACGGCAGGCCCGGCGGTGCTGCTGGCGTACCTGTTCGCGGGAACACTCGTGATTCTGGTGATGCGCATGCTGGGGGAGATGGCAACGGCCAATCCCGACACCGGCTCGTTCTCCACGTATGCCACACGCGCACTCGGACATTGGGCCGGATTCTCGGTCGGGTGGCTCTACTGGTGGTTCTGGGTGTTGGTGATCCCGGTCGAAGCCACCGCGGCAGCGTCGATTCTCACCAACTGGCTCGGCGGAGCCCAGTGGATGTGGGCACTGCTCATCGTCATTGCCCTCACCGCGACCAATCTGATCAGCGTCGGCAACTACGGCGAATTCGAGTTCTGGTTCGCGCTGGTGAAGGTGGTGGCGATCATCGCGTTCATCGGCCTCGGAATCGCGGCCATCCTGGGATGGCTACCCGATTCGGAAGTCAGTGGTGTGGACCAACTCTGGGCCTCGGGCGGATTCATGCCCCTCGGGTTCGGCGCGGTGATCGCGGCCATGCTCACCACGATGTTCTCGTTCATGGGTTCGGAAATCGTCACCATCGCCGCCGCCGAATCCAAGGACCCGGCAAAGGGAATCACCCGCGCCACCAACTCGGTGATCTGGCGAATCTCGATCTTCTACTTCGGCTCCATCTTCGTCATCGTCGCTTTGGTGCCCTGGAACGAACTGGACCCCAATACGGGCTCGTACCAATTCGTGCTGTCCAAGATGGGAATTCCGCACGCCGAGACCATCATGGACATCGTCATCCTGACTGCCGTCGCGTCGTGCCTGAACTCTGCGCTCTACACCGCGTCGCGCATGCTGTATTCGCTCGGCGACCGAGGCGACGCACCCAGGGCGGTCAAGAAGATCACCACGAACGGGGTGCCGTGGATCGCGGTGATCGCCTCGATGGTTCTCGGCTTCCTCGCCGTGATCGGAAACTACATCCTGCCCGAGAAGCTCTTCACCTACCTGCTGGCGACCACCGGTGCCGTCGCCCTGTTCGTCTACCTTGCCATCGCCAGCAGCCAGCTGGTGCTGCGACGTCAACTCGACCGCGACGACGAACGCCCTGCCGTTCGGATGTGGCTCTACCCGTGGTTGACCTACCTGGCCATCGGATTCATCGTCTTCGTCCTGGTGATGATGGTGGTCCGGCCGGAGCAGCGGTCGTCGATCCTGCTCTCGGCCGTCCTCGCCGCAGTGACCGTGATCGGCGGAATAGTGGTGCAACGCCGAAATACGCGGCGCGACACTGTTGCCGCCCGCGCATCGGAGTGACTGCGACTAGATTCCCGCGTACACCTGCCGGTACAGATCCACGATCTGTTCGGCGGTCGGCACGATTGGATTGTTGCCCGGGCTGCCGGACGCGAGTGCCTGCTCGGCCATGAGCGGCAACAGGTCGTCCCATTTCGCCTTGTCGATACCGAAGGTCTCTGGCGTCGGCACCTCAACCTCACGGCACAGCGTGACGATCGCATCCTGCAACTTGCCACCGGCAACCTGATCGGAATCGCTTTCCGACGCCGCGCCCAGTGCGCGTGCACAGTCGGCGTAGCGCGCCTGTGCCCCGTCGATCGAGAATGCGGTGACGGCAGGCAACAGCATGGCGTTGGAAAGCCCATGTGCAACATGGAAATGAGCCCCGATGGGACGACTCATCCCGTGCACCAGGCAGACGCTCGCATTGGAGAAGGCCATTCCGGCCTGCGTCGAGGCATGCATCATGGCCTCGCGCGCCTGCCGGTCGTCGCCGTCCCGATACGCCCGCAGCAATGACGTCCCGATCGTGCGAATCGCACTGAGCGCCAAACCGTCGGAAATGGGGTTGGCCTTCTTGCTGACGTACGCCTCGATGGCGTGGGTGAGAGCATCGACACCGGTGTCGGCCGTCAGGCGCGCCGGCATCGACATCGTCAACTCGAAGTCGATGATCGAGGCGATCGGCAGAAACGACAGCCCGGGGCACAACATCTTTTCGTCCGAGGCGACGTCGGTGATGATGGTGAACTGAGTTGCCTCCGAACCACTTCCGGCCGTGGTGGGGATTGCGATGATCGGAAGTGCCGGGCCGGTCGACAGCACGGGAGCTTTGAAGTCCCGCATCGTGCCGCCCTGCACCGCGAGGATGGCCAACGCCTTGGCCGTGTCCATCGGACTGCCACCGCCGAACCCGATGATCGAATCGGCCGAATGCTGCTGCACCGCGTCGAGACCGGCCACCAACGAATCGGTCGTCGGATCCGGAACGGTGCCCGAGAACAAGGCAGGCGTCTTACCGGCCTCGGTCATGATCTTCATCAAACGATCCGCCGAGCCGTTGCCGGCCATGAACGCATCGGTGACGAGCAACGGCCGTGACACGTCGAGGTCGGTCAGAACCGTCCCCAGCTCCTCGACGGCACCGCCGCCCAGCTTGAGAAACCGAGGAAACGAAATATTGGCAACCATGGGTGTGCTCCTTAGCGCTGTGGACCCATGTGAGCGGAAATTCGTAACCGGCTACGAAGTTCCGTGCACATGCGTCAGCTCTGTTTCTGGGCTCAGCTGTTTTCAGGGAAGCCGAGGTTGATGCCGCCGTGGCTGGGGTCGAGCCAACGACTGGTGACAGCTTTGCCGCGGGTGAAGAAGTGGACACCCTCGGTGCCGTGGGCGTGGCTGTCGCCGAAGAGGGAGTTCTTCCAGCCACCGAAGCTGTAGTACGCCATGGGAACCGGGATGGGCACGTTGATGCCGACCATGCCGACCTCCACCTCGTTCTGGAAGCGACGGGCAGCCCCACCGTCGTTGGTGAAGATGGCGGTGCCGTTGCCGTACGGGTTCTGGTTGATCAGTCGAAGCGCGTCGTCGTAGGTCTCGACGCGGACGACCGAGAGGACCGGTCCGAAGATCTCGTCGGTGTAGACGCTCATGTCGGGAGTCACGTTGTCGATGAGGGTGGGGCCGAGCCAGAAACCGTCGTTGCCACCGTCGGGCTGGACGGTGCGTCCGTCGACGACGAGGGTGGCTCCGGCTGCTTCGCCTGCATCGACGTACGAGGTGACCTTGTCACGGTGGGCCTTGGTGACGAGTGGACCCATGTCAGCCCCTCGGGTGCCGTCGCCGGTGACCAGCGGAGTGGTGCGTTCGGCGATCTTCGCGACCAGTTCGTCGGCGACGTTCCCGACGGCCACGAGTGCGGAGATGGCCATACAGCGTTCCCCTGCGGAGCCGAAGCCCGCGTTGACCATGGCGTCGGCGGCGAGGTCGAGATCTGCATCGGGGAGTACGACGGCGTGGTTCTTGGCACCGCCGAGGGCTTGGACGCGCTTTCCGTGTGCGGTGCCGGTGGAGTAGACGTACTGGGCGATGGGGGTGGAGCCGACGAAGGAGATCGACTTGATCTTCTTGTTCTCGAGGAGTTCGTCGACGGCAACCTTGTCGCCTTGGAGGACGTTGAACACCCCGTCGGGCAGACCGGCCTCGGCCCAGAGCCGGGCGAGCCAGATACTCGCGCTCGGGTCTTTCTCCGAGGGCTTGAGTACCACGGTGTTGCCGGCCGCGATGGCGATGGGGAAGAACCACATCGGGACCATGGCCGGAAAGTTGAAGGGGGAAATGATGCCGACCGGTCCGAGCGGTTGACGGATGGAGTAGACGTCCACGCCGGTGGACGCGTTCTCGGTGTACCCACCCTTGAGCAGATGCGCCATGCCGCAGGCGAATTCGACGACTTCCTGGCCGCGGGAGATCTCGCCGAGTGCATCGGAGAGGACCTTCCCATGCTCGGCGGTGATGATCTCGGCGAGCTCGTTCTTCCGCGCGTTCAACAGCTCTCGGAACGAGAACAGGACAGAGGTCCGCTTGGCAAGGGAAGTATCGCGCCACGCCGGGAATGCGGCTGCGGCCGCGTCGATGACCGCGCGGGCGTCGCCGGGATCGGCCAGGGTGAGGGTGCCGGTGACCTCGCCGGTAGCGGGGTTCGTGACGGGGGCGGTCCGGTCGGAGCTACCGGAATAAGTCTTTCCATCGAGCCAGTGCGCAATGACGTCGGTCAACGTTCGATCCTTCCATCGGTGTGTCTCGAGTCTCACTTGTACGGATGCACATGTCAAAGGCCAAAACCGCAGATCGCTGTGCAGAAATGCACACTGGCGATAGTCTCGGTGGGTGTTCAACGCAGACCATCTCCGCTACTTCCTCGAAGTGTCGAGGACGGGGCGTCTGACCGACGCCTCGCACACTCTCGGTGTGGACCACACCACCGTCGGTCGGCGCATCACGGCGCTCGAGAAATCGGCCGGGCAGCGTCTGTTCGACAGAACGCCGTCGGGCTGGCGACTCACCGAGGCGGGTCGACGCCTCGTCGGATACGCAGAGACCGTCGAATCGACGCTCATCGCCGCCTTCGAGGATCAGACCTCCGACACCGGCTCTCTGCGAGGGACCGTGCGCATCGCGGCCCCGGACGGGTTCGGAGCATTCGTCCTGACACCGAAACTCGGCGTACTGCGAGGCAAGCATCCGGATCTCGACATCGAACTGGTCACCGCCACCGAGCACAACTCGTTGGCCACCAGGGAATTCGACATCGCAATCACGTTGGAGCGGCCGTCGCCGCGATTCGTCGTCACTCGCAGGTTGGCGACGTACTCTCTCGAGCTCTACGCCGCCGCCGAGTATCTCGCCGCGATGTCGCCGATCCGGACTGTCGACGATCTGCGAGAACACACGCTGATCTCGTACGTCGACGCGCTGCTCGACGTGGCGCCGCTGCGAATCCTGGATTCGATCCTGCCGGAGGGCCGTGCGCAGATTCAGACCAACAACATCACCGGGCAGTGGATCGCGGCGAGATCCGGGGTGGGAATCGCGCCCTTGCCCAGCTACATCGGTGACCCGGACGAGGCCCTCGCGTCGGTTTTGCCCGGCGTCGTCTCGGTCGAGCGGACGTATTGGACGGTGGTGCCGCGCGAGCTGACCGGTCTGGCTCGGGTGAAGGCCGTCGACGAATTTCTGCGGTCGGTGGTGACCGACGAACAGCATTTATTTCCTGTGCCGCAGTAACGACGAGAGAAGTGCACAGTCCGAGAGTGTCGGTGGCCGTTGACATTTGGACGTTTCGATGAGACGCGCGTCTCGTGATGACGGACACACGTGACGCCGACCTCAAAGAAGTGGGAAACAGTGAAGATAGGGGTAACAATCTGTTACAGACACATCCGCGGACGCGGATCCACTCGAGATTCTGGGGGAATCATGACACTGTTCGTAATGGCAACGGTCGGCTTCGTCGGTATGGCAATCGCACTGCTCAACGACGGAAGCGACATGAATTTCCGTGGCCGCCAGTTGGCGGGCGCGTACCGCCAGCGCTGAGTCCGGCATACCGAATTCCTGCGCCGGGTGCACAGTTGGCAAGATTCGTGGGATGTGGACACACCCCCGAGCGATCGGCTTACTGGTCGGCTACGGCCTCGATCGAGTGTTCGCAGACCCACAACGCTGGCACCCGGTGGCAGGATTCGGCACCACGGCGCTGCGCGTCGAACACGTCCTCTATCGCGATAGTCGGACGCTGGGCGTCGTCCACGCAGTCGCGCTGATCGGCTCGGTGACCGCACTCGGCGTCGGGTCGAACCGCGTGGCCGTTCGTGTGGGTGCACCCGCCGAGGTCGCTCTGGTCGCGGCCGCTACCTGGGCCGCCCTCGGTGGCACGTCCCTGTCGAAGGTGGGTCGGCAGATGGCGGACCAGCTCGACAACAACGACCTCGCGAGCGCACGCGCACTGCTGCCGTCACTGTGCGGTCGGGATCCGGAACCACTCGACTCCGACGGCCTCGCGCGCGCCGCACTGGAGTCCATCGCGGAGAACACCTCCGACGCGACCGTCGGAGTGCTGGTGTGGGGAGCACTGGCCGGGGTGCCGGGAATTCTGGCCTACCGAGCGAGCAACACGCTCGACGCGATGGTCGGCTACCGGTCTCCGAAGTATCTGCGTTTCGGTTGGGCCGCAGCGCGAATCGACGACGTTCTGAACCTGCTACCGGCTCGCGTCACCGGTGTGGCGACGGTTGTCGCAGCGCCCTCGGTGCAGGGATCGCCCGCCCGAGCCCTGAAGATGTGGCGACGCGACGCCGCGCAGCACCCCAGCCCCAACGCCGGTGTTGCGGAGGCGTCGGCTGCCGGGGCACTGGGGCTGCAGCTCGGCGGCAGAACGCAGTACCGTCACGGCATCGAGATCAGGCCGACACTCGGTGACGGCCACTCGCCGACCGCACGCGATCTTCGTCGATCGGTGGCACTGTCGAGCCGAGTGCAGGAACTGTCCGCGGTCGCGTCAGCGATTCTTGCCGTAGCGATCGGCCAAGCGAGGATCCGACGGCGTCGTCGGGCGTGACGCCGCGCGCGCCTTTGCCCGCTTCTCGCGGCGGGTGGGCAGCGTGAATTCTTCTTCCTCGTCCGGTCCGGCCTTGTCCTCCGGCTCGGGCTCGGTCTCCGGCTCGCCGGACATCGCATTCGCGAGCTCGGCACGCGAATTGCGGCGTTCGCGTATCTCCGCCCGAGCGAAATACGCCAGACCCAGCGGTGCCATGATGCCGAACGCCAGCCACTGCAGACCGTAGGACAGATAGGGGCCCGCGTCGGTCTGCGGTAGCTCGATCAAGCCGAGACCGCCCGGCTGAGCGTCGTCGAGCTGCAGGTATCCGTCGATGGCGTCGACTCCGACCGCCGCGCCGATCTGTTCCGGATTGATGTTGTAGACCTGCAGCCGGCCGTCGTCCTCGACGGGCTCGCGCGAGGTGCCCTCGGCTTGGCGTACCCGTGCGTTCAGCGTCACTTCACCGGCGGGTGCCGCCTCGAACTCGGGCGCTCTGGTTCCCTCCACCGGCAACACGTACCCGCGATTGACGAGCACGGTGGGCCCGCCGTCGATCACGAACGGGGTGATGACCTCGTATGCGGGCTGATCACGGATGCTGCGCAGTCGCACCAGCACGTCGGAATCGGTGACATAGGCCCCGGAGGCGATGACCCGACGCCACTCGTCCTCGGCCGGAAACCCGTTTGCGGTGAGAACGTCGGAGATCGGCACCGGATCCGCGTCGACGGATCGGGTGATCAGATCGTTGCGCGCGGACGTCGAGGTGTTCTTCCCCAACTGCCACGGAGCGAGCACGCTGAAGCACAGGAACGCGAAGGCCAGCACCACCGCAGCCAGCACCAACCATTTGGGTCGCAGCAAGAACGCTAACTTTCGCACTCCACCACGGTAGCCGGGTCAGTGAGAGAGTCGAGACCGTGCCCAGTCCAGCATGCCGGGAACGGCACTTTCGATCTGCTCGCGCACCTCGGTGAACGCCGAATCGGACGAGTAGTACGGATCGGCCACCGACGAGTCGTCGGCATCGGGATCGAACGACCGCAGCAGGGCGACACGATCTGCCGGAGCGCCGAGCTGCAGCAGGGCGCGCGCATGACCGGTATCGAGCGCGACGATCAGATCTGCCGCCAGGTGATCCGACCCGACCTGCGCAGCCTCGTGCTCGCTGTCGTAGCCGTGGGCATCGAGCTCGGCGACGGTTCGTGGATCTGCGCCGTCGCCCACATGCCAACCGCCGGTCCCGGCGCTCGAGACACGCACCGCCTCGCCCAGACCGGCGTCGCGCAGATGCCCTGCGAAGACCTTCTCGGCCATCGGTGATCGGCAGATGTTGCCGGTGCACACGAAGGTCACATGCAGTGGCTCGTTCACTGCACGGCCGCCGTGTTCTGCTCCAACACGGTGGCCAATTCGTCCATGCTCGACGCGGTGAACGCGGCGTCGTCGCTCTCGCCGTCGACGCCGTAGCCCCACTCCACGTACACCGTGGGAATGCCGAATCGAGCGGCACCGTGCACGTCGTGATCACGATCACCGATCATGATCACCCCGGCTGTGCCGCCGTCCGCGGACTCCACCGGATCGATGCCGAGGTTGGTCAGCGAATGCGCGATCACATCGGACTTCGCCCGTCGGGTGCCGTCGTTGCTGGCACCGCCGATGAACTCGAAGTACGTCGACAGACCGAAGTGGTCCAGAATCCGAACGGCGAATCGCTCCGACTTCGACGTCGCAACGCCGAGGCGCACGCCGCGTTCCTGCAATCGCGTCAACACCGTCTCGATGCCGTCGAACGCGGTGTTCTCGGCCCAGCCGCGCTCGTCGTAGCGTTGGAAGTACGCCGCCAGTGCGCGCTGCGCTGCATCCTCGTCCAGGCCGAGCCCGCGCAACGTGTCGATCAGAGGTGGTCCGACGACCATCGACAGCTGTTCCTCGGTCGGTTCGGGAGCCTCCACCGACGCCAGAGCATGACGAAAACCGGCATGAATTCCCGGTGCGGAATCGGTCAACGTCCCATCGAGATCGAACAGGACAACGGACGCGGGAGCATCGACAGACATGGTCCGAGCCTATCGGTGCGGGCCGTTCGGTGACGGCGCGGCTACGCTCGTCGCGATGTCCGACACAGCTGCCGATCCCGATGCGCTACTCCGTCACCACGGCGACGTCGAGGTCGATTCCGGCTTCGTCGACTTCGCCGTCAACGTGCGCGGTGACGGACCGCCGGCATGGCTTCGCGATCGGCTGGCTGCGGCACTGAATTCGCTGGGCTCGTACCCGAGCAAGGCCGCCGACAAGGCCGCACGAGAACAGGTGGCCGAACACCACGGCCGATCACCGGACGAGGTGCTGCTGCTCAGTGGCGGGGCCGAGGGTTTCTCGATGCTGCCGCGGCTGGAGCCTCAGCTCGTAGCGACGATCCACCCGTCGTTCACCGAGCCCGACTGGGTACTGGAGCAGGCGGGCATTCCGGTGCACCGAGTGATCCTGCCGCCGCCCTTCGAGCTCGATCCGACGCTCGTGCCCGATGCCGCCGACATGGTGATCCTCGGCAACCCGACCAACCCCACCTCGGTTCTGCATCCCCGTGAGGCGGTACTGA
Source organism: Rhodococcus sp. 05-2254-2 (assembly GCF_002259095.1). Taxonomy (NCBI): domain Bacteria; kingdom Bacillati; phylum Actinomycetota; class Actinomycetes; order Mycobacteriales; family Nocardiaceae; genus Rhodococcus; species Rhodococcus sp. 05-2254-2. Next base: position 239,526 of record NZ_NOZJ01000009.1, on the reverse strand, counting down.
GTCTGCGTGGACCCGGACGCACGCTGGTGGTCGACGAGGCCTTCGCCGACGCCGTTCTCGGGTCGGGGGAGTCGATTGCCTCACAGAGCCTTCCCGACGTACTGGTTCTGCGCAGTCTGACGAAGACGTGGGCGCTGGCGGGATTGCGATGCGGATATGCGCTGGGCCACCCCGACGTCCTCGCGAAGCTGCAATACGGCCGCGCGCATTGGCCGCTGGGGAGCCTGCAGCTCGAAGCGATCCGCGCCTGTACCGAACCGTTCGCGACGCAGCAGGCACGCGCCGAGTCCGAACGAATTCACCGCGAACGAACCGCGATGATCCCGCGACTCGAGGCTCTCGGCCTCTTTGTCGCAGGCCCGGCTCGCGCCCCGTTCCTGCTGCTGCGCGTCGACGGAGCCGATTCGGTCCGAGAACGCCTGCGCACGATGGGTATCGCGGTGCGGCGTGCAGACACGTTCCCGGGGCTCGACCGTCACTACCTGCGCGTCGCAGTACGGGACTCGCAGCAGGTCGACATACTGGTGGACGCGTTGAACACCGTTCTGTGAGGAGAGCATCGACCATGGCAGTGACACTGGCGGACGTCATCGAGGTACTCGACGATGCGTACCCACCGCGCTTGGCCGAGAGCTGGGACTCGGTGGGCCTGGTGTGCGGGGATCCCGAAGCTGTTGTGCAGCAGGTCGTGTACACCGTCGACGTCACCGACGCCGTGGTCGACGACGCCATCGCTCGGGGTGCCGACCTCATCGTCGCCCACCATCCCTTGCTGCTCAAAGGCGTCGACACCGTCGCGGCCGATACCGCGAAGGGCTCGGTGATCCATCGCCTGATCAAGGCCGACTGCGCGCTGTTCACCGCCCACACCAACGCCGACTCCGCCGATCCCGGTGTCTCCGATGCACTCGCGTCCGCCCTCGGGGTGGTCGACACCCGGCCACTCGACCCCATTCCTGCTCCCGCGCATGACAAGTGGGTGGTCTTCGTGCCGACCTCCGACTCGGCCGCAGTGCGACAGGCGATGTTCGACGCCGGAGCCGGACAGATCGGCGAGTACAGCGAAGCCAGCTGGCAGAGCGCAGGACTCGGCCAATTCCGTCCGGGTCCGAATGCGCACCCGACGCTCGGTGTTGCCGGAGAGGTGCACACCGAGGCGGAGGATCGCATCGAAGTCGTTGCCCCGAAAGGGCTACGTGCAGAAGTGCTTTCGGCGATGCGTCGGGCACACCCGTACGAGGAGCCCGCGTTCGACGTCTTCGAGTCCGCGGCCTTACCGTCGTGCACCGGTTTGGGGCGCATCGGAAAGCTACCGAATCCGATGACCCTCGCCGAGTTCACCGACGTCGTCCGCGAGGCGTTGCCTGCCACGACATGGGGAGTACGTGCGGCAGGGAATCCTGAGGCCACGGTCTCGGTGGTTGCGATGTGTGGGGGAGCGGGTGACTCGTTCCTGTCCGCGGTGGCGCGCACCGACGCCGATGTGTACGTCACCTCGGATCTGCGGCACCACCCCGTCGACGAGCATCTGCGCGCCGGTGGACCCGCCGTGATCGACACCGCGCACTGGGCCTCGGAGTTTCCGTGGTGCGAACAGGCGAGAGGCATCGTCGACGCCGCGTTCGGCGACACCGACGGGTGGGGCAGCCGCGTCACCGACGTGCGCACCGACCCGTGGACGCTGTGACCATCGAGCCCAGCGACCGGCGGTGAGGTGGATCCGGCTGTCTGGGTTTCGGGTAGCCGGTAGGGTGATCTCTTATCAACTTCCATAGTCGCAGGAGTCATCAAGCGTGAACGTCGATCCCAAAGTCCAGGCCTCGCTGCTCGAATTGGCCGGTGTGGATACCGAACTCTCGCAGATCGCCCACCGCCGCAAGAGCCTCCCCGAGCAGCAGGAGGTGGACAAGCTCGAGACCGAGCGCACCACCCGCAAGGATGCCGCGGTGACGGTGCAGATCTCGATGGACGATCTCGATCGGGACATCCGCAAACTCGAAGGCGAGGTCGACGCGGTCCGGCAACGCGAGGCTCGCGACAAGAAAATGCTCGAGAGCGGCACCATCGCCCCGAAGCAGATGACCGAACTGCAGCACGAACTCGGCAGCCTCGAACGTCGCCAGGGCATCCTCGAGGAGGAGCTGCTCGAGGTCATGGAGCAGCGCGAGGCCAGTGAGCGGGACTACGAGCATGCCGGTGCGCAGCTGACGCAGATCGAAGACGAACTTGTCGATGCCGGCCGTCGCCGCGACGACGCCGTCGCAGACCTCGACGTCGCTGAGAAGCGCAGCGCCGAGCGCCGCGAATCGTTGGCCTCGGGATTGCCCGCGGATCTGCTTGCGCTCTACGAGAAGCAGCGAGCGCTCACCGGCCGCGGTGCGGCACTGCTGCAGGCTCGCCGTTGCGGAGCGTGTCGCATCGAACTCGATCGCAACGAGATCGCAAGCATCGCCAACAAGCCCGCGGATGCTCTCATTCGTTGCTCGGAGTGCAATGCAATCCTGGTGCGCACCAAGGAATCCGGGATTTGAGTCAGATGTCGAGGGTCGTCGCCGAGGCCGACGGTGGATCGCGTGGCAACCCCGGCCCGGCCGGGTACGGCGCAGTGGTGTTCAGTGCCGATCGCTCGCAGGTTCTGGCCGAGCGTCGGGCATCGCTCGGCGTGGCCACGAACAACGTCGCCGAGTACAACGGACTGATTGCAGCACTGAGCGCGGCTCGTGATGTCGGGGCGCGTGAGGTCGCGGTCCGCATGGACTCCAAACTCGTCGTCGAACAGATGTCCGGGCGCTGGAAAGTGAAGCACCCGGACATGATTCCGCTTCAGCGCACAGCGGCCGACCTGGCCCGCCACTTCGATTCCGTGACCTACGAGTGGATTCCGCGTTCGCAGAACTCGCACGCCGACGCACTGGCGAACGAGGCTATGGACGCCGCGGCCGAGGGTGCGGACCTATCGGAATTGCCCGATGCCGAGCCGGTGGCGAAGAAGGCCGAGTCGCCCGGCTGGACCGGTGCCATGGGGGAGCCGACTCGCCTGCTGTTGCTGCGTCACGGCCAGACCCCCATGTCGGTGGACCGGCGCTACTCCGGTCGCGGCAACCCCGATCTGACCGAATTGGGTCGACGTCAAGCCGATTCTGCCGCAACGGTTCTGGGGTCGCGCACCGATATCGACGCCATCGTTGCCTCGCCACTGGGGCGCGCGCAACAGACCGCCTCGGCGACAGCCGACCGCTTGGGATTGCCCGTCACCACCGTCGACGGTCTCATCGAGACCGACTTCGGCGACTGGGAAGGCCTCACGTTCACCGAGGCCATGGAACGTCACCCCGACGCGCACAAGGCGTGGCGCGGCGACACCTCCGTCGCACCACCGAACGGGGAGAGCTTCGACGCGGTGCGCATGCGCATCGAAGCAACCCGCGACCAGTTGCTCACCGAGTACGCCGGGAAGACCCTTCTGGTGGTCACACACGTGACACCGATCAAGATGCTGCTGCAACTCGCCCTCGACGTCGGCCCGTCGCTGCTGTATCGACTGCACCTCGACCTCGCGTCGCTGAGCATCGCCGAGTTCTACCCCGACGGCGGGGCATCGGTGCGATTGGTGAACGACACCTCGCACTTGACTCGGCTGGCCTGATCTTTCGGAGCGTCGATGGAGGGCGCGGTTCGTATGTCCGAGAACAGAATTCGCGAGCCTGCGGCGGCGCGCTGGATTGTATTGGCATCGTTCGCATCCGCCGCTGGTGGTCTGGCAGTCGCGTTCGGGTGGCGGTACGGGGTGACGCGGACGTGGATCGATGCGGATTCACCACCGCCTGTGGCTTCGGGTGACACCGGGTACTTCCGCGTGTACGACTACGTGCAATACGTGTCGGGTCCGCCGTGGTGGCCGGTTACGTGGGTCCTTCCGGTTGCCGCTCTTGTGATCGGCACCGTCGTGTCGGTCGCTATCGGATGGTTCCGTCTCGGCCGAAAGACCGGTCGGCTGACGCTTGGGGCGGCCCCACTCGTGGCGGGAAGCATCGTCGGCGCGGGGGCAGCATGGTGGGCACGGAGCCAACCTCCCGAAATCCGCGACAGGATGGTCGCGAACCCCTATTTCGACGACCTCGGGCCGACCGGCGCTGCGCGTCTGGACATCTACGGCGGTCCGCCGTTGTTCGACACCGTGCATGCGGGGCAGCTGTTGCCGGTGATGGGAGCGGTGATCGGTGCCACGGTGTTCGGTGTGGTGCTGGCGGTCTCGAAACTCCGCGCACGACGCTTGCCCTGACTCCGCGCCGATTGTCGAGCAGGTTGGCCGACGGCCTTATCCGACAGCTGTCGGGACTCGCCTGTTCGATGCACGAGCTGCATGGCATGGGTCAGATCTGCAACGCAAGCCACAGGCCCGCGACGGCACCGACAATGGTCAACGGTGTCGTGATGACGCCCAATACCGTGAATGTCCGCAGATCTGCCGGCTCGTCGTTGGCCGAAGCGACGCGTCGCCACAGCATGATTGCCAGCGACCCGACGTAGGTCAGGTTGGGTCCGAGGTTCACGCCTATCACCATGGCCAACAGCAACGCCGGGGGAGCATCAGCACCGAACGCGGCCAGCAGCAGCAGCGTCGCGGGCAGGTTGTTGACGATGTTCGACGCCACCGCCGCAATGGCTGCGGCTGCCAGCAGCGATGCGAAGGTGGTGTCCGACGGCAGAATTCGCGTCAGCCAGTCGCCGATCGGGCCGGTGGTGACGCCGAGAACGACGATGCCGAGCAGAAAGACGAAGCCGCAGAACGGTAGATCGGCACCGCGCAGAATGGCGCGAGCACTGGTGTGCCGGCACCGGAGTGCGGGGACGGCCAATGCCACCGATCCCATCGCGGCCACCCAGAACGGTTCGACGTCGAACAGGCCTGCCACCGCGAAGCCGATGAGTGTTGTGCCGAGGATGGCCAGCGTGGTTCGCGGTGCGGGGACGTCCTCGGCGCTCTGCTGAGTCGACTTCTCCGGCGGTGCGGCGGTGCGGCTCAGATCCTTGCGGAAGAAGATCAGGAACACCGCCAACTCGATGGCCACCGCGAAAACCCACGGTAGTGCCATCAGAGCGGTGAAATGCAGGAAGGTGAGTCCGGTCGCGGCGAAGGCGAGAAGGTTGGTCAGGTTCGACACCGGCAGCAGCGTCGACGCCGAATTGGACAGGTGCGCAGTGGCGTAACTGTGCGGACGTGGCGACATCCCCAGAATCCGCGCAGCACCGATGATGGCCGGCGTCAGCAGAACCACGGTGGCGTCGAGGCTCAGTACAGCGGTGGTCGATGCTGCTGCAGCGAACACGAGGGTGAGCAATCGGCGGGGACTGCCCTTGGATCCTCGGCGGAGCCTCGCGGCTATCCACGTGAACACTCCGAGGGCGTCCGAGAGGTGCGCCAGGATCAGGATGAACGCCAGAAAGACCACGGTCGGAGCGAGTTCGAGTACTTGCTCGCGTGCGGCGTCGAGGCTGACGAGGCCGACGAGCAGAACGACCGCCGCGGCTGGAAGTGCGGCAACGATCTCCGGGAGACCGCGCGGGCGCACGATGGCGAAGACGAGAACGGCGGCCACCAGTGCCGCGGCAAGAACGGTCACGCGAGAATCTTCACCAGTGTGCGCACGTTTCGGGTGGTGGTCGTGGCCTTGTACTTCGCTTTGGCCGTGGCTTTGCCGAACGTGCTGTCGGTGGTGTTGCCCTTGCGGACCTCCCAGTAGAGCACGCTGTTCCCCTCGGCGATCCTTTCGAGTTCCGGGTCGAGTTCGTCTGCAAGAGCGGACAATTCGGTCAAATGGCTGTCGTCGCTACCGAACACCACATAAGGATGCCAGCCCTCCCGCTCGGCGTCGAACGGGTACGACTCCACTATCGCTCGAAGTGTGGACACGTCCAGGACGACAACCCAGGCCTGGTAGCCGAACGCCTGGGCGAGCGTGCTCTCCGCCTGTGTCTTGACGGCGTCCGCGGTCAGCGAGGAGCCCAGCAGAACATTGCCAGTCGCCAGAACGGTGCGGACATCGGTGAAGCCGGCCGATGTCAGGGCCTCACGGAGATCGGCCATCTTGATGTTGATGCCACCGACGTTGATGCCGCGGAGCAACACGACCCACTCATTCATGGGAGGAACTGTAGTTCGGTTCCCGGCTGGCGCGGCTCGCCGAGTAGAGTGTGCAACCGCGAACGAGTTGGCCGGACGGCTGCGGCTCGGAGGACCGGCGAACGAGTGTCGTCGCGCTTCGGGCCGAGGAAAGTCCGGACTCCACAGAGCAGGGCGGTTGTTAACGGCAACCCGAGGTGACTCGCGGGACAGTGCCACAGAAAACAGACCGCCTGCGGATCGGTTCTTCGGAGTCGAACTGCAGGTCAGGGTGAAACGGTGCGGTAAGAGCGCACCAGCATCCCAGGTGACTGGGATGGCTAGGTAAACCCCGCCCGGAGCAAGGTCGAAGGCTGCATCGCGCAAGGGGTGCAGCTGCGCAGGTGCTCGAGGGCTGCTCGCCCGAGCCTGCGGGTGGACTGCTCGAGGTACCCGGCAACGGTGTGCCCAGATGGATGGTCGTCGACGTCGGACCTGCGAGAGCAGGAACGGCAGACAGGATCCGGCTTACAGGCCGACTCGTTCGCACTCACCATTTCTCCCGCAGTTCGCCTGCGGCGTCGCTCCATGGGGCACACTGGAAGTCATGACCGACGACGACACCTCCTGGTACTACGACATCAGCACCAAGCAGGTCGTACAGGGCAAGCAGACCAACGCCCTCGACCGCATGGGCCCGTATCCGGACAAGGCCACCGCGGAGCAGGCGCTGAAGATCGCCGCGGCGCGCAACAAGGCCGCAGATTCCGACGACGACTGGAACAACTGACGGTGCTGCTCACCCGGCTGAGGGCCCCGGGCTTCGACTTCGAGACCATCAGATCCGAGTTCGCACTGACCGAAGCGTTCGACGCCGACGTGATGCGCGAGGCCATCGAAGCCCGAGACCTGCACGCCGACAGCAGAATCGACCGCACCGACATCCCGTTCGTCACCATCGACCCACCCGGCTCGAAGGACCTCGACCAAGCCGTACACATCGAGAAGACGTCGAACGGCTTGGTGGTGCACTACGCGATCGCCGACGTGGGCGCACTGGTGACGCCCGGTGGAGCTCTCGACACCGAAACCCGTCGGCGCGGCCAGACGTTCTACCTCCCCGACGGATCCGTGCCGTTGCATCCACGAGAGCTGTCGGAAGGTTCGGGCAGCCTGCTGGAGGGGCAGACTCGCTGCGCCGCGCTGTGGACCATCAAACTCGACGACGTCGGCGAGGCGGCCGCGTGGACCGTCACCCGCGCCCTGGTGCGCTCTGTTGCACGGCTCGACTACGCCGCGGTGCAGGCCGACGTCGACGCAGGCACACCGCACCCCTCCATCGCGGCACTGCCGGAATTCGGGGCACAGCGCGCGGCCGCAGCCAGACGACGCGGGGCAATCGACATCACACTGCCCGAGCAGGAAGTGACGCCGCACGGAAAAGGGTGGCGCATCGATCTGCAGCCCCGCACGGCAGTGGACGGGTGGAACGCCGAGGTGTCGCTCTTGACGGGGATGTGCGCCGCCAGAATCATGCTCGACGCCGGCATCGGCCTCGTCCGTACACTCCCACCCGCGCCCGCCGAGGCCGTGGAGACGTTGAAGAAGACCGCAACCGCGCTCGGAATCGATTGGCCGGCAGGGGCGTCGGCCGGCGCAGTGCTGGCCGGTTTGCCTACCGGTGAGCCGTCGACACTGGCGATGATGACCCAGGCGACCGGTTTGCTGCGTGGTGCGGACTATCGCGCATTCGATCGCACCACCAACCCTGCCGACAGCGACGAATCGGTGGAACATTCTGGAATCGGTGCCCCGTACGCCCACGTGACGGCACCACTGCGGCGGCTGTCCGATCGCTTCGCCACCGAGGTCTGCCTGGCGGTCGTCGCCGGAACTCCGATACCGGACTGGGCCGCGCAGGCATTGCCGGAGCTGCCTGCAATCATGCGCGGATCGGATTCCGCGGCATCGAAAGTGGACCGCGCCTGCATCGACCTCACCGAAGCGCACGTACTCAAAGACCGAGTGGGCGAGCAATTCTCAGCGGTCGTACTGCGCGGTGCCGAGGGCAAGCGGGATGCCGAGGTGTTGGTGTCCGAACCGATCGTCCTCGGCAAGTGCGACGGGGAACCGCCCGCGGGGGAGTCGGTGAAGGTCCGGTTGACCCGGGCCGACACCGACTCGCGCGCAGTACGATTCGACTACTCGGCGGTCACGGCCTGAAACGATCCGTCGCCTCCACGAGGTGATGCACGATGCCGGGCTCGGCCGCAGAATGACCGGCATCGTCGACGATCACCAGATCTGCTGAGGGCCAGGCCTTGTGCAGTGCCCACGCGCTCGTTGCCGGGCACACGACGTCGTAGCGGCCCTGCACGATGACACCGGGAATGCCGTCGAGCAGGTGGGCGTCGCGCAGCAGTTGATTCTCTTCGAGAAAGCAGTTGTTCCGGAAGTAGTGGTTCTCGATACCAGCGAACGCCAGTGCGAACCGTGCATCCGAATTGGACTGCACTGCATCCGGTTTGGGCAGCAGGTAACTCGTCGCTGCCTCCCAGGTGGACCATGCCACCGCAGCTCGCGTCGCGGCTTCGTGGTCCTCGGACATCAGCTGCCGGTGATACGCCTCGACGAGATTGCCGTCGCGCTCGTCTTCCGGAATGGGTTCGAGAAACTTCTCCCACAGATCGGGGAAGATGTGGCCTGCCCCGCCGCCGTAGTACCAGGCGATCTCCGACGGACGCACGAGAAAGATTCCCCGTAGTACGAGCCCACGCACACGATCACGGTGCGACTGCGCGTACGCCAGGGACAGCGTCGAGCCCCACGAACCGCCGAACACAAACCACGTGTCGATACCCAGGTGCTCGCGGAGCTTCTCCATGTCCGAGATCAACCGGTCGGTGGTGTTGACCGACAGATCTGCACCGTCGGCAATGTGCGGGGTCGACTGCCCGCAGCCGCGCTGATCGAACAACACGATTCGATAGGCCTGCGGGTCGAAATACCTGCGCTGCAACGGATTGGTGGCACCGCCCGGACCGCCGTGCACGAACACTACCGGCGCACCGTCGGGATTGCCGGAGACCTCCCAGTAGATCTGTTGGCCGTCGCCGACATCGAGGTGGCCGGTCTCCGCCGGATCGATTTCGGGGTAGAGGGTCCGCATCTCAGAAGCCCACCAGACCGGACGCGAGGTCCGGAATGTCGAGCGATCGGATGGCCTCGTCTCGTACGTCCGAACAGGTTTCCGTCGTGATGTCGTCGATGATCGCTCGGTCCTGCACCACCTGAAGATTGATGACGCCGCTCTGCGCCGCCCAGGTCTGCACGAGAATGTTGAGCCCGCCGCGACCAAGGGTGGGCCCTTGGACGCGCCAATTGGACAGCTGCGCTTCGAGATCGGTGCACAGCTGCTGCTTCTGCGCGTCGGTGATCGCTGCGCCCGCAGGCGGTGCGGTGACCGTCGGGGTCGGTGCGACCGTCGTGGTGGACGACGAACCGGTGTTGGTGGTGTCGGTGCTGCATGCAGTCGCTACGACGAGAAGCGCAGCCGCGCCTGCCAATGCGACTGCGCTTCTTCCTGCAATGGACGTCGTACCCCGTCTGATTGTCATGGCCCCGAGTGTGCCACCCGAACTCCGGCGAGGCGAGAACGATCAGTAGCTGTGTTCGGGCCCGGGGAAGACTCCCGATCGCACCTCGGACATGTACGTCGTTGCCGCGGTCCGCAGTGAATCGCCGACGTCGGCGAACTTCTTCACGAACTTCGCGGTCTTGCCATTGGTGTATCCGGCCATGTCCTGCCACACCAGTACCTGCGCGTCGCATTCGTTGCCCGCGCCGATACCGACCGTCGGAATGGTCAGCTTGCGGGTGACCTGGCCGGCGATGTCGGCGGGAACCATCTCCATGACGACGGCGAATGCACCCGCCTCCTGGACTGCGATGGCGTCGGCCACCAGCTGCTCGGACGCGTCTCCGCGACCCTGCACGCGGAATCCACCCAACGTGTTGACGCTCTGCGGGGTGAAGCCGACGTGAGCCATCACCGGGATGCCTGCGGCAGTGATCGCGGCGATCTGAGCGGCCACGCGCTCGCCGCCCTCGAGCTTGACTGCGCCTGCGAGCCCTTCCTTCATGAACCGAACTGCGGTCTCGAGGGCCTGCTGCGGCGAGGCCTCGTACGTGCCGAAGGGCAGATCCGCCACGACGAGGGCGTGCGGTGCGCCGCGGACCACTCCGCGAACCAACGGAAGAAGCTCGTCCACGGTGATCGGCACGGTGGTGTCGTAGCCGTAGACGACGTTTGCCGCCGAATCGCCGACGAGGAGAACAGGTACGCCGGCTTCCTCGAAGATGCGGGCGCTGGAGTAGTCGTATGCGGTGAGCATTCCCCAGCGCTCACCGTCGGCCTTCATCTGCAGAAGGTGGTGGGTGCGGGTCTTGCGGGTCAACGCGGTGGAGGGTGCTTCCTGGGCAGATCCGCCGTACACAGCAGTTTCGGACATCTTTGTCCCTTTCTGGTCCTCGAGGCCCGCTCGGCGGGTCCCCGGGATGGGGTGTGATGACGTGCTCGAGTCTGCCACTGCGCGCGAACTGCCGGGCAGCTACCGGCAGTGCAATTCGTCACACCTCGTCGAGCGTCGCGTGGTCCCGCCAGCCGTTGGTGATCGGCATGCGGCGATCGCGACCGAACGCACGAGAGGTGACCTTGGTACCGATCGGGTACTGGCGCCGCTTGTATTCCGACGCATCGACCTTGCGCAGAATGTCCGCGACCACCGCCGCGTCGAACCCGGCCGCCACGATGTCCGCGAACCCTTGGTCGTGATCGACGTAGCGAAACACGATGGCGTCCAGTTCGTCGTAGTCGGGCAACGAGTCGGTATCGAGCTGGCCCGGCCGGAGCTCGGCGGACGGCGGCTTGTCGATGCTCGACTCGGGTATCGGAGGGATGTCACCACGGTCGGCAGCGGACTTGTTTCGCCACCGCGCCAGATCCCACACGAGTGACTTCGGCACGTCCTTGATCGGCGCGAAGCCGCCGACGGCATCCCCGTAGATCGTCGAATAGCCCACGGCCAGCTCGGATTTGTTACCGGTGGCCAGCACCAGATGGCCGAAGCTGTTCGACAGTGCCATCAACACCATGCCCCGGCAGCGGGCCTGAATGTTCTCCTCGGCCAAGCCGGTCAGATGCAGCTGGTCGACGTAGCAGGCCACCATGTTCGCAATGGGCTCGACGCGGAAATGGATACCGGTGCGCGACGCGAAATCCTCTGCGTCGGTGCGGGAGTGACCCGACGAGTACGTCGAGGGCATCGACACTCCGTGTACCGCGTCGTGGCCGAGGGCGTCGACTGCGATGGCGGCGACCACCGCAGAATCTATCCCGCCGGACAATCCGAGAGCCACCGAACGAAAACCGTTCTTGTGCACATAGTCTCGTAGTCCGGTCACCAGTGCGCCCCACACTTGTTCCTCGGTGCTCGCTATCTCTGCGAGGTACGGCTCGGCTCGCTGCCAGCCGGTGATCGCGACGTCGGGCAGCGGTATCCGGTCGATGCTCCAGCCGGGTACCGCCGCGGCGTCCGGACCCGGATCGGCGGGCGCATCGACGTCGACGATCAACAGATGCTCGACGAACTGCGGGGAGCGGCCCCAGGTGGAACCGTCGGGCCCGACGACGAAGCTCGCCCCGTCGAACACCAGCTCGTCCTGTCCACCGACCACGTTGACGTAGGCGATCGGGGCACCGATCTCGGTGGCTCGGCGCGCGGCGATGGAGCGGCGCACCTCGTCCTTTCCTTGCTCGAAAGGGCTGGCGTTGAGGCAGAGCAACATGTCGACTCCGGCTGCCCCGTAGGCCGGCACCGGCCCGCCCGGCTGCCAGATGTCCTCGCAGACAACGACACCGAGCCGCAGGCCGTTCACCGTCGTGATGCTCAGGCCGGATCCCGGAGCGAAGTAGCGGGCCTCGTCGAACACCCGGTAGGTGGGGAGCGAGTGCTTGTCGTATCGAGTGGCAACCCGTCCATCGGTGATCACTGCCGCGCTGTTCCGCGAGCCCTCGGCGTCGCGATCGAGGTAACCGACCACCACGATGCGGTCGCCGCACCCGGCACTGTCCAAGGCGGCAGCCAGCTCGGTGAGGGCGCGAGCCGATGCGGCGGCGAACGACGGTCGCAGAGCCAGATCCTCGACGGGGTATCCGGTCAGCGCCATCTCCGGGAACACCACCACGTTGGCACCGTCGTGGGCCGCGCGGACCGTCCACTCGACGATGGCTGCGGAGTTCGCCGCAAGATCGCCTACGACGGAGTTGATCTGGGCGAGGGCGAGTCGAAGTGCCTGCACTGCGCCCACGCTAGTGCTCGCACGACGTCCCCGCCGGGCAGCGAGAGCGGCGCGCTCGAAAGACCTGGCACGATCGTGTCCATGAGAACGCCCACCAGGAAGTCGGCCGTGGCGATGTCGGCCGTGGCCGTGGTGCTCGCAGGCTGCTCCGGCCCCGAGCCCACCGCCACACCGGAGAACTCCGCGGTGCCCGACGCCTCGTCGCCGGCATCGGTCGCCGGCCCGATTCCCTCGGGGCTCGAGGCGTTCTACACGCAGACGCTGGAGTGGGAGTCCTGCGACAGCTACAACACCGACGGCAGTGAACTGGGAAGAGCCGTCGAGTGCGCGATGGTGACTGTGCCGTTGGATTATGCAGACCCCGAGGGCAAGACGATCGAGGTCGCCATCTCGCGAACGGAGGCGACGGGCGAGAAGATCGGGTCGGTACTGATGAACCCGGGCGGGCCCGGGTCGTCGGGGCTCTACCTCGCCGGGCAGGCGGAAGGCACCGCCGTCGCCGATCGCTTCGATCGGATCGGCTTCGACCCGCGCGGGATCGGAGCATCCGATCCGGAGGTGCGATGCCTGACATCCGAGGAGGTCGACGAGGAACGTCGCGAACCCGATGTGGACGTCAGCCCCGAGGGCATCGCGGCGACCGAGGCCGAACATCGGGACTACGCCGCGCAGTGCGTCGAGCGCACCGGGGCGGACGTGCTCGAACACGTCGGCACCCGGGAAGTGGTGCGCGACATGGACGTCATCCGTGCGGTACTCGGCGACGAGAAACTGACCTACATCGGTTACTCCTACGGCACCCGAATCGGGACCGCGTACGCCGAGGAGTTCCCGTCCAACGTGCGCGCAATGGTGCTCGACGGTGCGCTCGATCCGGACCAGTCACCCGTCGACGAAGCCGTCGCCCAGGGCGCGGCATTCCAGACCGCGTTCGATCAGTTCGCCGCCGACTGTGCACAGACCGACACCTGCCCGCTCGGAACCGATCCGGCCCAGGCCGTCGAGCAGTTCCGATCGCTGGTCGACCCGCTGATAGACCAGCCGGCCGAGACGACCGACCCTCGCGGTCTCAGCTACGACGATGCGATCACCGGTGCCCAGCAGGCGCTGTACTCGCAGCAGCTGTGGCGTCTGCTGCGGGCCGGATTGAACGAACTGCGCGACGGCAGGGGCGACACCCTGCTCCGGCTCGCCGACACCTACTCCGGACGGCTCGAGGACAGCAGCTACACCAACATCGACGACGCGTTCAACGCTGTTCGCTGCGTCGACGGCCCGCCGACCACCGATCGCGCCGAGGCCGACGCGGCGGACGTCAGGTTCCGCGCCGCCGCGCCGTATCTGGACGACGGCCGGGCGACGGGCAACGCGCCGCTCGACCTGTGCGCCTTCTGGCCGGTGCCGAACACGAGCGAACCGCACATCGTCGACGTCGAGGGACTGCCGAACCTGGTGGTGGTCTCGACGACCGACGATCCGGCCACGCCGTACCAGGCAGGTGTGGAGTTGGCTGCTCAGCTGCGCGGCGATCTGGTGACCTACGAGGGCACCCAGCACACGGTCGCCTTCTCGGGCGTCGAGTGCATCGACGATCCGTTGGTGAACTATCTTGTCGATCTGGTTCCGCCGGGGGACGGATTGCGGTGCTGACGTGCTACCTCACCACCTGGAAAGTGTGCTGAGAGTTTCACGAAGTGAGACCGAATTCACGATGTAACACAGATTTAACTCCGTTTGCTTACTCTCGCGTTCATGGATCGTCAAAAGGAATTCGTGCTCCGGACCCTCGAAGAGCGCGACATTCGTTTCGTCCGCCTCTGGTTCACCGACGTCCTCGGGTACCTCAAGTCGGTGGCCATCGCCCCCGCCGAGCTCGAGGGGGCTTTCGACGAGGGAATCGGTTTCGACGGTAGCGCCATCGAAGGATTCGCTCGCGTGTCCGAGGCCGACACCGTGGCCAAGCCCGATCCGTCGACGTTCCAGATTCTGCCGTGGTCCACCAGCAAGGGCCACCAGCACTCGGCGCGGATGTTCTGCGACATCGCCATGCCCGACGGCTCGCCGTCCTGGGCCGACTCGCGCCACGTGTTGCGTCGCCAGTTGAGCAAGGCCGCGGACCTCGGGTTCAGCTGCTACGTGCACCCCGAGATCGAATTCTTCCTGCTCAAGGACGCCCCGCAGGACGGCTCACCGCCGACCCCGGCCGACAACGGCGGTTACTTCGACCAGGCCGTGCACGACTCGGCCCCGAACTTCCGCAGGCATGCCATCGACGCGCTCGAGTCGATGGGAATCTCGGTCGAGTTCAGCCACCACGAGGCCGCACCCGGCCAGCAGGAGATCGACCTCCGCTACGCCGACGCACTGTCGATGGCCGACAACATCATGACCTTCCGCTACGTGGTCAAGGAAGTCGCCATCGAGGAGGGTGTGCGCGCGACGTTCATGCCCAAGCCGTTCAGCGACCAGGCCGGCTCGGCGATGCACACGCACATGAGCCTGTTCGAGGGCGACGCCAACGCCTTCCACAACCCGGACGATCCGATGCAGCTCTCGGAGACCGGCAAGTCGTTCATCGCCGGCATCCTCGAACACGCCAACGAGATCAGCGCCGTGACCAACCAGTGGGTCAACTCCTACAAGCGACTCGTGCGCGGCGGCGAAGCACCGACCGCTGCATCCTGGGGACCGGCGAACCGCTCGGCACTGATCCGCGTGCCGATGTACACCCCGAACAAGGCATCCTCGCGGCGCGTCGAGATCCGTAGCCCGGACTCGGCCTGCAACCCGTACCTGGCATTCGCGGTGCTGCTCGCGGCCGGTCTTCGCGGAATCGAGAAGGGCTACACCCTGCCGCCCGAGGCCGAGGAAGACGTGTGGGCGTTGACCTCCGCCGAGCGTCGCGCCATGGGGTACAAGGAACTACCGGGCAACCTCGATCAGGCCTTGAACGCGATGGAAGGCTCCGAACTGGTCGCCGAAGCACTGGGCGAGCACGTCTTCGACTTCTTCCTCCGCAACAAGCGTCGCGAGTGGGAGGAATACCGCAGTCACGTCACGCCGTACGAGCTGAAGGCCTACCTGGGTCTTTAACAGCGCGGCGTCGTCATGGGCTACGTTCTACTCGATCCTTCAATGGTAGTTCCGATGCCGACGCGAGCACCCTCGCGCCGCTGTGTACTGACGACGAGGTAATTCTGTGGCACCCCGAGGTGGATTGTAGATGGTGCGTCCTCCGACCTCCAGATCCGTCGTTCCCGGACCGGGCCGTCTCGGCCTCGTCGAAGAAACTGCGCCGTCCGACCTGCGCACCCTCGGCTGGACGGGGGAGGAAAGCCTCGAGCTGCTGTGGTCGCTCTCCCGTGCGCCCAACGCGGACCTCGCACTGCGGACGCTGGTGCGGATGTACGAACTGCTGGGTGCCGGGTGGGCCGAGTTCGACTCGGCACTGCGCACCGACAAGGGCTTCCGCGGGCGCATCCTCGGCCTCGTCGGCGCTTCCAGTGCGCTCGCCGATCACCTGGTTGCCGACGACAGCACCTGGCGTCTGCTGCTGACCAAGGAAGGTCAGAGCAGCGGAGTCTCGGCGAAGATCGAGCTCCCCACCAAAGCCACCCTGGTCGCGGAACTGCTCGAGGCCGTCGGGGCCGAACCCGAGACCGGCCCCAACGCCGCACCGGACCTGTACCGCGCGACCGTCACAGGACCGCCCGCGGTGATCGCGCTGCGCAAGAAGTACCGCGACCAGATCATGGTGCTGGCGGCATACGACCTCGCCGCGACCGTCGAGAACGAACCCGTCCTGCCGTACACAGTGGTCGGGTCACAGCTTTCCGACATGGCCGACGCTGCGCTCACCGCCGCACTGGCGGTGGCGGTTGCCACCGTGTGCCCGGACGCTCCGTGTCCGACGCGTCTGGCCGTCGTCGCGATGGGCAAATGCGGTGCGCGCGAACTCAATTACGTCTCCGACGTCGATGTCGTGTTCGTCGCCGAGCCCGCCGACTCGCAGGCGAGCCGCATCGCCGGTGAGATGATGCGCATCGGATCCTCGGCGTTCTTCGAGGTGGACGCGGCGCTGCGTCCCGAGGGCAAGCGCGGCGAGCTGGTCCGCACCCTGGATTCGCATGTTGCCTACTACAAGCGTTGGGCCAAGACCTGGGAGTTCCAGGCGCTGCTCAAAGCCCGTCCGATGACCGGCGACATCGCGCTCGGCAACGATTACGTCGACGCGGTCAACCCGATGGTGTGGTTGGCCAGCCAGCGCGAGGACTTCGTGCCCGAAGTGCGCGCCATGCGGCGTCGCGTCGAGGAGATGGTGCCGCCCGAGCTCCGCGAGCGCGAGATCAAACTCGGGCGCGGCAGCCTGCGGGACGTCGAATTCGCCGTCCAGCTCTTGCAATTGGTGCACGGTCGAACCGACGAGTCGCTGCGCGTTCTCGGCACGACCGACGCACTGACCGCGCTCACCGAGGGCGGCTACGTCGGCCGCGACGATGCCGCGAACCTGACGGCCTCCTACGAGTTTCTCCGGCTGATCGAGCACCGCCTGCAGATGCAGCGAATGCGTCGCACACACACCCTGCCTCCTCAGGACGACGAGGAAGCCCTGCGGTGGCTGGCCCGTTCGGCGCACATGCGACCCGACGGCAACCGCGACGCCCTCGGCGTGCTGAACGCCGAGATCAAGCGCAATGCGCAGCGCATCCGCCGGTTGCACGCCAAGCTCTTCTACCGGCCGTTGCTCGACTCGGTGGTCAAGTTCGACTCCGAGACGGTGCGTCTGACGCCCGACGCCGCAACGCGTCAGCTCGCTGCGCTCGGCTACGCAACCCCGCAGAATGCGTTGGGCCACCTGCGTGCGCTCGTCGCCTCGGGCACCCGCCGCGGTCAGATTCAGGCGGTGTTGCTTCCGACGCTGCTCGAATGGCTCGCCGATACCCCCGACCCCGATGCCGGACTGCTCAACTACCGCAGGCTGTCCGAATCGGCGGGGGAGCAGACGTGGTTCCTGCGCGTGCTGCGCGACGAGGGTGCCGTGGCACAGCGCCTGATGATCGTGCTCGGCTCCTCGGCCTACGTGCCGGATCTGTTGATCAAAGCTCCCGAGGTCATCCGTCTGTTCGCCGACGGACCTACAGGTCCGCGCCTGCTCGATGTCGAGCCGGAAGAGACGTACCGCGCCATCCTGTCGTCCTCGGCTCGGTACGAGGATCCGGTGCGGGCGATCAACGCAGCTCGGGCGCTGCGGCGTCACGAACTGGCCCGCGTGGCCTCGGCGGACATCCTCGGCATGCTCGACGTGCCTCAGGTGTGCCGGGCGCTGTCCTCGGTCTGGGCCGCCGTCATCAATGCCGCCCTCGCAGCAGCCGTACGCGCCAGCGAGATCGAGCGCGGGGAACCGGCACCGGCAACTCTGGCCGTCATCGGCATGGGGCGCCTCGGCGGCGGCGAACTCGGCTACGGCAGCGACGCCGACGTCCTGTTCGTCTGCGATCCGGTCGACGGTGCCGACGAGACCGTTGCGGTCAAGTGGGCCAACACCATTGCCGATCGCATCCGCAAACTGCTCGGCGCGCCCAGCACCGACCCGCCCCTCGAGGTCGACACCGGTCTGCGACCGGAAGGGCGAAGCGGACCGGTGGTGCGCACCCTGTCGTCGTACGCCGCGTACTACTCGCAGTGGGCTCAGGCCTGGGAAGTGCAGGCTCTGCTGCGCGCACACCAGGTGGCCGGCGACCAGGATCTCGGAATCCGATTCCTGCTGATGGCCGACAAGGTGCGCTACCCCGAGGGCGGCGTGTCCGCCGACGCGGTCCGCGAAATCCGACGCATCAAGGCGCGCATCGACTCCGAGCGTCTACCCAAGGGGGCCGACCCCTCCACCCACACCAAGCTCGGACGTGGGGGACTGGCAGACATCGAGTGGACCGTCCAGCTGATCCAGCTCAGGTACGCGCACAAGGTCCTGACGCTGCACAACACCTCGACTCTGCAGTCGCTCGACGCCATCGGCGCAGCCGAGCTCATGAGCGAAACCGACGTCGAATTGCTCAGGGAGGCGTGGATTCTCGCAACCAAGGCCCGCAACGCGCTGGTTCTGGTCCGCGGTAAGCCCACCGATCAGCTGCCGCGACCGGGAGCTGTCCTGTCGGCGGTCGCGCAGGTAGCGGGCTGGGAGAACGGCGACGCCGGAGCGTTCCTCGACAACTACCTACGAGTGACGCGTCGAGCAAAGGCAGTGGTGGAGAGGACCTTCGGCGGGAACTAGTCCCCGTCTGCCTCTAATCACTTCCGACGGTGACGAACCCCTGCTGAACCATCCAGTCCCGTGCGACGTCCGCAGGCTCGCGTCCGTCGATGTCGACCTGCTTGTTCAGCTCGGAAATGGCCTCGTTGGTCAACGCGGCCGAGATCGGTGCGGTCACCTCGGCGATCTCGGGGTACTGATCGGCGACCTCCTGGCGGATGATGACGGTTGCGTTGTAGCGCGGGAAGAACGACTTGTCGTCTTCGACGACCGCCAGATTCAGGCCCTTGATACGTCCGTCGGTGGTGAACACCTCACCGAATCGGCACTGAGCGCCCTCGGCCGTGGCCTGATAGATGACGCCGGTTTGCAGAATCTGCACCGGCAACGTGCTGGCGTCGAACCCGTAGGTGGCGGCGAGGCCTGGCAACCCGTCCTGACGACTGTTGAACTCGGTCTCCACACACAGTGCTGCCGCGGCGGGGTCGCTGTTCACCAGCGCCGCGTAGTCGGAGAGGGTGCGAACCCCGGTCTCCTGTGCAACCTGCTGATTCATCGCCAGCGCGTACGTGTTGTCCATCGGGGCCGGATTGACCCAATCGATGCCATTGGCCTTGTCGGCGTCGCGCACGGCCTCGAATTGCTCGGTGGCGTCGGGAATGGGGGTTTCGTTGCCCAGGAAGTTGATCCATCCGGTACCGGTGTACTCGTAGGCGACGTCCACCTGACCGCTCTGCATGGCCAGCCGCACACTTTGCGATCCGGCGATGTTGGTCAGATCCCGTACGTCGGCTCCGGCCGCGCTCAACGCGAATTCGAGGATGTAGCCGAGGATGATCTGCTCGGTGAAGTCCTTGGATCCCACGGTGAACTGGGCACCTTCGAGGCCGGGGAGCGGGGTGATGCTTCCCGGCTCGACCGACAACGGCATGGCACCGCCGGATTGCAATCCGCATCCCGAGAGCGCCAGGGTTGCCGCGGCGCACAGGGCCGCAAGTCGTCGAGTGGTGCGCCGCATCAGCGGAGTCCTTTCGGTCCGAGGAATGCCTCGGCGAGTGCGCCCAGCCAGTCGACCAGCAGTGCGAGAGCAACAGCAAGAACTGCTCCCACCACCAGAATGATCGGCTGGTTGAGCTTGTAGCCGGTATCGATCAACACGCCCAAACCGCCCGCTCCGACGAGGAAACTCAGGGTCGCGGTGCCCACAGCCAACACCAGCGAGGTCCGCAGACCCGCGAGAATGAACGGAACCGCGAGGGGAAACTCGATGCGCCGCAGGATGCCCATGTTCGACATGCCCTGCCCGCGTGCGGCATCGATGTAGTTCGGGTCCACCGTCTGGAAGCCCAGCATGGTGTTCCGCAGAACCGGGAGCAAAGAGTAGAACGCGATGGGCAGAACGCCCGCAGTGAATCCGGTCCATCCGGTGGCCAGGAACAACAGAACGAGCAGTCCGACGGCCGGCGCTGCCTGACCGATGTTGGCGATACCGATGAACAACGGAGCCAGCTTCCGATACCCGGGCCGCGTCAGCAGAATTCCGAGCGGCACCGCGATGGCGAGAACGAGTGCCGTCACGACGAACGTGATCGCCACGTGCTCGCGGACGGCGGTGGTGATGCTGCCGGCGTTGAGGGTGCCCGACTGGGTGGCGGTCAGGTCCCGGCTGAACGTGTAGACCAAGAGCACCGCCACTATGACGAGGATGACCACGGGCTGGATGAGTAGCCGGAGTCGCTCGGCCCGCTTGGCGGCGCGCGCGGTGTCCTTCGTGGTTTCGCCGGCGTCGGCGAGTGCGGTCACGACGGCGTCCCGACGTCGCTGCGCGCCTCGTCGTGATCGTTGGCGTGCTGAGACCGCAGGGATTTGATGGTGTCGATCAACACGTCGATCGTCACGGTGCCGACGTACTCGCCGCGGTTGCCGGTCACGGTGGCCGTCGCATTGCCCTCGGAGAGAAGAGCTTCCAGTGCGTCCTGCAGGGTGGACTGCGTCGAGACCATCTCGCCCATCGGCACACCCACATCGCGCAGGCTGCCGACCCCCACGAGGTGGCGGCGATCGGTCCAGCGAAGCGGCCGCTTGCGCGCGTCGAGGATGATTCCCCACGCCTCCGGATCGGAGCCGAGAGCGATGTTCATAGTCTCCACCGAGTCGTCCTCGCCGAAGACGGGAACGTCGGACAGTTCGATGTCGCGTACGCGCATCAGAGTCAGCTGCTTCAACGCGGCTCCGGCCCCGACGAATCCGGCGACGGTGTCGTCGGCGGGGTTGGCCAGAACGGCCTCGGGAGTGTCGTACTGGAGAATCGTCGATTGGTTTCCGAGCACCGCTATTCGATCACCGAGCTTGACGGCCTCGTCGAAATCGTGGGTCACGAACACGATGGTCTTGCCCAGTTCCGCCTGCAGCCGCATCAACTCGTCCTGCAACAGTCCTCGCGTGATCGGATCGACCGCGCCGAAGGGCTCGTCCATCAACAGCACCGGGGGATCGGCGGCGAGAGCGCGGGCGACGCCGACACGCTGCTGCTGGCCACCGGAGAGCTGACGCGGATAGCGCTGGCGGTACACGGCAGGGTCGAGCCCGACGAGATCGAGCATCTCGTCGGTGCGATCGTCGATGCGTTTCTTGTTCCATCCGATGAGCCCGGGCACCATGCCGACGTTCTGCGCGATCGTCATGTGCGGGAACAGACCCGCCTGCTGGATGGAATAGCCGATGGTGCGACGCAACTCGTTGGGGTCGATCGAGAGCGCATCCTTTCCACCGATCGTGATGCGGCCCGACGTCGGTTCGATGAGCCGATTGATCATGCGCATCGTCGTCGTCTTGCCGCAGCCCGAGGGCCCGACCAGAACGACGACCTCGCCGGCAGGAATCGTCATGGACACGTTGTCCACCGCGGCGAGCTTCTGCCCCGGGTAGCTCTTGGTCACGTTCTCGAGCACGATTTCCGCGCCGGAGACGTTGGATGTACGGGTCGAGTCACTCACGGATACCCCTCGAGGTGGTCAGTTTGCCGATCAACACGTAGATCCCGTCCAGGATCAACGCCAGCAGGACGATCAGGACAGTGCCGGTGAGGGCCTGCGGTAGGGCTGTGGGGCTTCCTACGCGAGCGAGCCCGGAGAACAACAGGTTGCCCAGGCCAGGGCCTTTCGCGTACGCAGCGATGGCCAGGATGCCCATGGCCATCTGTGTGCTGATCCGCATCCCGGTCAGAATCGACGGCCAGGCGAGAGGGATTTCGATGCGTCGCAGCACCAGCGTGCGACTCATTCCGATACCGCGGGCGGCGTCGGCGACAGCCGGATCGACTGCAGCGAGACCCACCACGGTGTTGCGAATGATCGGCAGCAGCGAATACAGAACCAACGCGGTCACCGTCGGCCGAACGCCCAATCCCATGATGGGGATGAGAACTCCCAGCAGCGCGAACGAGGGGATCGTCAGGATCGTGCTCGCGAGAGCCGTCGCGATCGCCGACCCAGCGGGGCTGCGGTAGACCAGAACACCGATCGCGACACCGATGACGGTGGCGATGACGACGCACTGAACGACGGCCGAGACGTGCAAATAGGAGTCGATCGCCAACTGCCTTCGCCGTCCGACGATGAATTCCCACAGTGCATCCATGCAGTTGCGTCCTCTGTTCGCCCGTAGCGGATAAATACCTTTACCCCGCGTACCGACAATCAAACGCCGACCGGTCTGAATTCTTCGTCGATTGCCGTAAGCGTTGCCGATCGGTTACTGCCCGGGAACGCAACAACGCCCGGCCGAAAGGATTCGGCCGGGCGTTGTCAGCGTGAAATCAGACGATCACACGTCGTAGTACAGCGAGAACTCGTACGGGTGCGGACGCAGGTTCACCGGAGCGATTTCCTGCTCGCGCTTGAGCGAGATCCAGGTCTCGATCAGGTCGGTGGTGAAGACGCCACCCTCGGTGAGGTAGTCGTGATCGGCCTCGAGCCGGTCGATCACGGCATTCAGCGAGGTAGGTGCCTGAGGAATGTTCTTGGCTTCCTCGGGCGGCAACTCGTAGAGATCCTTGTCGACCGGAGCCATCGGCTCGATCTTGTTCTTGATTCCGTCCAGACCCGCCATCATCTGAGCGGCGAAGTTCAGGTACGGGTTACCCGAGGAGTCCGGCGCACGGAACTCGAGGCGCTTGGCCTTCGGGTTGTTGCCGGTGATCGGGATACGCACAGCAGCGGAGCGGTTGCGCTGGCTGTAGACCAGGTTGATGGGGGCCTCGTAGCCCGGCACCAGACGGTGGTACGAGTTGATCGTCGGGTTGGTGAACGCCAGCAGCGACGGCGCGTGGTGCAGGATGCCGCCGATGTAGTGGCGAGCGAGATCCGACAGTCCGGCGTATCCGGCCTCGTCGTGGAAGAGAGGCTTGCCGTCCTTCCACAGGGACTGGTGCACGTGCATGCCCGAGCCGTTGTCGCCGAACAGCGGCTTCGGCATGAACGTCGCCGACTTGCCGTTCTGCCATGCGGTGTTCTTGACGATGTACTTGAACAGCTGCAGGTCGTCCGCTGCGCGAAGCAGCGTGTTGAACTTGTAGTTGATCTCCTGCTGGCCGCCGGTGCCGACCTCGTGGTGCGCACGCTCGAGCTCGAAGCCAGCGTTCTGCAGGTTGGTCGAGATCTGGTCGCGCAGGTCGACGTAGTGGTCGTACGGAGCGACGGGGAAGTAGCCACCCTTGAAACGCACCTTGTAACCGAGGTTCGGGCTGCCGTCGGCCTCGGTCTCGGCTCCGGTGTTCCACCAACCCGAGGACGAGTCGACCTCGTAGAACGCGCCGTTCGCCTGCGAATCGAAGCGCACGGAGTCGAAGATGTAGAACTCGGCCTCGGCACCGAAGTAAGCGGTGTCGGCGATGCCGGTGCTCGCCAAGTACTCCTCGGCCTTGCGTGCGACGTTGCGCGGGTCGCGGCTGTAGGCCTCACGCGTGAACGGGTCGTGAACGAAGAAGTCGATGTTCAGCGTCTTCGCATTGCGGAAGGGATCGACCTGAGCGGTGGCGTAGTCCGGAAGCAGAATCATGTCGGACTCGTGAATGGACTGGAAGCCGCGGACGGACGAGCCGTCGAACGCGAGGCCGTCTTCCAGTGTGTCTGCCGTGAACGCCTTGGCGGCGATCGAGAAGTGCTGCTGTGCACCCGGCAAATCCGTGAACCGGATGTCGACGTATTCGATTCCTTCATCTGCGATGAACTTGATGACCTCTTGGGCCGTGGAAAACGCCACGCTTTTGCTCCTTTGTTGAGTCCGTCGACCTGACGGTATGGACTTGGTGTTGCCCGCCCGTCAAGCTCGTGTTTCGCCCGTGTTACACGTCCTGGCTCACGACTGGCACGGACAACAGTACGTCCAGGTGTTTTCCCGTGTGCCCGACCGCGCCTATCCTTGGAATCATGGCACGAATGACAGGGTCCTGGTTGTCCGGACCGGCCTCGGCGAACCCACGTGAACCCCAGAACTTCCGTGGGGAGGAGTTGGGTCTGCCGCAGCAGGGCGTCGGATCGCTGGCAGGTACCGGACGCAGAGTCCTCGCGCTGGTGCTGGATTGGACGATGGCCACCGGCGTGGCGTCGCTGATTCTCGGCGGATACACCACCAGTGGCCTGATCTCGACGATCGTGCTGGCCGTGTGGTTCGGAGTGGGACTGGTGAGCGTCTCACTGTTCTCGTTCACCCCGGGGCAGTTCGTCGTCGGTGTTCAGGTGGCACGCATCGATGCCAACGCGCGGGTCGGCTTCGTCCGAGCCCTGGTGCGCCAGTTGATTCTGCTGTTCGTCGTCCCGGCCGTCGTGACCGACATGGACGGCCGAGGAATGCACGACCGCGCAACGGGAACAGCCCTGCTGCGGACCCGCTGAGGGGTCGTCGCACCAGGGCTGTTTCGAGTGGTCGTGAGTGCTAGCGGCGCTTCATGGTCCGCTGAACGCCCTTCATCTTGGCTCCGCCGGGAATGGGTCCCTTCGGCATCGCCGGGCCACCCTTGGTGCCGAGTGCGGACAGCCGCGACTCGATGGTGTCCATGCGCTTGCCGTCGATGTTCTTCGGCAACTTCGACAGGTACTTCTGCAGACCCGACAGCGGAATCTGGTTCTCCTCGTTGCCGACGATGATGTCGTAGATCGGAGTGTCGCCCACCAAGCGGGCGGTCTTCTTCTTCTCCTGAGCCAACAACGACTTCACGCGGTGCGGAGCACCCTCGGCCACGAGGATGACACCGGGCTTGCCGATCACACGATGCACGGCGTCGAGGTGGGTGGTTCCGGCGATCGCGTTGGTCACCCGCCACGACCCCTGCAGATTGTCCAGGGCCCACGCGGCCGCTCCGGCCTGGCCGTCGGCCTTCTTGTACACCGACTTCTGCACGCGGCGACCGAAGATGATGAACGCAACCAGGACTCCCAGGAGCAGTCCGATGGGGAGCAGGAACCACTGGAAACCGAAGGCCAGGCCGATGAGGAATCCGAGGAGCCCCAGCCCGACCACCGACCCGATCATCAGCGGCAGGAGAACCTTGTCGTCCTTGCGCTGCATCTGAAACGCCTGCCAGAGCTGCTTGCGCCGTTCCCTCGATGCCTGCTTGCGCGCCGCCTTGGCAGCCGCTTTTGCTTCCTTGCTGGGCTTTGCTGCTTTGCCAGCCTTACTGCCGTTCGCCATACCTCACAGGATACGTCCTGTGCCGACGCTCACTCGCACCGCTCCGGATTGGGAACGACGATCAGCGCGCGGCCAGACGAGCCATCAACGAGCTGGCCTCCTGAGAGGCCTCGCCACCATCGGTCAGGTGGCTCATGCTCTCGGGCAATTCACGGCCGTGATGCGCCATGGCCTGTGCGTAGAGGCGTCCGGCGCGGTACGAGGAGCGGACCAACGGACCGGCCAGCACACCGGCGAACCCGATCTCGGTGGCGTAATCGGAGTGCTCGACGAACTCTTCCGGCTTGACCCAACGCTCGACCGGGTGGTGGCGCGGCGACGGGCGCAGGTACTGGGTGATGGTCAGGATGTCGCAACCGGCCTCGTGCAGGTCACGAATGGCTTCCTGCACCTCTTCCGGGGTCTCACCCATGCCGAGGATCAGATTCGACTTGGTGACCAGACCGTCGTCGCGGGCCGCGGTGATGACGTCCATCGACCGCTGGTACCGGAAGGCGGGGCGGATGCGCTTGAAGATGCGCGGCACCGTCTCGACGTTGTGCGCCAACACCTCGGGACGGGAGGAGAACACCTCGGCCAGCTGATCCGGCTTGGCGTTGAAATCCGGGATCAACAGCTCGACGCCGGTGTTGGGGTTCAGCTTCTTGATGTACCGCACCGTCTCGGCGTACAGCCACGCGCCACCGTCCTCGAGATCGTCCCGAGCAACGCCGGTGATCGTGGAGTAGCGCAGACCCATGGCCTGCACGCTCTCGGCCACCCGGCGCGGCTCGTCTCGATCGAGGTCTTCCGGCTTGCCGGTGTCGATCTGACAGAAATCGCAACGGCGGGTGCATTGCTCACCGCCGATGAGGAAGGTCGCTTCGCGATCTTCCCAGCATTCGTAGATATTGGGGCAGCCGGCTTCCTCGCACACCGTGTGCAGACCTTCACGCTTCACAAGACCCTTGAGCTCGGTGTATTCCGGGCCCATCTTCGCTTTGGTCTTGATCCAGTTGGGTTTGCGTTCGATGGGGGTCTCCGCGTTTCGGATCTCGAGGCGGAGCAGCTTGCGTCCTTCTGGGGCCACAGTCACAGAATCGATGCTACGCGCCGAAGCGAACCGTGGTGAACTGCGGGTTGATCGACGCACTCGTGACGGCCGGATGTTCGATCTCGTGATCCTCCACGCGCATCGACCCGTCCAGCGCGGCCCGAACGGCCTCGGTGACAGCAGCGGTGACCTCGCCGACGGTGACGTCTCGGCCCAGCTCCAGCGACAGCGACGTCACACCAGCATCGGCGATGCCACACGGGACGATCGCATCGAAGCCCGTCATGGCGGCGTTGCAGTTCAGTGAGAAACCGTGCAGCGTCACCCCACGCTGAACGCGTACTCCGATGGCAGCGATCTTGCGTTCGGGAAGCCACGCGCCGTCGCGCATCTCGGCCGCCAACCACACTCCCGATCGGCCGTCGACGCGTCCGCAGGCGATGCCGTACCCGGACACGACGGAGATCAGAGCTTCCTCGATCCGGCGCACGTACTTGACGACGTCGATCGGCTGCTCGAGCTTCACGATGGGATAACCCACCAGTTGGCCCGGACCGTGCCAGGTGATCTTGCCGCCACGATCGACCTCGACGACGGGAGTGCCGTCCCGCGGCATGTCTTCCTCGGCAGTGCGCCGACCTGCCGTGTAGACGGATGGATGTTCGAGCAGCAGCAGCGTGTCGGATCCGACACCGTCCGCCCGGGCACCGGCCAGCTCGCGCTGCAGTGCCCAGGCCTCGGTGTACTCGACGGTGCCCAACTCGCGCACCACCATCGGTTCGGAGCTCGCGCGCGCCGACACTGCGGCCGACGAAGAGTTCGCATCACTCATGAATCGGAACGGTACGCCGCGTCAGGAGCCGACGGCCACCCGCAGTGCCTCTCCCACGGTGTTGTGCTCGAAGGTGTAGCCCGCGTCCTCCAGAGCCTTCGGAATTGCCCGTGGCCCGGTGAGAATGGCCTCCTCGGCGAATTCTCCGATCACCGCCTTCAGTGCGAAGCCGGGGACGACCCAGGGGGCCGGACGGTGCACCGCGCGCGACATCGCACTGTTGAACTGCGCGTTGGTCACCGGAGTGGGACCGACCATGTTGACCGGGCCACGCAGGGAGTCGTTCTCGATGCCGTGGACGATGGCGCCGATCTCGTCCTCGAGAGAAATCCACGGGAAGTACTGGCGGCCACTGCCGAGCCGCCCGCCGAGGGCGAACAGATACAGCGGCCGAAGCTTGCCCAACATGCCGCCACGCTGCGACAGCACGACACCGCTGCGCAGCATGATCGTGCGAACACCCGCGTCCGACGCCGCAGACGTGGCGTTCTCCCAATCACGACAGACCTCGGCAAGGAACCCCTCACCGACCGGAGCCGTCTCGTCGACCACCCGATCGCCCGTGTCGCCGTAGAAGTTGACGCCACTCGCGTTGATCAGAGTGGGCACACCCGCGTCGGCGGCAGCCCCGGCGAGTACTTCGGTGGGAGCGATGCGGCTGTCCCGCACCAACTGCTTGTACGCACCGGACCATCTCTTGTCACCGATTCCGACACCACAGAGGTTGACGATCGCGTCGGCTCCGTCGAGCGCGGCCGCATCGACGCTTCCGCGCGATGGATCCCACTGCGACTCGTCGGGTCCGGCCGGTGATCTCCGAACCAGGCGGGTGACGTCGTGGCTACGGCCCCGCAGCGCTGCGACCAGGGCCGTGCCGATCAAACCTGATGAACCTGCAATGACTACGCGCATGTGAACGAAAGCCTCCTTGACGCAAACGGGGCATCATTCGCGAACGAATGATGCCCCGGATGCACGGTTCGTGCCCCTCTTTTCGAGACTCCGATGCGAATGTTTCGCGCTCTCACCAGAATACGTGAGAGTCGCGATTCGCCGGTTGCCTACAGGCCGAGATCGGCCTCGAACGACGCCACTTCGAGACGCTGCTTGATCGTCGTGAGGAAGCGTCCCGCATCGGCTCCGTCCACCAGGCGGTGGTCGTAGGTGAGCGGCAGGTAGCACATCGAGCGAACACCGATCGACTCGTTGCCCGAGTCGTCCTTGACGACGACCGGACGCTTGACGATTGCGCCCGTGCCCAGCATGGCGGCCTGCGGCGGAACCAGGATCGGGGTGTCGAACAATGCACCCTGGCTGCCGATGTTGGTGATCGTGAACGTGCCACCGGACAGCTCGTCGGGCTTGAGCCCACCCGAGCGTGCACGGGTGGCGATGTCGTTGATCGCCCGAGCCAGCCCGGCGAGCGACAGGTCGCCCGCATTGTGGATGACGGGGGAGAGCAGACCCTGCTCGGTGTCCACGGCGATACCGAGGTGGACATCGGCGTGGTACGTGATCTCCTTGGCTTCCTCGTTGATGCTCGCGTTGACGTTGGGGTGCGCCTTCAGAGCTTCGACGACGGCCTTCGCGAAGAACGGCAGGTACGTCAGGTTGACGCCCTCGTTCTCGGCGAACTTCGCCTTCGCCTTCGTCCGCAGACCGGCGATCTTGGTGACGTCCACCTCGAAGGTCTGGGTGAGCTGTGCAGAGGTCTGCAGCGACTCACGCGTCTTCTTCGCGGTGATCTGCCGGATCCGGTTGATCTTCTGCGTGGTGCCACGAAGATGCGCGAGCTCGGGACGAACACCGGCCGTGGCCGGCGCAGCGGGCTTGGCGGCCGCGGCGGGCGCAGCCTCGGCGGCCGGAGCAGCCGGAGCCTTCTTGGCCTCGGCAGCAGCGAGCACATCCTGCTTGCGGATGCGTCCACCGACACCGGTGCCCTTGACCGTCGAGAGGTCGACATCGTTGTCCGACGCCAGCTTCCGAACCAACGGCGTGACGTACGGGCTGGAATCACCCGACGGTGCCGACTCCTTGGCGGGAGCAGCCTTCGGAGCCTCCTGCTTGGGCTCGGCCTTGGGTTCGGGCTTCGGTTCGGCCTTCGGGGCTTCCTGCTTGGGAGCCTCCTTCTTGGGCTCTTCCTTCTTCGGCTCTTCGGCCTTGGGGGCTTCGGGCTCCGGGGTGGCCTCGGGCTCGGGGGCCTTCTCGGCCGGCGATCCCGATCCGATGACGGCGAGCTGGCCACCGACGGCGACCGTGTCGTCTTCCTCGGCGGAGATCTCGAGCAGAGTTCCGGCGACCGGAGACGGGATCTCGGTGTCGACCTTGTCGGTGGAGACCTCGAGCAGTGGTTCGTCGACAGCAACCTCGTCGCCGACGGCCTTGAGCCAACGGGTCACGGTGCCCTCGGTGACGGACTC
Source organism: Rhodococcus sp. 05-2254-2 (assembly GCF_002259095.1). NCBI lineage: Bacteria > Bacillati > Actinomycetota > Actinomycetes > Mycobacteriales > Nocardiaceae > Rhodococcus > Rhodococcus sp. 05-2254-2. The sequence goes on along the minus strand of NZ_NOZJ01000009.1, from coordinate 209,838 downwards.
GCCCAACTCGGGCATCGTCACCGGGGTGCCTGATCCGGACGAGTCGGACGATGCACTCGCTGCGGGTGCCTCCTCCTCGGCCTGTGGCTCGGGCTCGGCTGCGGGAGTGGGCTCCTCGGCAGCTTCCTCGGGTGCCGACTCCTCAGCGGGCGCAGCTTCCTCGGCCGGCGCGTCGGACGAGGGAGCCTCGCCTGCGTCACCGATCTGGGCGAGCTCGCCACCGATCTCGACGGTGTCGTCTTCCTGAGCGACGATCTTGGTCAGAACACCGGCTGCAGGCGACGGGATCTCGGTATCGACCTTGTCCGTGGAGACTTCGAGCAATGGCTCGTCGACTTCGACGGTGTCGCCTTCTTGTTTGAGCCACCTCGTGACAGTTCCCTCGGTGACGCTCTCACCAAGAGCTGGCATCTGGACGGAGAAGGCCATGTCTGTTGACTCCTCGACAGTTGTGTGCGGGTGATGTGGTTCGACGACTCGTGGTCGCAGACCATTGTGCTGGCGGAACAGGGTTCATGGACGAGAGTTGCGTGATTCGGTTCGACGGAGGCGCCGGTGCACAGAACACCGATCGAGCGTGTTCGGCTCGACACAGCGCCCACGTAGACACTCCCTCTCGGCAATTCACTTACTCACTTCACGAGCCTTGGTTCACTATCAAGAGAGCTGAACCCTCTAATGTCATCCTTCCATTGTTATCGCCTCGCCGTTCCCCTAGGGCGCGGAAACACGCCTGGCAAACTGGCGGGTAACAACATTCCGGCACCCGAACCGGTGATTCATCGGCCGTACGAAAAGGATGTTCTCGTGGGATTGTTCGATCGACTCAAACGAAGCGGCGGGTCCGCGAAACGTGGCCCCGAGGGGTCGGTTGCCCAGTACCTGGCCGATTGGACGGCCGCTCGAATCGGTGTCGAGGCCTACGTCGAGCCGAAGACGACGGTGACCCCGCTGACGGTGGTGCTCATCGCGAACGACGGCGAGTGGACCCGTCGGCCGCTGGATGAAAAATATGCACGAAAGATCGGACGCGACCTGAAGATGCCGGTCTACGACGTGCGCAAGACCGGCTACCCCCAGCGCATGCGCGATCACGACGCTCGCCAGAAGATCATCAAGAAGCGCGAACAGCAGCAGCGCGATCTCTGACCGAAATCCGTGCGTGCAGATTTCGATCCGCACGCACGGACTGTGCCATCAGCCGTTCTCGACGATGTCCTCGAGGACCGCGAACATCGTCCGTACCGGAACGCCGGTGCCGCCCTTGCCGGTGTACCCGAAGGGCCCGCCGGTGTTGTACGCCGGTCCCGCGACGTCGATGTGAGCCCATTCGACGCCCTCGGGGACGAACTCCTTCAAGAACAGCGCAGCGGCCAGCATTCCACCGGCGCGGCCGTTGGTGACGTTCGCCAGATCGGCCACCTTGGAATCGAGTTCACGTCGGATCTCTTTCGGCAACGGCATCGGCCACGCGTTCTCGCCGATGGCCTGAGAGATTTCGGCGACGCGGTCGCGGAAGTCCTCGGTGCCCATGACTCCTGGCGTCCGATTGCCGAGCGCGACCACCTGGGCCCCGGTCAGTGTCGCGGTGTCGATGAGGTAATCCGGATCGTCCTCGCAGGCACGCACGATCGCGTCGGCCAACACCAAGCGGCCTTCGGCGTCGGTGTTGATGACCTCCACGGTGATGCCGCCGTACTGGGTCAGTACGTCGCCCGGACGCTGCGCTGTGCCCGACGGCATGTTCTCGGCCATCGGCACCGTCGCGACGACGTCGAGCGGCAGATCGACCTTGGCGGCCAGGATCACCGTCGCGATGACCGCAGCCGCACCGCCCATGTCCGAGGTCATGTTCTCCATGCCCGCAGCGGGTTTGATGGAGATGCCGCCGGTGTCGAACGTGATGCCTTTGCCCACCAGGGCGACCTTCTTCGCGCCCCGCTTGCCGCCCGAGTGAGTCAGGCGAACCAGTCGGGGCAGGCGTGAAGAACCCTTGCCGACGCCGTAGATGCCGCCGTAGCCGTCCTTCTCCAGTGTCTTGTCGTCGAGGATCTCGACCTTCAGGCCTGCAGCCGTACCCAGCGCCTTCGCCTGCGCCGCGAACTCCTCAGGGTAGAGGTGACTCGGCGGAGTATTGACGAAATCACGTGCTACAGCAACGGATTCGGCAATGGCGATCGAGCGTGCCAGCTCGTTCTTCGCTTCCTTCGAGCGCGTGTCGGGCACGAGCAACTCGACGCGGGCGAGGGGAAGACCGTCCGCCTTCGGGGCCGAGAGCGAGGACTTGAACGCGGTGAACTGATACGCGCCGAGGAAGAACCCCTCCGCGGTCGCACCGAGATCGAGTGCCGACAACGTGGTCGCCACCGTATCGACGGCCTTCAGTGCACGAGCCGCGGTTCCGGCGGACTGCCGGATGCGCTCGCTGTCGATGTCGGCTGCGCTACCGAGGCCGACGGCCAACACGCTGTCCACGGACAGGCCGGCCGGTGCCGGAATGCGCACCAGTTCATCGGCCTTGCCGGTGGCACCGACGGACTCGAAGGAATCGAGCAGCGCAGCAGCGACGGCGTCGTCGGAGATGTCGTCGGTGATGGCGAGCTCGAGGCCGTCGTCGCTGGTACTCAGCGCGACGACGAGAACGTCGACTTTCTTACCGAGCTTGCCCGCGAGGACCAGGTCGGGTCCGAGAGTGCGGGAAGGCGTCGAGGGTGAAGGCACGTGGCTGCTCCTGTAGGGGTTGACGTGTACGTACCTCGATCCTAATGACGACTCGTCGAGGGACGCAGTCGGTCTGCCGGGCCCGCGACGGCCGCGATGTGAGCTAGCGTGACCGCCATGACCGACACCGAGCTGATCGAGGGACCACTTCACGCCGTGCACACCGAATTGGGTGCGACATTCGCACCTTTCGGCGGCTGGACCATGCCGGTGTCGTACGCCGGGGTCGTCGTCGAACACACGGCAGTGCGAGAGGCCGTGGGTCTGTTCGATGTCGGGCATCTCGGCAAGGCGTCGGTGACCGGACCCGGAGCCGCTGCGTTCGTGAACTCCGTTCTCACCAACGATCTGAACCGAATAGAACCGGGCAAGGCGCAGTACACGCTGTGCTGCACCGAATCCGGCGGCGTCGTCGACGACCTGATCGCATACTACGTCTCGGACGAGGATGTCTTTCTGGTGCCGAACGCGGCGAACACGGCGGCCGTCGTCGCGGCGATGGCCGAGCAGGCACCCGACGGGATTTCGGTGGTGAACCAGCACCGTGAGTTCGGAGTCCTGGCCGTGCAGGGACCGAAATCGACCGAGGTTCTTCAGGAACTGGGCCTGCCGACCGACATGGACTACATGGCGTTCGAGGACGCCACCTGGAATTCGGTTGCGGTGCGAGTCTGCCGAACCGGATACACCGGCGAGCACGGCTACGAACTGGTTCCACCCGCGGGCGACGTGGAACCGCTCTTCCGGGCGCTGATGGCAGCAGTGCGGTCTCGTGGGGGACAGGTGTGCGGGCTCGGAGCGCGCGACACACTGCGCACCGAGATGGGTTACCCGTTGCACGGACACGAACTGGCACTGGACATCTCGCCTCTCGAGGCGCGCTGCGGCTGGGCTATCGGGTGGAAGAAGGATGCGTTCTGGGGCAAGGAAGCCTTGTCCTCGGAGAAGGAGAGCGGACCGGCGCGTGTGCTGCGTGGACTGAGGGCTCTCGATCGCGGTGTCCTGCGCCCGGGCCTTGCCGTCAAGGCATCGGGACAGCAGATCGGAACGACGACGTCCGGCACGTTCTCGCCGTCGCTGAAGATCGGAATCGCCCTCGCCCTGCTCGACGCGGAGGCCGCTCCTGCGGTGGGCTCGGAGGTCGAAGTCGACGTTCGTGGGCGAGCGTTGCGCTGCGAAGTGGTCGCGCCGCCCTTCGTCGCAGTGAAGACCAGGTGACCGCGCGAGAGCTCGGTGGCCGTGACGATAGGATCTCGGGCATGACAGGTGTCTCCGAATTCACGTACGTGCAGCATCCCTCGCCCGCTACGCCCGCCGTGCGCGACGCGGTGCTCGCTGCACCCGGTTTCGGAAAACATTTCACCGATCACATGGTGTACATCGACTACACCCGTGACGGCGGATGGCACGATGCCACGATCGCGCCGTACGGTCCGATCGAGCTCGACCCCGCCGCGATGGTCTTGCACTACGGCCAGGCCATCTTCGAGGGACTCAAGATCTACCGTCAGCCGAACGGCGACCTCTCGACCTTCCGGGTGCACTCCAACGCCGAGCGCTTCCGCTCCTCGGCTCGCCGTCTGGCGATGCCGGAGTTGCCCGACGAGCTGTTCATCGGATCGATCGAGAAGCTGCTCGAACTCGACCACGACTGGGTCCCCGCGGCAGGCGGCGAGGACGCGCTCTACGTCCGGCCGTACATGTTCTCCACCGAAGCCGGACTCGGTGTCCGCCCGGCCGATTCGTACCGCTACATGTTGATCGCCTCTCCCGCAGGTGCGTACTTCCCCAGAGGCGTCAAGCCGGTGAGCGTCTGGCTGTCGACCGAATACGTCCGGGCGGCACCGGGCGGCACCGGAGACGCGAAGTTCGCGGGCAACTACGCCGCATCTCTGCTGGCGCAGGCACAGGCCAGCGATGAAGGATGCGATCAGGTGGTCTGGCTCGATGCCATCGAGCGCCGGTACGTCGAGGAGATGGGCGGGATGAACCTGTTCTTCGTCTTCGGCTCGGGCTCCGACGCACGACTGGTGACGCCGTCGCTGTCCGGGTCACTGCTCCCCGGCATCACTCGTGACTCGCTGCTGGCCCTGGCGACCGACGCAGGCATCCCCGTCGAAGAGCGTCGGATCTCCACCGAGGAGTGGCGAAAGGGGGCCGACTCCGGCGAGATCACCGAGGTGTTCGCTTGCGGCACAGCAGCGGTCATCACACCGGTGGGTAGCGTCAAGTCCACCGAGGGGGCGTTCGAGATCGCAGGCGGCGAGCCCGGCGAGATCACGCTCGCACTGCGCGACACGCTCACCGGCATTCAGCGCGGCACGTTTGCCGATACGCACGGCTGGATGACCACGCTCCGCTAGCTTCCCAGAAGCAGGCCGACCGCGGCCAGCGCGGTGGTGGTCTCGATTCCGGCTCCGAGCACGTCGCCGGAGAGCCCGCCGAAGCGTCGCACGCAGTGGCGAGTGAGAATTACTGCGACGGCGAGTACGGCGATGACCACCAGGGGGCCCTGCCACGGGCGGTCGGGATGTGCGAACACCGAGATCGCCACTGCGACAACCACCCACAGCGCTGGTGCCATGTTCGACTGCGTGCCCGCGACGAGAGCGCCGAAACCGTTCGGCGACGACGCGTCCGTACCCCGGCGGCAGGCCAGGACCACCGACACCCGGCTGATCACCGGCAGAACTGCAATGGCCCACCACAGCTGTTGGTGCGCGAGCTGGCCCAGGCTCGCGGCCTGTACTGCCAGAACGAGTGCGATGGTCGCAACTCCGAACGGCCCCGCACTGCCGGACTTCATGACTTCTCGCGCGCGCTCGGGAGGTCCGTAGCAGCCCAGTCCGTCCGCGGTGTCGGCCAAGCCGTCCAGATGCATGCCGCGAGTGAGCAATGCCGAGGCCGCGACGGCTAGCAGTCCGCCGAGGAGAGGCGTCAGGCCCGCCGTGATCGACACCCACAGAACGATCGCGCTGATGCTGCCGAGGGCGATACCGACGACTGGAGCGAGCGCTATCGCGCGCCCGGCGGAGTCCCTGTCGACCTCGTCGGGGCCGCGCACGGGAAGCACCGTCAGCCAGGAGAACGCGAGCACCAGTGAATCGGCTGGGCTGCGCACAGTCAGTGGTCTTCGGCGGTGCTGCGGTCTTCGGCAGTGCTGCGGGCTTCGCTGTCGCCGGTACTGACACCGGAGTCGACGAAGGTTGCCATCGAATTGAGGGTGCCGACACCCGCACGAACCAGAGGCAACGCCGCCAGCGCTCCCGAACCTTCGCCCAGTCGCATCCCGAGCTCCACGATCGGTTCGAGACGCAAGTGCCGCAACGCAAGTGAATGGGCAGGCTCGGCCGAGCGATGCCCGGCAACCCACCAGTTGCGTGCTCCGGCCGCCGCGTCCTCGGCCACCAATGCGGCCGCGGTCACCACCAGGCCGTCCAGAATCACCGGGGTTCGCCGATGCGCTGCCTGTGCCAGAAAGCCGGCGAGGGCCGCGATGTCGGCACCGCCCGCGACTCGCAGCAGATCGGTGGGGTTCTTCGCGACCGGCCGGGCTCGACGCATCGCGTCCCGGATCGCTGCAGTCTTCCTGATCCACCCCGCGTCGTCGATTCCGGTGCCGCGGCCGACGGCGGCAACCGGCTCGGTATCGGTCAGGGTGGCGATCAATACCGTTGCCGGAGTGGTGTTTCCGATACCCATATCGCCTGCGATGAGGAGATCTGCCCCGCCGTCGACCTCTTCGTCGGCGATGGCGGCTCCAGCGGCGATCGCGGCCTGAACCTCGTCCTCGGTGAGTGCATCCTCGCGGTCGATCGAGCCACTGGACCGTCGAATCTTGAACGCGGACACCGAAGAATCCGTATCGGCGTCGACCGCGATGTCGACAACCCGAACCGCGGCACCGGCGATGGCCGCGAGTACGTTGACCGCTGCGCCGCCGGCGCGGATGTTCGCGACCATCTGAGCCGTCACCTCGCGAGGGTAGGCAGAGACCCCGTGTGCGGCCACGCCGTGATCGCCGGCGAAGACGACGACACGCACTCGTTCGAGAGACCGCGGCGGGCAGGCGTCCTGGCAGGCGGCGATCCACTCACCGAGCGCCTCGAGGCGACCGAGGCTTCCGGCAGGCTTGGTCAATTCCTGTTGCCGGTCGGCGGCGGCCGATCGAGCCGAGTCCGACGGAGCTGTCACCGGACGAAACGGCGACGACGCCGAATCCTCTTCCGAAAGAATTGTCACACTGTGCCTTTCGCGGTGATGAAGTCCGCCGGAGGGTCTTTGAGGGTCAGCGCGAGTCCTGCGACGACCAGCAGAACCCTGTCACATACTGCCGCGAGCCGAGAATTGAGCAAGCCCAGCTCGTCTCGGAAGAGGCGACCGGAACGGGATTCGGGCACCACGGACAAGCCGACTTCGGGGCTGACGAGCACAAGGTGGGACGGGCAGTCCGCGACTGCTCGAACCAGATCGTCGACAGCCGGTGCGATCGTGCCGCGGGGGAGCTCCCAGGCCTGTGCATCGTCGAGCATTCCCGTCAGCCACGTTCCCAGATCGTCGACGACGGTGGTGCCGTCCCACGGCTGCGTCACGACACCGGACAGAGACGTGACGGTTTCGACGGTGGACCAGTGTGTCGGTCTCGACGCACGGTGACGCTCGATACGAAGCTGCCAGTCCTCGTCGGTGGCGTCCCGCCGACCGGTCGCGAGGTAGCGAACCGGCTCGAGAACGGCAAGCGATTCCGCGTGCCCGGACTTCCCGGATCTGGCTCCACCGAGCACGAGGGTTCGTCTCGGTTCACCCACCGACGTCAGACGGCCTCGCCGGCGCTGACTCGTGGCTTGGGCGCGCGCATCTTGCGGATCTGGGACGCACGGACGAAGGCGTACCACCCGATCCTGAAACCGCCGTCGGTGGTCTCGGGGAACCGCACCCGGATCTTGTTGTTGATCATCTTGCCGAGGTAGATGCCCTCGCCGACCATGAAGAGCATCATCACGAACATGCCGAGGGTGACGTACTGCTGCACCTGCGGCTGCAGGAACAACGCGAAGATCAGGATCAACGCCAGCGGCATGAAGAGGCCGACGAGGTTGCGTCGTGCATCGACGATGTCGCGTACGTAGGCGCGCACCGGACCCTTGTCGCGGGGGAGCAGATACTTGTCTTCGCCCGCCAGCATCCGTGCGCGTCGTTCGGCTGCGGCGGCGCGTCGCTCGTTGGAGGCGGCCTTGCGATCTTCTTTGCTGCCCTTGTTCGCCTTGCGGCGCTCGCGTGCCTCTTTGCTCGTCAGAGGAGCAGGAGCAACCGGTCCGCGACGCCGAGCTTCGGCATCACGGCGCTTGGGAGTCGGCCGGCCCTTGCCGAGAGACACCGAAGGGGTCGCGTCGCTCCCGGCCGTCGTCGACTCGGATTCGTTCGAGTCGTTTCCGTCCGAATTGTCAGAGTTTCCACGGCGTAGCAGCTTCACGCACTCAGAGTATGGGATGGCCCGTTGCCCACGAACACCGGCCAGGTCAGCGGCGAAACAGCGGATGCCGTTCCGGCGCGGCAGCCCTAGACTTCCGACGATGCGAGTGATGATTGCGCCGGATTCGTTCGGAGACACCTTGACTGCCGCGGCCGCGGCCGACGCCATCGCCAGGGGATGGGCCTCGGTTCGTGAGACCGACGAACTCGAACTCGCGCCCCAATCCGACGGCGGCCCAGGGTTCGTCGAGGTCCTGGCCTCGCGCATCGGCACCGTGCAGACCGCAGACGTGGACGGGCCCCTCGGCAACCCGGTCCGAGCCCACTGGCTGCTCGACGGTACGGCGGCGTACATCGAATCGGCTCAGGCCTGCGGACTGCATCTTCTCGACGGCCCGCCCACTCCACTGTCAGCACTGAAGGCGAGCAGCTACGGCGTCGGTCAGCTGCTCGACGCCGCTCTCGACGCCGGGGCGCGAACGGTGTTCGTCGGGCTCGGCGGAAGCAGCTGCAGCGACGGCGGGCGCGCGATGATTCGTGCGCTGGGCGGACTCGGATCGGCGGTCGCACGATTGTCGGGCATCGACCTCGTCGCCGCGTCGGACGTGGAGAACCCGCTGCTGGGTGACGCCGGTGCGGCCCGCGTGTTCGGTCCACAGAAAGGTGCCGACGCAGACACCGTCGCTCGGCTGGAGGAGTCGAACACCGATTGGGCTGCAGTGCTCTCTGCCGCCGGCTACGACGTGGCAGACCGACCGGGAGCCGGAGCCGCAGGAGGTCTGGGGGCGGCACTGTTCGCACTCGGTGGCAGGCAGCTACCCGGTGCCGTCGTGGTGGCCGAACGAACCGGCCAGCAGGAACTGCTCGACTCCGTCGACCTGGTGCTGACCGGTGAGGGCAAATTCGACTCGCAATCGCTGCGCGGCAAGCTGGTGACCAGAATCGCTGCCGCGGGCGGCGCGACAGGCATCGACACGATCGTGCTCGCGGGGCAGGTCACGTTGTCGAAGGACGAACTGGAGTCGGCGGGCATCTCGGCTGCGCACTCGATCAGTGAGTTCGCGGGTTCGGTCGAGCTGGCGATGTCGGATGCGGCCAATCAGCTCGAACAGTTGGCCGCGCGCGTCGCGGCCGACGTGGTCGACACCGGTGTGCAAGGGAGGCGGCGAGCGTGAGGAATAGAGCTACCGGGAGTACGGTTGAGTCATTCACGGGTTGTACGACTGATAGGGAGAACCCATGACCGTTTCGAATGAGACCGCAACGACCGAAACCACGGCACACAAGGTCACCATGACGGAGACCGCGTCGACCAAGGCCAAGGCGCTGCTGGATCAAGAAGGCCGTGACGACCTCGCGCTGCGCATCGCCGTGCAGCCGGGTGGTTGCGCAGGACTGCGCTACCAGCTCTTCTTCGACGACCGAAGCCTCGACGGCGACCTCGCGGTCGACTTCAACGGCGTCACCCTCGCAGTTGACCGGATGAGCGCTCCCTACGTGGAGGGTGCATCCATCGACTTCGTGGACACGATCGAGAAGCAGGGCTTCACGATCGACAACCCGAACGCCACGGGATCGTGCGCGTGCGGCGACTCGTTCAACTGAGCTGACTCGTACTCGACTGTGACCGGTACACGCATGCGTGTACCGGTCACAGTCGTGTCTGCCCGTCGACTCCACAGCATCTACGAACCGAAAGGCCTTCCTTCGTGACACTCGCGGTATCCGGCTCGATAGCGACCGACCATCTGATGCGATTCTCCGGACGGTTCGCCGAGCAGATCGTCGCCGATCAGCTCTCGAACATCTCGTTGAGCTTTCTGGTGGACGATCTGGTCATTCGCAAGGGAGGCGTCGGCGGAAACATCGCGTACGCACTCGGAGTTCTCGGCGGCGCGCCGCTGCTCGTCGGGGCCGTGGGACCGGACTTCGCCGAGTACCGGACCTGGCTCGAAGAGCACGGCGTCGACTGCAGTGGTGTGAGAGTGTCCGCTACCGCACACACTGCCCGCTTCGTCTGCACCACGGACGAGGACATGGCGCAGATCGCGTCGTTCTACCCCGGAGCGATGAGCGAGGCCCGTGACATCTCCATCGAGGCACTCGCAGCGCAGCACGCGATGGACCTGGTTCTGATCGGTGCCAACGACCCCGACGCGATGACGGCGCACACGGCGCAGTGCCGCGCTGCAGGCATCCCGTTCGCGGCAGACCCGTCGCAGCAGCTCGCTCGGCTCGACGCCGCGCAGGCAACCGACTTGATCGACGGTGCCGCGTACCTGTTCACCAACGAGTACGAATGGGCGCTCCTCAAGCAGAAGACCGGCATGTCCGACGCTGACATCGCCGACAAGGTGGATCTGCGCGTCACCACCCTGGGCAAGCGGGGCGTGGACATCGTCGAAAAGGGTGGTGTGCACACCCATATCGGTGTCGTGCCGGAGACGAGCAAGGTCGATCCGACCGGTGTCGGCGACGGCTTCCGAGCAGGTTTCCTCACCGCCCACATGGCCGGAGCCAGCATCGAACGTGCAGCGCAACTCGGTTCGCTCGTGGCCGTGCTGGTGCTCGAGACCACCGGCACTCAGGAGTGGGAACTCAACCGCGACGACGCGATCAAGCGTCTGACCTCTGCCTACGGTGCCGAAGCGGGCGAGGAGATCGGGGCATTGCTCCCCGCCTGATCGAGGTTGTTCGTTCGCCCACCGGATCAATGTGGCTTTGTTGCACTCTGCGCGACCGAAAGTCGCATTGATCCGGCGGGGACGGTCGGCCAGGTCAGATGTTGACCGGATACTCCGGTTCGGCGATCTGCGGCACGATGCGCTTCTCGACGAAGATGCCGTGCCACACCATGAAGATCAGCAGCGTCCACAGTCGACGGCTGTGATCGGACTTGCCGGCGCGGTGATCGTCGAGCATCGCCATGACGGCGGCCTTGTTCAGCAGGTGATCGGTCTGCGAGTCGGCGATCTGCTGGTGCGCCCAATCGAAGAGTTCCGGTCCGCGCAGCCAATGGCGCAGTGGCACAGGGAATCCCAGCTTGGCGCGATGCAGTACATGACCGGGAACGATTCCCTCCAGCGCCTGACGCAGAGCGTACTTGGTGGTGCTCTTGGTGATCTTCTGGTCGAGCGGGAGCTTCTCGGCGACCTTGTAGACCTCGGAGTCGAGGAACGGAACGCGCAACTCGAGAGAGTTGGCCATGGTGATCTTGTCGGCCTTGACCAGGATGTCGCCGCGCAACCAGGTGAACAGATCCAGATGCTGCATGCGAGCCACCGGATCCCATCCCTGCGACTGCGCGTAGATCGGCGCGGTGACGTCCTGATGGGTCCACTCGGATCGGAACTCGCGCAACACCGATCGCAACTGCGCGTCGTTGAAACTGCGTGCGTTGCCGTAGTAACGCTCTTCGAGAGTCATGGATCCACGGTTGAGCAGGCTCTTGCCGCGAGTGCCCTCGGGGATTCGCTCGCTCAACGAGCCGGCCGCACGTCGAAGGAAGGCGGGGAGCGACTCGAACGGCTTCAACGACAGCGGTTCGCGGTAGATGGTGTAGCCGCCGAACAACTCGTCCGCGCCTTCGCCGGAGAGCACGACCTTGACGTGCTTGCGGGCTTCCTTGGCGACGAAGTACAGCGGCACCAACGCGGGGTCGGCCACTGGATCGTCCAGATACCAGACGATCTCGGGGATGGACGCCGCGAACTCCTCGGGTCCGACGACCTTCACGATGTGCCGAGCACCGATTGCCGCGGCCGACTCCGCTGCCACGTCCACCTCGGAGTAGCCGTCGCGCTCGAATCCGGTGGTGAACGTGATCAGGTCGGGATTGTGACGGATCGCCAGAGCTGCGATGGCCGTCGAATCGATTCCGCCCGAGAGGAAGGAGCCGACCGTGACGTCGGCGCGCATGTGTTTGGCAACCGAGTCTTCGAGTGCCTCGGCGATTTCCTGGTACCGCGCCTTCTCGCTACCGGGTGCGAAGGGCTGAACCGGGAACTTCGGGGTGAAGTAGCGAGTGACCTTCGGCGGCGTGCCGGGTGACAGCGTGGCGTAACAACCGGATTCGAGCCGCCGAACGCCTGCGTGCAGGGTTTCGGGCTCGGGGACGTACTGCAGCACCGTGTAGTGCTCGATGGCGCGCGGATCGAGATCGGTGCCGACGCCGAGCAGATCCATCAGCTCGAGCACGCTCTTCTTCTCGCTACCGAACGCGGTGCCTCCGGGACCGGTGGCCAGGAACAGCGGCTTGATGCCGAAGGGATCGCGTGCAACGAACATCTCGCGCGTTTCGGTGTCCCAGATGGCGAAGGCGAACATTCCTCGCAGACGCTGCACGGCGGCAGCGCCCCAGTAGTGGAATGCCGCAACGATCGACTCGCTGTCACCTTCGGTGGCGAATTCTGCCCCGTGATCGCGCGCGAGCTCCGCACGCAACTCGAGGTAGTTGTAGATCTCGCCGTTGAACACCAGTGCGTACCGGTTCGGCGACTCGGGCGGACCCCACCGCATCGGCTGGTGCGAGTGTTCGATGTCGATGAACGAGAGTCGATTGAAGCCGTAGACGACGTCGTCATCGTGCCAGGTGCCACCGGGCTCGTCCGGGCCACGATGGCGCATGCAGTGAGTCGCCGAGCTCACCAGCTCGACGCCGGCGGCGGTCGTTCCGTGAGATGTCAGTACTCCGAGCAGTCCACACACAGCGTCTGCTACCTCTTCTCGCAGTTGGGGACAATGCCGGGGGCCGGATCTCCGCGTGTCGTCAGCGGGACGGTCGATCAGCAACCGAGTATGCCGCAGACACGCTCGAACCTAGGTAACGACCCAAGGGTGGCTCCGCGTCAGCTTTGGTCTACGCTGCGTAGTACTCGGGCATCTCCATGTGGAAGCCCTTATTCTTCAGTGGTGGGCAATCAGGAAGGCGTGAACGTGGCGCATAGTCGGATCCTTCGGCGAGCGGGGCTGACAGCATTTCTCGGTGTAGCCGCGTTGATGCTGTCGGGCTGTTCCATCAGCAGCGACAACGTACTCAATTTCGGTTTCGCCTCGGGCGTCACCCCGCAGGGGCGACGCATCGGCGACCTGTGGACGTGGTCGGTCATTGCCGCCCTGGTCATGGGCATCATCGTGTGGGTTCTGATCTTCTGGGTGGTGCTGTTCCACCGTAAGAAGAAGAGCTCACCGGAGTTCCCTCGCCAGACGGCCTACAACGTTCCGCTCGAGTTGTTCTACACGGCGGTTCCGTTCGTGATCATCGCCGTCCTGTTCTACTTCACCGTCGTGGTGCAGAACTACGTCGACGAGAAGCAGGCCGATCCCGATGTCCAGGTGGATGTCACGGCTTACCAGTGGAACTGGAAGTTCGGCTACCGCACCATCGACCTCAAGGACGGTGCCGCCAAGTACGAGGGCACCGACGAGGAGGAGCAGGCTGCCGCCGAGGCCGCTGCCACTCCGGGCGAAGGTGCCGAGGGCAGCGAGGACGGCGAGTTCGTTCCGGGACCGATCAACGGAGCATCCACGCAGGATCTGTCGTACCTGCACTACAACAAGATCGAAACGGTCGGCTCCAGCGAAGAGATCCCGGTCCTGGTTCTGCCGACCGGTAAGCGCATCGAATTCGTGCTCGCGTCCTCGGACGTCATCCACGGATTCTGGGTTCCGGAATTCCTGTTCAAGCGTGACGTTCTCCCGAACCCCGAGGAGAACCACTCCGACAACGTCTTCCAGATCAGCGAAATCGAACGCGAAGGCTCGTTCGTCGGACGGTGCACCGAAATGTGCGGCACCTTCCACTCGATGATGAACTTCGAGGTTCGTGCCGTGTCTCCAGAGCGGTTCGAGCAGTACATCGAGCTGCGCAAGCCTCTGTCCGAAGGCGGAGACGCGCTGACCAACGCGCAGGCACTCGAAGCCATCGGCGAAAGCCCCCTCGCAACGAGCACCGCTCCGTTCTCGACCGACCGCACCCTCCGCACAGCCGCTGTCGCTGAAGGCAACTGACCAAGGAAGCATGCTGATATGAAAATCGAAGCCAAGATCTTCGAAATCCTCACTGTCTTCTTTCTCCTGGTCGGCATCGTGTACGCGTTGTTCACGGGCCTGAGCCGCACAGGAGTCGAGTGGGCCGGAGTCACCGCGATTTTCTTGTCGGTCGGTCTGACGTTGATCGTCGGAACCTACTTCCGATTCGTCGCACGACGCCTCGACACCCGACCCGAGGACTTCGACGACGCCGAGGTCAGCGACGGCGCAGGAGACCTGGGCTTCTTCAGCCCCGGTAGCTTCTGGCCGATCGTGCTCGCAGGAGCCGCGTCCATCACCGCCATCGGATTCGCCTTCTTCCAGCCGTGGCTCATCGCCCTCGGCGTGGTGAGCGTCATCGCTGCGGCCGCAGGTTTGGTGTTCGAGTACCACGTCGGTGCCGAGCGCCACTGACTCCATCTGCTCCACCCGAAAAGGGCCCCGGTTGTTCTCACGAGCGACCGGGGCCCTTTTTCTGCTGTCCGAGTAGAGGCCGAACAGGATGGTCCGCTCATGGCGCTGTGAAGTGACACTGAGAGCGAGCGTGCGGAGGTCGAGCGCGCAGCGGTGAACGAGGTGGCACCCTCAGGAAACGTCGGCCTCCGAGTGGGACCGAACGGCACGGGGCACCTGATCGGCAAGCGAATCGAGGGAGATGTTCAGCGCGCCGCACAACGCGGCGACGGTGAAGAACGCCGGCGTCGGAATTCGGCCGGTCTCGATCTTGCGCAGAGTTTCGACCGAGATGCCTGCTGTATCGGCGACGTCGGTCATGGTTCGGCCACCGCGGGCATGACGCAGAGCGGAGCCGAGCCTGGCACCGCGGGCGAGTTCGCCGGGGGTGAGTGGAACACGGACCATGACACCGATAGTAATACCGGTCGTCGCGAACCCCGGAGCTGAGACCGGTCGATGTACCTGGGATATGGATGGGTCATCCGACGGTGGGGGAGGGGGGGAGGGCTATCGGATCTCCCGACGACGAGCAGCCGGCCGTGCTGCCTCGGAGGGTGATGCGAAGTGTTCCAGCCCGGATCGTGTTCGCAGACAACAAAAAGGGCGACACCGTTGCCGGTGTCGCCCTTTTCGAGACTCTGTCAGATGTCAGTGTTCTCTGTCGCTATCGCTTCGACCCGAAGCGATAGCGGTGTCCTCATCCGAGTGGAGTCCATGGCCGTTGCCGTTCGAGTGGCCGTTGCCATTGGAGTGGCCATTGCCGTTCGAGTGCCCGTTGCCATTGGCATGGCCGTTGCCGTTCGAGTGGCCGTTGCCGTGGATGCCCGCCTGGTAGTTGCGGAGCATCGTCAGCTGCTCGTGTTCACCCTTGTGAAGGGCATCTTCGAGAGCCTTGCTCTGTGCCACCGGATCCGGACTGAACAGCGATCCCGAGCCGGGCTTTCCGGCCGAGCCGAGCTTGTTCATCTTCTTCGGAACGGCTGCGCCCTGGTAATCGAGGGGAATCGGGTGTCCGTGATCGTCGACCGGTCCGAGCGGCTGGTGGATTTCCACGTACTGGCCGTGCGGGAGTCGCTTGATGATTCCGGTTTCGATGCCGTGCTCGAGAACTGCCCGATCGCTGCGCTGCAGTCCGATGCAGAATCGGTACGCGATGAAGTACGCGAGCGGAGGCATGGTGAGAATTCCGATACGACCGATCCACGTCATCGCGTTGAGCGAGATGTCGAACTTGTAGGCGATGAGGTCGTTGATGCACGAGAGCGTGAGGATCACGTAGAACGTGAGGGCCATCGCGCCGATCGCAGTACGCACCGGAACGTCACGGGGACGCTGAAGCAGGTTGTGATGCGCAGTGTCTCCGGTCAGACGCTTCTCGATCCACGGGTACGCGATCATCACGGTGAAGACGAGACCCATGATCACTGCCACCCAGAACACTGCCGGGATGGTGTAGCGCCCGGCGATGTATATCTCCCAGGCAGGCCACAGTCGTGCCATGCCGTCGGTCCACATCAGGTAGAAGTCGGGCTGCACGCCTGCCGACACTTGCGACGGGTTGTACGGTCCGAGATTCCAGATCGGGTTGATCTGGATGAGTCCGCCCATCGCTGCCAGCACACCGAAGGTGACGGCGAAGAAAGCACCGGACTTGACCGCGAAGACCGGAAGAATACGAACGCCGACGACGTTCTGCTCCGTGCGGCCGGGTCCGGGGAACTGCGTGTGCTTCTGGTACCAGACCAGGGCCAGGTGGGCTGCGATCAGTGCCAGGATGATGGCCGGTAGAAGAAGAACGTGAGCGACGTACAGGCGCGGAATGATGATCGTGCCGGGGAAGTCGCCGTCGAAGATGAGCCAATGCATCCACGTGCCGATGATCGGGATACTCATCGTGATGCCACCGAGAGCGGCGCGGAGGCCGGTGCCGGAAAGCAGATCGTCGGGGAGCGAGTAGCCGAAGAAGCCCTCGAACATCGCCAGGATGAGCAGCAAACAACCGATGACCCAGTTGGCCTCGCGCGGGCGACGGAACGCACCGGTGAAGAAGATGCGCATCATGTGCACGATGATCGAGGCGGCGAACATCAGGGCCGCCCAGTGGTGAATCTGCCGCATGAACAGACCGCCACGAACCTCGAACGTGATGTCGAGAGCGGTGGCGTATGCCCTGGACATCGTCACACCGTTGAGGGGGGTGTACGCACCGTCGTACACGACCTCGCTGAGCGACGGATCGAAGAACAGGGTGAGGAACACGCCCGAGATCAGCAGGATGACGAAGCTGTACAGCGCGATCTCACCGAGCAGGAACGACCAGTGCGTGGGGAAGACCTTGTTGATCTGGCGACGCAATCCCGGCGCCAGGTGGTAACGACTGTCTACGCCGTCGGCCTGCTTGGCGGCGAGGGTTTGCAATGTACTCATGAGTCACGCTCCGGACGACGTTCCCAGAAGGCGGGCCCCAGAGCTTCGGTGAAATCTCCCGAAGCGACGAGGAATCCCTCTTCGTTGACAGTGATGGGAAGTTGGGGCAGCGCACGCGCAGCCGGTCCGAAGATCGGCTTGCCGTACTCGAGCGCGTTGAACTGCGACTGGTGGCAAGGGCACAGAATTCGGTTGGTCTGCTGCTCGTACAACGATGTCGGGCAACCCAGGTGCGTACAGATCTTCGAGTAGGCGAAGTAGTCGCCGTAGTTGAAGCTTTCTTGACCCTTGCGCTTGATGACGGTGCTGGCGGCATCCGGGCGAAGGCGAATGAGCATGACCGAGTTACGAACTCCACGCAGCGAGACGAGCAGATCGTGCTCGCTCTCGCGGTCCGCTTCGCGGAACGGGAAGACGGTCTCCATGGCACCAGCGTCCAAGTCCTCGGGCCGAACGAGAACGACATCTTCCGGTCGCCCGGTGTCTCGTCGGAGGTAGATGGTCTCTCCATCGTAGCGAGGAGTCCAGCCGGATACCCACAACGGCGAATCTTCGCCCTTGGCCCAGGGATTCTTGATCAGTCCACCGAGGGGGAGCAGCGCCATGACGCCGAGCGCGCCACCACCGAAGACGAGCGAACGCTTGATCACCTTGCGGCGACCGATGGTCGACGTGTCGAGCGAATCGCCCAGCTCTGCCACAAGAGTCTTGCGGTCCAGCTCGGACGAGCCGCCGTCGTGACGGTCCTGGATGGAGACCTCTTCGGGGATGAACTTCTTGGTGAACTGCACCGCGCCGATACCGACCGCGAGGATCGCCAGGCCCATCGTGCCGCCGATGAGCGGGGTGTACAGCGAGTAGGCCAGGTAGTTCTCTTCGCCGATACCGGAGTACTGCCACGGCCAGAACAGGTAGATGCCGATGAATGCGACAGCGGCGAGGCCGGCGATCGCGAACCAGATCGCGACGCTGCGCTCGGCACGCTTCTCGGCGCGGGTACCTTCCACAGCCCAACGGTTGCGGCGGAAAGCGACATCGACACCGTCGAGGTTGGTGCCGAGCTCGACCAGTTCGTCGCGGCTCATCGCGGCGAGTTCCTCGTCGGTGTACTTCTTGTCCGCGTTCACGCCGTCGGCACCGGGCGCATTCTTGCGTCCGGATTCGTCGTCGTTGCCCGCGTCCTTACGGCCGGAATCGCCGTCGGTCATGATCTAGCTCCGATCCACAAAGTTGCTCCGACGACGGCGATGATGCCGACCGTCCAGATAGCGATCATCTCGGTACCGGGACCGAAACTTCCGATGCTCCAACCGCCTGCGGGAAGGGTTTCCTGGGCCGACTTGACGTACGCGATGATGTCGGACTTCTCCTCGATCGTCAGCTGACGATCGGAGAACTTCGGCATGTTCTGCGGGCCGGTGACCATCGCGGTGTAGATCTCCTGCTCGTTGGCAGGGCCGAGGGACGGTGCGAACTTGCCCGAGGACAGAGCGCCGCCTTCACCGGTGAAGTTGTGGCAGGAAGCGCAGTTGAGTCGGAACAGTTCACTGCCGCGTCCGATGTCGCCACCGCGCAGGGACTCCTGAGCGATCTCACCGTTCTCGTCGCGGATGACCGTCGGTCCGCCGCCGTTGGCGTTGATGAAGGCACCGAGGGCGTCGATCTGCTTGTCGTTGAACTTCGGCGGCTTGCGCATCGCCTGTGCCTCGTTGCGAACAGCGGGCATACGACCGCTCGACACCTGGAAGTACACGGCTGCTTCGCCGACGCCGATGAGGCTCGGTCCGCGATCCTGAACACCCTGCAGGTTGGCACCGTGGCACGTGACGCAGGACGTGTCGTAGAGCTGCTTGCCCTCGCGGATGAGCGCTGCCGAATCGGTATCGGCAGTCGCGACCTGAGGAGCCGGCGTCAGGGCCGAGGCGAGGAACCCTGCGCTCAGGAGGCCCATCATCAGAACGAGAGCACCGGTGATGCGTCGGCGCGTCCTACGCTGCCGTCTCGTCTTGGAGGCGGCGTTGTCGTCGGATGCTGCTGGGGGAGATGTACTCATCTTCTATCCCTTGTCGTGTCGGGACGGACCGAACGTCGGGGGCTGATTCCGTTCGCTCGTTATCTTTGGTGTGCTGACTGTCACTAGCGGATGAAGTAGATCGTTGCGAAGAGGGCAATCCAGACGATGTCGACGAAGTGCCAGTAGTACGAAACGACGATGGCCGCGGTGGCCTGCGCGGGCGTGAACTTACTGACCAGCGTTCTGGTGATCAGGAAGACGAAAGCGATGAGTCCGCCGATGACGTGCAATCCGTGGAAACCGGTCGTGATGTAGAAGACCGAGCCGTACACGCTGCTCGAGAGCGTCGTGCCCTCGTGCACCATGTGGTAGTACTCGTACGCCTGGCCGGCCACGAAGAACGCGCCCATCACCAGAGTGATGATGTACCAGCGGCGCAGTCCGAAGACGTCACCTCGCTCGGCGGCGAACACGCCCAGCTGGCAGGTGAACGACGATGCGATCAGCACCGCGGTCACCGGCACAGCGAGAGCGAGGTTCAGCTCCGTCGGCTCCGGCGGCCAGATTCCATTCGCCTGGGCGCGTGCGACGAAGTACATCGCAAACAGCCCGGCGAAGAACATGAGTTCACTAGACAGCCACACGATCGTGCCGACGCTGACCATATTGGGACGGTTCAGCGAGTGCACGCGTTGGGTGATTGCCGATCCTTGAGTCCCTACAGCGCTCGTCACAAAGAGAAGTATGACCCGTCGTAGTACGGAAGGCATATCCGGGTCCGCTCTTGGCGCGTCGTGTCGGAACGAATCCGCGTACGTCCTTGTTCCCGTGCTGGTCAGAGCCTCCGTACGGGCCGGTAGGGTCCAGTCGTGCAAGGCTGGCCTCATGGCAAAGCGCACCGAAGGTGGATGGTTTCGGAGACTGTTCTCGCGATCGACGGCCGAACGTCTGGACCCCACTCGCGAGGACCTCGTGACAGTGGCGAGTTGCTTCGACGATGCACAGGCATGCTCGGCCGTGCTCGACGAAGCAGCGAGGACCCGACCGCTGTGGACGGAATCGGCGGAGGTGGTGCTACGGCATCATCTCGTGTTGCCTTCCGACCAAGTGGAGGACGCAGCAGCGGTTGCGGCTCAGGACGACTACGAAGTGGGGCCGGCCGCCGAACTACCGGAGAGCACCGGCTACCGCCCTCGGGTGGAAGGCGGCGTGCCGCTGGTTCTGCAACGTGTTCAGGTACTCGACGCTCTGCACTGCTCGCAGGAGCGTTCTCGCATGGCCGGCCTTGCTCAGCGTCGAGGGGGAGCAGTACTGGGGTGGGACGCACTGCAGCCCGCGCAGCCCGACGCAGCGTCTGGCTAAGCTTCCACCGCACCGAGTGCATCGACGGCAGAAGGGCACGGCAGAACCACCATGACCGCAGCGATCAGCGACGAACAGCCGCGAACCTGGCGTCGAATCCTCGGCGCGTTGACGAACCACACCGACCTGTCCAGCGCCGACACCGGCTGGGTCATGGACGAGATCATGGCCGACAACGCGACAGCCGCGCAGATCGCAGCCTTCGGAGTAGCGCTGAAGATGAAAGGTCCGACGCCGGCGGAGGTCAACGGACTCGCCGAATCGATGTTGGCGCACGCAGTGCTGGTGCACACCGACACCGACGCCGTCGACGTCGTGGGGACCGGAGGAGACGGAGCGGACACCGTCAACATCTCCACCATGGCAGCCGTCGTCGTCGCTGCCAGCGGGATCCGAGTCGTCAAGCACGGCAACCGCGCAGCGTCGTCGAAGAGCGGCACGACCGACGTGCTCGAAGCCTTGGGGGTCCGAGTGACCCTCGGGGCCGACGCAGTCGCGTCGAGCGTCGAGCAGGTCGGCATCGGCTTTTGCTTCGCACCGATCCACCACCCCGCACTGCGCTTCGCTGCCGCACCGCGCAAGGAAATCGGAATCCCCACGGTCTTCAACGTGCTGGGGCCACTGACGAACCCCGGGCGCCCGCGCGCAGGCCTGATCGGCTGTGCGTTCGAGAACCTGGTCCCCGTCGTCGCCGACGTGTTCGCAGCCCGGGGCAGCTCGGTGCTCGTGGTCCGCGGTGACGACGGACTGGACGAGATCACACTGTCCACCACCACGACAGTGCACGTGGTGTCCGATGGTTCGGTGACCGTCGAGACGATCGACCCGCTCGACTACGGCATCGCCCGAGCGCCCATAGAAGCTCTCAGAGGTGGAGACGCCGAATTCAATGCAGCGGTGGCGCACCGAGTGTTCGCCGGAGAACAGGGCCCCGTCCGCGACGCCGTACTGCTCAATGCCGCCGCAGCCATGGCAGCGCACCACGGCGTGTCCGACGACCTCCACGCCCGAATCGAAGCCGGATTGGCCACTGCCGCAACAACAATCGATTCCGGTGCAGCAGCACGGCTACTCGCCGACTGGGGTCGATGCACCACCGAACTCGCCGGCTGACGAAGAGCGCGGCTACTCGCCTATCGAGAACCCGGCTTCGACATCGGCACTCGAATAGGACTGGAACGCAATGTGAGTGGTGGTGCTGCGCACCCCCCGCACACGATTGATGTGCTTGGTGATGACCTCTGCGATCGACGCATGATCACGAACTTTCACGATGGCGATCAGATCGACATCACCAGCACACGAATAGACCTCCGACACCCCGTCGACATCCGCAACGGCCTGCGCCGCTTCCGGAATCAAGTCGGCCTCGGCGTCGATCAAGACGATGGCATTGATCATGTGCGCTCCTCAAGCATCTCGAGCTCGGTGTCCGACGCGAGCTACCCCCAGACCCTAGTTGCTGCCGTACCCCGACAGTCGTCCCGCAGGCTCCACTCCTGACCTGAACAGTCGTTCCGCAGGCTCCACTCCTGAGCTGAACAGTCGTTCCGCAGGCTCCACTCCTGCCCTCGCGGCTTCTCTCGCCGTCCGACACCACGACTCCCACGAACCCGCCGACCGTGCCGGGCTGCAGTACCCACTGCTCGTGCGCACGATCCGGACTCCGTCCGTGCGCAGCCAGGCCGCAATGAGTCCGACTTCCTCCGGGGGCGCGCCGCGCAGCGGGGTCGTATCGGGCACCACCGTTTCGGCCGACGCGGTGATGGCATCGACGACGGGCATCGGATGCACTCCCCGCGGCGCGACGGCAGCGCCGGCCAGCCGGCCGAAGCGCACCACGATCAACTCCCACCCGCCGTCGGCCGTGCGCCTCGCCGCAACCAGTTCGGCAATGGCGGCCACTGCTGCCGATCGGTGCATCCGGCGCAGTGCATCGACGGTGATCGCAATTCTGTCGCGCAGACGGGCAGCCGTCTCGTACAGCTCCTTGTCTGCGAGCTCGGCGACGCGGCGGCGCATGGAGTAGAGAACGGCGTCGTCCTGGCCACACACCAGCGCGAGAAACTGCGTCGGGGCATCGGAGTACTCGTCGGCCGTCAACGGGCCGGACAGTGCCGCTGGGCAGCCTCCGACGTCGGTCGCCGGGCACTGGTCACCGTGTCGAACCGAGCGGGCCAGACGGCGAGTGCACGTACGCAGGCGGCAGAACTCCGCGACGAGCGCCGCGGCCTCTGCGGCGTCACCGCGAACCGAAAACGGTCCGAGACTGTTCGGTGCCGGGGTGCGGACGATCGACAGGCGAGGGAACGCCTCGTCGGTCAGGGTGATCCACCACCCTTTCCTGGGGAACTTCGAGCGGCGGTTGTACGGCGGGATGTGCGCCGAGAGCAGACGTAGCTCGCGGACTCCGGCTTCGAGCGCGTGTGCACACTCGACGTGGTCGACGCGGGTGGCCAGTGCGACCATCTCCTTCATCCGGCCTCGGGTCTCCGAGCCGGTGAAGTAGTTGCGCACGCGTCGTTTGAGGTTGTTGGACGTACCGACGTACAGCACCTCGTCGGACGGGCCGCGGAACAGATAGACGCCGGGTGTGCCGGGAAGATGGGCGGCCAGCCCGCGTTTGGCGCGCTGGCCGGCCGACACCGCGGGTAGGTAGTCGACCAACTCGGCGTAGCTGTGGACTCCCTGATTGCCCACGCGTTCGATGAGGCCGTGCAGAACGTCGACCGTGGCCCTGGCGTCGTCGAGCGCACGGTGGGTAGGCCTGGTGCCGGATCGGAACAGAGTCGACAGTGCGGACAGCTTCACCGACGGAGCTTCGTCGCGGGTCAGAACTCGGCGAGCCAGCTTGACCGTGCACAGCACCTGAAACCGTGGCCACGCGATGTCGAGACGGCTCGCGGCGGCCTTGAGGAATCCGGTGTCGAAGCCGGCGTTGTGCGCCACCAGTACCGAACCTCGTGCGAACTCGAGGAAACCGGGCAGAACCCGTTCGATGCGCGGCGCACCGATGAGCATCGCCGATGTGATGCCGGTCAGTTCCACGATGTACGGCGGAATGGACCTGCCCGGGTCGATCAACGTGGCGAACTCGCCGAGAATCTCGCCGCCTCGAACCTTGACTGCTCCGATTTCGGTGATGGCCTCGGTGTCCGCGCTACCGCCGGTGGTCTCGAGGTCGACGACGACGAACGTCGTCTCGTGCAGCGGGGTGTCGAGTTCGTCGAACGTCAGCTGGATGGGCAGGCTCACCGGGACGACGTTAGGGCCGACCTCCGACAAGAACGCTCATCGCGCCGTCGAACGTCGTCGTGTCACGGAACCTGTCGGTGCCCGTCGCTATCTTTCGCTGAGTCGGCCGATTCGGCCGCCGGAAACCGTAAAGAGACAAGGATCACAATGATCATCGATTGCAGTGACTGCCTGGTCCGTGACATCGCCTGCGCGGACTGCGTCGTGACGGTGCTTCTGGGGGCTCCGGGGATGCCGTCCGGGTCGGACGGACGGCGGGTCGGTCCGCCGTCTCGTATCACTCTCGAGCAGGAGGAACTCGGTGCCATGGGGGTGCTCGCCGATGTCGGTCTCGTGCCCACTCTCAAGCTCGTGGTGAACGACGACGACATCGCCGAGGTTCCTTTGTTATCGACTCGTGACACACCGGGGGATCAGCGCGCCGGCTAGCGAGAATCGAGCCGAATTCGCTCTCCTAGGCGAGTTGGGGTCGACACGGGGGTATGCCATTTCGTAACCTTCCTGAGACCTTGCGGAGTCTCGCCAGTCCAAACCGGAGTGGCGTCGCAAGTCACCGCCTAATCGTTCACTCGCGAGAGTGTTCGTACCGGGAACCCGATATCTACTGGGGTGAATCCCGCTAAGCCACCACATGGTGGCCGGTGGGTAGGGCTGCTCTTCCCAGCCCGAACCCGTCAGCTAACTCGGTCGGCGGACGATAGGAAGAAACGGAGCACCATCTTTCGTGGCGTCACAACTTTCCAACCGAACATTGCGGCGAGTCCTCGTAGCCGGAGCGCTCACGGCAGGCGTGGTCGTTCTTCCCGCTGCACCCGCAATGGCGGCCCCCCTCACCATTCCCGGCGTCGGAACCTTCGAGATTCCTGACATCCCGGGCCTTCCTCCCCTCAACCTTCCGGGTGTGCCCGCGCCGGGTGCGCCGTTGGCACCGCAGGTCACCCCGGCTGCGAAGGCCGTTCAGGCCGCAGAATCCAAGATCGGAGCACCGTACGTGTACGGCGCTTCGGGTCCGGATTCGTTCGACTGCTCGGGCCTCGTCCAGTGGGCGTACAAGCAGGCCGGCGTCAGCTTGCCTCGTACGAGCTACGACCAGGCCGCCGCAGGCACTCCGGTCTCGCGCGACAGCCTCGCCCCCGGCGACGTCGTCTCGTTCTACGACGGCTCGCACTCGGGCATCTACGTCGGCAACGGCAATGTCGTGCACGCATCCACGTCCGGCGTGCCGGTCAAGGTTGCCCCGCTCGACTCGATGCCGTTCGACGGTGCTCGCCGTTACTGACTCGAGCGATCGACGCTCGTTGTGAACCGACCGACAGGGTCGAGCCGTTCATCGGCTCGGCCCTGTCGGCGTATCCGGACACGGACTGCGCGACACGCCGGTTCGGTGGACAGGGAAGGATCCAGTTCGTAATCTGATCGAGACCTGGTCGATGTTTATTTTGTGACCTGTCACCTCGAACCCCCGTCGATTTCGGACCGTGTTCACGTCCGCGCCCGTAAGAGCATGGGTATGGTTCGTTTTCGGACTACTTTTCCAACCGTTGCCTCGGTAGAGGCAACATCTGTGAGGACGGAGAGTCGCTTTCCGTGGCGATATCGAGATCTACCCGAGCGTTGCGTACGGCCCGAAACTCGGTGGTTGCGCTCGCGCTGACCGCATGCATCGCCGTGGTGCCGACGACGACGGCAACCGCGCAGCCGGGATTCGGTTCGGCATCCGACGCGCAGACCGAACTCGCCGAGCTCTCTCGCCAGTCCGAGCAGACCACCGAATCTCTGCACGATGCCCAGATCGATCTCGACGCCAAGAACCAGCAGCAACTCGACGCTCAGGCCCTCGTCGACCAGAGCCGTGCCGCCGTGGACGCAGCGCAGGCGCAGTTGGAGCAGCTCAAACCGGCCATGGACAAGGTCGCCAACGTCAACTACCAGGGCGCGCGGACCAACCGACTGTTCGCCGTCATGGTCAGCGACTCACCACAGCAGTTGCTCGACCAGATGTCGGCGCTGGACGTGATCTCGGCGGAGACCGCCGACCAGGTCGCCCGATTCAAGCAGGCCAGCTCGGATGCAGAGACGGCCGAGCAGGCCGCGACGACGGCCGCCGAACAGGCACGCGTCGCCGCAGAGCAGGCCAAGGCCGTCAGCGACGATCTCCAGGCCAAGCAGAGTGAGCTGCAGGGACAGATAGCCGAGGTCATGGCCGCCTACAGTGCGCTCTCGTCCTCGGAGCAACTGTCTCTGGCCGGTTCGACCCTGCCCGACGGGTTCGACCCGTCCTCGATTCTGCAGAACCTGACGCCGGGATCGGGAGCCAGTGCGCTGCAGGCCGGCCTCACGCAGATCGGCAAGCCGTACGTCTGGGGCGCAACCGGTCCGGATGGCTTCGACTGCTCCGGGTTGGTCGTGTGGGCGTACAAGCAGGTGGGCAAGACGCTGCCGCGATCGAGTCAGGCGCAGGCGGCGGGCGGAACTCCGGTGGATCAGAAGGATCTGCAGCCCGGTGACGTCGTTCTGTTCTATCCGGACATCTCACACGTCGGAATTTATGCCGGAAACGGCAACGTGCTGCATGCCTCCACATTCGGTGTGCCCGTGAAGGTGCAGTCGATGGCATCGTTCCCGTACTACGGGGCGCGTCGATACTGAGGTCGTGTCTCGACGATCGACGAGTGGCGGCATGAGCACCTCGAACCGACCATCCGGGTTGCACGTCATCGTCCGATCGTCATGGCGGCGCTGGCTTGTCGTCGTGGTCGTCGTGGTGGTCGCCGTCTCGGTCGTCCTGATTCACCGATTCGACGGCCCGCCCACGGCCGGGACCGCCGAGGTCACCGTCGGCCAGGACCCGCCGACCTACGATCAGCAGCGCCGCGCCGACGTGACCGTCCTCCTCGACCAGTGGGCGCGCGCGGTTCGTTCCGGTGATCTCGACGCACTGCGCGATGTGATGGATCCGCAGGCCGACCCCGGCTTCGTCGAAGCGCAGCTGCGCCGGGCAGCAGTGGTACCCGGCGTCCCCTTCGCGGAGTTCGGCTACGACCTGGGCGACGAGCCCGAGACCCCGGTGCCGCCGTCGATCGCAGCGGCGCTCGATTCCACCGATGTCTGGGCACCCGCGGTGTATCTGCGATACGCGATCACCGGCCCGGACGCATCGCCGACGCGTCGGCCGGTCTCACTCGTCGTCGCCGAGCGGGACGGTCGATGGCGGTTGGTCGACGACGCGGATCTGACCGAGTATCGACGCCAGACCTGGCGTGGGCCGTGGGACTTCGGCCCTCTCACCGTGCGTTCGGTGGCCACTGCAGCCGGGACATCTGTGGTCATGGGTCATCCGGACCGCGATGCGTTCGTGGAGAACCTTACGGCCGAACTTCCGTCGGCAATCGCGGCCGTGACCGACTTCTGGGGAGACGACTGGGCGCGCGACGGGCTGATTTTCGTCGCATCCTCGGCGGAGGAGTTCGCCGAACTGACGGGGTCCGATCCGTCCACCGACGTGGCTGCGGTGACGGTGTCCGACGCGGTGGCGGCCGACGGCTCCCGTCCGACGGGTCAGCGGGTGGTGTTCGGTCCCGACGCCGCGTCGAGGTTGACGCCGTTCACCGTGCGCTCGGTTCTGCGGCACGAGTTGACGCATGTGGCGGCGAGGGCGCGGACGTCCGACGGTACGGAGTTGTGGGTGTCGGAGGGGTTCGCCGACTATTCCGGGTATCGAGGGTCCGGTGCCGAGTTCGCGCAACTGGCACCCACTCTCGCGGCGATCGTGGCGGCGGGTGGGCCGCCGACGGTGCTGCCGAAGAACGAGGATTTCGGTGCCGGTGGTGCCCGGTCGAGTGTGGCCTACGAATCGGCCTGGTCGGTGTTCGCATTCGTGGCCGACCGGTTCGGGGAGTCGACCCTGCGTTCCCTGTACGAAGCGCTCGCGTCCGAGAGCCCCACCGATTCTGCGTTCGAGTCGGTGCTGGGACTCGGCCGGGCACAGTTCGTGTCCTCGTGGGGTGACTGGGTGGCTCGCCAGGCCGGCTGACACGGGGCGCTACGGTTGACTCCATGCGTCGTACCCTGCTCGTGACGAACGACTTTCCTCCTCGCCCGGGTGGTATTCAGTCCTACTTGCACAGCTTCGCCTCGCAGCTGCCGGCCGACGAGCTGGTGGTCTACGCCCCCCGCTGGCGCGGCGACTCGCACGAGAAGTTCGATGCCAGGCAGCCTTTCGAGGTGATCCGGCATCCGACGACCCTGATGTTGCCGACTCCGCTCGTCGCGCGCCGTGCGGCTCGAATCCTGAAGTCCCGAGGCTGCGATTCGGTGTGGTTCGGTGCGTCGGCTCCGTTGGCAGTGATGTCGTCGTACCTGCGCAAGGCGGGGGCCGATCGCATCGTGGCGAGCACACACGGTCACGAGGTCGGATGGTCGATGGTGCCGGGCGGGCGGGCGGCCCTGCGCACGATCGGCGAGAACACCGATGTGGTGACCTACGTCAGCAAGTACACCCGGGGGCGATTCAGTTCGGCGTTCGGGCGGGCCGCCGCCCTCGAACATCTGCCGCCCGGTGTCGATACCGATCGCTTCGTGCCCGACGACGCAGCGCGAGCGGAACTTCGTGCCCGCTACGGCCTCGGTGATCGCCCCACCGTTCTGTGCCTGTCCCGGCTGGTTCCGCGCAAGGGTCAGGATGTCCTGATCCGGGCGCTCCCGGGGATCCGCCGGGTCGTCGACGGAGCGGTTCTGGTGATCGTCGGCGGCGGGCCGTACGAGAAGACTCTGCGCGAGCTCGTCCGATCCACCGGCATGGAGCAACACGTGGTGTTCACCGGTACCGTCCCGTCGGCGGAGCTCGCCGCCCACCACACGATCGCCGACGTGTTCGCGATGCCGAGCCGAACCCGAGGTGCCGGTCTCGATGTCGAAGGTCTCGGCATCGTCTACCTCGAGGCGTCTTCCTGCGGTGTACCCGTAGTCGCCGGCATGTCCGGGGGTGCGCCGGAAGCGGTGCAGCACAACAAGACCGGCCTCGTCGTCGACGGCACGTCCGTCTCGGACACCACCGACGCGATCGTGCGAATCCTGTCCGATCGCACGCTGGCGACGCAGATGGGCAACGCCGGCCGCGCCTGGGTGGACGCGGAATGGCGCTGGGACGTGCTGACCGAGAAGCTGCGTTCGTTGATCTAGGCAGTACGGCTCAACGGGAGTAGATCGACTCGATCTCGTCGGCGTACGACTTGGTGATGACGTTGCGCTTGAGCTTCATCGTGGGAGTGAGCTCGCCGTTCTCCTCCGAGAAGTCGTGGGGGAGAAGTCGATACTTCTTGATGGACTCCGCATGCGAGACGGACTTGTTCGCGTCGGCGACGGCGGCGTCGATCTCCGCGACGAGTTCGGGGTCCGTCTGCAGATCCGCCGCGGTGGCGTCGGCGGCCTTGCCGTGTGCGGACTTCCAGCGATCGAACGCGTCCGGATCGAGGGTGATGAGCGCGCCGATGAAGGGCTTCTGATCGCCCACGACGACGGCCTGGCTGATCAGTGCACCCGCCCGCAGGTGGTCTTCCAACCCGGCGGGTGAGACGTTCTTGCCGCCTGCGGTGACGATCAGTTCTTTCTTGCGTCCCGAGATCGTGATGTAGCCGTCGTCGTCCACGGAACCGAGATCACCGGTGCGGAACCAGCCTTCGTCCAGCGACTCGGCGGTGGCGGTCTCGTTGCGCCAGTAGCCGTCGAACACCACCGGTCCGCGGAGTTGGATCTCTCCGTCCTCGGCGATGCGCACGGTGTTGCCGGGCAGTGGACGCCCGACGCTGCCCACGCGTTGGAATCCGATGGTGTTGACCGCGAACGCTGCCGTGGTTTCGGTCAGTCCGTAGCCCTCGTAGATCGTCACACCGATGCCCCGGTAGAAGTGGCCGAGCCGGGAACCGAGGGGCGCTCCGCCGGAGATCGCGAGTTCGCACTTGCCGCCGAGCGCTGCTCGCAGTTTGCCGTACACCAACTTGTCGAACACGGTGTGCTTGGCGCGCAACACGATTCCCGGACCTCCGGTATCCTGCGCTTCACTCCATGCCACTGCGCATTCGGTGGCGAGGTCGAAGATCTTTCCCTTGCCGTCGGCGTGCGCCTTCTGCTTGGCGGTGTTGAAGACCTTCTCGAACACTCGCGGAACCGACAGGATGAAGTCCGGTTGGAACGTGCCGAACGTCGCGACGAGATTGGGGATGTCGCTGGTGTGGCCGATGGTGACCCCGGCGTCGAACGACGCGATGGACACTGCGCGTGCCAGGACGTGCGCGAGCGGAAGGAACATCAGCGTGCTGCGGCCCTGTGTCATCAGCGATTTCAGCGACGTCTCACGAATCCCGAGTGACTCGGCGAGCAGATTGGCGTGGGTCAGCTGGACGCCCTTGGGCCGACCGGTGGTTCCCGAGGTGTAGATCAGGGTTGCCGGGTCGGACGAGACGAGTTTCGAAACCCGTAGGTGCACCTCGTCTTCGGCGACTTCGGCACCACCGTCGAGCAGTGCCTGCACTGCGTCGGTGCCCGCCGAGTTCACGATGACGAACGTCTGTCGGACCGACGGGGCTGCTGCCACAACGGACTTCGTCTCCTGCACATGCGCGTCGTTCTCGAGAATCAGCAGGACCGGCTCGGCGTCTTCGAGGATCCATTCGACCTGACCGGCCGAGGACGTCTCGTAGATCGGCACCGTCACACCGCCCGCGGCCCAGATCGCGTAGTCCACTACCGACCACTCGAATCGCGTCGACGACATCAGTGCGACCCGATCGCCCTGCTCGATGCCTGCGGCGATCAGACCCCGTGCCACCCCCACCACCAGGCGCTCGAACTCGGCGGCGGTGACGTCGATCCATTGTCCGTCCACTGTGCGTCGGAACACCACCGCGTCGGGCGAGGTGCGGGCGCGAGCGAAGACGGTATCGACAGCCGAGTCGGTGTCCGCGATGGCGTATTTGGCGGCGACGGTGAACTCGCGCACGGGATTACCTCCGGATAGAACTTGGGGAGAACGAAAGTCGATAGCTCGGCTTCACAGATACTCTAGACCCGGGCTCCCGGCGTCGAAATACGCCTCGACGCGCACGGCCCCCGACCCGATGTGTGAAGCTCTGTCGATGAGCAGTATTCAAGTTGCGGATCAGACATTCGTGGCCGCCCCCGGCGTGCGGGTGGCGCAGGCGTTCGCGTCGCCTGCGCGGTGGCGTCGATGGTGGCCGGATCTGAACCTGACGATCACCGAGGACCGGGGTGAGAAGGGGATCCGCTGGGCAGTGCGCGGCGGTGTGGTCGGAACGATGGAGCTGTGGCTCGAGCCCGCGCTGGACGGGGTGATCGTCCATTACTTCCTGCACGCCGAACCCGCCGCGGACGCCGACGTGGCAGCGCACCAGCATGCCCGGCGGGTGGCCGGACGTGCGATGACGTTCGAGCTCAAGCGAGAGCTCGAGGCCGGTCGGTCTGCAGGTGAAGCACCCCACCACGTAGCGTCGACTTCAGCTCGCGAATGAACCGCGCGGTACGGTCGGCCGGTTCGCATTGTGCGTCCGCGGATCGATCGTGTGAGATAGGCCTGCGCGAGTTCTGCGGCACCGAAGCGAACCGAGCTGATCGAAGTACCCGAGAGGAAGCGGACCAGTAGTCATGGCGGAGAAAACCCAGAGGTCGATCGTCGTCGAAGCTCCATCGAGCCGGGTCATGGACGTCATCGCCGATTTCGACGCGTACCCCACGTGGGTGTCGGCCGCGAAATCCGTCGAGGTCCTCGAGGTCGGTGCGGACGGCCGCGGCAAGCGGGTCAAGTTCGTGCTCGACGCCGGGATGGTGAAAGACACCTACGAGCTCGAATACGACTGGGCAGCCGACGGCAATTCGGTCTCCTGGAACCTCGTATCGGGCGAAATGCAGAAATCGCAGAACGGCTCGTACACGTTGAAGGAGACCGGCAGCGGCACCGACGTGACGTACGAGCTCACCGTGGATCTGAACATTCCGATGATCGGTCTGTTCAAGCGCAAGGCAGAAAAGGTCATCACCGACACTGCACTCAAGGAATTGAAGAAGCGGGTCGAAGGCTGAGCGAAGCTCGCACCGAAGCCCGCACCACGGTGTTGCTGTTCCTCGGCAAAGGTGGTGCGGGTAAGACGACGCTGGCGGCTGCGTCGGGGCTACGACTCGCCCAGGCCGGCGAACGGGTTCTGATCGCGTCCGTCGACCAGGCTCACTCGCTCGCCGATGCATTCAAAGGGGACGCCGAGGTCGAGGATGCGTCCGGTGTTCGTTCGATCGCACCCGGCCTCGACATCCTCGAGATCGATACGTTGAGGCTGCTCGAAGCCCGGTACCGGGGATTGGGCTCACTGTTGGCCGTGGCGTCCGCGGGACACGAGCACGGGGTGAGCTTCGGGGCGATCGAACCGGAGGAGCTGCTCGGTCTCCCGGGAATAGAAGAGCTGCTCGGCATGCACGAGATCAGCCGTCTTGCCGACGAGAATCGCTGGGACACAGTGATAGTCGACCTTCCCGCATCGGCGGATGCCTTACGTACCCTGCAGTTGCCCGACACCGTCGCCGCATACGTCGAGCGGATCTGGCCTCTGCACGCTCGGATGGTCGCCGGCACCGGTTCCGATGTGCGGCTCACTCTCGTGGTGGCGATGATCGAGCGAATCCTCGCGCAGATCGACTCCGTCCGGTCCCTGATCACCGACGCCGACCGTACCGGGGCGACCGTGGTCGTCACCGCCGAACAGCTCTCGATCGTCGACGCGGAACGAACTCTGTCGGCAGCTGCTCTGCTCGGAATCAGAATCGATCGTGTGCTGGTCAACAGAATCCTGCCGAAGCTCAACGCATCGTCGGTCGGTCTGGTGGGCGCTCATCCGGCCGTGTTCTGGTTCGAGAGGTGGCGGGCGGCGCAGCTCGACGCGGTCGCCGAGCTGCGCCGACGCATCGGTACCGTGCCGATCGTGGAGGTGGAGCAGGCTCCCGGTGAACCGGTAGGGTTGGGCCCCTTGCAAGATGTGGCCGATCGCCTCGAACCGGACTCCCTCGAACGGCGCGCGCCGGGCTGGGGTGAGCAGCCTTCGGTCGTGCTCGAGTCGGGTGGCGGACTCGAATCCGTGTACGCGATGAGAATGCTGCTGCCGGTGGTGGATTCGACGACCTTGGGCCTGGGGCGAGTGGAGGACGACTTGATAGTGAGTGCCGACGGGAGGCGACGGCGCATCAGATTGGCGTCGGTGCTGCGTCGGTGCGTGGCCGACTCCGCCGAACTCGACGGACCGTGCCTGGTGGTGCGTTTTCGTCCGAACCCCGACGTGTGGCCGCTGTGACTCCGACAACCCCGACGGCCGGGGTGTCGCGATGACCTCGGACCACTCCGAGCTGGGGGCGGACCTGCTGGCCCTGGCCGAGACCGTGCTGACGCGACTCGAGCCCATCCTGCGTCGCGTCGCCGAGACGCAGCAGGATCGTGACCGCCAGGGATGCAGTTGGTGTCCGGTTTGCGCTCTCGCGGCACTGGTGCGCGGGGAGCGCCACGATCTCGTCGAGCTCGTGGCCTCCGAGAGCGCCGTGGTGATCGCGCTGTTGCGTCAGTTGCTGGCCGATCACACGACCTCCGGGGCGACGCACTCCGCAGCGCAGGCTACGCCGACCTCGCCGCCACCGGGGACTGCGCCCGAGCCCGGGTCCGGTAGTGCCGGTGTCCCCTCGGACCCCGCGGAGGTCGCGGACGTGTCGATCGACACGAAACTTCAGGGCGATCGTCCCGCTTCGTTCGTTCCGATTACCGTTCGAGTGAAGAATTCGCGTTCGGACGAGCAGGAGCGTCCGTGATCGGAGCGACTCGGGTGCAGCCCGCGCGGGGGACGGGCGAGGAAGGCATGAACGAATGAAGCGCCACCACCAGCGACTGACGGTAGGAATCGACGTGGGTGGGACGAGCCTGCGCGCGTCCGTCGTCGACGAGGACGGGCAAGTCCTCGATTCGACGGCCGCTCCCACTCCGCACACTGCGCGTGCGCTCGAACGCGGTCTCGATCGGGCCGTGCAGGAGCTGGCCGGGCGACACGACATCGCGGCCGTCGGGCTCGCCGTCGCCGGGTTCATCGACTCCGATCGCACGACGGTTCTCTTCGCCCCGCATCTGCCGTGGGTGAACACCCCTGTGGCGACCGAGATGAGCATGCGCATCGGTCTGCCGGTGTTGCTCGAGCACGACGCCAATTCTGCGGCGTGGGCCGAGTATCGCTTCGGTGCGGCGTCCGGGGGGCGCAACGTGGTGATGGTGGCCATCGGCACCGGAATCGGCGCGGCCCTGTTGATCGACGGCAGGATCTATCGGGGTAGCCACGGTGTGGCACCGGAACTCGGTCACATCCAGGTCGTGCCGGACGGCCGTGCGTGCCCCTGCGGCAAGCGCGGTTGTTGGGAGCGGTACTGCAGCGGCACCGCTCTGGTGGACACCGCAGTCGAGTTGCTGGCGGCGGACCCGGCGTCCTCGACGACGCTGGCACGTGAGGTGTTCCTCGACCCGGGTTCGTTGACCGGCCGCCGAATCGCCAGTGCCGCGCACGAGGGTGACTCGATCGCCCGCCGCACGATGGAGGACTTCGCGCAGTGGCTCGGCGTCGGGCTCTCGATGGTCAGCGACGTGTACGACCCCGATCTGATCGTGCTGGCCGGTGGAGTGGCGACGTCGTCGAGTCAGTTCCTCGCTCGCGCGACCGACAAGTACGCTGAGCTGGTGACCGGTGCGGGGCATCGCCCCCTGGCGCGTATTCGCAGTACTCAACTCGGTGAGGCAGCAGGCATGATCGGGGCCGCGGAGTTGGCCCGGGCGCAGTTCGTCACCGGCGTTCGCTGACGGTTCTTCGACTGCTTTCTGTGACCTCGGTCCTGGTGTCGGCGATGATGTGGCTGGTGTCATAAACCGTGGGTACAGTTCACTACGCGGCACGGTTCGAGGACGCACGGCCGCAGTCGATTCGCTTCAGGGCGAGGCGGCACCAAACGATTTCCCGACCATCATCAGGGAGCATGTCAATGTGGTACTGGCTGGTTAAGTACATTTTCGTCGGCCCCCTTCTCATCGCCCTGGGTCGGCCCACGATCGAGGGTGCGGAGAACATCCCGACGGAGGGGCCGGTCATTCTGGCCAGCAACCACAAGGCCGTTCTCGATTCTTTCTACCTTCCGCTCAAGACGCCTCGACGCATCACCTTCCTCGCCAAGAGCGAGTACTTCACCGGACCGGGACTCAAGGGCAAGTTCCAGAAATGGTTCTTCACCGCCGTCGGGCAGGTGCCGATCGATCGCACCGGAGCCGACGCGGCACAGGACGCACTCAACGCAGGCGTGCGTGTGATCGAAGCAGGCAAGGTTCTCGGTATCTACCCCGAGGGCACTCGGTCACCCGACGCGCGGTTGTACAAGGGCAAGACCGGGATGGCGCGTCTGGCACTGCAGACCGGAGTTCAGGTGATTCCGGTCGCGATGATCGGTACCGAGAAGATGAACCCGATCGGTTCGCGCGTGTGGCGTCCGGCGAAGGTCACCATCCGGATCGGCAAGCCCATCGACTTCTCGCGCTTCGAGGGCATGGCAGGCAACCGTTTCGTCGAGCGTGCGGTGACCGACGAAGTAATGTACGACCTGATGTTGCTCTCCGGTCAGGAGTACGTGGACGTGTACGCCGCATCGCTGAAGAAGGCTGCGCCCGAGGCGGAGTCGGGTCCGACCGCGCAGCGCATCCCGGATTCCAAGGCGAGCTGAATCTGCTCGGCCCGCTCCGTGATCAGACTGCGGAGCGGGTGTCGACTGTCGTATCGGCCCGGTCGGTCCAGCCGACCGCGGCCACCGCGATGATCGACGCGAGCGCCCACCACACGTATCCCGAGGCCGCGAACTGATCCACGAGCGGCCAACCGAGACCGCTCCAACGGCCCTCGCCGAGCTTCCAGTGCGGCGGGTAGACCATCAACGCCAGCCCGACGGCCACCAGCGTTGCCAACAGCGCACTGCGGCGTCGGTAGCCGAGGACGGCGAGCACCACGGTGAACGGGATGGCCCACACCCAGTGGTGTGACCAGGAGACCGGCGACACCAGCAGACCGAACATGGCGTTGATCGTCAGGGCGAGAGCAGTCTCGCCCGCGGCGAACGCCTTTCGCATCGCTATCGCCGCGATGGCAAGGACCACCACCGACAACGCGAGCCACAGGATCGACCGAGGCAGTTCGTCCAGCCCGAGCCGCGCGAGCACTCCGGTGATCGACTGGTTGGGCGGGTAGGCCGGACCGCCGATTCGGTCGGAATCGACGATCGTCTCGGTCCAGTACTTCACCGAGTCCGACCACGTCAGCGCGAAACCGACCGCGGTGAACACCGCAAAGCTCAGGACCGAAACCACAGCGGCTCGAAAGTCCTTGCGCAACAAGAAGAACAATACGAACACTGCGGGGGTGAGCTTGACGGCAGCCACGAGTCCGATCAGCACACCTCGGGGCCACGGCGTCTTCTTCGGCAGGCAGTCCAGTGCAACGAACGCCATCAGCACGATGTTGATCTGCCCGTAGTTCAGCGTCGAGGTGACCGGCTCGAGAAGCAGCACGGCCACGGCGAAGACTGCTCCGGCAGTCCACCACACGAGCGTGCGAGGACGCAGTCCGAGCGAGGTGAGGGTCGCCACGACGGTCACCAGCAGCAGGAGCATGGACAGCACGGTGACCGCGATCGAGGCGGCGTACAGCGACACCGACGACAGCGGGCTGAAGATCGCCGCGGCGATCGGGGGATAGGTGAACGGCAGCGTCGTACCGGTCGCGATCGGCGGCAGTTGACCGTAGAGATCCCCGCCCTCGGCGAACACCTGACCGCCGAGTCGATACACGTCCAGATCGAGTCGGTAGTGCTCGCCGAGCTCACGCAACCCCGGAAAGCCGTTGAGATGGAACAGCACGCCGACGAGAGCACCGATCAGGACGAGAACCCTGCTCGACGACACCGCCCAACTCGGCCACCGGCGTCGCGTCGGCGCCGCCGGCTCCGATGCTTCGGCGACCGGACGGTTGGTGTCGGGCGGAGTCACTGGCGTTGCCTTTCAGGGCTGTTCGGATCGGGGCTACCGGCACGTGGGGGACGTGTCGGGGACGCGCTAGGGTGAGCCGCGTGCGCTACTTCTACGACACAGAGTTCATCGAGGATGGTCGCACAATCGAGTTGGTGTCGATCGGTGTGGTGTCGGAGGACGGTCGCGAGTTCTATGCGGTGTCCTCCGAGTTCGACCCCGAGCGCGCCGGCCGCTGGGTTCGACGCAACGTGCTTCCCAAGCTGCCACCGTACTCGTCGCCGCTGTGGATGAGCCGGTCGCGAATCCGGGACGAACTGCTCGAATTTCTCGTTCCGCACTACGGTGCCGAGGTCGAACTGTGGGCGTGGGTGGCGGCGTACGACCACGTGGCGCTCTGCCAGCTGTGGGGCTCGATGACCGAATTGCCGCGTTCGTTGCCGCGGTTCACTCGTGAGCTGCGCCAGCACTGGGAGGATCGCGGCAGTCCCGAGCTGCCGTCGGTTCCCGACGATGCTCACGACGCCCTGGCCGACGCGCGGCACAATCTGGCGAAGTTCCAGGCGATCGAGGAGTACTCGTACCGCGGGTGAACACCCGTTGTCCTGCGGCTTCGGCGGTGCGAATATCCTGTAGCGGTGAACTGGACTGTCGACGTACCCATCGATCGCTTGCCCGACCTGCCGCCGTTGTCGCCGACGCTGCGCTCTCGATTGGACGATGCGTTGGCCAAGCCGGCTGCGCAGCAACCGCAGTGGGATCCCGAGCATGCTGCCGACATGCGCAAGGTGCTCGAGAGCGTGCCACCGATCACCGTCGCCGGTGAGGTGGAGGCGTTGTCGGACAAGCTCGCGGCCGTCGCCCGAGGCGAGGCCTTCCTGCTGCAGGGTGGCGATTGCGCCGAGACGTTCGTCGACAACACCGAGCCGCACATCAAGGGCAACATCCGCACGCTGCTGCAGATGGCTGTGGTGCTCACCTACGGCGCGAGCATGCCGGTGGTCAAGGTCGCCCGTATCGCCGGTCAGTACGCCAAGCCGCGGTCGTCGAACATCGACGCGCTCGGTCTGCAGTCCTACCGCGGCGACATGATCAACTCGCTCGTCGCCGACGAGAGCGTCCGCGGCCACGATCCGTCACGACTGGTGCGCGCGTACGCCAATGCCAGCGCGGCGATGAACCTGGTCCGCGCACTCACCGGTGCAGGGATGGCGGATCTGCACAAGGTGCACGACTGGAACCGCGAGTTCGTCGCCCAGTCGCCCGCCGGTGCGCGCTACGAGGCGCTCGCGGGGGAGATCGATCGCGGCCTGCGCTTCATGGATGCCTGCGGCGTCTCCGACCCGAACCTGCACACCGCGCAGATCTTCGCCAGCCACGAAGCGCTCGTTCTCGACTACGAGCGTGCGATGCTGCGCCTGGACAACACCGACGATCACCCCAAGCTGTACGACCTGTCCGCGCACTTCCTGTGGATCGGCGACCGCACCCGCCAGCTCGACGGGGCGCACATCGCGCTGGCCGAGCTGATCTCCAACCCGATCGGTCTCAAGATCGGGCCCACGACCACGCCCGAGATGGCCGTCGAGTACGTCGAGCGCCTCGACCCGACCAACAAGCCGGGACGTCTGACGCTGATCTCACGCATGGGCAACGGCAAGGTTCGCGACATCCTGCCCGCCATCATCGAGAAGGTTCAGGCCACCGGCCACCAGGTCATCTGGCAGTGCGATCCGATGCACGGCAACACTCACGAGGCCTCGACCGGCTACAAGACGCGCCACTTCGACCGCATCGTCGACGAGGTCCAGGGATTCTTCGAGGTGCACAACGGCCTCGGAACGCATCCGGGCGGAATTCACGTCGAACTGACCGGCGACAACGTCACCGAGTGCCTCGGCGGTGCCCAGGACATCTCGGACCTGGACCTCGCCGGCCGGTACGAGACCGCCTGCGACCCGCGTCTGAACACGCAGCAGAGCATCGAACTGGCATTCCTGGTCGCCGAGATGCTCCGCGACTGATCAGGGTAGCGAGACGACCATGACCTCGGAGCCCGGTTCCACCCGAGAACCGGCTCCGGGGCTCTGGGTGATGATCAGCGACCCGTCGGTGTCCACCACCTGACGGACGTCGATCGTCAGGCCCAACGTCTCGACAGCGGTCCGGGCCGAGCCGA
The DNA here is from genome assembly GCF_002259095.1 of Rhodococcus sp. 05-2254-2. Lineage (NCBI taxonomy): Bacteria > Bacillati > Actinomycetota > Actinomycetes > Mycobacteriales > Nocardiaceae > Rhodococcus > Rhodococcus sp. 05-2254-2. The sequence goes on along the minus strand of NZ_NOZJ01000009.1, from coordinate 170,835 downwards.
CCGAGCGACCCAGCAGCGACGGCACGGTGACGGCGTTGGACACCTCGAGCGCAGCGGTGGTCCCGGATCGCACCGTCTGCCCGGCCTCCGGCGTCGTCCCTATCGCCCTGCCGCCGTCGGTGTCCTCGTCGAAGGTCTCCCGAACCTCGCCGACGGTGATGCCCACCGATTCCAGCGTTGTCCTGGCCTGGTCGACGCTCTGCCCGCGTACGTCGGGTACCTCGACCGGCGGTGCCCCCTTGCTGCGCAGCACCGTGACCGAGCTTCCCGTGGTCAGTACGGTGCCGGGCGGCGGGTCCAGGGCTGCGACGCCGCCGATCGGAGCGGACGTGCTGAAGGCCTCGCCGCCGTCGACGGGCGTGAACGTTCGGTCTCGCAGTTGCTGCTCCATGTCGTCGACGGATGCGCTCGTGTCGATCGAGGGAACGGTGGGGCGTCCCAGTGACACCAACAGAGACACCGTGTCGCCCTTGGCGATTCGCGATCCGCCGGTGGGGTCGGTGCCGATGAGAAGGTCGGTGTCCACCGAGTCGGAGTAGGTTCCGCGCACCGCGGCTTCGAGACCGGCGGCTTCCACGGCACTGGTGGCACCGGTGGTGTCGAGCCCGTCCACCATCGGGACTGCGGTGTAGCGACCCGAGCCCATCCACCATCCGCCGAAGCCGACCAACACCGCGAGCAGGGCGACGACGAGGAGCCAGATGACGATCGCTCGGCGCGAGCGCTGGCGGTCGGCGTCGAAATCGGGGAACTCGTAGTGCCGCCTGCCGGTCGGGGGTGGTCCGGCGGGCGGCACCTCGGCGATGTCCTGGCCGTGGTCGATGCCCCGCGCTGTGGGCGAGGTGACCACCCTGGTGTGCTGCACCCCGTGTTGCGGAGGTGGCGGCGGCGAAGTGTCCACGACCTGGGTGCGAGCGGACGGCGGACGGTTGCCCGCGACCGTTGTCGGTGCTCCGGCTGCGGCCGAGCTCAGGTGCTCGGCCGAGCGCTTGGGTGCCGGCACTCGGTACTCGGGCAGCGCCAGCGCCGACGCGGCCGCGCGCAGGGCCCGGGCCATGTCGTCGGCATTGCGGTACCGGTGTTCCGGGGCGCGGACGGTGGCAAGCTGGACCACCTCGTCGAACTGCGGGGGGACGCCTGCGATGAGGGTGGAGGGGAGCGGTACGTCGTTGTCGATGCGCTGGTAGGCGATGGACAGCGAGGTGTCGCCGGTGAACGGCGTGCGTCCGGTCAGCAGCTCGAACAACACGACACCGACGCCGTAGACATCGCTGCTAGCGGACGCGGAACCGGTGGTGACCTGCTCGGGGGACAGGTACGCGGCGGTGCCCAGAATCACACTGCTCGACGTCACGGTGGAGGCCGCTATGGCTCGGACGAGTCCGAAGTCCGCGATCTTCACGTCACCGTCGTCGCTGATCAGGATGTTCTCGGGCTTGATGTCGCGGTGCACCAGACCGGCTCGGTGGGCTACGGCGAGTGCGTCGAGGACCGGCCGGATGACGGCCGCTGCAGCATGCGGAGGCATCGGTCCACGCTCGCGCAGCAGCTCACGCAGAGTTCCGCCCTCGACGAGTTCCATGACGAGGAAGGCGTGTTCGCCGTCTCGACCGTGGTCGTAGACGGCGACGAGGCCCGGGTGACTGAGCCTGGCCACGGCCCGTGCCTCGAACTCGAAGCGCTGGACGAACTGTGGGTCCTCGGCGAACTTCGGGTCCATGATCTTCACCGCCACGGGGCGGTCGAGCCTGGTGTCGAGTCCGCGGTAGACCGTCGACATACCGCCGCGCGCGATCGGTGCGTCTATTCGGTATCGACGATCGAGCATCGAACCCGGTATCACCGAACCTCCCCTCGTCGTCCACTGGTCTTCCGGCGTTCGACGCCGGATGCTGAAGTCGATCGTATCGGTGCAGGAGATGCCGACCGACGATCGTGGCTCGTGTGTTCGTCCTGCTGGGCCGACTGTCACGCTTTTGATGTCTGGATGCCGGACCCGTTAACGTTACCTGCGTGAGTGCCATTCCCTATGCCGACGACGTGCTCGATCCGTCGGTGTCCGTGCTGCAGTTCGCCGACGTCGCGAAGATTCTCGACGTTCCCAAGACCCGCGTCGAGCAGCTGATTCGAGATCGGCAGCTGCTGGCGCTGAAGCGTTCGCGTGTGCCCGGTGTTCCCGAGCAGTTCCTCGACACTGACAAGGGCACCATCGTCAAGGGCCTGCCGGGTCTGCTGGCCGTGCTGCACGACGGCGGTTACGAGGACGAGGAAATCCTGCGGTGGCTGTTCACCGAGGACGAGAGCTTGCCCGGTGCACCCGTCGCTGCTCTGCACGGCGACCTGATGCGCGAAGTGATCAGGCGAGCTCAGGCAATGGCCTTCTAGCGAATCGTTGCGCGCTTGAAGCCGGTGACGGCGAACTGCGGAAGCGCGATGCGAGCTCGGGTCCACTGCGGCACCGTCGCGCGTTGCGAGAGCACGCGGTAGCCCTGTGACTCGACCTCTGCGAGTATGCGGCCGTACAGGATCGATGCCGTGCGCATCGACGGTCGCACTCGCGGATCCAGCATCTCGATACCCGCGTCGGACGTGCGGTAGATCGAGCGGGTGACGGCGATCAGGTGCGCGAGGGCCCTGGTCACCCTGGCGTCGACATTTCCCGTGGTGCGGCACCACCGGAGCAGTTCTTCGTCGACACCGAACGCAGCGAGTTCGTCGGTGGGTAGGTAGATGCGGTCGCGATCGAGGTCCTCACCCATGTCTCGGATGAAGTTGGTGAGCTGGAACGCCTCGCCGAGGGCTGCGGCGGGAGGCTCGGCCTCCGACCGCTCGACGACGGTTCCCAGGATCGGCAACATCTGCAGTCCGATGACCGCAGCGGAGCCGTACATGTACTCGCGCAGCTGCTCCATCGTCCGGTAGCGCGAGACGAACATCGGACTCCCCGGAATGTCCATCCGCATCGAGTGCATGAACGCGTAGAAATAGTCGTGCGGAATGTCGTAGCGCCCCACGGTGTCGCACAACGCGCTCAACACTCGATCGGACACGCTCTCGGACAACGGTTTTCCGGCCAAGGCGTCGCGCACCCGGGACTCGATCACGTCGAGTTCGACGATGCGTCTGGCATTGAGTTCGTCAGATCCCACGGAGATGTCGGTGCCCTCGAGGTCCACGATGTCGTCGACCATCCGGGCGAACCCGTACAACGCATGCACGCCTGCGCGCTTGTCGGTGGGGAGCAGGCGAGTGGCGAGGAAATACGTCTTGCCGTGCTGGGCGTTGAGTTCGCGACAGATGCGGTATGCCTCGTGCAGCTCCGGATCGATCCCGTCCAGTTCTTTCATCACGCGAGCCTTCATGACGTGGATTCGTCTCCGGTCGGTTCCGTTGCTGGGGTCTTGGGTGCGTTCGGCACGGCACGGTGTTGCCTGGATCGGTCCGATCGTAGACGCAGCGGATCGACGCGCGTCAGAGACAGAGCTGCGACGACCGCGGCGAAGACCGCCAGTGCGACGTGTCCGAGGGTGTAGAGGCCGATCGATCCGTCGGGTTGGAAGACGAGCATGAGCCACGTCGACAGACCCGTCAGGATCATCAGGGTGGTGCGCGAGAGTGCGAAGCCTGCGGCGACAGCCAGTGGCCACGAGTAGTACCAGGGCAGGGCCGCGGGGGAGAGGACGACGGTGGCGACCAGGGCGATCAGAATGCCCTTGACCGCGTCGCGTTCGGATCTGCGGCCCAACCACCAGGCGACCGCTAGCACGACGACCAGCGCGATGGCGCACAGCAGGCGGGTGACGTCGAGAACGGGTCCGAGGCGTAGATCGAGGAACCACGACGTGCTGACGGTCACCAGGTGAGCCAGGATCGTGGGAAGCGAGAGCCAGTTGATGATCTTGGCCGATCCGGAAAGCGCGGTCAGCCAACCGATTCCGACTCCGGCGATCACCGACGCCACGGCGAACACAGCAACGAAGACGGCGGCTCCGATGCCCGCGGTCTTGACGAACGCCAGGGCGGGCGGCATCGGGGTTCGCCCCTCGGCCCGCGCCTTCTCTCGCAGATGGAGCATCCAGATCCACACCAGGAAGGGCAGCGCCAGGCCTGCTGTGGCCTTGATCGCCACCGCGATCGCGACCAGTGCGATGCCGCCCACGTGTCGGTGTTCGAGCGTCAGCACGATCCCTGCGGTCATCAGGCCCACCATGAGCAACTCGTTGTGCACTCCGCCGATCAGGTGGATCAGGACGAGAGGGTTGAGGACGGCGAGCCACACCGCGGTGGTCGCGCGGCCGCCGAGGTGTTTCGCCAGCCGCGGAACCGCCCACATCATCAGTGCCAGGCCGGGCAGCATCGTCAGGCGCAGCAGCATGGTCCCGGCGATGACGTTGTCGCCGGTCAGGCTGGTGATTCCGCGACCGAGCAGCAGGAACAGCGGGCCGTACGGGGCGGTGGTGGTGGTCCAGACGTTGCTGACGTTGTCCAGCAGAACTCCTGGATTGGCAACGGGGCCAACGGCATACGGGTCGAATCCGTCGCGGAGCAGAGCGCCCTGGGCCAGGTAGGAGTACGCATCGCGGCTGAACATCGGCACCGACAGCAGTAGCGGAGCGGTCCATGCCGGGACGATCCAGCGCAGTTCGCCCACCGTGGTGCGGCCGTGCAGGGTTGCGCGCCCGAGCCGAACCCACGCGGTGATCATCAGCAGTACGCCGACCCAGACGATGATGGTGGAGAGTACGAATCCGTGACCGAATCGCAGCCACGACAGGTGCATCTCCTCGAGCAACGGATCGCGTCGGCGCACACTGCCCGCGCCGAACCCGCCGAACACGATGCAGACGGCACCGACCACACCGAGTATCGCTGCCTTGCCCTCGGGACTGCGCAGGAAATTGCCGGTTGCGGTCAGTCTGGACGGTCGTCGCGCAGCCGAGGGTGGGGTGCCGCCGTCCGACGATCGATCCTCGGAGGTGGAGTGCGACGAGATCGAAGACATTGCCGCCTGCTCCTCCTCTGCAACGAGTTGTGGGTCGAGATGTGTACGTCGGCCGATGGTTCTCGCCGATCACCGAACGATCATGGTCGCAGCAATGAGCGCGACCGGCAAACGATCGCGCTCAGCTTAGTTGGTCGACGCAGTGAATCGAACGAACCTACCGGCCCGTGCGCCCTGTCACCCGCTGCGCGGCGAGCTTTCCCGACACCAGAACCGTGGGGACGCCCACTCCAGGAGTCGTGCCCGAGCCGGCGAGAACCACGTTGTCGAGCCCGGCGACCATGTTCTTGCGTCGGAACGGTCCGGTCTGCCTGAACACGTGGGCGGACGAGAACGGAGAACCCTCGATCATGCCCTTCTGCGCCCAGGTCTCGGGTGTGTCGATGTGGTCGAGCGTGAATCCGTCGAGCAGACCCTTGTATCCGCGAGCCTCCAGAGTCGTCAGGATCTCGTTCAGATACGGCTGCGCCAGCTCGCCCCACGGCAGTGGAGCGCTGTCGAGATTGGGGCACGGTGCGAGGATCGACACCGGTTCGCTGCGTACTCCGCCGCGCACCACTTCGAGATCGGGATCGCTCACCGACGGTCGGGTGATCAGCAGGGACGGATCGGCCATCAACGATCCCTTGCCCGATCGCGCGGTGATGCGGCGGAAGGTCTCGGCCCATTCGTCGCCGAAGTCGATGGTGTGGTGAGCGCGGGCGGGCCACGTCTCCGTCAGCTCGACGGGAACGGTTCCGTGCGCGACGACCGCCGACGGTGAGACCACGCCGTATCCGTTCCGTCGGCCCTTCTTCGACACCGACGCCCTGTCGAGGAGTCGATCGACGACGGGCAGGTCTGCGGTGAGAACGACTGCGTCGCAGGCGATTCGACCACCGGCTGCGGTGATCACGGAGTCGGCCCGACCCCGGTCGACGGTGATGTCGACGATCTCGGTGCCGAGTTCGAGCGTGCCGCCTGCGGTGACGAACGCGTCGGCCATGGCCTTGGCGATGGCCGCCATCCCTCCCTCGGGGAAGAACACTCCGAGGGAGGTGTCCATGTGCGCGATGGCTCCGTAGACCGCCAGGGCCTTCTGGGGTGCCATGCCTGCGTAGAGCGCCTGGAACGTGAAGACGCGGCGTAGGCGGGTGTCCTTCAGGAACTTGTCGACGCGGGGCCCGAGGCGGCCGAAGCCGCCCAGTTTCGTGAGTGTCGCGGTGTCGGAGATCGCAGCTTTCGATCCCACGAGGTCGAGCGGTGAATCGAAGTTCGAGTCGATGAAGCGGTCGAACTCGGCGTCGAAGATGTCGGCGAGCCACCGTCGCAGTTCGCGGTATCCCTGCGCCTCGGCGGGGCCGCAGGTGCGTTCCACCTCGGCCGCCATGGCCTCGGGATCGGAGTAGACGTCGATGGACGTGCCGTCGGCGTAGCGCGTGTGATAGGACGGCGACAGGGCCGTCAGCCGAATCGGCGGCGTGGTCGACTCGAAGTCGGCGCCCACGGCGGCGAGTGCCTCGAGCACCAGGTTCGGCATCGTCAACACGCTTGCACCGTTGTCGATGTCGTAGAGGTGCGATCCGTCGGTGTCCGACACCGGGTACACCCCGACGCGGCCGCCCACGGTCTCGTCACGCTCGACGAGCGTGACTTTTCTGCCCGCTCCCAGTAGGTGCAGACCGGCGGCGAGGCCTGACAATCCGGCTCCCACGACGACGACGGAGTCGGTGGTGCCGGAGACCGTGCGGATCGAAGACATGGCGCTCTCTTTCAGTACTGCCGTTGGATGGCGGCGGTTGCCATGGCGCGCAGGTGCGCGGCAGCGACCGGTTCGATCGAACTGTTGTCGAGGGCTGCGACGGCCCGGGTCCCGAGGTCGTCGATCTGTTTCTCGACCGCGTCCACTGCGCCGAGTTCGACGAGAATGGACCGGATGTCGGCCACTTCGTCGGCGTCGAGTTCGGTCCCGAGGCTGGCCCTGATCGTGGCTGCGTGATCCGGCCTCGTCTCGTCCGCCTTCTGCAGTGCCAGCGCGATCAGGACGGTGCGTTTGCCCTCGGTGATGTCGTCGCCGGACGGTTTGCCGGTCACCTCGGGATCGCCGAATACTCCGAGGAGGTCGTCGCGCAGCTGGAACGCGATTCCGATGTCCGCACCGAAGTTGCGGTAGGCCGAGATCAGGTTCTCGTCGGCATCGGCGAGGACCGCCCCGAGATGAAGCGGCCGCTCGACTGTGTACGCGGCGGTCTTGTAGCGGTTGACGCGCATTGCCGCCGCAACGCTCTCGTCGGTGCCTGCCTCGGCTTCGATGTCGAGCAACTGACCGCCGAGAACCTCCGTGCGCATCGCCGACCACACCGGCTGGACTCGCCGCGCGGCATCGGCGTCGATACCCGACTCGCGCAGTAGATCGTCGGCCCAGCACAGAGCGAGATCGCCGACGAGTATCGCTGCCGATTCACCGAAATGGTCCGCACAGCCGGTCCAGCCCGCGTCCCGGTGCCGTTGGGCGAAGCCGACGTGCACGGTCGGGAAACCGCGTCGCGTGCTGGACGAGTCGATGATGTCGTCGTGGATCAGAGCGCAGGCCTGGATCAGTTCGAGCGCCGAACACGCCCGCAGCACTGCCTCGGCGCGGGCACCGGTGGATTCTCCGCCTGCACCGAGCCACGCAGTCCAGGCGAACGCGGGGCGCATGCGTTTGCCGCCGCGAAGCACGAACGCCTCGAGATCGGCCACGGCATCGGGGTAGCCGCCGCCGACGGTGTCCACGACACCTCGGCGCGAGGCGAAGAACTCGGCGAGAGTCGCGTCGACTGCCGAACGCATCGCCTTCGGGTCGTTCGCGGCGACGGGGGCGTCGGCTACGGGTGAAGAAAAGTCTCCGGACAGGACGATCCTCCAAGGTTGCTGTGAATTGCGTGGATTTCCGGTTCCCACAGTAATAGCCGCGCACACCCTGGGCCGACGTGCAGCGAACATCTCTCGTCCGGGAGGCCTCACGGGCGTCGGTGGGGCGCAACCTATGATCTTCGGGTGAGCGAAGAATCCGTCAGGGGGCGGTCGAGTCGAGGATTCGTGACGAGAACACCGTCCATCGTCGACCGGCTACGGACAGAACCCGAGGCCAGAATCCCGTTCTCGGTGGAGTTCTCGCCTCCACGAGACGCGGCGGCCGAAGCCAGGCTGTGGCGAGCGGTTCGTGAGTTCGAACAACTTCAGCCCGCATTCGTGTCGATGACCTACGGCGCAGGCGGCTCGACCCGCGATCGAACGGTGCGCGTCACCGGGCAGATCGCCGAGGAGACCACCCTCCTCCCTGTGGCGCATCTCACTGCCGTCTCGCACAGTGTGGACGAGCTGCGATCGATGGTCGGGTCGTACGCGGACCGCGGCATCACCAACATTCTCGTACTGCGAGGAGATCCCCCCGGAGATCCACTGGGCGACTGGGAGAAGCATCCGGACGGAGTCGAGTACGCCGAGGAGTTGGTCCGGTTGGTGCGTGATCTCGGCGACTTCCACGTCGGCGTGGCGTCGTTCCCCGAAGGTCACCACCGCGCCGCCGACCTCGAGCAGGACACCCGGTGCCTGGTCGGCAAGTTGCGGGCGGGTGCCGAGTACTCGATCACTCAGATGTTCTTCGATGTGGACGACTACCTGCGCCTGCGGGACCGCGTGAGTGCGTTCGACGCCGAGCAGGGTGCCAAGCCGATCATTCCCGAGATCATGCCCATCACTTCACTTCGTTCGGTTCGGCGGATGCTCGAGCTCTCGGGCACAACGCTTCCGTCGCACCTGGACGAGAAGTTCACTCGCGCAGCAGGATCCGGTCCCGAAGAGGACCGCGCCGCCGTCCGAGAGGTGGGCATCGAACTCGCCACGAACATCGGTGAGCGCCTGATCTCCGAGGGCGCGCCCGGATTGCACTTCATCACCCTGAACTTCGCGCGCGCGACGCGTGAGGTGTTGAGCAATCTGGGGCTCGCGGCCGCACGAGTGTGAGACGGGTCAGGGCTCGCGGCGCGGCATCGGGCGCGACTTCCACGACAGCGAGCCACGACGCCTGCGCACGTGGGATTCCGCGACGAGGCCGACGAACGCGAGAATCGACACCGGGTGCAGCGCAGCATCGACTGCGTCGACCACCCCGAACCGCGATCCCACCTCGCTCCGCCGGGTGGACATCCGAGACACCGTTCCGGCGAGATACCCGGCGAGGCCGAGGCGACGTGTGACACCCGAGGACGTGAGCGCGGTGATCGGGGGCAGTACGTACACTGCCGTCAGTGCCAGGGCCGCCGCAGCCGAACCGGCCGGTCCACCGAACTCGCTCCACAACCACCGGCTGTAGCCGGACCGCAACTCCGCGCCCGATCGGTACATCCGGCATCGGACGAACCCCGCACCCGACGCCACCGCCGTCGAGAATCCCCGTCGACGGAGAGCGCGTGCCAGATCCAGGTCCTCGGTTGCGCTCGCCGCCACGCAGCTGTGGCCCCCGATGGCGCGATAGGCGGCGGCGTCGAAGGCCATGAACTGCCCGCAGGCGACCGCCATCGACGGTGCGAGAGTGGCGTTGCCCAGAGGTACCGGAAGCGTGGACATCCACGACCAGGCGAGCAGCGGCTGGACGAGTCGCTCGACGGTGCTCTCGGCAAGTTGCTCCGGCCACGGGCACAGCAGGGAGGCGCCGCGCCGTCGCAGTACCCGGGCCGCTGCCGCCACCGCCTCCGGTTCGAGTCGCACATCGGCATCGACGAACACGATCAGCGACGTCATCGGGTCGTCCTCGTCGGCCAGTCTGGCGAGCTCGGCGCACGCTGCGGCCTTGCCGGTCCAGCCGGCCGGGGGAGCGACACCGGAGGTCACGACGCGAATCCTCGGGTCACCGTCCGCAGCCGCACGGGCAGCGGACGCCGTTCCGTCGGTTGAATCGTCGTCGAGGACGATCACGCGCAGGTCTGTGCACGATCGTTGCCGCGTGAGGTCGCCGATCAGCGCAGGCAGCGTCGCAACCTCGTTGCGGGCGGGAATGCAGACGACGACGCGCTCGGTGACGTTGTGGTCCGGGGAGCGCAGGCTCGGCATGAACCGAGAGTTGAACACGGAGACCGCGGCCGACGCTGTCGCGAGGACGCTTGCCGTCGCCGTCGTGCGCGCGAGCAGGCGGGCTCTCACACAGACGTTCTGTCGGTGGAGCTTCCGGAGTCGGTGTTGCGCGACCCGCGGCCCCGCAGCGGTGGGTTGCGCGACACCCATGCCATGGCCCCGACGATGGCCGCGACGCCGACGGTCACGCCGCCCACGATGCCGGCCCAGCCGGCGAAGCTGCGGGTGTTGGGATCGGGATAGTTGACCTCGGCGCGCAGCGAGGTGACCTCGCCCGCAGGCAACTTCCACGAGATCGAGTTGTCGCTCTCGCGGGTGCCGTTGGTGGTGCCGATGCGGGCCGGGAACGCGATGGTGAACTGTACGTCCGAGCCCTGCACCGGAACGGAGGAAAGATCGGCGTTGCCTGCCAGAGTGACGGTGTCACCCGAGCGCTGCAGCGTCAGCTGGAACGATCCGGCCGCGTTCTGGAAGATCGAGCCGAGGGTCTGCACGTCGCCGAACGACAGATCGTCGAAGATGGCCTGCGACCCGACGTATCCGTCCTGGTTGTACGGCTCGACGCGAACCTTGTCCTCGATCGAGGAGGGCACCACCAGTTCCGGGCCGGTGTCGGAGTCCGATGTCGGCACGCTGGCAGCCACGATCTGACCCGCGACGCGGTCGTTCGCCGACACGCCCATCGTGACCTGCACACGCAGGCAACCGGCCAGCATCGGCGCGACCAGCAGCGCCAGCGCGACCACCGAGAGAACGCGGCGGCGGTGGGTTCGATGAGATGTTCGCGATGTCGACTGCACAGCGACATCGTGCCAGGACATCGAGGTGATGTCAGTCGGCAGGGGTTGTCAGCGAGGCGTGTCGGTACCGGAGCGATCGACGGCCGCACGCGGTCCGGCCCCGAGTGGTCGGTCGCGACGGGCAATCCACACCAGGGGGATGCCGACGAGGCCCATGACGACGAACCCGTACACCGCCGAGTATCGGAGTTCCGGACCGTCGAGGAACACCGCGTGCGCGAGCGCCGACCCCAGCCACGTCCACAGGAACAACCCGATGGGCACCGCGTCGTCGGATGGCTGTGGGCGACCGACGGCGCGGTCGAGCGATTCCATCACCGCGGCCATCAGGGTGGCCACCACCAGCCAGCCGAGGTAGTTGGTGAGCGGAATCGACGGCACCCCGGGCAGCCCGGCGGAACCGGCGGTCCAGGTCCACTGTCCGTCGGTGACCATCTGCGGATCGAGATACAGGTCCCAACCGACCATCCCCACCGCGACCGCCACGATTCGGAGTGCGGTGGCGCGTACCTGCGTCGTATCGAGACGGCGAACGACGAAGGTCACGGCACACCAGATCGGATAGAACCCGGCCGTCCACGCCAGGGGAACCACGACAGGCACCTCGAACAGGCTCGGGCCCAAGCGATTCTGCGCGTAGAAGTATTCGCCGAACGGGATGCCGGTGGCCGTGCCGACGAGTTCGGACGCGAACCCGGTACCTGCGGTCACGACGACGAGAATGGTGGCCCATACGATGCCGCGATTGAGTGCCGCGTGCAGGATCGACGCGAGCGCGAGCAGGGCCACCACCGCCACCGTCACCACGTCTCTGGTCGATCCCGACACCAAGGGGTAGAGGATCTGGCAGCCCACGGCAGCGGCAGCCACGACGATCGGCGCAACCTTCATAGCCGTTTCCTTCCGAAGAACGTGCGACGGCGGGCGGCGCGGGCGTCGGCGATCGCGATCCGCGCCGCCGAACGACCACTGGCCGCTGTGACCCCTCCGCCGGGATGGGTCGATGCGCCGGTGAGATAGAGCCCGTCTGCACCGGGGACCCGATGTCCGGCCAGTTGAGGATGCGGTCGCCACATCATCATCTGGTCCAGCGACATGTCCAGATGCATGATGTTGCCTCCGACCAGACCGAGCTCCCGCTCGATGTCGGGTGGCGACTGAACGAACCGATCCAGCACCGATCCTGCGAAACCGGGTGCGTATCGGTCCAGTTCGGCCACGATCCGATCCGCCTCGAACTCGGCCAACGAGCGCTCGCCGGGAACATCCGATCGCCACTGTCTGCCGTCGGCGAGGGTGTGGGGATGCCACTGCGACCACAGAGAGATCTGGTGCTGTCCCGGCGGCGCGATGGTGGGATCGAGCGCGCTGAAGGACATCCCCAGCACAGCCGGGGTGGGCGGCAGATCGCCTGCCAGCGCGTGCCCGTGTGCCAACCGCAGTTGGCTGCGGTCGCGTACCAGCAGCGCCAGACCGTGGGTGCCGTCCTCGATCCGGTCCGCGCTCGGGAACGCCGGAAGGGCGTCGGTGGCCAGTCTGACCGCGGTACCGATCCCGGGCCCCACCCGAATGGTGCTGCGCCACCGCGCGAGCTGCGCCGAATCGTGGCCGCCGGCTGCCAGCAGGTCGAGGGTGGTCACGATGTGGCAACCGGCCACGACGATGCGGCTGTCGATCTCCCGTCCCGACGCGGTCCTGGTGGTCCAGCCGTGTGGGCGGCGTACGAGCGAGGTCACGGCGTCGCCGAGCGTCAGTTCGGCGCCGTCGCGCTGTAGCCGAGCGATCATCGCCTCGGTCAGCGCGCCGCTACCGCCGACGGCGCGGCCCGGCGGAAGGGTGTGCATGAGGGCAGCGAAGCCGACCATCGGTGCGGTACCCGGCTCGGACATCGGCGGACCCGACTGTGCGCCGAACCACGCGAGTGCGGCCTTGAGTCGTTCGCTCGAGAACATCTCGTCCAGCAGGGAATCGCCGGTGGCCAGGAATTCCCGCGAGAGCATGCTGCCGCCGTCGGGCGCGCCGAGGCCCCAGAAGGATCGGAGCAGTTTCGCCCCGGTTGGTGGTCCGCCGAACGCACGCATGGTGCGTTCGCTGCGGGGACCCCAGACAGAGACGAAGGTGCGGTAGGCGCGTGCGTCGGCTGTGCCGCAGGCAGCGGCGATGGAGTCGCAGGTTCGGTCGAGATCGCGGTGGAAGACGATGCCGCGTTCGTCGGTGCCGACGGCCCCAGGCGCGAACGCCCAGGGATCGCAGTCGATATAGCGCAGACCGAAGTCGGCGAGTCCGAGCTCCTCGATGATGCCGGTGTGACGAATCATGATGTGCGCCGACGAACCACGGTCCACACGGTGGCCGGGAAAGCGTTCCACCGTCGACACCGCGCCACCGGCAACGGAGTCGCGCTCGAGAACCTCGACCGACATGCCGGCGTCGGTCAGGTAACAGGCAGAGGTCAGGGCATTGTGGCCGGAGCCCACCACCACAGCATCGATCACACCCTCAGGCTACTGGCCCGTCGAGAGGCAACCGGCGGCCCAGGACTGCGAAGGGGCGTCGGTCACCGGCGAACGTGAAGTCGCGTAGTACGTCCGCGAAGCCGAGCCGCCGGTACAGCCGCCAGGCTCGATTGTCCTCCTCCGATACCTCGGGTGTGGACAACATCACGTTCTGCGCGGAAACGCCGTCGAGCAGACGGCTGCACAGCCGTCCGCCGAGGCCGTGCCCCTGAGCGCTCGGCAGGACGTGCAACTCGGTGAGCTCGAAGTAGTCGTCGAGCGTGGCCTCGACGTTCTGTGGGGAATGCCCCGTGCGTCGCAAACCGTCGCGAACCTGTTGATGCCACCACTGGTGCGCGGCACCGTCGTAGCCGTATGCCACGGCGACCAGGGAATCGGGTTGTGTCGGGTCGGTGTTCGGGAGCAGTGCACCGACTGCTCGCCAGCCCGGCCGGTGCAGATGTTCGCTCCACATCGGTGCTCTGCTCTGTTCGGTTCCACGCGGATAGCCCATGGCCTCGACGTAGATGGACAGTGCCTCGAACAGCCGCTGGCGGAATTCCGGGGGCGTCAGATCGACCAGGTACGGCGTTGTCTGCGCATCGGTGACGACTGTTCTCAACCTTTCTTCGGAAACTTGTCGGTGGGCACAGCTATATTGAATGTGTCGAACGGGTGTTCGACAATCGGGGCCGAGTGCGCCGGTGGTTCCGGCTCGGATCCTCGAGTCGGATTCTCCGGAGTTCGACTGTAAGGCTTCGCCACGGTTCCGGCCGCGCCAGGTGCGCGCCGGAGATTCGAACTGGAGGTGTTCGAGTATGACGATCACGAAGGCATTCGATGCCGGAGTGCGGTCGCCGGTGTCGCGTCAGGCTCAGGTTCTGTTGGGTCGAGCGGATGCTCTGCTGTCCGAGTCCATCGGGGAGAGCAATGCCGGAGATCGATTTCTCGGCAGCTACGCCGCCGCACTGAAAGGCGCGGCAGCGGTGCTCGCGTCGTTGCCGAACTCGATCGGAGCGCGTCCTCGTTCACGCAGCGCGTGGGTGTTGATGGCGAAGGCGGCACCGGAACTCGCAGTCTGGGCCGACTACTTCGCGTCCTTCTCGGCCACCCGGGCTGCAGTCGAGGCCGGTGCGTCGAGCACGATCGACGATCTCGATGCCGACGATTTCCAGCGGCACGTCGGTCGTTTTCTGAACTCCGTCGAGGATCGACTCGGCGGGCAGGGGCGTTTCGCGTCCGTCGACCCGATGACCGCACCCTTGTCGGCGTAGCTCACACAGCTGGACGTCAGCCGACAATCGCCACGTCATGCGGTGTTCGCACGGAGTTTTCGGGACGTGCGTCTCGAAAACTTCGGTGTTTCTCAGGAACACATCGACCGAGTAGGTGGTAAGCGGCCGATTCAGCTCGTATCATCGACAACAGGTAGCCGCCAAGGTCAGCTTCCCGTCGTTTCGTAACCGAAATGACCTTCAATATCTGTGCAGGGGGAGGTACCGTGCCACTCTCCGAGCACGAGCAGCGCATGCTCGATCAGATCGAGAGCGCTCTCTACGCCGAGGATCCCAAATTCGCGTCTCATGTGAGGGGCGGTCGCGTACGCGCGGCGTCGAGCAGGAGGCGCTTTCAGGCTGCCGCGCTGTTCGTAGTGGGACTCGTGTTGCTCGTCGCCGGTGTTGCATTGTCGACGAACAGTTTGGCTTTTCTCGTCGTCAGTCTCATCGGCTTTTTGTTGATGTTCGGTGCCGGGGCACTGTTCCTGTTCGGCGGTTCCAGCAAGGGAGCCGCAGCGTCGCAGGACGAAGGCAGCACAGCCAACGATGCTGCCGAGACGTCCGGGCGTTCTACCGGACAGAAATCGAAGGGTGGTCGCAAGGGCGGCAGCTTCACCTCTCGCATGGAAGATCGGTTCCGTAAGAGGTTCGAGCAGGACTGAATCGACCGGGTTACATCGAACCGGCTCGTCTCGACAACTTCACGCGTCGACGTAGAACAGCATCTCACCCTCGGGTGAGGTGCTGTTGTCGTTTTCTGCCCGCGAACAGACGCCGCAGAATTGCCTGCAGCCCTCCGCTCCGCGTCGAGGGCCGGCTCGAACACTCCCGCGCACGGGAGTTCTGGGATCCCTCCCCGACACTCCCCACTTTCACCCACATTCCCCACTTCTCCCCACCAGGGCCCCACTGAAGGGCTGAGATCTGCGTCCAACCGCCACACCCGACGTCGAGGTGCTGCTCAGACGGCTGCAGTGGTGGACCCAAGGGCCGTCGCTCCCGAATCGAACCGGCGATATCACCCGCGGCATCGCTGCCGAAGCAGCCGATCTTGTGCACGCTGAGCTGCATGAATGTCATTTTGGCCAAAGTTTTCCGGCTGCGGATGGTTCGAAGTGGGGGAGAGTGGGGTAAAGTGGTCCGCAGCGGAGAGTCGAGGCTGGAGGTGGCGAGTGTTTCTCGGTACCTACACGCCGAAGCTCGACGACAAGGGTCGACTCACGTTGCCGGCCAAGTTTCGGGACGCGCTTGCAGGAGGGGTCATGGTGAGCAAGGGGCAGGATTTCAGCCTCGCTGTCTACACCGCGGCCGACTTCGCGGAGCGCTCTCGGAAATTGACGGCGGCTTCTCGTGCCAACCCCAAAGCCCGTGCTTACGTTCGTCAGTTCTTCTCGGGAACCGACGAACAGCGGCCGGACGGACAGGGTCGAATCACCATCAGTCCCGAGCATCGCCGGTACGCGGGGCTCGAACGAAACTGCGTGGTGATCGGTTCGATGGACTTCATCGAGATCTGGAACGACGAAGCGTGGGCGCGCTACTCCGCCGAGAACGAACAGGATTTCTCCGACGCTTTCGACGAGTCCCTCGGAGGGATCTTGTAGCCCGAACCAGGTCGCCTGCGAGTGCAGCGAGGCCTCTGCCCGATCAGAACCCTGACGTTCTTCCCCAACGCCAGGTTTCGCAGATCAGGACCCTGACGTACTTCCCCAACGCCAGGTTCCCTATCGGACAGGGACCTCGATGCATTCGCGTCGGCTTCGGTGGGCGACCCGCACGGCCCGGACCCGGGCGAGAAGTACGTACGCGCGACCGGGAGGAACCATGACGGAGGGCACCGGACCGGACGACATCGAGTCGTCCGCCGACCGACCCCACCGTCGATCCGCAGGCCCGCTCCACGTTCCGGTTCGACTCGAACGAGCCGACGAACTGCTCGGACCCGCACTCGGCTCCACCGGCGGTACTCGCGTCATGATCGACGCAACACTCGGCCTCGGTGGTCACGCCGAGCATTTCCTGCGGACCTACCCGCACCTGCACCTCATCGGACTCGACCGGGATCCCGATGCGCTCGAGCTGGCCGGAGCCCGTTTGGCTCCCTTTGCCGATCGAATCACGTTGGTGCACACGACCTACGACGGCATCGCCGAAGCGCTCGACGAGGCCGGTCTGCCTGCTGTCGGGTCCGTTCACGCGATTCTGTTCGACCTCGGAGTGTCGTCCATGCAGTTGGACGAGTCCGATCGCGGATTCGCCTACTCCGTGGACGCCCCGCTGGACATGCGAATGAATCCGACCGTGGGAATCACCGCCGCAGACGTCCTCAACACGTACTCGCACGGCGACATCGCACGGGTCCTCAGCACGTACGGCGAGGAACGGTTCGCCGGCAAGATCGCTTCCGCTGTACTGCGACGCCGAGAGCACACGCCGTTCACCACGAGTGGCCCGTTGGTCGAATTGCTCTATGCCGCAATTCCGGCCGCGACCCGGCGCACCGGCGGACACCCTGCCAAGCGCACCTTCCAGGCACTTCGCATCGAGGTCAACGGTGAACTGGATTCGTTGAAGGCGGCGGTACCTGCCGGGCTCGACGCATTGGCTGTCGGCGGCCGGGTCGTCTTCATGTCGTATCAATCGCTCGAAGACCGAGTTGTCAAGCAGGAGTTGGCACCTCGGATCAAGTCCCGCAGTCCCGAGGGGCTGCCGGTCGAGCTTCCAGGAATGGGTCCGGAGTTCCGGCTCCTGACCAGAGGTGCCGAGCGTGCCTCGGATTCAGAAATAGACGACAACCCACGTTCGGCTCCGGTGAGATTGCGCGCCGCCGAACGGATTGCAAGGAGAGCGGAATGACGGTTCCAGGCACAACCGTTGGAACACAACGCAATCGGGTTCCAGCACCGAGGAACAGGGTCGCTCCGCAGGCTCCACTCTCGCGACCCGAGCGTACGAGCAAGGGTGGTGGACGATCCGGCGCTGCACTTCGCGCATACGAGCGCAGGCAGCAGCGTGCGTCGATCCACACCTCGGATTCTGCGCGTGGTTCCGGGGCCGGTGCACGGCCTTCGCTCAACGGAAGCGCTATCGCCGCGCGAATCCCGTTCGTCGCCTTGATCATCGGCCTGCTCGCCATCGGTCTCGGTCTGACGTTGCTCCTGACCACTCGGTCCGCAGGAGACTCCTACGATCTCAGCGCCGCCAAGGCCGTCAACGCCGAACTCGCTCAGCAGCGGGCGTCGTTGCAGCGTGATGTGGAGTTGGCGGAATCGGCTCCGGAGTTGGCGCGCAAGGCCGCCGAGCTCGGGATGGTCCCGGCGAAGAACTCCGCGCGTCTGATCGTCGCTCCGGACGGCGGTGTCCAGGTCGTCGGTACTCCGGCTCCGGCCGACGGTGCGCCGGTGGCGCCGCTCGATCCGGTACCGGCCGCGTCCGCAGGCGAGGGCACCGTCGCGAATCCGAGCACGCAGTCATCGCAGCAGCAGACCCCGCGAAGCGCGTCTCAGCCCAACCGAACCTCGGGCACGATCGACACCCGCGCCGCCACGCCGAATTCGAGCAATGGAGCTGGAAACACCGCGCTTGCTGAACAATTGGTTCCCATGAGCATCCCCTCGCTCGAAACACCTTCGGTCGAAGCCCCCGAGTCCACCGGCGAAGCATCGGGTGGCGGGCAGTGACCAGGCCGTCGCCTGCTCCACGCCGTCGGCCACCGAGCCGAAAGCGTCTCGACTCGTCCACCTTTCGGTTCCGTCACGGCACCGGTCGCGTTCTGATGTATGTGGCGCTCGCCGTCGCGGCGGCACAGTTGCTGTGGATTCAGGGATTCGATGCGCCGAGGTTGTCGGCCGAGTCGGCGTCGCAACGCACCACAACTCTCGTCGATCCGGCGATGCGTGGATCCATCCTGGACCGCAACGGCAATCCGATCGCCTTCACGATGGAGGCCAAAGCGCTGACGTTCCAACCGGTTCGGGTTCGCAAGGAACTCGACGAGGCGAGGGCGAAGGACCCCACCGAGCCGGAGACCGAGCAGTACCTCGAGGACATCGCGGCCCGCATCCACAGCGATCTCGGCGATGTGATCAGCGAGAAGGACCTGCTCGCGAAGCTGAAGAGCAACGACGAATTCACCTACCTCGCCCGCGGTGTGGACGCCACCGTGGCGTCGAAGATCAGCAAGGATTTCAAGCAGGTCGGACTCGAGCGTCAGGACATCCGTGAGTACCCGGGCGGATCGCTGGCCGGGAACATCGTCGGTGCCACCGGATGGGACGGACACGGTCTGCTCGGTCTGGAGGATTCGCTCGACGCGACCCTGGCCGGAACCGACGGTTCGCAGACCTACGACCGCGGATCCGACGGTGCCGTCATTCCAGGAAGCTGGCGGGACAAGCAGCCGGCGGTCAACGGTTCGAGTGTCGAACTGACCATCGACGCAGATCTGCAGTACTACGTGCAACAGCAGGTGCAGTTGGCGAAGGACCTGTCGGGAGCGAAGAACGCCTCGGCGTACGTGCAGGATTCGCACACCGGCGAGGTGCTAGCCATGTCGAACGACAACACCTTCAACCCCGGTATCGGGGTCGGCAACAACGAGCGCACCAAGGAAATGGGCAATCTGCCCGTCACCACGCCGTTCGAGCCCGGTTCGGTGAACAAGATCATCACCGCGGCCGCAGCCATCGAGTACGGACTCACCACACCCGACGAGGTGCTGCAGGTACCGGGCAGCATCTTCATGTCCGGCGTGTCGGTCAAGGACGCATGGGACCACGGCGTCGTGCCGTACACGACGACCGGGGTGTTCGGTAAGTCCTCCAACGTCGGCACCCTCATGCTGGCGCAGCGCGTCGGTGAGGATCGCTACGCGGACATGCTCACCAAGTTCGGTCTCGGCCAACGCAGCGACGTCGGTCTGCCCGGCGAGAGCGCGGGAAATGTTCCGAGCCGTGATCAGTGGTCGGGTGGAACGTTCGCCAACCTCCCCATCGGTCAGGGCCTGTCCATGACGCTGTTGCAGATGACCGGGATGTATCAGGCCATCGCCAACGACGGGGTTCGCATCCCGCCGCGGATCGTCGAAGCGACAGTGGACGCCAACGGTCAGCGAACCGAGACCCAGCAGCCCGACGGGGTGTACGTGGTCAGTCCCGATACCGCGAAGACCGTCCGCAACATGTTCCGATCCGTCACCCAGGACGACACCGGGAACCAGCGCGGTACCGGAGTGGCCGCGGGGGTCGAGGGATACCAGATCAGCGGCAAGACAGGTACGGCTCAGCAGGTCGATCCCGAGTGCAAGTGCTACTCGAACTCGAACTACTGGATCACGTTCGCCGGCATCGCGCCCGCCGACGATCCCCGCTACGTGATCGGGATCATGCTCGACGCCCCGACCCGCAGCGCCGACGGTTCGGGCGGCCAGTCGGCAGCACCGCTGTTCCACAACATCGCCAGCTGGATGCTGCAGCGCGACAGCGTGCCGATGTCCGCGGACCCCGGACCCAAGCTGGTTCTGCAGGCGGACTGAGATCCCGACCCGCCGGTCCTCGTAGTCGGGGCGGCGACATCACGATCCCGGACGCCGGTAATCTGACACATCGGCTCGGGCGTCTTCGTTCGTCTGCCGCCGCGGCGTTATCGAGCCGCGGCAGGCGCGTGGCCGGCAGTAGAGAGGAAGGGAGCAGGAGTGACTGTGTCATCGGATTCACAACCGGCTCCGGGTTCACGTCCGGCGCATCCACCGCACACCGAAGTACGGGAGGTGGCGTCCGCGGTCGGTGCAACGATCGGCGAGGCCGATCCCGCCGGTGTGAGCGTGACCGGTATCGATCTGCGTGCACAGTCCGTTCTTCCCGGCGATCTCTTCGCCGCACTGCCCGGATCGTCTCGACACGGTGCCGAGTTCGTCGCCGACGCAGTCGAGCGGGGTGCCGTGGCAGTGTTCACCGATCCGGCCGGACTCGAGATCGTGCGGAGAGCGCTCGCAGGCACGGGTCGACAGGTTCCGGTTCTGGTGCACGAGCGTCCACGCCAGGTGTTGGGTGCTGTCTCCGCTCTCGTGTACGGCAACCCCTCGTCGAAGATGACCGTCATCGGTATCACCGGTACCTCGGGGAAGACGACGACGTCGTATCTGCTCGAAGCCGGCCTGACTGCTGCAGGTCGTCGATGCGGTCTGATCGGCACCATCGAGACACGTGTTCTGGGCCGGCATGTACCGAGCGCGCTCACCACGCCCGAGGCCCCGCAACTGCACGCGCTCTTCGCCGTCATGCTCGAAGAGGGTGTCGACACGGTGGTGATGGAGGTGTCCTCCCATGCGTTGTCCCTCGGCCGGGTCGACGGCACCTGCTTTGCGATCGGTGCGTTCACCAATCTCTCCCAGGATCACCTCGATTTTCACGACTCTCTCGAGGACTACTTCTCGGCCAAGAGTCGGTTGTTCGCAGCCGACTCGGCGGTTCGTGCCGGAACCGCCGTCGTCTGTGTCGACGACGCGTGGGGCGTGCGGATGGCGGATATCGCTCGATCGGCCGGGTCGGCCGTGGTGACGGCGTCGACCGGTGCCGATTCGCAGTGGACGGTCTCGGATTGGGCCAAGCACGACGACGGCACCCAGTCGTTCACGGTCGCCGATCCGCAGGGTGCGTCGCTGCCGGTCTCGGTTCGGTTGCCGGGTCGCTACAACGTCGCTAACACCGTGCTGGCGTTGGCGACCTGCGCGGCGGCCGGGGCCGACGTGCGCAAGGCCGTGACCGGGGTCGCGACGGTCGACGTGCCGGGCCGCGTGCAGCGGATCGACCGTGGACAGAACTTCCTGGCGGTGGTCGATTACGCGCACAAGCCTGCCGCCGTCGAGGCCGTGCTGGCGACGTTGCGCGAATCCTCGCGCGGACGAATCGCGGTGGTGCTCGGAGCAGGTGGCGACCGCGACACCGCGAAGCGTCCGCTGATGGGTGCCGCCGGAGCGCGCGGCGCAGAGCTCCTGGTGGTGACCGACGACAACCCGCGCAGCGAGGATCCGGCCATCATTCGGCAGGCCGTCGAGGACGGCGCATTGTCGGTGCCGGACGAGGCCCGCGGTGAAGTACGAAACGTGGCAGGCCGCGCGGCGGCGATCGAACAGGCCGTGGCGTGGGCACGCGAAGGGGATGTTGTGTTGATCGCAGGTAAAGGGCACGAGACCGGACAAGAGGTAGCGGGTGTGAAGCATCCGTTCGACGATCGAGTGATACTCGCCTCGGCCATCGATGCGCGTCGGGTCGGCACGAGCGCGGGCGTACGGTGATCCCCCTCTCGATCGACCGCATCGCCGAGATCGTCGGAGGCACGGTGCACGATGTGCCGGATCCGTCGGTCGTGGTGCCAGGACCGGTGGAGTTCGACTCCCGCAAGGTCACCCCCGGCAGCATCTTCCTCGCCCTACCCGGTGCGAAGGTGGACGGTCACGACCATGCCGCCGCCGCGGTTGCCGCAGGTGCGGCGCTGGTACTGGCCGCGCGTCCGGTGGGCGTACCGGCCGTGGTCGTCAGTCCGGTCCCGCACGAGAGCCGCGCGATGGCACTCGAGAACGACCCGGACGGCTCCGGTTCGGCAGTGCTGTCCGCGCTCGGCGCTCTGGCCCGGGCCTCGGTGCTCGAGTTGACGGCCCAGCACGGCCTGACCGTCGTCGGTGTGACGGGATCCTCCGGGAAGACCTCCACCAAGGACCTGATCTCTGCGGTCCTCGAGCCTCTGGGCTCGGTGGTGGCACCGCCCGGATCGTTCAACAACGAATTGGGACATCCTTGGACGGCGCTGCGAGCGGATGCCGACACCGATTTCCTCTGTCTGGAGTTGTCCGCCCGAGGAATCGGCCACATCGCCGAACTCGCCACGCTCGCACCGCCCCGGATCGGGGTGGTCCTGAACGTCGGAACCGCGCACCTGGGCGAGTTCGGCTCGCGCGCGGCCATCGCGCTGGCGAAGGGCGAGCTCGTCGAGGCGCTGCCGAGTGCCGCCGACGGGGGAGTGGCGATCCTCAACATCGACGATCGCCTCGTCGCCGAAATGGTCACGCGTACAACGGCTGCCGTCGTCACGGTCGGGCGCAACGCAGATGCCGACATCAGAGCCCTCGACGTGCAGGTCGACACCGACGCCCGGGCGTCGTTCACGCTCGAATGCGCAGCGGGTTCGGTACCGATCACCCTGGCGGTGCACGGTGAGCATCAGGTCGGCAACGCCCTCGCGGCAGCGGCCGTCGCCCTCGAGTGCGGAGCAACGCTGACGCAGGTTGCCGAGGCGCTCGGGGCCGCCGCACCGACGTCGATCAGGCGGATGGACGTGCGCACCCGCGCCGACGGCGTCACCGTCGTCAACGACTCGTACAACGCCAACCCCGATTCGATGCGCGCCGCACTCAAGGCACTGGTGTCGATGTCGCGTCGCGACGACGGGCCGAAGCGCCGCAGTTGGGCGGTGCTGGGAGAGATGGGCGAGCTGGGTTCGGACTCGGTGTTCGAGCACGACGCGATCGGCCGCCTCGCCGTCCGCCTCGATGTCGACCGTCTGATCATCGTCGACTCCGGCCGTCCCACCCGGGCGTTGCACCAGGGTGCCGTCATGGAGGGTTCGTGGGGCGAGGAATCGATGCTGGTGCCCGACCGTGAAACGGCGATCGCAGTACTGCACGAGGAAGTGCGTCCCGGCGACATCGTGCTGGTGAAGGCCTCGCAGTCCGGGGCGATGTGGACCGTCGCAGACGCCCTGCTGGCCGATGCGTCGAGCGCCACCGCGGAGGGTGAGCAGTGAGGCAGATCCTCTTCGCCGGAGGCATCGCGCTCGCGGTCGCGATCCTCCTGACCCCGGTGCTGATCAAGACCTTCTCGAAACAGGGCTTCGGCCAGGAGATTCGAGTGGAGGGCCCGGCGAGTCACCAGTCCAAGCGGGGCACACCGACAATGGGCGGCGTCGCAATTCTGGTCGGCATCTGGGCCGGCTACTGGGGCTCGCACCTGATCGGTATCGGCTACGACGCAGACGGTCCGTCGGCCTCGGCCCTGCTCGTCCTCGGCCTGACCACGGTGCTCGGTCTCGTCGGCTTTCTCGACGACTTCATCAAGATCCGCAAGCAGCGCAACCTGGGTCTGAACGCCACCGGTAAGTACGTCGGTCAGATAACGGCAGCCGTGCTGTTCGCGATCCTGGTGTTGCAGTTCCGCAGCGAGAGTGGGCTCACTCCTGGCAGCACCCAACTGTCGTACGTGCGCGACATCGCCACCTGGTCGATGTCCGCGGTGGTCTTCGTGTTCTTCGTCTGCCTGCTCGTGATCGCATGGTCCAACTCGGTCAACCTCACCGACGGCCTGGACGGCCTCGCAGCCGGGTCGATGACACTGGTGCTCGGTGCCTACACCGTCATCACCTTCTGGCAGTACCGCCAGGCGTGCGCAGGCCCCGCAGGGCCTGCCCCCGGCTGCTACGACGTCCGAGATCCCCTCGACCTGGCTCTGGTCTGCGCTTCGGCAGCGGGAGCCTGCATCGGCTTCCTGTGGTGGAACGCCGCGCCTGCCAAGATCTTCATGGGCGACACCGGATCCCTGGCCCTCGGCGGTCTGATCGCGGGCCTGTCGGTGGTGACCAAGACCGAACTGATCATGGTGGTCATCGGTGCGCTGTTCGTCGCCGAAGCCGCATCGGTCGTCATCCAGGTCGCGGTGTTCCGATCCAGTCGCCGACGCGTGTTCCGCATGGCACCGTTCCATCATCACTTCGAGTTGGCCGGATGGGCCGAGACGACGGTGATCATCCGGTTCTGGTTGCTGGCCGCCATCGCGTCGGCCGTCGGACTCGCCCTGTTCTACAGCGAGTATCTCGCTGCTGTCGGCGGATAGGGCATGGCCGAATCTCCGCACGACGCTAGGAACGACCTGACCTGGTTGCGCGGCAGTTCGGTGCTGGTGACCGGTGCCCGCATCTCGGGACTGGCCGTCGTGCAACCGTTGCTCGATCTCGGTGCCGTCGTCACCGTCACCGACTCGAATCGTGCCGCGCTGGACGAGGCGTCGAACTCCGGTGCTGCCGTGGTGCTGCAGGACGACCTGCTCGTCGATCCGGCGGCGCTCGCCGCGTTTTCGCTGGTCGTCACCAGCCCCGGCTTTCGTCCCGACTCTCCGGTGTTGGCCGCTGCCACGGAGCAGGGCATTCCGGTGTGGGGCGATGTCGAGTTGTCCTGGCACGTGGACCGGGCCGAGCTGTACGGACCCCGAACTCGCTGGCTGGTGGTCACCGGCACCAACGGAAAGACGACCACCACCTCGATGCTGGCGTCGATACTCGACGCCGCGGGCATCGCATCGGTGGCCTGCGGCAACATCGGACTCCCCATCGCCGACGCGTTGCGCGGTACCCCGCATCCGAGTGTGCTCGCCGTGGAGTTGTCGTCGTTCCAGTTGTTCTGGGCTCCGTCGGTGCGTCCGGCGGCGGGGGTGGTGCTCAACATCGCCGAGGACCATCTCGACTGGCACGGCGGTATGGACGGATACGTCCAGGCCAAGGCTCGTGCGTTGAGTGGCGATGTCGCGGTGGTCGGTCTCGACGACTCGAGGGCGGCGAGTCTCGCTGCCGGATCGCCCGCAGCCACCGTCGTCGGGTTTCGGTTGGGTGAGCCGGCCTCGGGTGAGCTGGGAGTGCGGGCAGGGATGCTCGTGGACGACGCCTTCGGTGCGAACGTCGAGTTTCTCGCTGCGGAGGACGTGGAGCCGAGCGGCCCGTCCGGCATTCTCGATGCGCTCGCGGCAGGCGCGCTGGCTCGTTCGATCGGGGTGGAGGCCGACGCTGTTCGGGTGGGGCTGCAGACCTATCGGGTGGGTCCGCATCGTGCGGCGGTGGTGCGCGAGCTCGGCGGGGTGACGTTCATCGACGACTCGAAGGCGACCAACCCGCACGCCGCTCGCTCCTCGATCTCGGCGCACGATCGCGTCGTGTGGATCGCGGGTGGGTTGCTGAAGGGTGCGGTGATCGACGATCTGGTGGTCGAGATCGCCGATCGTCTCGTGGCTGCGGTCGTTCTCGGGCGCGATGGGATGCAGATCGCAGAGGCTTTGGCGCGACACGCGCCCGATGTTCCGGTCGTCAGGCTCCCTTCGGGAGACGATGCTGGTGTGACTCATGGTGCTGAAGATGCTGATGCGGTGATGCGGGCGGTCGTGGCCCATGCGGCCGAACTCGCCGCGCCGGGGGATACGGTCCTGCTGGCCCCGGCCGCCGCGTCACTGGACATGTTCGCCGACTACGGCCACCGCGGCCGCAGCTTCGCCGAGTCGGTCCAGCGCCTCCAGGCCACCGACATCGGATCGTCGCGATCGTGACTGCCGCCGGTCATCCGCCGCGTCCACCTCGCCGCACCGCCGCTCCACGCACCCGAATCGGCCTGTGGTTCGGCCGACCGCTCGCGTCCTTCCACCTCGTCGTCACGATCGCGGTACTGCTCACGGTGTTGGGCCTGGTGATGGTGCTGTCGGCGTCGTCCGCCGAGTCCTTCGCAGCCGATGAGTCCGGGTACGCGCTCTTCACCCAGCAGCTGATCGGTGTCGCGCTGGGAGTCGTGGCGTTCTACGTCGCTCTCCGGCTGCCGGTTCGCTACCTCAGGAAGCTGTCTTTTCCGCTGTTCCTGGTTTCGATCACCATGTTGATGTTGGTGCTCATTCCCGGAATCGGTGCCGAACGCCAAGGTGCGCGCCGCTGGTTCGACTTCGGCGTAGTGTCCTTCCAGCCGTCCGAGCTGGCCAAGGTCGCGCTGGTTCTGTGGGGCGCACACCTGTTGGCCTCGCGGCGCAGCGAGCACGGCAACATCAAATCGCTGCTGGTGCCGCTGTTGCCTGCAGGTCTGCTGATGTGTCTGCTCGTCGTGCTGCAGCCGAACCTCAGTACCGCCATCGCCCTGGGCATCATCCTGGTGGCGCTGCTGTGGTTCGCCGGCCTCAACGCTCGGCTGTTCGGTGCGGTGCTGATGACCGGTCTGGCGTTGGCGACCGTGCTCGCGTTCACCGCCGGTTACCGATCCAATCGCGTCAAGGCCTGGCTCAACCCGGGTGAGGACACCCAGGGCCTGTCATATCAGTCCACCCAGGCGAAATACTCTCTCGCCGACGGCGGAATGTTCGGTCGCGGGCTCGGGCAGAGCCGCGCGAA
This sequence comes from Rhodococcus sp. 05-2254-2, assembly GCF_002259095.1. Lineage (NCBI taxonomy): Bacteria > Bacillati > Actinomycetota > Actinomycetes > Mycobacteriales > Nocardiaceae > Rhodococcus > Rhodococcus sp. 05-2254-2. The sequence goes on along the minus strand of NZ_NOZJ01000009.1, from coordinate 143,987 downwards.
GTGGAGCTACCTGCCCAACGCGCACAACGACTTCATCTTCGCCATCATCGGCGAGGAACTCGGAATGATCGGCTGCCTCGCAGTCATCGGATTGTTCGGCCTCTTCGTCTACACCGGCCTGCGCATCGCCATGCGTTCGGTCGATCCGTTCCTGCGGCTGTTGACCGCAGGTGCCACGTGCTGGGTGTTCGGCCAGGCCATGATCAACATCGGCTACGTCGTCGGGTTGCTGCCGGTGACCGGTCTGCAGCTGCCCCTGGTGTCCTACGGTGGCACCTCGACCGCGATCACGCTGCTGATGTTCGGCATCATCGCGAGCGCCGCCCGCCACGAACCCGAGGCGATCGCGGCCCTGCACGCAGGGCAGGAGGGCCGAATCGCGCGAGCTCTGAAGCTGCCGCTGCCCGCCGTGTTCTCGCCCAAGCGAGCCGCGATGGCGCGCTCGAAGTCCACTCGCCCCACACTGGCGGCGCAGGATCGCAAACGCCTAGAGTCCCGTAAGGGCAAGGGCAGTGACGCACGGACAGCGCGGGCTGCCGAGCCCGGCCGTGCCCGCACGCGCGTCTCCAGTTCCCGGACCGACGCGATGTCGCCCACATCGGCTGCGTACCGGAGCGACGCTCCCCGCGGTAACGCCCGCGGCAACCCCCGTCGAAGCGATCCGGTCCGGCGAGAGCCCGCCGCAGGATCGCGATCGGCATACCGTCCGCGGCCGGAACCACAACCCGGTCGCCCTCCCGTCCGCTCGGGTGAGCGAGGATATCGACGGTGAAGCAGACATCTCGACCGATTTCAGTAGTGGTTGCCGGGGGCGGAACGGCCGGGCACATCGAGCCTGCGCTCGCTGTGGCCGACGCCTTGCGTGTCCTCGACCCCACCGTCACCGTTACCGCTCTCGGCAGCAGCCGGGGCCTCGAGACGACTCTCGTCCCGGCTCGCGGGTACGCACTCGAGCTCATTCCGCCCGTTCCGCTGCCTCGTAAGCCCACCGTCGACCTGCTCAAGTTGCCGCTGCGCGTCGTGCGATCGGTGCGCCGCACCCGAGAGATCTTCGCGGCCGTCGAGGCGGACGTGCTCGTCGGATTCGGCGGCTATGTCGCGTTACCGGCCTATCTCGCGGCCCGCGGTCGACTGTTCGGCCGTGGTGGCCGAATTCCCGTGGTCATCCACGAGGCCAACGCACGAGCGGGTATCGCCAACAAGGTCGGTGCCCGCTCGGCCGAGCGGGTACTCGCCGCGGTCGCGGGCTCGGGGATCGCCGCGCGCGGTGCTGCCGACGCCGACGTGATCGGAATTCCCGTGCGTCCCACCATCACCGGACTCGACCGGGCTGCCGTCCGCGCGGAGGCTCGCGCGCACTTCGGCCTGCCCGAGAACGGCCCGGTGCTGCTGGTGTTCGGCGGCTCACAGGGGGCCCGATCGCTCAACGACGCGGTGTCCGGAGCCTCGGCGGCTCTCGCCGATGCGGGAATCTCGGTTCTGCACGCCCACGGTCCGAAGAACTCGCTCGATGTCGAGCAGCGCAATCCGGCCGCGCCGTACGTCGCGCGCGCCTACATCGACCGGATGGATCTGGCGTACGCGGCCGCGGACCTCGCGATCTGTCGCTCCGGTGCCATGACGGTCGCCGAGGTTTCCGCGACCGGTCTGCCCGCCGTCTACGTGCCCCTGCCGCACGGCAACGGCGAGCAGGAACTCAACGCCCGTCCCGTGGTCGACGCCGGAGGTGGCATCCTGGTAGCCGATGCGACACTGACCGAGCAGTACGTGAGCGAGACAGTGGTCGCGCTGCTGGCCGACACCGAACGAATCGCCACCATGTCTCGTGCCGCCGCCGGTGCCGGGCACAAGGACGCAGCAGCTGCCGTCGCGCAGATCGTGCTCGATACCGCGCACGCGGCGCGGCGCTGAGCTGGGCGGCGTCGCGCATGAGAAGAGAACGAGGGAGACGTCCGCGTGACAACTGAGGGTGCGATGTCGGATCTGCCGGCAGAGCTCGAACGAGTACACATGGTGGGCATCGGTGGTGCCGGAATGTCCGGCATCGCGCGGATCCTGCTCGCTCGCGGGGGACAGGTGTCGGGTTCGGATGCCAAGGAATCGCGCGGCGTGCTCGCACTGCGCGCACGCGGCGCCCAGGTCCGCATCGGTCACGACGCCAGCGCCCTGGACATGATCGACGGCGGGCCCACCGTGGTCGTGACGACCCACGCCGCGATTCCCCAGACCAATCCCGAACTCGTCGAAGCTCGCGAACGCGGAATTCCGGTGGTGCTGCGACCGGCCGTGCTGTCTTCTCTCATGCAGGGATACCGCACGCTGTTGGTCTCGGGTACGCACGGAAAGACGTCCACGACCTCGATGCTGGTCGTCGCCCTGCAGCACTGCGGGTTCGATCCGTCGTTCGCCGTTGGAGGAGAGCTCAACGAAGCCGGGACCAACGCCCATCACGGCAGCGGCGACGTGTTCGTGGCCGAGGCGGACGAGAGCGACGGCTCGCTGCTGCAGTACACGGCCAACGTCATCATCGTGACCAACATCGAAGCCGATCATCTGGACTACTTCGGCACCACCGACGCCTACGTTCAGGTGTTCGACGACTTCGCTGCGCTCCTCGGTCCCGGCGGTGTGCTCGTGGCCTGCATGGACGACCCGGGTTCGGCGGCGCTGGCTCGACGCGTGGTCGAGCGGAACCTTCCCGGAGTCACGGTGCTGGGATACGGGTCCTCGGACGTCGACGCGGGGCCGGTCGAGATGGCCGTTCGACTGCTGGCGTGGGAGCCCGAGGACATCGGCGGCGTCGCGCAGTTGCAGATCGCAGGTGAGGACGCGGCGCGCACCGTACGGCTCGGCGTGCCCGGCCGGCACACTGCACTCAACGCGCTGGCGGCGTTCGTCGCGGCGCGCCAGGTCGGTGCCGGTGTCGAGGAATTGCTGGCCGGACTCACCGGTTTCGGCGGCGTGCATCGACGCTTTCAGTTCACCGGGCGTGAGCACGGCGTCCGCGTGTTCGACGACTACGCGCACCACCCGACCGAGGTGCGTGCGGTGCTGACTGCCGCGCAGGCCCTCGTAGCAGGCCAGGATCGTTCGGGTGGCGAGCAGGGACGGGTGGTGGTGGTGTTCCAGCCGCACCTGTACTCGCGGACCGCGACGTTCGCCGAGGAGTTCGGTGCCGCGTTGTCGTTGGCCGACGAGATCGTGGTGCTCGACGTCTACGGCGCGCGCGAGGAGCCGTTGCCCGGTGTGACGGGGGCGCTGGTTGCCGCTTCGGTGACCAAGCCGGTGAACTATCAGCCGGATCTGTCGTTGGTGGCCAAGCAGGTCGCCCACCTGAGTGTGCCCGGCGATGTCGTCATCACCATGGGAGCCGGCGACGTGACGATGCTCGGCGGGCCGATTCTCGATGCGCTTCGCTCGAAGACCGATTTCGGTGCTGCGACCGGCCGCGGAGTACCGAAGGATCGGCCGTCGACGTGACCCGCCGCACCGATCGAGTCCGTTCTTCGAGGTCGGGAACAGCTGCACGGGAGGGTGATTCGCCGTCCGCGGTCACCGACAAGCAAGCTCGTGCTCAGGCACGGGAAGAAGAGCGCGCCCGAGTGAAGCGGTCGCGTCGCAAAGCCGCGCTGATTGCGCTCGCCGTGGTGGTCGTCGTGGTGGGATCGGCTGCGCTGGTGTACTTCACGCCGCTGTTGTCCGTTCGCACCATCGCGGTCGCGGGGGCATCGTCGGTGTCCGAGCAGGAGATCCTCGATCGGCTGGACGTACCCGTCGGCCTTCCGCTGGTTCGGGTCGACACAGCGGCCGCTGCGCAGCGGGTGGCGACGATCCCGGCGCTGGCGACGGTCCGCGTGCAACGCCAGTATCCGTCCACCGTGCAGGTGACGGTCGAGGAGCGAGTTCCGGTGGCGTTCTTCGATTCTCCGGACGGCACCCATCTCCTGGACTCCACCGGCGTCGATTTCGCGATCGCGCCGCCACCGCCAGGGGTAGTACGTCTGGTGACCGACAATCCGGTGTTCGGTGATCCGGTGACGAAAGATGCACTGGCGGTTCTCGATACGTTGCCACCGCTGCTGCGCGATCAGGCCGCCGAGCTGCGGGCGAGCACGCTGTCCGACATCTCGATTCTGCTGCTCGACGGGCGCACCGTCGTGTGGGGCAGCAAGGACGACTCCGAGCGCAAGGGCGCGGTCGCGATCGCATTGCTGTCCCAACCCGGTCAGATCTTCGACGTGTCGAGTCCGGATCTGCCCACCACCAAATAGTTTCGACGCGCGGACCGGAATTTCTCGCGTGGCGTCGGCGCGCCTAATGGCGATAGTCGTCGGCGATGAATAGCGTTTCGACCAGTTCAGTACTTGACATAACTCTAAGCCTGTGGTTTAGGTTGAGGGTTTTCCACATTTCAGGCAACAATCCACGGAAGGCGAGAGCCCATGACGCCCCCGCACAACTACCTCGCCGTAATCAAGGTCGTCGGCATCGGCGGCGGCGGCGTGAACGCGGTCAACCGCATGATCGAACAGGGACTCAAGGGAGTCGAGTTCATCGCGGTCAACACCGACGCTCAGGCCTTGCTGATGAGTGACGCAGACGTCAAGCTCGACGTCGGCCGCGAACTGACCCGCGGACTCGGCGCAGGTGCCGATCCCGAGGTCGGCCGCCGCGCAGCAGACGATCACAAGGACGAGATCGAAGAGGTGCTCAAGGGTGCCGACATGGTGTTCGTCACCGCAGGCGAGGGCGGCGGCACCGGTACCGGTGGCGCTCCTGTCGTCGCCAACATCGCTCGCAAGCTCGGCGCACTGACCGTCGGTGTCGTCACCCGGCCGTTCTCTTTCGAGGGCAAGCGGCGCGGTGGACAGGCCGACACCGGCATCCAGCAGCTCCGCGAGTCCTGCGACACGCTCATCGTCATCCCGAACGACCGACTGCTCCAGCTCGGCGACGCGGCCGTCAGCCTCATGGACGCGTTCCGCAGCGCCGACGAAGTACTGCTCAACGGTGTCCAGGGCATCACCGACCTGATCACCACTCCCGGACTGATCAACGTCGACTTCGCCGACGTCAAGGGCGTCATGTCCGGCGCAGGCAGTGCACTGATGGGTATCGGATCCTCACGCGGTGAGGGTCGCGCGATCAAGGCGGCCGAATCGGCGATCAACTCGCCGCTGCTCGAAGCCTCGATGGAAGGTGCACGCGGAGTGCTGCTCTCCATCGCCGGTGGATCCGATCTCGGTCTGTTCGAGATCAACGAGGCCGCCTCGCTGGTGCAGGAAGCCGCACACATCGACGCCAACATCATCTTCGGCACCGTCATCGACGACTCGCTCGGCGACGAGGTCCGCGTGACCGTCATCGCCGCAGGCTTCGACGGCGGAACCCCGACGCGGCGTCCGGTCGAAGCTGCTACCTCCACCCGCGGCCCCATCGGATCGGCTCGCTCGGGCGAGGTGTCCTCCAAATCGACCGACAGTTCCGACGGTGCTGTGTTCCGCGACCCGGTCGGCGCACCGAGTGGTAGCAGTCTGCCGCCGCTGAACTCGTCGAGCTCGTCCAACCGCGAATCGTCGAGCCGCGAATCCGCAGCCGGTTACGGTCGCGACTCGTCCGGCCAGGGCCGGGACTCGTCCGGACAGGGCCGCGAGTCCGTCGGTTCCGGCCGTCGCGTTCCGATCGCCGAGGACGAGGGCGAAGACGAAGTCGATGTGCCGTCCTTCATGCGGCGGTGAGTGACACCGCTTCCGCCGGTCCGTTTCGTGTCCGACGCGTCTCGACGACGCGGGCGGGCGGCGTCTCGGCACCGCCGTTCGACACGTTCAATCTGGGCGATCACGTAGGTGACGACCCCGCTTCGGTGGAAGCCAACCGTCGACGCCTCGGCGATCGACTGGGTATGGGACTCGAACGGCTCGTGTTCATGGAGCAGGTCCACGGACGCACCGTCACCGTGGTGGACGGTCCGGTGTCCGAGCCGGTGCCGATGACCGATGCGTTGGTGACGACGCAACGTGATCTCGGTCTGGTGGTGTTGACTGCCGATTGCGTGCCGGTCCTGCTCTCCGACGAGGAGGCAGGCGTGATCGCAGCGGTGCATGCAGGACGGGTCGGTGCCCGCATCGGCATCGTTCCCCGGGTGTTGGCCGCCATGGTCGAGCTCGGGGCGGTTCCGGCGCGGATCGGCGCATTTCTCGGTCCGGCGGCGAGCGGCCGACAGTACGAGGTGCCCGCCTCCATGCGAGCGGACGTCGACAAGCATCTCCCCGGCAGCGCGACGACCACGGTCCGCAACACGCCGGGGCTGGACATTCCCGCCGGTATCCGCGCTCAGCTGCTCGCCGCGGGAGTGTCCGGTGTCGCTCAGGATCCGCGGTGCACCATCGAGGACCGGGCCTTGTTCAGTCACCGTCGTGAAGGATCGACCGGCCGAATCGCCAGTGTCGTCTGGATGGACAGCACATCCCCCGGTGATCGGGCCGAAACGGCAGACCGGTGAACCGGCAGAAGAGGTTGTCATGAGCGAACCCACCGGCAGCGCGTCGGGCACCGACCGGGCGCAGGAGATCGAGACGGCGTTGACGTCGGTGCGCGAGCGGTTGCACCGCGCCTGTGTCGATGCGGGCCGGTCGCCCGCCGACGTGGCTCTGCTGCCGGTGACCAAGTTCTTCCCCGCCTCGGACGTGCGGGTTCTCTACGAACTGGGGTGCCGCGACTTCGGCGAGTCCCGAGAGCAGGACGCGTCGCCCAAGGTCGCCGAGACGGCCGAAGATTTCGTCGGCGATCCGCCTCGCTGGCACATGATCGGACACCTGCAGCGAAACAAGGCGAAGTCGGTTGCCGCGTGGGCGCACGCCATTCATTCCGTCGACAGTGCGCGGTTGGTGGCCGCACTGTCCAAGGCGACGACGGCGGCATTGGACGAGGGTGTGCGTCGGACCGAACTCGACGTGATCGTTCAGGTCAGTCTCGACGGGGATGTGCACCGCGGCGGCGTCGAACGCGACGAACTCCACGAGCTTGCCGACGCGGTGTCGAACGCGTCCGGGTTGCGTTTGGCGGGGTTGATGGCGGTGCCACCGCTCGGTGCCGATCCGGACGCCGCATTCGCCGATCTCGAGAGCCTGCACCGTCGGCTGACGGCCGATCATCCCGAAGCGCTCGAGCTGTCCGCAGGCATGACCGGAGACCTGGAAGCTGCTGTGCGGCACGGATCGACGTGCGTGCGTGTCGGTACCGCAATACTCGGCGCGCGGCCGATAACCTCGCAATAACAGTCCATGGATCACATCAGTCACAACAGACACTTGCGAACCTGGAGATGGACAGTAGACACACCGCCACGGAAGGCAGAACGATGAGCACCCTGCACAAGTTCAAGGCGTACTTCGGCATGGTTCCGCTCGCCGACTACGAGGACGACTACCTCGACGATCCGGACACGCGACGCAGTTCCCGTGGTGGTCGTGACACCTACGACGACATGGATGAGCGTGAATTCGTGAAGCCGTCGTTCGGTGGATCTCGGCACGCGCAGGTCGAGGACGACTACGACGACTACGAGGCCCCGCGTCCGGCGACGCTGGCCCCGATCGGCGGACGAGGACGTGGCGCGGCACCGACCACGCGAGGTGCAGCAACCAGGGGAGCGTTGGCCATGGACACTCGGATGGACGTGCGTGCGGAGACGCGACGCAGCCCTATCGCGGACGACGGCGGCCCGCTCTCGAAGATCACCACGCTGCGACCGCGTGACTACAGCGAGGCGCGCACCATCGGTGAGCGTTTCCGCGACGGCACTCCGGTCATCATGGACCTGGTCGAGATGAGCAACGCCGACGCCAAGCGCCTGGTCGATTTCGCGGCCGGGCTCGCCTTCGCGCTGCGCGGTTCCTTCGACAAGGTGGCGACCAAGGTATTCCTGCTCTCGCCGGCCGACGTCGACGTCTCGCCGCAGGAGCGCAGGCGGATCGCCGAGACCGGCTTCTACAGTCAGCAGTGAGAGATTCGCTGTTCGGGGCGGTAGTGCAGGGCTGTGACCAGCACGCTTTGCTCAGCCCGTCGAATTCAGGCAGAGTATAGCCGTGATCGTGTTCACGGTGATCAACATCGTATTGTTTCTTTTTTGGCTCCTTCTCATCGGTCGAATCATCGTCGAGTTCATCAGAACTTTCGCGAGAGATTGGCAACCGACCGGGTTGGTCGTCATCGTGCTCGAGGCGATCTTCACGGTCACCGACCCGCCGGTGAAGTTCCTCCGCAGGATAATTCCGCCGCTCAACCTCGGCGGAGTGCGACTGGACCTGTCCATCATGGTCCTGCTGTTCGTCGTCTTCATCGCGTGGAATGTGACCAGCGGTCTCGCGGCCTGAGATCGCAGACGAAATGTTAGAACGCGGGACCCAGCGCATGCTGCGTGTCCTGTGTGACAGAATGGACGCCAGTTACAGTTTGATTGTTCTGCACTCGCGCGGAATGGCATATAACTGAATGCTTGCTCTACCGCCCCAAGACGCGTGAAGGGATCCTTCCATGCCGCTGACTCCAGCTGATGTGCACAATGTCGCGTTCAGCAAGCCGCCCATCGGTAAGCGTGGTTACAACGAAGACGAGGTCGACGCTTTTCTCGACCTCGTCGAGCAAGAGTTGTCGCGACTGATCGAAGAGAACGCCGACCTCCGCCAGCGGGTCGGTGAGCTCGACCAGGAGCTTGCGGACGCCAAGAACGCTTCGCGGCAGAGCCCGCAGGCGGCTCAGGTCGCGGCACCGAAGGCCGAGCCACAGCGCCCGGTGGATCCCCCCAAGCCACCGCCCGTCGCGGCCCAGCCCGCTCCGGTCGCACCCGTTGCGGCGGCCCCGCAGCAGAGCGGCGACTCCAACATGCAGGCCGCCAAGATTCTGGGCCTCGCTCAGGAGATGGCCGATCGTCTCACCGGTGATGCCAAGTCGGAGTCCGAGCAGCTGCTCGGCAACGCGCGCACCAACGCCGAGCGTTTGGTCTCGGATGCCCGCACGCGTTCGGAGTCGATGATGTCCGAGGCTCGGCAGAAGTCCGAGTCGCTGCTGTCCGACGCACAGACGCGCTCCGAGACCCAGCTGCGTCAGGCCAAGGAGAAGGCCGACGCACTGCAGGCCGATGCCGAGCGCAAGCACACCGAGATCATGGCGACGATCAACCAGCAGCGTTCGGTCCTCGAAGGTCGCATCGAGCAGCTCAAGACGTTCGAGCGCGAGTACCGCGTGCGGCTCAAGTCCTACCTGGAATCGCAGCTCGAAGAGCTCGAGAACCGTTCCTCGGCGCTGCCGGTGGACAACGGGCAGGACAATTTCAACCAGGACAGCCAGTCGTCGGGGTACAGCCAGTCGTACGCCAAGGGCAACTGACGCAGGAGTTCGTGTCGATGCTGCCGAACACGGCAGCATCGCACCCTGACGTCGCGTCGAACGGTGAGCGAGGAATCACGTGCTGGTCCTGACTCTCGGCGCAGCGGCTATCGGCTTCGGCTTTCTAATTCTTGCGTTGATGACGGGGTCGGTCGTGTGGGCGTGGGCCTGCATCGTCGTGTGTATCGTGGGAGCAGTTCTGCTACTTGTCGGTGCACTGACGGGCAAACGACCACCGCCGGAACCCGACAAGTAATATGTGCTGATTTCCCCAGTTGTTTCAGGCGTCGATCCGGCTATCACCGGGGAGCTTTCGGAAGAACGACTCGGTTCGATGGGCAACCACCTCGAATCGACGTCCAGTAGAACCGAACGGGTGAGCCCGTCACAGCTCACGTGGAGAGGCTTGCTCCGGCGACGCAGTCGTCGGAGCCGAGCAAGCGGGGTGGTACCGCGGTATCCGACGTCCCGATCGTCGAATGTCGTCCCCGTGCCAACAGGTGTCGCGTCCAGTACGCGTCCGGCACGGAGGAGACAGATATGACAGATGCGAGCGCACGTCCGAAGAATGCGTCCTACCCGCTGGTCGATCTGGCCGAGGGCCGATCGGGCAGTGTCCCGTTCCCCGATCTCGAGCGCATCGTGCTGCACGAGTGGGCCGAGGACGGCACCTTCCGAGCGAGCATCGACAATCGAGCGGGTGCCGAGGAATTCGTCTTCTACGACGGCCCTCCCTTCGCGAACGGTCTGCCGCACTACGGCCACCTCCTCACCGGTTACGTCAAGGACCTCGTCCCGCGATTCCAGACGATGCGGGGCAAGAAGGTCGAGCGGCGCTTCGGCTGGGACTGCCACGGTCTGCCCGCAGAGCTGGAAGCGGAGAAGCAGCTCGGTATCAAGGACAAGTCCGAGATCGACGAGATGGGTCTGGCGAAGTTCAACGCCTACTGCAAGCAGTCGGTACTCCAGTACACCGACGAGTGGCGGGACTACGTCACTCGGCAGGCGCGGTGGGTCGACTTCGACAACGACTACAAGACCCTCGACGTCGACTTCATGGAGTCCGTCATGTGGGCGTTCAAGACGCTGCACGACAAGGGCCTGATCTACCAGGGCTACCGAGTTCTGCCGTACAGCTGGTACGAGCAGACACCCCTGTCCAATCAGGAGACCCGCCTCGACGACGCGTACAAGATGCGTCAGGATCCTGCGGTCACCGTCACGATGCCGCTGACGGCTCCCGGCTCGGACCTGGACGGCGCGAACGCGTTGATCTGGACCACCACGCCGTGGACCCTGCCGTCGAACCTGGCGATCGCGGTGCATCCCGAGGTGCAGTACGTGCAGGTGCGAGGCACCGACGGTGAGCGTTACGTGCTTGCCGCTGCGCGTCTTTCGCACTACGCGAAGGAACTGGGGGAGGAGCCGGAGGTGCTCTCGGAGCACACCGGTATCGAGTTGGTCGGACTTGCTTACGCACCGCCGTACGATTTCTTCCTCGGCCACGAGAACTCGCACCGCGTGCTGCAGGCCGACTACGTCACCACCGATTCGGGCACCGGAATCGTCCACCTCGCACCGGCTTTCGGCGAGGAGGACATGGACGTTGCCACCGCGAACGGCATCGAAGTGGTGCAACCGCTCGACGCAGGCGGCAAGTTCACCTCGCTGGTGCCGCCGTACGAGGGCCTGATGGTGTTCGACGCCAATCCGGTGATAATCAAGGATCTGAAGGCCTCGGGTCGGTTGTTGCGGCACGAGACCATCGAGCACTCGTACCCACACAGCTGGCGCAGTGGTCAGCCACTGATCTACATGGCGGTGCCGTCGTGGTTCGTCGCGGTGACCAAGTTCCGTGATCGGATGGTCGAGCTGAACCAGGAGATCACCTGGGTTCCCGAGCACATCAAGGACGGCCAGTTCGGCAAGTGGCTCGAAGGTGCACGCGACTGGAACATCAGCCGAAACCGGTACTGGGGCAGCCCGATTCCGGCGTGGACTTCCGACGACCCGGCGTACCCACGGCTGGATGTGTACGGCAGCCTGGACGAGCTCGAGCGTGACTTCGGTGTGCGGCCGACCGATCTGCACCGGCCCTACATCGACGATCTGACGCGTCCCAACCCGGACGACCCGACGGGTGAGTCCACGATGCGCCGCGTCCCCGAGGTGTTGGACTGCTGGTTCGAGTCCGGCTCGATGCCGTATGCGCAGGTGCACTTCCCGTTCGAGAACGAGGAGTGGTTCTCCACGCACAACCCGGGCGATTTCATCGTCGAGTACAACGGGCAGACACGCGGCTGGTTCTACACGTTGCATGTGCTGGCCACGGCCCTCTTCGATCGACCGGCGTTCAAAACTGTTGCTGCACACGGCATCGTGCTCGGTGACGACGGCCTGAAGATGAGCAAGTCCAAGGGCAACTACCCGGACGTCAAGGAGGTCTTCGACCGCGACGGCTCCGACGCCATGCGGTGGTTCCTGATGTCCTCACCGATCCTGCGCGGCGGCAACCTCATCGTCACCGAGCAGGGCATCCGCGAGGGCGTCCGCCAGGCGTTACTGCCGATCTGGAATGCGTGGAGCTTCCTTCAGCTCTACGCCTCGAAGCCCGGGCAGTGGCGAACCGATTCGCCGCACGTGCTCGATCGTTACGTTCTGGCCAAGCTGTCGGCCACCCGCGACGCGATCACCGATGCGCTCGAGGGCAACGACATCGCCGGTGCCTGCGACGAGCTGCGCACGTTCTGCGATGCGTTGACCAATTGGTATGTGCGACGGTCGCGTTCGCGGTTCTGGAGCGAGGACGCCGACGCGATCGACACCCTGCACACCGTGCTCGAGGTGCTCACGCGCATCGCCGCCCCGCTGCTGCCCCTGATCAGCGAAGTGGTGTGGCGGGGCTTGACCGGTGGCCGCTCGGTGCACCTGACCGACTGGCCCGAGGCCGACGAACTGCCGTCGGATCCCGAACTCGTCGAGAGCATGGACGAGGTCCGCACCGTGTGCTCGACGGTTCTGGGTCTGCGCAAGGCACAGAACCTGCGCGTGCGGTTGCCGCTGCCCGAGGTGACCGTCGCGGCCGCCGATGCGGAGCGGCTGCGTCCGTTCGTCGACATCATCGCCGACGAGGTCAACGTCAAGAAGGTCGATCTCACCGAAGACGTTGCGGTACACGGAAAGTTCGAGCTCGTCGTCAATGCGCGTGCTGCGGGCCCGCGGATCGGCAAGGACGTCCAGACCGTCATCAAGGCCGTGAAGGCAGGCGATTGGTCCGAGGACGCGGACGGTGTGGTGAGCGCAGCAGGAATTGCTCTGCTGCCGGAGGAATTCACCCGCAGGCTCGTTGCCGCCGAGCCCGAATCGACGGCACCGTTGCCCGGAAACGCCGGACTGGTCGTGCTTGATTCCGCCGTCACCGAGGAGCTCGAAGCGGAGGGCTGGGCCAAGGACCGCATCCGTGAACTGCAGGATGCGCGTCGCAACCACGGCTTCGACGTCTCGGACCGCATCGACATCGTCATCGAGGTCCCCGAACATCGGCAGGCGTGGCTCGACACGCACCGCGATCTCATCGCCGGTGAGGTGCTCGCACTCTCGCTCGTCGACGGACGCGTCGGGGACGACGGCAGCGATCTCGGTGAGGGAGTGCGGGCAGCGATCACCAAGTCGTCATGATCGACGTCGACGGATCGGTCGTCGTGCCCACCGAGCCGTGGTCGGGTCCGATACCCGACCGTGCGGCGCAGGCGCTCGGCTTCACCGTCGATCTCGGCTGACCATGTCGAACATCGCCGACGACACTCTGCGGAGTCGCCGATGGGTGCTGCACCTGGACATGGACGCGTTCTTCGCATCCGCCGAACAGCTCACTCGCCCCACGTTGCGGGGCCGCCCGGTCCTCGTCGGCGGCGCGGGTGGGCGGGGAGTGGTGGCCGGTTGCAGCTACCAGGCGCGTGCCTTCGGGGCGCGTTCGGCCATGCCGATGCATCAGGCTCGCCGACTCGTCGGAGCCGGGGCCGTGGTGTTGCCACCGCGGTTCGTTCTCTACTCCGAGCTCAGCCGACGCGCTTTCGAGGCACTACGCGGACCCATGCCCGTTCTCGAACAACTCTCGATCGACGAGGCGTTCGGTGAGCCGCTCGAACTCGCCGGTGCGACGGTTCACGAGGTCGAGCAGTTCTGCGCGGGCCTGCGCGCACTGATACTCGCCGAGACCGGACTGGTCGCCTCGATCGGTGCCGGATCCGGAAAGCAGATTGCCAAGATCGCGTCGGGACTGGCCAAACCCGACGGCATCACCGTCGTCGCTCCGGGAATCCAGGCCGAGTTGATGGCGGCTCTGCCGGTTCGGAAATTGTGGGGGATCGGACCGGTGGCCGGAGAGCGCTTGCGACGCTTGGGGATCGACACCATCGGCAAGTTCGTGGCCACCCCGGAGTCCGAGGTGGCGTCGATTCTCGGGGCCACGATGGGGCCGAGCCTGCATCAGCTCGCACGCGGAATCGACAATCGCGTCGTGGCCGAGCGGGCCGAGGCCAAACAGGTCAGCGCCGAGACGACGTTCGCACAGGACCTGATCTCTCTCGCTCAGCTCCGCCCGGCCATCGAGTCCATCGTCGATTCGACGCATCGCCGGTTGCTGAAGGACGGTCGGGGTGCCAGGACGGTGGTACTGAAACTGCGCAAGTCCGACATGAGCATCATCACCCGATCGGCAACGTTGCCGTACGCGACGGTGGACAAGCAGACCATCGTGGCCACGGCACAGCGACTTGCCGTCGATCCGGTCGACGTCGGTCCGATCAGGCTCGTCGGCGTCGGGCTGGCCGGGCTGTCGGCCGTGCGACAGGGTTCGCTGTTTCCCGAGCTGGAGTACGAGCCTGCCGCGGATGCGACCGAGGAGTCGCCCGCACCGATCGAGGCCGCCGCGGATGTCGTTGTCCCGGACGGTCCGCGGTGGCAACCGGGCATGGACGTCCGGCATCCCGACTTCGGTCACGGCTGGGTGCAGGGGGCCGGTCACTCGGTGGTGACCGTGCGATTCGAGACGCGAACCAGCGGGCCGGGAATCGCGCGCACCTTCGCCGAATCGGACGACAACCTGGTCGTTGCCGACGTTCTCGACAGCCTGAAGTGAGCTGTGGCGTCGCTGAGGAAACTCTGTGAGGTTTCACAGGTATGCCGATCGCGTTGTGACTCGGGCGTGTCGAGCTGACATAGTGGACCAGGTCCGAGACGACCCCATTCCAGACGACCGACGAGTCACAGAACGATCGAGACGTGACTCAGAGTGAAAAGGACAAGCACTTGAAGCTTCGCAACACCCGACGGGCAATGGTTGCCGGCATCGCCATCGCCGGAGCGCTCACCATGACCGCCTGCAGCTCCGGAGGCGACGAAGAGCCCACCGCGACGACGACGGCGGTCACAACTTCTGCCGCTGCCGCTCCCGACGCCGGTGCGTACCCGCCGGTGCCGACCGTGGAGGACCTCAACGCCCAGCTCGTACGCGGGCTCGACCCCAACGTTCCGGTCGAGGAGAAGGCCGCCCTGATCCAGGGTGCATCCGAGGATCCCGAACTGATCAACCAGGTCGCCGCCGCTGCCGTCGCCAACAACGCGCAGATCGAGATCACCAGCATCGACGATCTCGGCACCGGCGTCCTCAACGCGGGCATCACGATCACGCTCAACGGCCAGGCCAACCCCGGCACCTTCCAGTTCGTCCCCGAGGACGGCGTCTGGAAGCTCTCCAAGGACAACGCGTGCGGCATCGTCTCGCTCGCGCAGCTGACCAGCCCGGCGTGCCCCGCACCCTGAGTCCTGCCGATCGTCTCTGACCGACAAGAACACTGCCGGTGACATGTCCCCTCGGGGACGTGTCACCGGCAGTTTTTCGTGGGCCCGGCTCGATTCACATGCTCGGTGTCACCGATCGAATGCGTTCGACGGCAGCCTCGGCGACAGCGGTGACGGTCTCCGGTTCCAGGCCGGCCTGATCCGAGACGACGATCTGGACGACGGTCGAGTCGACCACGGCCACCACCACATCGGAGACCAAGGTGAACCCTTCACTGCTGGTGGTCAGGCGTACCGAGGCCGACGCGTCACCGACCGTCGACTGCTCCCGGCCCGCCAACGCGTAGTCGACGCTCACCCCGTCCGCATCCGTGCCGCTGAACGTCGTGCACCCCACCCACGCCTGCTGGATCGCCGTGAAGGCCTCGGCCGTGCCCGTATCGGGGTAACTCGCCGCGTCCTCGTCGATCGAGGAGAAGTTCGGTCCCGAGAAGCGGACGACTGCGTTCGACGCCGCACCGCCCCGCTGCTCCGAGATCGGTGCCAGTACCGCAGCGCACTCGGCAGGATCGGTACCGGACTCGTCGGGGGAGTCGTACTCGGGAGCCGGATCGAGACCGAGATCCTGAACGGGGTCGGGAATCGAGGAGAAGCCGTCCGGGAGGTCGCCGAGACCCAACATCGCTGCGGCGAGGACGCCGGAGTCGGTGATGGGGGCACCGAGCAAGGGATCGGGTGCGGGGACGGAGCTGGGCGCGGGTGCAGGGGTCGGGGCCGGCTCGTCTGCGCTGCACCCGGACGCGGCGACGCCGAGGACAGACAGCGCCGCCAGCAGCTGCGTCGCGGTCCGCCCGGTCATCGGGCGGCCCAGGTGATCGAATCTCCGACGGTCTGACGCAGCACGGTTGTGCTTTCGGGGTCGGTGTACATCTGCTCGCCACCTGCGGTGATCGATCCGCCGACGGGAAGTGGTCGGGTCAGATCGATCTCGAGCGTTCCCGAGCCGGTGAACGTGTACGTCTCGATATTGAGCGTCCCTGCGTCGTCGGGCAGGTTCCAGGTGGTCGATTCGGGCGTCTGGGTGATCGCGACGTCCAGGGTCGCTCGGTCACCGTCGAGTGCGCGCAGCGTGACCGTGGTGCGCTGGTTCAACGTGATGCCGCTCAGTACCTGTTGATCGACGGTCCATGTCGCGCCCACTCCCACCTCTGCTTCGGGGAAGTCGACGGAGCGGTACACCGCGGCGTTCAACGAGCGTTCGATCGCCGCGCGGGCGGTGTCGAGCGCGGCGTCGGCGGGGGTGATGTGCAGTGCGGTGATCGCTCCCGAGTCGGTGGTCGCCAGCCGTGCCGACGAGCCCTCGGATGCGGAGAGTGCGTCGGTCAGGCCCTCGTCGGGCGACGTCGCAGCTCCGATGGTCAGCTCGACGGACCGGGTAGCGCCGGTTGAGGCGTCGTCGTCCGGGACGGTATCGGACGTCGATGCGGACAGGGGCACGGTCAGTTCGGGGCTGGAGAAGTCCTGTGGAGCCCCGTCGCTGATCTGCTGCGAGACGGTGGAGGTGGTGGTGAGGTCCACGTTCTGCTCGTTCGCGTCGGAGGTTTCGAAGGCCAGTACGCGTCGCGGCTCGGTGCCGGGGTCGACCACGGTGGTGGTCGTCGGCGTCACGGCGATCGTCACCTCGTTCGAGGACGCCGCCTGCTCGGGAGCGGGATCGGTGTCGGTGTCGGCGCTCGAACATCCGGCGACGAGAACCAGTGCACAGCAGGCAGCGAGGAAACCGGAGCGGACGGTGCCGGAGCGGACGGTGCGGAAACGATCGGTCGACTTCACGGCCACCAGGCTACTGACACCGCCCGTGGCGACCGGTGGTGCGCGGCACGGATGAGGACCCGCCGCCGTCCATACGCCATGATGGACAGGTGAGTGAAGACCGCGCCGACGATCCGCCAGCCGAGACGAGTAGTGTTCCGGCACCGAACGAGACCGCGGACTCGCAGGTGACCGATACCGACAGCGCCGCGAGTCGAGTTCCGAAGCCGCTCAAGACGCGGTTGCTGGTCGCGATCGCGGCCGTGATTCTGCTGTTCGACCTCGTGACCAAGATCGTGGTGGTGCACTACGTCAAGCCCGGCAACCCGATTTCGATCGTCGGAGACGTCGTGACGTTGCGGCTGGTGCGTAATCCCGGTGCGGCGTTCTCGATGGCCACCGGCATGACCTGGTTGCTCACGGTCGTGGCAGTCGCGGTCGTCATCGGAGTGATCAAGATCGGTCGGACGCTGCGATCGCCGTGGTGGGCACTGGGATTGGGTCTGGTTCTCGGCGGCGCGCTCGGCAACCTGATCGACCGATTCTTCCGTGCCCCGGGTCCGTTCCAGGGACACGTCGTCGACTTCGTGTCGGTGGGCTGGTGGCCGGTGTTCAACGTTGCCGATTCGTCCATCGTCTGTGGTGCGATCCTCCTCGTCGTCCTGAGCCTGTTCGGGTTCGAGCCGAACGGTGAACGGGTGACCAAGGCGAACTCCGATGCCGCAGCCGAGGCCGACAAGTGAGGGAATCGCGCTCGATGCCGGTGCCCGACGGTCTGGACGGAATGAGGGTGGACGCCGGTCTCGCTCGGTTGCTCGGGCTCTCGCGTACCGTCGCCGCGGCGCTGGCCGAGGAGGGCTCGGTTCTGGTCGATGCCGGTGCCGTCGGCAAGTCCGATCGGTTGGCCGCTGGGTCGTGGCTCGAAGTGACGCTGCCCGAGCCGGCCCGTGAGTTGACGATCGAGGCGGAGCCGGTCGAGGGGATGGACATCCTCTACGCCGACGACGACATCGTGGCCGTGGACAAGCCCGTCGGGGTCGCCGCGCATGCCAGCGTCGGCTGGACCGGACCCACCGTCATCGGCGGTCTCGCGGCCGCCGGTTTCCGAATTTCGACCTCCGGTGCGCACGAGCGTCAGGGCATCGTGCACCGCCTCGACGTCGGCACGTCCGGGGTCATGGTGGTCGCCACGTCCGAGCGGGCGTACACCGTGCTCAAGCGGGCGTTCAAGGCGCGCACGATCGACAAGCGCTACCACGCACTGGTGCAGGGGCATCCGGATCCGAGCAGTGGAACGATCGATGCCCCGATCGGTCGACACGGCAGCAACGACTGGAAGTTCGCCGTCCGTGCCGACGGCAAGCCCAGCGTCACCCACTACGACACGGTCGAGGCGTTCCAGGCCGCGAGCCTGCTGGACGTGCACCTGGAAACCGGTCGCACGCACCAGATTCGGGTGCACTTCTCGGCTCTGCGTCATCCGTGCTGCGGCGATCTGACCTACGGTGCCGATCCGCGGCTGGCCGAACGGTTGGGCCTGGAGCGGCAGTGGCTGCATGCGCGGTCGCTCGGCTTCGCGCATCCGTCCGACGGCCGCTGGGTCGAGATCGAGAGCAAGTATCCGGCCGACCTCGAGCACGCACTCGAGGTGCTTCGGAAGGCGTGATGCGCACCAGGGGAGTGCTGGGCGGTGTCGTCACCGCTGCACTCGTGTTCGTGGCGCTCGCGGTGATCGGGCACCTCAACCCGGTACGACAGCTGGGTGTGGGCACCGACCGGCTCGGCCCGGACAGCGGCGAGCAGGTGATCGATTACCTGGCCCGCGCCGAGGCGAGCCTGCGCAGCGACAACACCGAACCTCGGTGGGGATCGGTTTCGTTCGATCGCGAACTCACCGCCCAACAGGCCTATGCCGTCGCCGACGGGATTCGTATCTCGCAGGTGCTTTTGCGTGTTCCGCTCGATCGTGTGCAGACCCCGATACTGACCGTCGGCGTGCCGGGCAGCGAACGCTCGGTACTGAATTCGACCGCGCGGGCAGCGAGCCTGGCGACCGAATCGTTCGGGGCGGGGGACCGGCAGGCGCAGATCGCCGCAGTCTCGCAGCAACGTCTGCTCGACGGGTGTGCGTGTGTGGTGACGTTGGTGGTGCGCGCGACCCCAGCCGAGTTGAGCGAGCTGGCCGGCCGCGCCGATGTGCGAGCGGTGCAGGCGCTTCCGCCGGATGCGGTGTCCGGCAAGTTCGCAGTCGAGCCGCTCCTGCCGGAGCACGTCGACGTCGTCGGTCCGCTCCCGGACGACGGTCCCGTGCCGACCCGATGAGGCGATTTCTCGTCGCATCCGTCACACCTGTCACGTCCTCCCAGGACACACCGGCAGCGTGAAAATTCTGTCGGTTCGACCGCTTACAGTGAGTACGTTCGCGGCTCGTATTCACGCCGACGCACGACCTTCAGGAGAGAACCTTCGTGGCCGATTCGTTCGTTCATCTGCACAACCACACCGAATATTCGATGCTCGACGGTGCCGCCAAGATCGGCGCGATGTTCGCCGAGGCAGCACGGTTGGAGATGACGGCAGTCGGCATGACCGACCACGGCAACATGTACGGGGCCAGCGAGTTCTACAACGAGGCAAAGAAGGCCGGGATCAAGCCGATCATCGGCATCGAGGCCTACATCGCGCCCGAGTCCCGATTCAACAAGAAGCGTGTGCTGTGGGGCGACCGCAGCCAGAAGTCCGACGACGTCTCCGGTAGCGGTGCGTACACGCACATGACGATGGTCGCCGAGAACGCGACCGGAGTCCGCAACCTGTTCAAGCTGTCCTCGCTCGCCTCCATCGAGGGTCAGCTGGGCAAGTGGGCCCGGATGGACGAGGAGATCATCGCCCAGCACGCCGAGGGCATCATCGCCACCACCGGCTGCCCGTCGGGTGAGGTGCAGACTCGGTTGCGACTCGGCCAGGATCGTGAGGCGCTGGAGGCCGCTGCCAAATGGCGCGAGATCTGGGGTCCGGAGAACTTCTTCCTCGAACTGATGGATCACGGCCTGTCCATCGAGCGGCGTGTCCGCGAAGGCCTGCTCGACATCGGCAAGAAGCTCTCGATTCCGCCGCTGGCCACCAACGACTGCCACTACGTCACCAAGGATGCCGCCGAGAACCACGAGGCGCTGCTGTGCATCCAGACCGGTAAGACGCTCAGCGATCCCACTCGCTTCAAGTTCGACGGTGACGGCTACTACCTCAAGTCCGCCGCCGAGATGCGCGAGCTCTGGGACGATCAGGTGCCCGGTGCCTGCGACAGCACCCTGCTCATCGCTGAGCGAGTGCAGCCGTACGACGAGGTGTGGGCGCACCGCGACCGCATGCCGATCTTCCCCGTGCCCGAGGGCCACACCCAGGGCACCTGGTTGCGCCACGAGGTCATGACCGGACTCGAGCGACGGTTCCCCGACGGCCCGGCCGAGGACTACCTGGCACGCGCCGAGTACGAGATCAAGGTCATCCTCGAGATGGGCTTCCCGGCCTACTTCCTCGTGGTCGGCGACCTGATCAACCACGCCAAAGCCGTCGGCATCCGCGTCGGGCCGGGCCGAGGTTCCGCCGCCGGATCGTTGGTCGCGTACGCCATGGGCATCACCAACATCGACCCACTGCCGCACGGTCTGCTCTTCGAGCGATTCCTCAACCCCGAGCGTGTGTCGATGCCCGATATCGATATCGACTTCGACGATCGTCGCCGCGGTGAGATGGTCCGCTACGCCACTGAGAAGTGGGGCAGCGATCGCGTCGCCCAGGTGATCACATTCGGCACCATCAAGACCAAGGCCGCGATCAAGGACTCGGCCCGAGTGCAGTTCGGCCAGCCCGGTTTCGGTATCGCCGATCAGATCACCAAGGCGCTGCCGCCGCCCATCATGGCCAAGGACATTTCGGTGGCGGGCATCACCGATCCGTCGCACGAGCGCTACAAGGAAGCCGTCGAGGTTCGAGCGCTGATCGACTCCAACCCCGACGTCGCGACCATCTACAAGACGGCCAAGGGACTCGAGGGCCTGATTCGCAACGCAGGCGTGCACGCTTGCGCGGTCATCATGTCCTCCGAGCCGCTCACCGACGCGATTCCGGTGTGGAAGCGCGCGCAGGACGGCGCGATCATCACCGGCTGGGACTATCCGTCGTGCGAGGCCATCGGCCTGCTCAAGATGGATTTCCTGGGCTTGCGAAACCTCACCGTCATCGGTGACGCCATCGACAACATCAAGGCCAACCGCGGCATCGACATCGACCTCGACGCTCTCCCGCTCGACGACCCGGCGACCTTCGACTTGCTCTCTCGCGGAGACACTCTCGGCGTCTTCCAGCTCGACGGCAGTGCCATGCGCGATCTGCTCCGGCGCATGCAGCCCACCGGTTTCGAGGACATCGTCGCCGTCCTGGCGCTGTACCGGCCCGGTCCGATGGGCATGAACTCGCACAACGATTACGCCGACCGCAAGAACGGTAGGCAAGAGGTCAAGCCGATTCACCCGGAGCTCGAAGAGCCGCTCAAGGTGATTCTCGGCGAGACGTACGGCCTGGTGGTCTACCAGGAGCAGATCATGCAGCTCGCGCAGAAGGTGGCCGGCTACACCCTGGGCCAAGCTGACCTGCTGCGTCGTGCCATGGGTAAGAAGAAGCTCTCCGAGCTCGAGAAGGCGTACGCCGGGTTCCGGCAGGGCATGTTGGACAACGACTTCTCCGAGGCGGCCATCAAGGCGCTGTGGGACACCGTGCTGCCCTTCGCGGGCTACGCGTTCAACAAGTCTCACTCCGCGGGCTACGGCCTGGTGTCGTACTGGACGGCGTACCTCAAGGCCAACTACCCGGCCGAGTACATGGCCGGCCTGCTCACCAGTGTCGGCGACGACAAGGACAAGGCTGCGATCTATCTGGCCGATTGCCGCAAGCTCGGAATCACGGTGTTGCCGCCGGACGTCAACGAGTCCGAACTCAACTTCGCGTCGGTGGGCAAGGACATCCGGTTCGGTCTCGGCGCTGTCCGCAACGTCGGTACCAATGTGGTCGCGTCGATCATCAGGGCGCGATCGGAGAAGTCGAAGTACACCGACTTCTCCGACTATCTAGGCAAGATCGACGCGGTCGCGTGCAGCAAGAAGGTCACCGAATCTCTCATCAAGGCAGGTGCTTTCGACTCGCTCGATCATCCGCGCAAAGGTCTGATGCTCATTCACGCCGATGCGATCGACGCGGTGATGGGTACCAAGAAGGCCGAGGCGATCGGCCAGTTCGACCTGTTCGGCGGGGAGGACGCCGACGAGTCCATCTCCGCGGTGTTCAACGTCCGAGTGCCGGACGAGGAGTGGGAATCCAAGCATCGGCTCGCCCTCGAGCGCGAGATGCTCGGTCTCTACGTCTCGGGCCACCCGCTCCTGGGCGTCGAGCACATGTTGGCGGCGAAGTCCGACTGCAACATCCCGACCATCCTCGAGGGTGACATCAAGGACGGCACCCAGGTGACTGTGGGCGGCATTCTGGCCTCGGTGAACCGTCGGATCAACAAGAACGGTCTGACGTGGGCGTCGGCTCAGCTCGAGGACCTGGCCGGTGGTATCGAGGTGCTGTTCTTCCCGCAGGCGTACTCGGTGTTCGGTGCCGATGTCACCGAGGATTCGGTGGTGCTGGTCAAGGGTCGGGTTTCGGTGCGTGACGACCGGGTTTCCTTGATCGCGAACGACCTTGCGGTGCCCGATCTTTCGGCCATCGGTATCGACAAGCCGCTCGCGGTGAGTCTACCGACGCGACTGTGCACCGCCGACAAGGTCGGCGCGCTCAAGCGGGTGTTGATCAGTCACCCAGGGACCTCGGACGTCCATCTGCGGTTGGTCAGCGGCGACAAGATCACCACGATGAAGCTGGACGACAGCCTGAGGGTGACGCCGACCTCGGCGTTGATGGGCGACCTGAAGGCGCTACTGGGGCCGGGCTGCCTGACGGGCTGAGGCCGGCCCGGTCGAACCCAACTCGGTCAGCCGCAGCGTCCACCAGGCGACTACGGCAACCGCTGCGCCGGCCAGCACGGCTGCCTGCAGCGAGCCGGCGATGACGAGGGTCGCGGCGAACACGAGAAGTCCGAGTGCGAGGGCTTCGAGCTTGTAGACCGGCCATGCGATGCCTGCCACGTCCGCGGTGCGCAGGGTAGGAGCGGGTCGACGGGTCACCTGGGTGCTCGTGTAGGTCATCGCGTTCTCCTCTGGTGCCACCGGCAGATTCGGGTCTCCGCTGCGCGAAGTTCAGACTATACCCAACAAAAGATTCGGTCCACCGAACTTGGGCTCCGGCCTGGCATTGTTGCCGATCTCCTGGCGTCGCAACGTCGGTGGGTGTTGACTGAACGCCATGCCATTGACAGGAGAATACGAACCGAGTTCATCCGACTGGGCCCGCGAGCAGGCCGAGCTGTACGAGAACTCCGGCGGAACCGAAGGCACGATGATGAACGGTATGCCGGTCGTGCTGCTGACCACGAAGGGCAACAAGAGCGGCAAGCTTCGCAAGTCGCCGTTGATGAGGGTCGAACACGACGGCGAGTACGCCATCGTCGCCTCCCTCGGCGGCGCGCCGAAACACCCCGTCTGGTACCACAACGTCAAGGCCGAGCCACTGGTCGAGCTACAGGACGGTCCCGAGAAGCACGACTACATCGCACGTGAAGTGACCGGCGACGAGAAGGCCGTGTGGTGGGAACGCTCGGTTGCCGCGTACCCCGACTACGCCGAGTACCAGAAGAAGACCGACCGCGAGATACCGGTTCTGGTTCTCTCGCGCGCCTGAGGAGTGTCTGCACCGGTCGTGGAACGGTCCCGGATGGGCAACCGTTCCACGCTGGTGGCAGCATGTCCTGGTGTCTTCATCCCCTGAACTCGCCTCCCAGCACTCATCGTCGGTAGCCGTCACCGCTGCCGACATCGATGCCGCTGCGGTGCGAATTTCTTCGGTGGTGGCCGCGACACCCCTGCAGTTGTGCGAGCGGCTGTCTGCGGAGACGGGCGCAAAGGTCTACCTCAAGCGCGAGGACCTGCAGATCGTGCGGTCGTACAAGATTCGCGGCGCATACAACCTGATGGATCAGCTGACGGATGCCGAGCGCGCCGTGGGCGTGGTGACGGCGAGCGCCGGGAACCACGCACAGGGCGTCGCATTCGCGTGCCGCACGATGCAGGTGCGGGGGAGGATCTACGTCCCGGCCAACACCCCCAAGCAGAAGCGTGACCGCATCCGGGTGCACGGAGGGGAATTCGTCGATCTCATCGTCATCGGCGACACGTTCGACGCGGCGGCTGCCGCGGCTGCCGAGGATGTCGCTCGTACCGGTGCCACGATGGTGCCGCCGTTCGACGACCCCCGAACCGTGGCCGGCCAGGGCACCATCGCCGCCGAGATCGTCGACCAGCTCGGCGGCGCGCCGGATGTCGTCGTGATGCCGGTCGGCGGCGGCGGATGCATCGCGGGCATCTCGAGCTACCTGCGTGAGCGAGCACCGCAGACCTCACTGGTCGGCGTCGAGCCGTCCGGAGCCGCGTCGATGACCGCCGCACTGATCGCCGGTGGTCCGGTGACACTCGCCGACATCGATCCGTTCGTCGACGGAGCTGCCGTCCGCCGCATCGGAGACGTGCCGTACGCCGCGCTGCGGTCGCTGGGAGCGAGTGTGGTCTCGCATGCCTCGTTGCCGCTGCTCACTGCGCCGGTGTTCGAAAGTGCGGGCCCGGGCGCGTTCCTGATCACGCAGATCGACGAGGGCGCGACCTGCACGGCGATGCTGGCGCTGTACCAGAACGAGGGCGTCATCGCCGAGCCCGCGGGCGCACTCGCGGTGGCTGCGCTCGAGCACCTCGACATCGCCCCCGGCAGTACCGTCGTGTGCCTGGTCTCGGGTGGTAACAACGACGTCTCCCGTTACGGCGAAATCCTCGAGCGCTCTCTGGTCCACCTGGGGCTCAAGCACTACTTCCTGGTCGATTTCCCGCAGGAACCCGGGGCGCTGCGCCGATTCCTCGACGAGGTGCTCGGCCCCGAGGACGACATCACGTTGTTCGAGTACGTCAAGCGCAACAACCGCGAGACCGGTGCGGCTCTGGTGGGCGTCGAACTCGGGTCGGCGACCGGATTGAGCCCGCTGCTCGAACGTATGCGGAATTCGCACCTGCACGTCGAGCAGCTGGAGCCGGGCTCTCCGGTGTACCGCTACCTGACCTGAGTCGGCCCACCGCACCTACCTGCGGCGTTACCGGCCGAGGAGGCGATCGACCACCTGTCGGTGCAGTTCGGGGTCCACGCCCGGGAGATCGAGGAGGGCTCCGAGGTAGATGCCGTCGCCGACGAGTCGGATGATCTCGGCCTGAACGGGGTCGTCGATTTCGGCGCGTAGCCCCTCGTCCCACAATCGCATCATCTCCGTGACGGCGTCCTGCACCTCGCCGGAATTACCGTCGACGCTGCGCAACGCGGCCAGGGTCGATCGATACAGAGCGATCTCCTTCTCGGAGATGGAGTCGGGTGGTTGCAGATACCACTCGGACACCGAGGTGCCCCCCGCTGCGGCGTCGGCGCGCTGCTGATCGGCCTGGGCACCGAGTCGCCTCACCATGGCGGCAACCAGGGCGTCCTTGGTCTTGAAGTGATAGAGCAAGCCGCCCTTGGAGACGCCTGCGGCGGCGGCGACACTGTCGAGGGTCACCTTGGTCATGCCGTGTTCGATCAGCATCGATTCGAGTGCGTCGAGTATTCGGTCGCGGGTGTCCGATGACATGAAACTCACTTTACCGGCTGGACGGTTCGCGGTACTCTCGATCACTGTACCGGCTGGACGGTCGGTGCCTGTCGTCGCTTCGGCCACCTACCCGGTCGTCGAGCGCAGAACGTAGGAGATCGTGGTGAGTGACGTGCGCACCGGTTCGGTGCACGAGGTCGACGGAGCGTCCGAGCATCGGGCCGGCCCCCGAGATTGGCTCGGGTTGGTGGTGCTTGCCTTCGCGGTGCTGCTCATCGCTGTGGACGGCACCGTCCTCGATCTGGCCCTGCCGTTCGTCAGCGCGGATCTGGCACCCACCAGCAATCAGCTGCTGTGGATCATCGACGTCTACTCGTTCGTCCTTGCCGGCCTGCTCATCACCATGGGCACGCTCGGCGACCGAATCGGTCGTCGTCGACTGCTGCTGATCGGAGCAGCGGGCTTCGGCCTCGCCTCGCTCGTCGCCGCGGTGTCGACCAGCGCCGAGATGCTCATCGCCGCCCGGGTGCTGCAGGGCATCTCCGGCGCAACTCTGATGCCCGCGACTCTCGGCCTGATCAGGACCATCTTCCTGAACCCGCGTCAACGCGTCGCCGCGATCGGCGTGTGGGGCGCGATGGCAGGCGGCGGTGCCGCCGCAGGCCCGCTCGTGGGCGGCTGGCTGCTCGAGCATTACTGGTGGGGATCTGTGTTCCTCATCAACATCCCCGTGATGATCGTGCTGATCGCGCTCGGGCCCCTGGTCATCCCCGAGTCCAAGGATCCGAACCCGGGGCGCTTCGACCTGACGAGCTCGGCACTGTCGATGCTTGCCATCGTCCCCGTGGTGTTCGCGGTGAAAGAGACTGCGGCACATGGATTCGACGTGGTCTACCTGCTCTCCGCGGTGGTCGGCGTCATCGCCGGGTACGTGTTCGTCCGTCGTCAGCGGACGCTTGCCGCCCCGATGATCGACCTACGACTGTTCGCCAACCGGGCGTTCTCGACGGGCGTGGCCACGAACTTCCTGTCGGTGTTCGCCCTCGCCGGGGTGTTGTTCTTCGGCTCGCAGTACCTGCAGCTCGTGCTCGGCAACAGCCCACTCGAAGCCGGATTGTTGCTGCTGCCCGGCACCGCCGCCAGTATCGTCACCTCACTGCTGGTCGCGGTCCTGGTTCGATACTTCAGCGCGGGAACGGTTCTCGGCGTCGCGATGATCGTCGCCGCCGCGGGCGCAGGCATCCTGGTCGGACTCGCGACCGACAGCGGACCGGCGTTGTTCATCGCAGGATTCGTCCTGGTGGGAGCCGGGGTCGGTGTGGCGCTCACGCTGACCTCCGAGTTGGTCGTCAGCTCCGTCGAACCCGAACGAGCGGGAGCGGCCTCGGCGGTGTCGGAGACCGCATACGAGCTGGGTATCGCGTTGGGTGTCGCCGTACTCGGCACCGTGGTCATGGCCATCTTCCGCCGCGGAATCGACGTCACCCAATTGACCCCCGAACTCGGAGCCAGGGCAGGGGAGACACTCGGCGGCGCGGATGCGGTGGCTCGTGAGTTGCCGGACTCGGTGGCGACGGTTCTGCTCGATTCCGCGCATGCTGCGTTCGTGTCGGGCATGCATGTCGCGGCCGTCGCCACCGCGGTGGTGCTGGCGATCACCGCCGTGTTCGTCCTGGTCAATCTACGTGAGCGTCAGGACTCCAGCACGACGACGGAGTGACCGGGAACCGTGGTGGCAGAGCCGGTCTCGTCCGAGGTCGTCGGCTCCCACTCGAGCAGTGCGGAGCCGCCGACCGGCACCGTCACCGCGGATTCGGACAGGTTGCACACCACGCTGATGCGGCCTCGGCGTACGACGATCCATTGCGCGTCCTCGTCGTACTCCACCTTCACGTGGTCGAGCCACGGATCGGTCAGTTCGGTACGGTCACGACGCAGCCGCAACAGATCGCGGTAGACGGCCAACAGTCGCCCATGATCGCCGTCGCCCAACTCCGACCAGTTCAGCTTCGACCGCGTGAACGTCTCGGGATCCTGCGGATCGGGGATATCGCTCTTGTCCCAACCGTGCTCGGCGAACTCCGCCTTGCGCCCCTCTGCGGTGGCCTTGCCCAGCTCGGGCTCGGGGTGCGAGGTGAAGAACTGGAACGGCGTAGACGCTCCCCATTCCTCGCCCATGAACAGCATCGGAGTGTAGGGGGAGGTCAGCACCAGGGCGGCCTTGATCGCGAGCTGGCCGGGGGAGAGGTAGAAGCCCGGTCGGTCGCCGATCGCACGGTTGCCCACCTGATCGTGTGTGGTCGTGTAGGTCACCAGGGAACTGGCCGGGATACGCCGGGTGTCCAGTGGGCGACCGTGGACGCGACCGCGGAAACTCGAGTACGTTCCGGCGTGAAAGAAGCCCTGCCGCAGCGTGTTCGCAAGCCCCTGCAGTGAACCGAAATCACCGTAGTAACCCTGCCGCTCACCGGAGACCGCGGCATGGATCGCGTGGTGGATGTCGTCGTCCCACTGGGCGTCGAGTCCGTAACCGCCACCCGATCGAGCAGTGATCAGCATCGGATCGTTGAGATCGCTCTCGGCGATCAGGGTCAGTGGCCGACCCAGATGAGAGGAGAGGCTTCGCGTTTCGATCGAGAGCTGTTCGAGGAGGTGTATCGCAGTGTGGTCGACGATCGCGTGCACCGCGTCGAGTCGCAGCGCGTCGATGTGGAACTCGGAGAACCATCGCAGCGCGTTGTCGAGGGCGTAGCGCCGCACCTCGCCCGAGTCGGCCTCGGCGTAGTTGATCGCCTGGCCCCAACTGTTGGCACCCTCGGTCATGTACGGGCCGAAGCGGTCGAGGTAGTTGCCGGACGGGCCGAGGTGGTTGTAGACCACGTCCAGAACGACGCCGATGCCGTGGCCGTGGCACGCATCGACCAAGCGCTGCAAGCCTTCCGGGCCGCCGTACGCCTCGTGCACGGTGTACCAGAGAACACCGTCGTAGCCCCAGTTGTGCACGCCGTTGAACCCGTTGACCGGCATGATCTCGATGAACGTCACGCCGAGATCGACGAGATGATCGAGCTTGGTGATGGCCGCATCGAACGTGCCCTCGTCGGTGAACGTGCCGATATGCAGTTCGTAGATCGACGAGCCGGGCAGCTGCCGGCCGGTCCAGGCCGCGTCGGTCCACAGCGTCGGATCGACGTCGAAGACCTGGGACAGCTCGTGGACTCCGTCGGGCTGCCGCGGCGACCGCGGATCCGGGAGGGCCTTGTCTGCGTCGTCGAGCAGGAAGCCGTAACGACTCGTCGGGCTGCACTCGACATCCGCGTGCCACCACCCGTTCGAGGAGCGCTGCATCGGATGCACCGTGTCGTCGAGTTGGAGCCGGACCGTCTCGGGGGTCGGTGCCCAGACCTGGAACCGACGAGTTGCTGCTGCCGATGTCACTGCCGGTGATGTCACTGCGGGAGACGTCACTGTGTCACCGTTCCTTCGTTGTCGCGCACCAGAAGTGCGACCGGGAGCGAGGCGAACACCTCGGCCACCGACACGGTGCCGGTGTGTTCGACGTCGGTGAGCCGATCGCGCCAGCGACCGTCGGGCAGGGTCACGGTCGTCTCGCCCCACCCCTGCTCGGCCAAACCGAGGGAGAGCCGGGTGGCCAGTGCCACCACGTCGGCGTTGCCGGGCAGTGGGCCACGTGCGAACCCGACGAGGTGCTCGGCTGCGGATCCGTCCGCGACGATGGGTGCGTAGGTTCCGCCGACGAAACTCGCGGGTCGCTCGCGTCGCACGTGCAGGGCGGAGCGAACGACGGCGAGCTTGGCGGCACCCGTATCGACCGAGAGCGCAGCGGGGTTCGACGCGGCGAGCATCGATCGACGAACCGAGTAGTCGACGGGCCTGCGGTTGTCGGGGTCGACGAGCGAGTCCTCCCACAGCTCGGTGCCCTGGTACACATCGGGGATGCCGGGTCCGGCCAGATTCAACAGCTTCTGGCCCAGAGCGTCGGAATGGCCGTGCGGAGCGAGCTTCTCGACGAGCATCGACATCGAACGGGCGACGGCACCGTCGAAGATCGCATCCAGCCAGCTGTGTACCGCGGACTCGAATTCCTCGTCCGGATCGGTCCACGTGGTGCGAAGGGCGGCCTCGCGAATCGCCTTCTCCGCGTAGGCATGGACGCGTTCACGCAACGAGGAGGTGACCACGCCGTCCGCCGGCCAAACTCCGAACAGGTTCTGCCACAAGAACATTCCGGTGGTGCCGTCGGGACTCGGGGTCAGTTCTTCCCAGTCCGTGATGCATCGGGCCCACAGCTCGGGAGTCTGCGACAGCACGCCGATGCGCGCTCGCACGTCCTCGCCTCGCTTGGTGTCGTGAGTCGACAGCGTCGTCATCGCCGCCGGCCATCGCTTCGCGCGGTCCGCATTGGTGAGATGGAAGAACTCTGTGCTGCAACCGAATCGGCTGGGATCGCCGCCGACCTCCTGCAACGAGATGAGCCGGTTGGCGCGGTAGAACAGGCAGTCCTCGACGCCCTTGGCGGTGACGGCACCGCACACCTGATCGAATCGCACCGGCGATTCGGCACCGCCGATGAGAGCTGTCGTCAACGCACCGAGGCCGGCTGCCAATTCGGGCTGCTCCTCGTCGATGTCCGCGATCACGCCGGGCAGTACGCGGGCCAGCGGTGCATAGTCGGTCCTGTACACGGGGACGGCCGCGACGACAGCGACGATCGCGTCGATGACGGACTCGAGTTCGACGGTGGTGCCGGACTCCCGTACGACCGCCCGGGCGAGGCGTCGCACCTCCGGGGACAGATCCCCGCGGGCGACACCGGTCTTGAGGTCGAGTTCCGTCTCGTGCAGCGTCTCGCTGTCGTAGGCGATGCCCGAGCGCACCTGAGAAAGTGCGGTGAGCGCGTGCACGCCCTCGGGATCGACGAAGACTCCGCCGACCGCGGCCAGAGCGTCGTATCCGGTCGTGCCGTCGACGGGGAGCGATTCGTCCAGCGGTTCGCCGTCGGCCAGAATCTTCTCGATGACCAGCCACCGGTCGGGGCCGAGGAGCCCGCGTAGTTCGGTGAGGTAGCCGGCCGGGTCGGCCAGGCCGTCGGGATGGTCGACGCGAAGTCCGTCGATCAGACCGTCCTCGATCCAACTGGCCACCTGGCGATGGGAGTCGGTGAAGACGTCGAGGTCTTCCTGCCGAATTCCTGCCAGGCCGTTCACCGAGAAGAACCGTCGGTACCCGATCAGTCCATCGGACCAGCTCACCAGTCGGTACGCCTGACGATCGTGTACGGCCTGCGCGTCGCCGCTGTCCGTGCCGTCGGCGATGGGGAAGCGGTGCTCGTAGAACGCGAGCAGAGGCTGGTCCTCGGAGCGGTCGACGGTCAGTTCGCCGACGTCGCTCGCGCTACCGAGAACCGGAATGGCGATCTTGCCGTCGACGCCGTTGTCGGCTCCGAAGTCGATGTCGAAGTACGTCGCGTAGTCGGAGTCACGGCCGCGTCGCAGCACGTCCCACCACCATGCGTTCTGCCGCGGGTCCTCCACTCCGACGTGGTTGGGGACGATGTCGACGATGATCCCCATGCCCAGCTCTGCCGCGCGAGAATGCAACTGCGTCAACGCTTCCCGGCCACCCAGTGCGGCCGAGACCGTGGCGGTGTCGGTGACGTCGTAGCCGTGGGTCGAGCCCTCGGTCGCAGTCAGGATGGGCGACAGATACAGGTGGGTGACCCCGAGGTCGTGGAGGTAGTCGACCACGTCGGAGGCGTCGGCCAGGGTGAAGGCATCGCCCCGCAGTTGTAACCGGTATGTACTGGTGGGCAGCGGCATATGTCAGGCAGTCTTTCGTAGAACGAGCAGGGAACGAGCGGTGACTTCCACGGGTGTACCCGCTTCGATCGATTTCTCACTTGTCCCGGTTCGCGACGCGGTGTTCAGCGCCACAGTCCATTCCTTGGCGTAGTTCCCGTCCGGGGTCACGAACTCGATGGTCTCGTGATGTGCGTTGAAGCACAACAGGAACGAGTCGTCGACGACGCGCTCGCCGCGCTGGTTCGGTTCCGGGATTCCGTCACCGTTGAGGAAGACCGTCAGCGACTTGCCGAAACCGCTGTCCCAGTCCTCCGGGGTCATCTCCTCGCCCGCCGGAGTGAGCCAGGCGATGTCTCGGGCCTGCTCGCCGGTGCGAATGGGGCGGCCCTCGAAGAATCGTCGACGCCGGAACACCGGATGCTCTGCGCGCAGCGAGATGGCGTTGCGGGTGAACTCGATCAGTTCGGCGTTCTTCTCGGCCAACGACCAGTCCATCCAGGCGAGTTCGGAGTCCTGGCAGTAGACATTGTTGTTGCCCTGCTGAGTACGCGCCATCTCGTCGCCGTGGGCGATCATGGGCGTGCCCTGGCTGAGCAGCAACGTCGCCATGATGTTGCGGATCTGGCGGGCACGCAGGTCCAGGATCTCCGGATCGTCCGTCGGGCCTTCCACACCGCAGTTCCACGAGCGGTTGTGGCTCTCGCCGTCGTTGTTGTCCTCACCGTTGGCGTCGTTGTGCTTGTCGTTGTACGACACCAGATCGTTGAGCGTGAACCCGTCGTGCGCGATGACGAAGTTGATGCTGGCACCGGGGCGACGGCCGGTGGCCTCGTACAGATCCGAGGATCCGGTCAGCCTCGACGCGAACTCGCCCAGCGTGGCAGGCTCACCCCGCCAGTAGTCGCGGACGGTGTCGCGGTACTTGCCGTTCCACTCCGTCCACAGGCCGGGGAAGTTGCCGACCTGGTAGCCGCCTTCGCCCACGTCCCAGGGCTCGGCGATCAGCTTCACCTGGCTGACGACCGGATCCTGTTGCACCAGATCGAAGAACGCGCTCAGGCGATCGACGTCGTGCAGTTCGCGCGCCAGGGTGGACGCGAGGTCGAATCGGAATCCGTCCACGTGCATCTCGGTGACCCAGTAGCGCAGTGAGTCCATGATGAGCTGCAGCGTGTGCGGGTGTCGCGCATTGAGGCTGTTGCCGGTTCCGGTGTAGTCCATGTAGTGCTCGAGGTCGCCGTCGACGAGCCGGTAGTACGCGGCGTTGTCGATCCCGCGGAAGCTGATGGTCGGGCCCATGTGGTTGCCCTCGGCGGTGTGGTTGTAGACCACGTCGAGGATCACTTCGATGCCTGCGGCGTGGAACGAACGAACCATGGCCTTGAACTCGGTGACGGCGGCACCGGGGGACTTGTGTGAGGAGTACTCCGCGTGCGGGGCCAGGAAGCCGAACGTGTTGTAGCCCCAGTAGTTTCGCAGCCCTTTGTCCAGCAGAACCTGATCCTGCATGAACTGGTGCACCGGCATGAGCTCGATGGCCGTGACACCGAGGTGGTTGAGGTGGTCGATGATCACCGGATGCGCCAGGCCCGCGTAGGTGCCGCGCTCGGCTTCGGGGATGTCGGGATGGTTGATCGTCATGCCCTTGACGTGGGCCTCGTAGATCACCGTCTCGTGGTACGGGCGCTTGGGGGCGCGATCGGCCTGCCAGTCGAAGAAAGGGTTGATGACGACGGTGGTCATCGTGTGTCCGAGCGAATCGTGCTGGGGGAAGTCGTTGTTCGGCGCGTCGTCGTGCGCGAGGGGAGCGTCCTCGATGATCTCGTCGTCGGGATCGGTGAGATCGGTGGTGTCCTCGAACGGTGCCTCGGAGTCGAGTGAATCCGCGGATTCGTCGTCGGTCGGTACCGCGGCCTCGGGTTCGGGAGCCGGCGCATCCATGTTGTACGAGAACAGCGATCGGTCGCCGTCGAACGATCCCTCGAACGCCTTGCCGTACGGATCGACGAGCAGCTTGCTCGGATCGCAGCGGTGCCCGGCCGCTGGATCCCACGGGCCGTGCACGCGGTAGCCGTAGCGCTGACCCGGTTCCACCGTGGGCAGATACGCGTGCCAGACGTAGCCGTCGGACTCCTCGAAACGGATGCGGGTCTCGGTTCCGTCAGCGGCGATCAGGCACAGATCCACGGCCTCAGCGGCCTCGGAGAACAATGCGAAATTGGTTCCTGCTCCGTCGTAGGTCGCGCCGAGCGGATAAGCGGATCCCGGCCATACTGCGATGGCAGGCGTGTCGTCGGAGGCTTCGTGCAGCATGGATCAACCCTACTGTGGCGGCTGGGCCCGGGCTTACCGAGCGCGAGCCGCATGCCCCTGGCCTTGGACCGACTCCGATCACGGTCCGGCCCACCAGCCGGTGGCCGATCCGATCTGTCGGCCCAGCTCGGTGGTGAGCGTTCGCACGTAGGTGGCGGTCAGATGGTGTTCGTCACGGTAGATCAGAACGTTCCCCTGCTCGGCGCGGCACACGGTGTCGTCGCACACCGCATCGGACAGGTCGAGAGCAGAGAACCCGGGCAGCTGGAACGAGGAGGCCAGGGCCGGGTTGACGGGGTCCAGCGCCTCGTCCCTCGGGATACCGCAGGAGGCGGCCGTGCCGCCGTCGGCGAGGCAGTCGATGGCCCGATACGCGAGCCACGGGGTGTCTCGGATGCCCAGAATTCCGACGCCGTTCGCGGTCAGTTGCTGCCACACCGAGGCGTACCAGGGCGGTGTGAAGTCGCCGGGCGCGTCCTCCCTGGGCCGGGTGGCGGTGGTGAACAGGTAGTCGGGTTGCATCTCGGCCACCTCGGCCAGCACGGTCTGTGTCCAGTCCAGGCAGTCGGGGTATTCGTTGGGGCCGAGCATCGGCATCGTGTCCGTGCTCAGCGGGCAGCCCATCTTCAAGAACGTGACGACCGCGAAGCCGTGCCGGAGACCGAGCGTGTCGAGGGCGGTCACCCAGTGTTCGGCGTGCGAGCTGCCTGCAAGCACGATCGTCCGGTCCGAGTCGACGTCGCCGTAGGTACACGAGACCGCGTCGCGCGTCTCGAAGTCCGCGATGCAGCCCTCGAGGGTGGTGGCCGGCAGATCCTCGGGGGCGGAGTACAGCGGGGGACTGACGTCGGCCGGCTCCACGCGAATCCCGTCGGTCAGTTCGAGCGCTCCGGGGTGAGTCTGCTCGTCGACCGATCCGTCGGCTTGCACGGCGTTGATCGACCGGTCGATGTGGAAGTTCCATCCGATCGACCCTGCCGTCACCGTGACGGCAGCGATCGCCGCAGTCGCAGTCACCGCGATGCGTGCCGGCGTGAATGTCGGCGACTGCGTGGGTCGCTCGACGAGGCGGACGGTGAGCCATGCCAATGCAACCGAGGCTCCGACGATGCCGAGACCGCCGAGAACGTCGGCGTGAGGTCGGCCGGTGGCCGACAGGTAGAAGATCAGCAGCGGCCAGTGCCACAGGTACAGCGGAAACGCGATGGATCCGAGCCAGGCGAAGAACCGGTTGGAGAGCGTGGCCGCCACTGCGGTCTCGGAGCCCGCGACGATCAACGCGAGGGTGGCCAGCACCGGAATCAGGGCCAGGGGACCGGGAAACGCCGATACACCGTCCACGAGAAAGCCGCACGCGACGATGATCGCTATTCCGATACCGGCAAGGGCCCCGCGTAGCTGCGACCGCGTTCGGGTGTCATCGGAGGACGGCTCGGTGGACGGCTCGCCGCTGCGTGCGGCGAACACGGCGGCGACTGCGGCTCCGAGCATGATTTCCCACAGCCGGGCACCGGTGTCGTAGTAGTTCCACGCCTGGTGGCGTCGCACACCGTCCGCTGCGTACACGAAGGAGACCACCGCGATGACGGCGAATATCACCGCGAACGTCAGCGGTCGAAAGCTTCGTGGTCCGTCGGGACGCACGGTGCGTCGTATCCACGCGAGACCGAACACGACAGCGATGGCCAGTAGATAGAACTGGAACTGGACGGCCACCGACCACAGGTGCTGAAGAGGGCTCACCGAGGGGTCGGCCGCAAGGTAGTCGTTCGCCGTCGTCGCCAGCTGCCAGTTCACGTAGTAGAAGACGCCGGATACGAGTTGATCGCCCAGGTCGGCCCAGCGAGTGCGCGGCAGCAGGAATACCGATGCGACGGCAACCGCGGCCAGCGTGATCAGCAGGGGAGGCCCGAGCCTGCGCAGCACCCGAGTGATCCGGGTGAACGGATTCAGGCTCGCCCCGGCCTCGGCCGATCTCAGCAGAGATGCGGTGAAGAAGAAGCCGGACAGGGTGAGAAATACATCGACGCCTCCCGACACCCGACCCATCCAGATGTGGAATACGACAACGAGCGCGATGGCCACGCCGCGCAGCCCGTCGAGGTCGTGCCGCTGCGGTGGCCGCTGCGGTCCGCTGGGCGAAAGAGCGGTGTCCCCCTGAGCCGGAACAACCGAAGCCGAAGTATCGGAGCTGCTGTGGGGTACGTGCATGGAGGAGAGGTGACTTCCCGGCTGTGTATCGACCACTCGGTCGGGGGTCGCGGACGGTGGTACCCGGTTCTGGTGAAGACGGGATTCTGGGGCAAACAATACGTGTACGTGAGGTGAAGTAACCCTCGGAGTCTGCTTTGCCGCGATATGCCCAGTTCGGGGACGGTTTCGGTCTGATCCAGCGGTGTCTGGCTTGCGCATGTATAGCGCGTATGCAAGCATTTGCTCAGCGCGTGCAACTACACGCGATAGCGCGATAATTGCGTACGCATATTCCAATCAGGAGTATCGGACATGCCACTCGGCCTGCTCGCCCTCGCCATCGGGGGATTCGGAATCGGTTTGACCGAATTCGTCATCATGGGGCTACTGCCCGAAGTCGCGGCCGATTTCGCGGTCAGCGAGGCCACGGCCGGTTGGCTCATCACGGGCTACGCGCTGTCCGTGGTCGTCGGGGCCCTGCTCGTCACCGCCGCCGTGACACGGTTTCCTCGCAAGAGTGTCCTGCTCGCACTGATGTGTCTGTTCATCGTCGGCAATCTCGTCTCCGCACTGTCGAGCAGCTACGAAATGATGCTGCTCGGCCGCGTCGTTGCAGCGCTGTGTCACGGAGCGTTCTTCGGCATCGGTGCCGTCGTGGCGGCCAGCCTCGTCGAGCCGGCGAAGAAGGCGGGTGCGATCGCCATGATGTTCGCCGGTCTGACCGCCGCCAACGTCCTCGGAGTTCCGTTCGGGACGTTCCTGGGTCAGAACCACGGTTGGCGCTCGACGTTCTGGGCGATCACGGTGATCGGCGTCGTTGCGCTGATCGGTATCGCCGCCCTCGTTCCTCGTGACAACGGGAGCGGTGAGGTAAGCAATCTGCGTCGAGAGCTGCGCGCGTTCCGGTCGGTGCAGGTGTGGCTGTCCATCGCGGTCACGGTGCTCGGGTACGGCGGCATGTTCGGTGCGTTCACCTACATCGCGTTCACGCTCACCGACGTCAGTGGCTTCGCGTCGAGTTCGGTGCCGTGGCTGCTCGTGCTGTTCGGCGGTGGATTGTTCGTCGGCAATTACCTCGGCGGCAAGGCAGCAGACCGCAACCTCACCGGATCGCTGACGATTCTGCTGGGTGCACTGACCGTCGTACTCGTCTTCTTCGCGCTCACCGCGGAGAGTCGCCCGGCGACGATCGCATCCCTCGTGTTGATGGGTGCGTTCGGCTTCGCGACGGTCCCGGGGCTGCAGATGCGGGTGATGTCGTTCGCATCCGACGCTCCGACGATGGCGTCCGGCGCGAACATCGCCGCGTTCAACCTGGGAAATGCGTTGGGCGCGTGGCTCGGTGGTGTGACGATCTCGGCCGGTCTCGGCTACACCTCGCCCATCTGGGCCGGATCCGGTATCACCGCGGCGGCCTTGATGGTGCTGTTGTTCGCAACCGGACTGCTCCGACGCGCCGACGCGGATCCGATCGAGGGGGCGGACCGACCGAGCGCTGCGACCAGTGCCGCGGGATCGTCCACGTGAAGGCCGAAGGAGTGGGCACTACCCTCGACCCTCCACCGCCGCAGGGGTGCGGGCACGGACACCACTGTTGCGCAGGACAAATCGATGTCGACGGTGGTGCCGTCCTGATTCGGTAGGACGAGTCGGCCGCCGTCGAGCGTCGGCGACACGACGCCGAAGCGGCGGTGAACTCGGGTGGAGACGATGCTCGCTCGGTCCACCGTCGCGACGACCGTCATCGACTATCACCCGGTCTGCTCGGTTCGGTGGTCTGCAGACGTGCGGTGGCTTCGATGATCACTGCGCGCTGAGCGGGATCGGGCACGATGTCGTCGATGCTCAGCGGGCCGGTCTCGTCGGCAGTGTCGTCGGGCGCAGCCGAGAGAAGAGCGCCGATATCGAGCATCGAGGCCAATTCTGCTGCGAGCGAATCGATGTCGTCTGCGGCATCGTCGACGTCTCGGCCTTCGAGCGCGCTGAATCTACGCAGGAGCGCCAGGTATGTCTGCCGGGTTCCGGGATCGACCAGCGCCGCTGTCGTCGTCTCGAAGAACGATGCGGGGACGGTGCCCGCGATCGCCATCACCTCGAGCAGGTCACGCTTACGGAGCAGCGCTTCTCGCTCGGTCTCCGCAGCGGCATCGATCAATGCGGCAAGTGTGTCCGCCGCATCGCGCGGCAGAGCGGTCAGTGGACGATGCTCGACGGCGTCGTCGAGCAGGACCGACAGTCGAGTGTGCTTGTGCGCCAACGCTTTCTGCTCCGATTCGATACCGGCCAGCAGAGCCCGTAGATCGGCGACCACGTTGCTCTCGTCCGCCTCGGACCGGTCGAGGGCGGCTGCTATCGCGCCGAGGGGCATTCCGGCATCGGCGAGCCAGCGGATTCTCATGAGTCGAACCACGTCGTCGATCGTGTACTCGCGATACCCGTTGGACAGACGGCGTGGCTCACCGAGCAGGCCGAGACGGTGATAGTGCCGCACTGTTCGAGGTGTCGTTCCGGCGGCGTCGGCCAGGGATCCGATTCTCATGTGTTCAGTGTGAACCGTGACGCTATGTCAAGGTCAAGATCGGCAGAGCCCTGCTCACGTGCCGCCCGGGTGCGACGCACCGAGTATTCTCGGTGGTCCGTGCGATTCGACGTGGCTTGCACTGTTCGAGGAAGAGACCGGCTGAAGATGGTCGACACCGAACGTTGGTATCGGGAGATGTTCGAGGCCAGCACGGTCGGATTGGCCCTGGCCGACGAGAACGGATTGTTGGTTCTCGCAAACGAGGCGTACGCGGCCATCGTCGGTTGTCCCCGTCACCTGTTGGCCGGCCGGTCCTCTCGCGAGTTCACTCATCCCGACGATCTGGCCCAGCATGCCGCCATGGAACAGATCATGGCCGACGCCAAGGCGCGTGGGGAATCGGTGCACGTCGAGAAGCGCTACCTGCATCCGGACGGCACGGTCCGGTGGGGATGGGTCTCGGCCAGTGAGGTCCCGGGCCCCGGAGGCATTCGGTGGACGATGGCTGTAGTGCACGACACCACCGATCGTCGGCGCGTCGAGGACGACCTTCGGCAGGCCGCGCAGACCGATGCCCTCACCGGATTGCTCAACCGGCGTGGATGGCGAGATCGGCTGCATCAGTTGACGACACCGCGCGGTGCCGATGTCGTATTGGCTCTGGCGATGCTCGACTTCGACCGGTTCAAGTCGTACAACGACAAGTACGGGCACGGACGCGGAGATCGGCTGTTGATCCAGTTCTCTGCTGCTGTCGAGGACCTGCTCGGTGGCCGCGGATCCATCGCCAGATGGGGCGGCGAGGAGTTCGCTCTGGTGATGCCCGGCGTGGGTGCGACGACCATGTCGGCCGTGCTGGCCGAGTTGTCGGCGGTCGTGCCCGACGGACAGAACTTCTCTGCCGACTACACGACACTGCGTGCCGGGGAGTCCGTCGACGACTGCTTCGACCGCGCGGACATGTTGCTCTATCGAGCCAAACGAGACGGCGGCGCTCGTTCGTACGGTGACGCAGATGCAATCCCGCCGGAGTGACCGTCAGCTCTGGAGTCGACCGAATCCGACTACCCCGGAATCGGATTCGTAGTGCAGCGTGTGCACTCTGATCTTGCCGGCCTCGTTGCCGCCGACGGTGACGGCCTCGTCGCCGTCGACTGCGACGATCACGTTGGTGTGTTGTCCGCTGAAGCTCGTGTTGTCGTAGAGCACCACATCGCCCACCGATGGCGTGTAGTCGCCGACGGCCTCGAATCGTCCCTGCTCCTGGTAGTACTCCTGCAGGGTGTAGACGCCGGGAATGCGCCACGAACCCGAATGGGGGTTCGACAACGGCAGGCCGGCCTCCTTCATGATCCAGCTGACGAAATCGGCGCACCACGCTTCCTCGACGCCCTCGGCGTAGAACGTGCCCGGACGCTG
This sequence comes from Rhodococcus sp. 05-2254-2, assembly GCF_002259095.1. NCBI lineage: Bacteria > Bacillati > Actinomycetota > Actinomycetes > Mycobacteriales > Nocardiaceae > Rhodococcus > Rhodococcus sp. 05-2254-2. The sequence continues at coordinate 103,942 of NZ_NOZJ01000009.1, read as the reverse complement.
CAGTTCGTGCTCGGTACGCAGGAGTTCGACCACCCGAGCCTGATCGGCGGTCAGCTCGCCGGTGCTCACCTCGGGGAACGCTTCGGTGTCCCACGGGAGGTACCGGCTCGGTGCCAGCCACAGAACCCCGACAGCCACCACCACCACGACGGCAGCTGCGCCGGCGGCCAACCACAGTGGCCGGCGTCGTCGAGTGCGCGCGGTGGTGTCGATGCTCATGCGACCACGGTAGCGCGACGTGGCACACCGCTCGGCACAATAACCGGGTGAGCACTTCCGAGAACCAGTCGCCCGTAGCCGTTCCGAAGCCCGTCGTGGACTCCGCGCGAGAGGCCTCGCGGATCACCGTACTCACCGGCGCAGGCATGTCCGCCGAGTCGGGGATCGCCACATTTCGGGATGCCCAGAGCGGATTGTGGAAGGACTTCGACCCCAGAGATCTCGCGAGCCCGGAGGGGTGGTCGGCCGACAGCGATCTGGTGTGGGGCTGGTATCGATGGCGAGCCGAATTGGTCCGACGCTCCGAGCCCAACGCCGGTCACGTGGCACTTGCGCAATGGCAGCAACGGGCGCACGTGGACATCGCCACCCAGAATGTCGACGACCTGCACGAGAGGGCCGGGGCCACGGTTCTCGCGCACGTGCACGGCAGTCTGTTCGAGCCGTACTGCAGCGACTGTGGAACACGAGCATCGTTCGACGACGGTGCGGCCGACGCCCCGGCCGAGGCCGATCAGCGAGTTCCGCCGCCGGAATGCCCGCTGTGCGGCGGGCTGATCAGGCCCGGAGCGGTATGGTTCGGCGAATCTTTGCCCGAGGCCGCGTGGGAGGCGGCCGAGCACGCGGTTCGTGAGGCCGACCTCGTTCTGGTCGTCGGCACGTCGGGAGTGGTGTACCCGTTCGCCGGGCTGCCCGCGATCGCCCGCAGCGCCGGAGCGACGGTGGTCGAGATCAACCCGGTCGAGACCGAGGTCTCGGACATGGCCGATCACCGGTGGCGCACCACGGCCGCGACGGGATTGCCTGCGTTGGTTGCGCAACTCTGACCCTGGTGGCGTGAAAAACGGTGATTCCCACTCCCGGATCACTCGGTGGTCAATGCCTCGATCAGAGCGTTCATTGCCGATGCGGCACTGTCGGTTTCGGTGGGCCCCAGAGCGGCGAGGCTGGCGATGAGTGCTGCTATCTCGGGGGCGGTCAACCGCACTGGCCGAGGCGAGGCGACACTTGCCAGCCGAGATCCGCCGTGCACACCCGGCACCGCATCGAGGGGGACCCCGGACTCACGCAACCGGGCGAGGTCGCGTTCGACGGTGCGCACGGAGACCCCGAGCCGCTGCGCGAGTTCGGGCGAGGTCAACGGCGCAGCCGCCGACCCCAGCCACTCGACGATCCGCTGCTGACGCGCGACGCGGCGCAGGGTGAGTGCGCTGTCGAGCGACCGGGGCGCATTCTGCTTCGGCACCGTCCGAATTTTTCCCGATTCCCGACACAGCCCTGACGGGAATGGGTCCTACCGTTGTCGATATGACACCTGACAACGAATCGGTCGACAGCTTCTTCGCTCGTTATACGGGGTACCTGACCTCGGGTGATCTCGACGGTCTGGCCGAGATCTACAACTATCCGGCTCTGGCGGTCACAGCGCGGGGATGTGCGGCGATCGCCGAGCCGCAGCAGACCCGAGAGTTCTTTCGGCAGGGGCAGACCTACTATCGGTCGCGCGGAATCGAGGGTGTGCGGGCCCGCGACATCGTCACCGAGGCCGAGGTGCCGGGTATCTGGGTCGGGCATCTTCTTCTCGAGAACCTCGACTCCGACGGTTCGCCGGTGGGAACCGAGCGCAATGCCTATCAGGTGGTGACGTTGGACGACGGCACGCGCCGGATCGCGGTGACGACGCCGCTCGATGCCTAGAGCTGGGCGGAGCCGCATCGGTACTGTGGGCGAGAACGGTTTTTCTTTCTCAGGTAGGGATAACAGATGGCTTTGGGCTCCGACCGATTCTGGCGTGTACTCGGCCGATCCGCACAGAAGGCGCAGAGCACCTCGCGTCGAAGCGTCGACCGGGCCCGGGAGCACGCGGAGTGGGCAGCCGCCCTGAGCGAGAGTGAATTGGCGACCGAGGCGGCCGCGCTGCGTGTCGACGCCGCCGAGCGTCTCGACGTTCCGCGGTATCTGGCGCTGACGCGCGAGGCGAGTGAGCGTGCGCTGAAGCTACGGCCCTTCGACGTGCAGCTGCACGGTGCCGTGCGGTTGCTCGCCGGTGACGTGGTGGAAATGGCAACCGGCGAGGGCAAGACGTTGGCCGGCGCGATCGCTGCCGTCGGATACGTGTTGTCCGGACGCGCGGTGCACGTAATCTCGGTCAACGACTTTCTCGCGCAACGCGACGCGCAGTGGATGCAACCGCTGTTCGAGTCCCTCGGTATCGCCGTAGGTTCCATCGGCGAGTCCTCGACTGCCCAGGAGCGGCGCACCGCCTACGCCTGCGACATCACCTATGCCTCGGTCAACGAAATTGGTTTCGATGTTCTGCGTGATCATCTGGTGAACGACCGCGACGATCTGGTCGCGCCCGTGCCGGACGTTGCCCTGATCGACGAGGCCGATTCCGTGCTGGTCGACGAGGCGCTCGTTCCGCTGGTGTTGGCCGGTTCGGTCTCCGGTGACGTCTCGACTTCGACGGTCATGGATGCAGTCCGGTTGTTGGACAAGGGCGTTCATTTCGACACCGATGCCGAAGGACGCAACGTGTTCCTCACCGACGAGGGCGCGTTGCGGATGGAGAAGGAACTGGGCGGAATCGACCTGTACTCCGAGCAGCACGTAGGGACGACGTTGGTTGCGGTCAACGTGGCCCTGCACGCCCAGGTGCTGGTCCAGCGCGACGTCGATTACATCGTTCGTGACGGACGCGTGCAGCTGATCAACGCCTCACGTGGCCGAGTGGCCGAACTGCAGCGCTGGCCGGACGGGTTGCAGGCCGCGGTCGAGATCAAGGAAGGGCTCGCCCCCACCGAGACCGGTGAGATTCTCGACACGATCACCGTGCAGGCGTTGATCAACCGGTACGCAACGGTGTGCGGTATGACCGGTACGGCCATGGCGGCGGGGGAGCAGCTTCGCACGTTCTACAGCCTCGGTGTCTCGGTCATCGCCCCCAATGTGCCGACAGTGCGCGTCGACGAGGACGACCGTGTGTACGACACGATCGAGCACAAGAACGCTGCAATTGCATTGCAGGTGAAAGAGATTCACGAGACCGGTCAGCCGATTCTCATCGGTACCCACGATGTCGCCGAGTCCGAGGCGCTGGCCGAGACGCTCACCGCCTCGGGCGTCGACGTGGTGGTACTCAACGCCAAGAACGACGCCGAGGAAGCGGCGGTCATCGCCGCGGCGGGTGTGCACGGCGCAGTGACGGTATCGACGCAGATCGCCGGGCGCGGAACCGACATCAAGCTCGGTGGTCCCGAGGGCACCGATCGCGAACGTATTGCCGAGCTCGGCGGACTGTTCGTTCTCGGTACCGGTCGTCACACCACCGAGCGTCTCGACAATCAGCTCCGCGGACGTGCAGGCAGGCAGGGAGATCCAGGGCGCTCGCTGTTCTTCGGCAGTTGGGAGGACGACGTCGTCAAGAACAACATCGGCGACAAGGATGCACCGAAGGACACCGACGAGAGCGGAATGTTCACTTCCTCGGCTGCGGCCGACCGCGTCGATCATGCACAGCGCATCGCCGAGGGTCAGATGCTCGAGATACATTCGCGTACCTGGCGTTACAACCAGCTGACGGCTCAGCACCGTGAGATCCTGGACCGCCGCCGGGCCACGTTGCTCGACACCGACGAGGCGTTGACGCTACTCGAGCAGCACGCGCCTGCGCGCTCGAAGGAGTTGCGCGAGAACGTGTCCGAGGAGACTCTGGTCGAGGTCGCCCGTCAGATCGTTCTGTACCACCTCGATCGGTCGTGGTCGGACTATCTCGCGCACCTCGCCGACGTGCGCGAGAGTATTCACCTGCGCGCACTGGGTCGGGAGAATCCGTTGGACGAGTACCACCGGATCGCTGTCGAGGCGTTCAAGACGGTGTCCTCCAAGGCGATGGATCTCTCGCACGCTACGTTCGAGTCGGCCGAGATCACCTCGGACGGAATCGATCTGGACGAAGCGGGCTTGCGACGCCCGACGTCGACCTGGACGTACATGGTGCACGACAACCCGTTCGCGTCCCGCGGAAATGCCGGTGCGGCCGGTCTGGGGCCGATCTTCGGTGGCTGACGCGCGGCGCGCGCTGGTCGCTCTCGCGTTGGGTGCGAGTGCGGTGGCCTCCGGGTGCACCGACTCGTACGGTGAATTCCCGGCCGGCAAGACGTACTCGTCGGTCGAGGCACCCGACTCCTACACGCCGGTCGCCGGAACGACGGTCAGGCTCGAGTTCGTCGACGACCGAATCTCGGCCGAGGCCGGGTGCAACAGGTTGTTCGGCACCGTGGACACCTCGCAGGGCAGGATCACCATCGACTCTCTCGGGTCGACGCGGATGGCCTGCCCGGAGGCGTTGATGGAGCAGGACCGGTGGCTGTCGGAGTTCCTGACCTCCACCCCGCGGTGGTCTCGGGACGACGGAACCATGACTTTGGACAACGGGAACGGGCGGATCGTCTTCGCCGAATTCTGATCGACTAGTGGCGGATGCGGTCCGCCGCGGTATGCCGTACTCCGTCGAGGAAGAGCTTCAGTCCGAAATCGAATCTGCTCGTCGGGTCGGGTTCTTCGAACAGCGGTGACGCGTCGGGCGTGAGGGCTCCGACGGAGTCCATCTGTAGGCGCGCCTGCTCGTCCACGGTCTGGCCCAGGATGTAGTACAGCAACGTGTCGGCGGTGAGTTCCGCGTCGCGTCGCGGCAGTCCCGCTCGAATGCACACGGCGGCAATGCGTTCGCGAATGTGGCTGGTGGTCAGCCTCGACGCGTAGGTCGCGGCCACCAATTCGGCACCGTCGCGTCGGGAGAGAAGGGCGTCGCGCAGTCGGTGGGCGATCTGCCCGATCTGTGCGTCCCACGAATCTTCGGTGGACGGCGCATCGGCACCGGAGAGTATGTGATCGGCGATGGCACCGAGCAGCGTCTGTTTGTTGGGGAAGTGCCAGTACAGCGCGCCGGGTTGCACGTGCAGCGACATAGCGAGTCGCCGCATCGTCAGGTCTGCCAGGCCGTACTCGTCGAGAATGGCGATCGCGCCGTCCAGGACGTCCTGCCTGTTCAGTTGCACTGCTGCCCCCAAGTCGTTCGACGCATCTTCGCTTTGACAGTAGCCGAGCCCGGCGCCTAACGTGAACGTCGTTCAACTTGAACGGTGTTCAATGATGATGCCGTTCGACTACGAGGGGACCCGGAATGGACATTTTGCGCACGGCGCGTACTCAGGTGCTCGGCGACGGCATCGCGCTCGATCGATCTCAGGTTCTCGAGGTTCTCGAGCTCGGCGACGACCGTCTCGAGGAGACGATGCTGTTGGCCCACGAGGTGCGGATGAAGTGGTGCGGGCCCGAGGTCGAGGTGGAAGGAATCATCAGCCTCAAGACCGGTGGGTGTCCCGAGGACTGTCACTTCTGTTCGCAGTCCGGACTTTTCGCTTCCCCGGTTCGTGCTGCGTGGCTCGACATTCCGTCGCTGGTGGAAGCTGCGAAGCAGACCGCGAAGACCGGAGCCACGGAATTCTGCATCGTCGCGGCGGTGCGCGGCCCCGACGCTCGGCTGCTCGCGCAGGTCGCCGCCGGTATCCAAGCCATCCGGAACGAAGTCGAGATCGATATCGCGTGCTCGCTCGGCATGCTCGACCAGGACCAGGTCGATCAGCTCGCGGCGATGGGCGTGCATCGGTACAACCACAATCTCGAGACCTCTCGCTCGTATTTCCCGAACGTGGTGACCACCCATACCTGGGAGGAGCGGTGGAATACCCTGCGCATGGTGCGGGAGGCCGGCATGGAGGTGTGCTGCGGCGGAATTCTCGGTATGGGGGAGACGCTCGCGCAGCGGGCCGAATTCGCCGCCGATCTCACTGCTCTCGAACCCGACGAAGTGCCCCTGAACTTCCTCAACCCCAGGCCTGGAACGCCGTTCGGAGATCTCGATGTGCTGCCGGCGTCCGATGCTCTGCGCGCCGTCGCCGCGTTTCGTCTCGCTCTGCCACGCACGATTCTGCGATTTGCAGGCGGACGCGAGATCACCCTCGGCGACCTCGGTGCCAAGCAGGGAATTCTCGGCGGGATCAACGCCGTCATCGTCGGCAACTACCTGACGACACTCGGCCGCCCGGCGGAGCAGGATCTCGATCTTCTCGGCGAGCTGCAGATGCCGATCAAAGCGCTGAACTCGACGATCTGATGGGCGTATTAGGGTGGGTCGAATGACGAGCGAGACCCACTACGACCCGTACACCGGTCGGCCTGTCGACGCCGGAGCCGAGGTGAGTGCGGGTTCGTTGTCGGTCGCCGTCCGGCTCGGTTTGGAGCCGCCGCGGTTCTGCGCAGAATGCGGTCGCCGCCTGGTGGTGCAGATCGTCCCCGACGGGTGGACGTCGCTGTGCTCGCGTCACGGCCTCGTCGATTCGGCCACGACGGGTAGGCGCTAGGTGGTCACGTCGGACGTTCTCGAAGTGCCGCCGCGGAGCAGCACCGTTCGGGTGTTGTCGGTGGTTGTCGGAATCTCGGTGGCAGTCTCGGCTCTGGGTGGGATGCTGTGGGGATTCCTGGCACCGGCGCAGCAGTTGCTCGTGGTGGCGCAGGATCGTGGGGCGGCCCTGACCGGGGAGAGCCTGCACAGCTTCGACGGGCTTGCGATGTTCTCGTTCCTTTCCTTGGCCCTCGGTCTCGTTCTCCCGATCGGGTGGTGGCTGTGGAGGTCCGAGCGGGGGCCACGGCTGTTCGGTGCCGTCTTCGTCGGCGCACTCGTCGGCTCGGTCGCTGCGATCCTGGTGGGCAACGGGATTGCTGCTCTTCGGTTTCCGAAGGTCACCGATCCGGCGGTCGGGTCGATCGTCACCGTTGCGCCCAGTATCGAGACTCCGCAGGTGCTGATCGTTCAGGCGCTGATGGCTTCGCTGGTGATCATGCTTCTGGCCGCGATGAATCCCAACGACAATCTGCAACACACCGATCCCGATCCGGACGACCTCGATGTCGAGTTCTTCCCGCCGCCACCGTCGTTCGACTCGAATCGAGCCGACTGACAGCAGCCGTTCACGCCTGGGGCGGTCGCAATGCGGCGAACTCGTCGGTGACTCGAATGCTGTTGTCGGCAAAGCGGAACAGTGCAGGCGGCCTACCACCGGCCTTGCCCGACGGCGCGCGCCGTCCGGTGGGTTCGATCACTCCGCGCCGGCTCAGCACCCGCTGCAGGTTGGTGGCATCGACCTGATATCCGAGTGCGGCACCGTAGATCTCGCGCAGCGACGAGATGGCGAAATCGACCGGAGCCAGTGCGAATCCGATGTTGGTGTACGAGAGTTTGGCGACCAGTCGATGTCTCGCGTGCGCGACGACGGTTCCGTGATCGAACGACATGTCGGGCAGTGCCGCAACCGGGTGCCATGCGGTGTCCGAGGGAAGTGTCGGCTCGGCCGAGATCGGTACCAGGCCCAGGAAGGTCGACGCGATCCGCCGATCTCCCGGTACGCGTTCGGGTTCGCTGAAGACCGACAGCTGCTCGAGGTGCGCCACCGAGCGCACGTCGACCTTCTCGGCGAGCTGACGGCGCGCGGAGGCGGCGAGGTTCTCGTCGTCGCGCAGCGTGCCACCGGGCAGCGACCAGGTGCCGGCCTCGGGGTCGAGGGCGCGCTGCCACAGCAGCACCGCCAGTTCCGGGGCGTCGGGGTCGGAAAAGGCTCGAACTTGGAACACCGCAATGAGTACTTCGTGGACGGTGCTACGATAGGTCACGTTTTCGATCATAGGTCGAAAACTCCCTCGGAGGAAATTCGGTCACCGACGACCGGATGATCGGTGAAGGAGAACCGTCATGACCAGCAGCGCTACCCGGGTGAACATCCTGGACTCGGCATTCGCCGGAGTTCGCGACATCGTCGACGGAGCAGGTGGTTACGGGGGAGTGGAGGCAACTCCCGAGTGGGCGGCAGAGGTTCGACGGCTCGCCGATCTGCGCGGCGCGACGCTGCTCGCGCACAACTACCAGCTGCCTGCGATTCAGGACGTTGCCGACCATGTCGGCGACTCGCTCGCGCTCTCGCGGATGGCCGCCGAGGTCTCCGAGGACACGATCGTGTTCTGCGGAGTTCATTTCATGGCCGAGACGGCAAAGATCCTGAGCCCACAGAAAACGATCCTCATCCCGGACCAGCGCGCCGGCTGCTCACTGGCCGATTCCATCACCGCAGACCAGCTCCGCGAATGGAAGGCCGATTTTCCCGACGCCGTCGTCGTCTCGTACGTCAACACCACCGCCGAGATCAAAGCACTGACCGACATCTGCTGCACTTCGTCGAACGCCGTCGAGGTCGTCGAGTCGATCGATCCGGGCCGCGACACCCTGTTCCTGCCCGATCAGTTCCTCGGCGCGCACGTCAAGCGCGTGACCGGGCGCGAGAACCTGCACATCTGGGCCGGAGAATGCCATGTGCACGCCGGTATCAACGGCGACGAGTTGGCCGAGAAGTCTCGCACCCACCCCGATGCCGAGCTGTACGTGCACCCCGAATGCGGCTGCGCCACATCGGCTCTGTACCTCGCAGGCGAGGGGTTCGTACCCGCCGACAAGGTCAAGATCCTCTCCACCGGCGGCATGCTCGACGCTGCCCGCACCACCGCGTCCAAGCAGGTTCTGGTCGCCACCGAGATCGGCATGCTGCATCAGCTGCGGATGGCGGCACCCGACGTCGACTTCCTCGCCGTCAACGACCGCGCATCGTGCGGCTACATGAAGATGATCACCCCTGCTGCTCTGCTGCGCTGCCTCGTCGAGGGGCGCGACGAGGTGCACGTCGACCTCGAGACCGCGAACATCGCGAGCAAGTCGGTGCAGCGGATGATCGAGATCGGCACCCCTGGCGGCGGCGAGTGAATCCATCGGTCGCGTGGGAAACCGCGGCCGATCTCGTCGTGGTCGGCGGTGGAATTGCCGGACTCACCGCGGCTCGCACGGCGGCAGCTCGCGGCCTGCGGGTGCTGACCGTCAGCAAGGGGCGTTCCACCGACACCGCGACGCAGTACGCCCAGGGTGGGATCGCGGTCGTCGGCCCCGAACTCGAGGATTCTATCGAATCGCATGTGGCCGACACCTGCGTCGTCGGTGCCGGCCTGTGCGACGAGGACGCGGTGCGTTCCATCGTCTCCGGCGGGCGGGCGGCGATCACCTCGCTCGAAGCTGCGGGCGCTCAGTTCGACCTAGCGGCCGACGGCACCGTTGCGCGGACCCGCGAGGGTGGCCACAGCGTTCGTCGCATCGTTCATGCCGGGGGAGACGCCACCGGAGCGGAGGTGCAGCGCACGTTGGACGCGTCCGTGCCCACTGTGCATTTCGACACGACCGCGCTGCGGGTACTGACCACCCACGGCGAGGTGGTCGGTCTGCTCGTGCGCGGGCCTCGCGGTGTCGGCGTCGTTCATTGCCCGACGGTGCTGCTCGCGACCGGCGGACTGGGACAACTCTTCTCGTGCAGCACCAACCCGCCGGGCGCGACGGCCGACGGCATCGCACTCGCGCTCGACGCCGGTGCTCGGATCGCGGATCTGGAATTCGTGCAGTTCCATCCGACGGTGCTGTTCGCCGCCGGGTCCACAGGCCGTCGCCCGTTGATCAGCGAGGCGGTGCGAGGAGAGGGAGCCCGCCTGGTCGATGTCACCGGCCGTGCCTTCATGGCGGGAGTGCACCCGCTCGGCGACCTCGCGCCACGCGACGTGGTGTCCCGCGCCATCGCCGAGCTGCTGCACGAGCGTGGTGACGACCACGTTCTGCTGGATGCCCGCGCGGTGGAACGCGTCCACGAACGGTTCCCGACCGTGACCGCCTCATGTCTACAGGCCGGCATCGATCCGGCGAAAGACCTGATTCCGGTGGCACCTGCAGCGCATTACTCGTGCGGGGGCGTGGCGACGGATACATCCGGGCGCACCTCGGTTCCCGGCTTGCTCGCCGCAGGTGAAGTGGCGCGCACCGGCTTGCACGGAGCCAACAGGTTGGCGTCGAACAGTCTGCTCGAGGGTCTCGTCGTCGGTGAGCGTGCGGCCTACGTGGCCGTCGAACGAGTCGGCAGACACGGCAGCATTTCCGATGTCGCAATGCCCACGTATTCCCGTATCGACCGCGCGGTACTGCAGCGAACCATGACCGCCGAGGTCGGAGTGGTGCGAGATGCAGCGGGTCTTGTTGCAGCGCAGGGTGTTCTGGCGCACGGCGTGGTATCGGAACCGCCGGTGGATGCGCGCGCCGTCGAGGACGCAGCGTTGACCGCTGCGGCGGAGGTGATCGTGCTGGCCGCGGCCGAGCGCCGTGAGAGCCGAGGGTGCCATACCCGACGCGATCATCCGGAGAGCGCGCCTGCGCAACGCCGAAGCCTGTTCGTCGAACGAGATCTCGACGGACGGCTGGCGATAGTCAACGACGACGTGATGACGGGAGCACGCTGACATGACCGACACCGTGAACGAGGTGAACCCGGGCGTCGATCGCACCGAGGTACTCGCACTGATTCGGACCGCGCTCGACGAGGACCTGCGGTACGGACCCGACATCACCACGCTGGCGACGGTATCCGAGGATGCTGTCACCACGGCGTCGGTGGTCTCGCGCCAGTTCGGCACGATCGCCGGGATCGACGTCGGCCTCCTGGTTCTCGACGAGGTGATCGGAGCCGACGGATACTCCGTCGTGCATCGCATCGAGGACGGATCCGAGGTCGAACCGAGACAGGCCGTTCTGACGGTCGAGGCGCCGACGCGGGGTCTGCTCACTGCCGAACGCACGATGCTCAACATCGTCTGCCATCTCTCTGGAATCGCCACTGCGACGGCCGGCTGGGTCGCCGAGGTCGCAGACACCGAGTGCAAGATCCGGGACAGTCGAAAGACGTTGCCGGGGTTGCGTTCGCTACAGAAGTACGCGGTACGCGCAGGTGGTGGCGTCAATCACCGGATGGGTCTGGGCGATGCCGCGCTGATCAAGGACAATCACGTGGCAGCGGCCGGTTCGGTCGTCGCCGCTCTGAACGCGGTGCGGGCTGCGGCTCCCGACATCGCGTGCGAGGTCGAGGTCGACAGCCTCGAGCAACTCGACCAGGTGCTGGCGGAGAACGTGGAACTCGTTCTGCTGGACAACTTCGCGCTGTGGCAGACGCAGATGGCCGTGCAGCGCCGAGACAAGTTCGCGCCGCAGACGAAGCTGGAATCCTCGGGTGGCCTGACCGTCGACGTGGCACGTGACTATGCGCGCACGGGGGTCGACTTTCTTGCTGTCGGCGGTCTGACACACTCGGTGACAGTGCTCGATCTCGGCCTGGACATGTAGTCGAGCCTCGCAATGTGAGGAATTCGTTCGAAGATGGAAGTTCAGAGTGTCCGCCTCGACAGTTGGATCTGGGCGGTCCGGTTGTTCAAGACGCGGTCTGCCGCCGCTGCTGCCTGCCGCGGCGGCCACGTCCGTGTCAACGGAACTCCTGCCAAACCCGGGCATCGCATCGGCCCCGACGACGAGATCAGGCTCCGGTCCGACGGAGTGGAGAAGATCGTCGTCGTGGTGCGGGCCATCGGCAAACGCGTCGGCGCAGCGGTCGTGCCGGAGTGCTTGATCGATCGCAGTCCGCCGCCGCCCCCGAAGGAAGTACTGGCTTCCGTGCCGAGGCGTGATCGAGGGGCAGGCAGGCCCACCAAGCGCGATCGTCGTGAGATCGACCGTCTGCGGGGCCTTGGCCTCTAGTGCATCCGACTCCTTTCAGTTACCTTCGGTAACGACAAGTAGTTCGTACGCAAGGAGGTGTGGAATGGACTCCGTCCTGTGGACTCCACGTTTCGCCGCCGTGTATTTCCTGGCAGCAGCGTTGCTGCTCATTCTGTTCGTGGCGATCGACGCCTCCCTCGTCATCGCTGCACCGCTTCTGTTGACGTTGGTGGGACTCGGGGTAGCTGTTCTGATTCACAATCGAAAGCGCCACCCGGTTCGCTGAATCACGTCAGCGCGGGTGCAGGCAGGGCTGTGCCCTGAGACTGGTGTGGGTGGTCAGGCGGGTTGTCGTGGTTCCTCGTCGCCGGTGTCGTCATGCTGGTCGGGTGGATACAGCACCTCTTCGGGGTGGTGTGCGTGATTGATCAGCCCACGCCTACGTGGGTCCATCCCGGCCGGTGGATGCCACAGGGTGCGGCCCGGATAGCGATGTGCTGCTCCGGTTTTCGTGGTTGCCCACTTTCCGGGTCCGGTGCCGACGAGTGCGTGGTGCATGTCGCAGCCGAAGGTCAATCCGTCGATGTCGGTGTTGCCGCCGTCGATCCAGTCGGTGAGGTGGTGGGCTTGGCACCAGGTTGCGGGGCGGGTGCAGGAGGGGAAGCTGCAGCCACGGTCTCGGGCGATGAGCACGATGCGTTGGTCTGCGGAGGCGATGCGTTTCGATCGACCCAGATAGAGGGCTCTGCCGTTGTCGTCGAAGATCGTCAGGTAGTGGTGTGCGTGGGAAGCCATGCGGATCGCGTCGCGGATCGACACTCGTGATCCGGTGGCGGTCTTCGCGTATCCGCAGCCGGCTTCCAGATCTTTCAGGCTCATGGTGACGATGGCGGTGACGGGCAGGCCTCGGTGGGTGCCGAGGGTCCCGGAGGCGAGGGTGTGCCGGAGTGCCACCTTCAGGGCGTCGTGACGACGTTCGTTCTGGGTGCGGATGTCACGCTGGACGGCGGCCTCGCGCGTTGACGCCGCCGCCTCGGCCCGTGCCTCACTGCTCTCGGTATCGCCGTGCCCGGCAGCGGTACGCCTGGCAGCAGGGCCGTCGGAGGAAGTGTCGTCGGAGGAGGTGCCGTCGGGGGAGGTGTCGTCAGAGCCTGTACCGCAACCGCATTCGATGCCGCCTCCGCACTCGTCGTGACCGCAAGGGCCGTCACCGCAAGGGCCGTCACAGCCACATGGACCGTCGTCCCAGAGTCCCGCATCACTTCGCCACCGGTCTTTACGCTCAGGTAGCGGTGGTGTCTCGGAATTGGAGTCCCCCGATCCTGCATCACTCGCCCCTGCTTCGCGGGGCGTGGTGCCGGGCTGCGGTCGTGCGTCAGCATCCTCGCCCGAGGTCTGGTCGTCCTCGTCGCTTCCGTTCTCGTCGTCGACGATCGGTTTGCCGTCGGCGGGGTTGTACGTGCCCGGTTTTGCCGCTTTGGAGAACAGGGCTTCGAGGTAGGCGCGTAGTTCGGGGTCGACGCAGAATTTTCCTTCCGACATTCCGTCGACCCCTTGCTCGCCGAGGTAGAAGAACGCATCCCTCCGCTTCCGTGGCTTCGGCGGGTCTCCGTCGTCATCGTCATCGTCGTCATCGTCATCGTGGTCGCCGTCCGGGTTCACCATCGCGTCCAGGCACGCCACCACCGGTGCGAAATCGTCCGGCCGCAATTTCACTGCCTGTTCCACCAACTGTTGTTCGGCGAGGTCGCGGGTCTGCGGATCGACACTCGAGGGCAGATGGCGGAAGAATTCGCGGATCATCTGCACGTGCTTGGCGTCGAGCAGCCCCGCCCGCAGTACTTGCGCTGTCCGCGGCAGCAACGGGGCCAGTACTTCTCCGGAGAACGCAGTACGGTCACCCAATTGTGCAGCCAGACGCACTCGTGCACCGGCTGCTCGTGGGGTGATCCGCAGCATCCAGGCCACCGAGGACGGGACCGAGCCCGGATACACGTCGAGGCCGTGCTGCGCGATCAACTCGTTCAGCCAGGTGTACGAGTACGCGGTCAGCGACCGCCTCAGCATCTCCATGCGCTGGATCACCGCACGCCGATCCGGGTTCGTCCACGACACCGACGCCTGCCCCGCCAACTCGGCAACCGCAGACTCGACCCGCTCCACCAGCACCGACAAGTCCGGATCGGACACGTCAGGCGTAGGCGGCACCACATCGATGCCGTCCACCCCTGATCCGCCGTCCCCCGAAAGCATGAACAGAATCTACCGCGACCCACCGACAAACTTTCGAACACAGGTTCGTCCAGGATTCGGGCCGGCGCGAGGGTGCAGATTCAGCGGCGCTTCCCGCTGCGTCGGGCGTTCGTTTTCGTCTTGGCAACGGGGCGAGCAGGTTTGGAGGGGTGCGCTTTCTTCTTCTTGACCGGTGCCTCGTCCGATGCACCGCGTGAGCTGCGGGTCGAGCGGCCGCGGACGATGCCGATGAATTCCTCGATGCGGTCGTCCTCGCGTTCGGCGACCCAGGCCAGTGCGATCTGCGACTGCTCGACGTCGGTCACGGGGCGGTAGACGAGGTCCTTACGGGCGTTGAATCGCGCCACCGAGTGCGGCACGATCGCCACCCCCAGCCCGGCAGCCACGTACTCGAACGTCTCCGCGGCGGAGTTCATCGGCGGAAGTTCCGGGCGATTGCCGGTCGTGAGTTCGGTTGCCACAGCTGCCCATTCGGGCACCGTCGCGGGGTCGGCGAGCAGATGCTCGTCGGCGAGGTCGGTTGCGGTGACCGAATCGAATGCGGCGACTGCGTGGTCCTTCGGTACCACCACGACCTGTACCTCTTGATAGAGACCGATTGCGTTGAGGCCTTCGCGATCGATCGGCGGACGAACGAAGCTCACATCGACCGTGCCGTCGTGCAAGGCCGCCACCTGTGTATCCGGTGTGGTCGCCACCACGGAGAGAGTGACACCGGGGAACCGATCGGCCCAGATGCGTGTCCACTTGGTGAGCGTGACTCCCTCGGCGTACCCGATGGTGAAGGTCGTCGGTTCGGCGGCAGCAACCTGCGCGAGTTCCGAGAGCCGGTCGTCCTCGGCGATCGCCGCCAGCGCCCGTTGCAGTAGATCGCGGCCGTCCGCGGTGAGCTCGGTGGGCGAGGCACCCGGTACGAACAGGTCGACGCCGAGCTGCTCCTCCAGTTCCACGACCGTCTTGCTCAATCGGATTCGCGAAATTCCCAGCGACTGAGCAGCGCGCGCGAAATGCAGTTGCTGCGCCACGGCCGCGTACCAGCGCAGTGTCTGCACATCGATGTTCACGGTGTCGACCCTATGGGACGACGCGGGCCGCGAGCGACCGTGGCGTCGAGAGCGCTCGTGGCCGGATAAGCTGTTCCGGTGAGCCCGGAGAACAAGCAGCAGACCATGAAGCCATTGACCGCGGCGAACAAGCTCGGCATCTATCTTCCCGCAGCACCCGAAGAATTCCAGAATTCGATGGTCAGCAGGTCCGAACTGGACGCGTTGCGCAGCGATCCGCCTCAGTGGTTGACCGACTTGCAGACCAGCGGACCCTTCCCGCGCGACGTCATCGCGAAGAAGCTCGGCGTGTCCATCGCAGGACTGGCCCGCGGCGGTGTCACCGAAGCGTTGACCAGTGATGCCATCGACGAGCTCGTCGCCAGCCCGCCGCAGTGGCTCGTCCGGGAGCGTCGCACCCAGATTCAGGTGCGCAAGGATGCCGAACGCATCAAGGAGAAGCAGGAAGCACGTCGTACCGCCGGTAATCGGCCGACAAAGCTCCGCAACCTCTAGCGGGAGACCACCTCGTCGAGGTAACGCCAGCGGCCGTCCACTCGGACGAAGCGGCTCACCTCGGTCATCGAGCCCGCCCCGTCGGGATGCTTGTACCGAGCTCGGAATTCGACGGTCCCCGCGTCGTCGAACAATCCACCGGCGTCGGTTGCCAGAATGTCCAGGCGATACCACCGCTGATCGGGGTCCAATTCCAGCTCGGCCGGAGCGGTGTCGGAATGCCACGATCTACGGAGGTAGTCCACGTCTGCGACGGCGAACGCGGTGAATCGCGATCGCATCAGCGTCTCCGCCGTCGGTGCGTTCGCCACTCCGAGAAGGTACGGCTCGCAGCATGCGTCGAACGTGTCACCGCTCGAGCACGGACACCGCCCACTCATTCGTCGACTACTTCGACCGTATAGGTGCCCAGTTCGTGTTCGTCCCGCTTGCCGACGTCCTGGATCCAGGTGTTGGCCTCCAGGAGTGTGTCGAACAGCCCCAGTGGAATCGGGTCGCCGCCGAGGGCATTCTTCATGATCACGCGATATTTCCTCACGGAGTCACGCGCCGGACGGTCGCGAGAAACGTCGCAGCCGCGAAGAACATCCCGGCGAACGTGCGATTCATCGTTTTCTGCTGGCGCTGCGACTTCATCAGCCGCAGAACCCGAGATGCCAGGGAGGTGTATCCGGTCATCACCAGCATGTCGACTGCCACCATCGTGGCCGCGATCGCGAGGTACTGGGCGAGCAGGGGCCGAGCCGGGTCGAGGAACTGGGGGAGCACGGCGACCATGAAGACGACCGCCTTCGGGTTGCTTGCGTTGACGAGGAATCCGCGGGCGAGCATCGTCGTTCCGCGGTCGGCCACCGCTGGAGCATCGGCGACATCGGTGGGGGCCGCACGCCATTGCCGAACGCCCAGATAGACCAGGTAGGCGACGCCGAACCACTTGATGGCGGTGAAGGCCAGCGCGGAGTTCGCCAGAACGGCTCCGAGTCCGACGGCGACGATGCCGATCTGCAGGAGCAACCCGATCTGCAGCCCGAAGATGTTCCAATATCCGCGGCGTAGGCCGTAGCGAAGCCCGGTGGACATCGACGCGATGGCACCGGCACCGGGGGAGAGACTGATGACGATGCTCGCGCCGAGGAATGCGAGCCACACTGACCAGGACATGCGTTCATTGAACTACGCCCGTCAACTCCGATTCCGCCCGGCCGCGGGTGTCGAACGCAGCGCGACGGGGTAGACCTACCGAATGGCAGACATCAGAACCATCGACACAGGACCGCAGCAAGTTTCCAAGCAGACCGAGGTTCGAGCGCCTGCGGCCGAATTGTTCGCGATCGTGGCCGATCCGCGCCGCCACGGCGAACTCGACGGGTCCGGAACCGTCAAGGACACCGTCAAAGGCCCCGATCGTCTCAGTAGCGGTGCCACATTCTCGGTCGGTATGAAGCAGTACGGCGTGCCGTACAAGATCACCAGCACCGTCACCGAGTTCGTCGACGCAGACAAGCACAAGGTCGTCGAGTGGCAGCATCCGCTGGGGCACAGCTGGCGCTGGGAGTTCGAGGAGAAGCAGCCGGGACTGACGACGGTCACCGAGAGCTTCAAGTACGGAACAGCGAAGTCCCCGAAGATGCTGGAACTGTTCAAGATGCCGCAGAAGAACGCCCAGGGCATCAAGAGCACGCTGCACAACCTGGCTGCCCGCTACGCCTGACCTGCATCTATTCTGACCGGCATGCCGATCGATCCCGACACCAAGAACTGGACCTGGGTACTCGAACGAGCGTGCCCGGATTGCGGGTTCGACTCCAGTGCCGTCGTATACGACGACATCCCGGACCTGATTCGCGCCGACGTCGAGCGTTGGGAAGCGGTTCTGCGGCGCAAAGACGTTGCACTGCGACCCGACGACTCGACGTGGTCCGCCCTCGAGTACGCCGCGCACGTACGTGACGCGCACCGAATCTTCCGTACCCGGCTGGCGCTGGTATTGACCGAGGACGATCCCGAGTTCGCCAACTGGGACCAGGACGCCACTGCACTGGCCGAAAACTACAACTCCCAGAATCCCGCGACAGTGGCGTCGGAACTCGGCGACGCCGCTCGCGCTCTCGCCGACGATTTCGCTGCTGTTCCGCCCGAGAATCGGCATCGGACCGGTCGGCGCAGCGACGGATCGAACTTCTCGGTCGAATCACTGGCCGCTTACTACATTCACGACCCCATCCATCATCTGTGGGACGTGCGGGGCTGAGCGGAATTCGGTGGAACTATCCTGGGTGTTCGAACCACACTGTTTCGACCGAACCCCGGCACCGAACCGACTTCACGAAGGGGCCCACTATGCCTGCCCGCATCGAGCTCGCCCGCGTCGATCTACGCGGACGAACTCCATCCACCGCCGAACTACGCGGCGCACTTCCTCGAGGCGGAGTGGATGTCGATTCGGTGCTGCATCAGGTTCGCCCCGTCGTCGATGCCGTCCGCGAACGCGGCACCGAGGCTGCGCTCGAGTTCAGTGAGAAGTTCGACGGCGTCCGGCCGGATCGCATTCGCGTCCCGCAGGAAGAACTGGTCAAGGCCCTCGCCGAGCTCGATTCCGATGTTCGCGCTGCTCTCGAGGTCGCGATCGAACGAACCCGTCTGGTGCACTCGGATCAGCGTCGAACCGACCACACCACCCAGGTGGTACCCGGCGGCACGGTGACCGAACGCTGGATCCCCGTCGATCGCGTCGGCCTGTACGTGCCCGGCGGCAACGCCGTGTATCCGTCGTCGGTCGTGATGAACGTGGTGCCCGCGCAGATCGCAGGCGTCGGCTCTCTGGTGGTGGCATCGCCGCCGCAGAAGAACTTCGGCGGCCTGCCGCACCCGACGATCCTGGCTGCGGCGCAGCTGCTCGGCGTCGACGAGGTCTGGGCCGTCGGCGGTGGACAGGGTGTTGCGCTGCTCACCTACGGCGGCGTCGACACCGACGGCGGCGAGTTGGCACCGGTCGATCTGATCACCGGTCCGGGCAACATCTACGTCACGGCCGCCAAGCGACTGTGTCGCTCGCTCATCGGAATCGACTCCGAGGCAGGACCAACCGAGATCGCGATTCTCGCCGACGCCACCGCGGACCCGATTCACGTGGCAGCGGACCTCATCAGCCAGGCCGAACACGACGTCATGGCGGCCAGCGTGTTGGTCACCGACAGTATCGAACTGGCCGATGCCGTGGACGAGGCCGTCAACGCACAGATGGCGACCACCCGGCATGCAGAACGCGTGGCCACCGCACTGAACGGAAGCCAGTCCGGCATCGTGCTGGTCGACGACGTCACGCAGGGATTGGCCGTGGTCAACGCCTACGCCGCCGAGCACCTCGAGATCCAGACGAAGGACGCGTCCGACGTCGCAGCCCGGGTGCGCAGCGCCGGTGCCGTGTTCGTCGGAGCGTGGTCTCCGGTGAGCCTCGGTGACTACTGCGCCGGCTCCAATCACGTCCTGCCGACGGCGGGATGCGCGCGCCACTCGTCCGGCCTGAGTGTGCAGACGTTCCTGCGCGGAATCCACGTGGTGGACTACAGCGAATCCGCGCTGAAAGATGTTGCAGCACACGTCATTGCGCTCGCGAACGCAGAGGACCTGCCGGCTCACGGAGAAGCGGTGCGGCTGCGGTTCGAAGGGTTGCGTACCGGTGATCCGTCATGACCGATGCTCTGGGACAGGCGGTCTCGCTGGACGACCTCCCACTGCGTGAGGCACTGATCGGCAAGTCACCGTACGGTGCGCCGCAGCTCATCGTGCCGGTTCAGTTGAACACCAACGAAAATCCGCACCCGCCGACGCAGGCCTTGATCGACGATGTGGCGGACTCCGTTCGGGTCGCCGCCGGGCAGCTGCACCGCTACCCGGATCGCGATGCCGACGAATTACGGGCCGACCTCGCCCGGTACCTCACCGAGCAGACCGGCTTCGCTGTCGACACCGCCAACGTGTGGGCGGCCAACGGCTCCAACGAGATTCTGCAGCAGTTGCTGCAGGCGTTCGGCGGACCGGATCGCACCGCGCTGGGCTTCGTACCGTCGTACTCGATGCACCCGATCATCTCCTCCGGGACGCAGACCGAATGGATTCCGGCGAAGCGTCGGGCAGATTTCTCTCTCGACGTCGACTATGCAGTGCAGGCGATCGAAGAACGTCGACCCGACGTCGTGTTCGTCACCAGCCCCAACAATCCGACGGGCCACAGCATCGACGAGGCCGATCTGCGCCGAATCCTCGACGCGGCACCGGGAATCGTGGTGGTCGACGAGGCCTACGCGGAATTCTCCTCTGCGCCGAGCGCGATCGGGTTGATCGAGAGCTACCCCAGCAAGATCGTGGTCAGCCGAACGATGAGCAAGGCGTTCGCGTTCGCCGGCGGTCGGCTGGGATATCTGGTGGCTGCCCCGGCCGTGGTCGACGCAATGTTGTTGGTGCGCTTGCCGTATCACCTGTCGGTCGTCACGCAGGCAGCTGCGCGAGCGGCCCTGCGGCATGCCTCGGACACCCTCGGGAGTGTGGCCGAACTCTCCGCCGAACGAGATCGGGTGGCAGCGGCTCTCGGCCGCCAGGGGTACGACGTGGTGCCGTCCGACGCCAACTTCCTGCTCTTCGGCCGGTTCTCCGATGCGGCCGTGACCTGGCAGCGGTACCTGGACGAAGGCGTGCTCATCCGGGACGTCGGAATCCCCGGATATCTTCGCGTCACCATCGGACTGGCGCACGAGAACGACCGATTCCTCACCGTCAGCGCAGCACTCGCATCGACCGAAACAGCAGAGGCACCGAAGTGACCACACCCGCTCCCCGCATCGCCAAGATCGAGCGCACCACCAAGGAATCCGACATCTCGGTCGAGCTGAACCTCGACGGCACCGGCATCGTCGACATCTCCACCGGCGTTCCGTTCTACGACCACATGCTCACCGCGCTCGGCACCCATGCTCGTTTCGACCTGACGGTGCGCGCGAAGGGCGACATCGAGATCGAGGCGCACCACACCGTCGAGGACACCGCGATCGTGCTCGGCCAGGCCCTCGGTCAGGCCCTCGGCGACAAGGCGGGCATCACTCGGTTCGGTGACTCGTTCATTCCGATGGACGAAACGCTCGTGCACGCGGCCGTCGATGTGTCAGGTCGTCCGTACTGCGTACACACCGGCGAGCCGGACTACATGGTGCACTCCGTCATCGGCGGCTATCCCGGCGTTCCGTACTCCACGGTGATCAACAAGCACGTGTTCGAGACGCTGGCCTCGAATGCCCGGATCGCACTGCACGTCCGGGTGATCTACGGCCGCGACCAGCATCACATCACCGAGGCCGAGTTCAAGGCTGTGGCTCGGGCGCTGCGTCAGGCAACGGAGTACGACCCCCGCGTCACCGGTGTGCTGTCCACCAAGGGAAGTCTGTGATCGGTCGATCGGCGCTCGTGCATTGAGCGGCCTGAGCTCCATCCGCGGTCTTCCGGCCGCGATGGCCATGGGTGCGGCGTCGTTCGGTGGCTGGGGACTGCTGCTTCCGGTGGTCCCCCTCGCGGTGTCCCAGTCGGGGGCATCGGATGCAGTGGCGGCTGCCAGCACCGCGATCTTCATGGCCACGACGGTGATCACTCAACTGTTCGTGCCGAGCATGCTGATGAAGGTCGGCCACCGCGCGGTTCTCGCGGCCGGATGCTTGCTCCTCGGGTTACCCGCGCTGCTGTTCATCGTCTCCGTCGAGGCCGCACCGGCGCTGGCGGTGTCCGCCCTGCGGGGCACCGGGTTCGGAATGTTGACGGTCGCCGGTGCCGCCATCGTCGCCGAGCTCGCTCCGACCGCGTTGCTCGGCCGGGCAACGGGCGCGCAGGGCATCGCCGTCGCCTTGTCTCAGATGGTCACGCTGCCACTGGGTCTGGTGATTTTCGCGGCGAGTCCGACGGCCGTGTTCGTCATCGGTGCTCTGGTGCCCGCAGCCGGCCTGATCGGAGTGGCGCTGTTGCCGCCGACCCGGCCCGCACCGCAGCCGCCGAGGATCGAGCGGGTTCGCCTCGACGTACGTCAATTCCTGGTGCCGTGTCTCGTCGTGGCCTCGGTGTCCGCGGCATACGGGGGAATCACCAGTCTGTTGCCGATCGCCGAATCGAACCGAGCCGCGATGATCGGACTCGCACTGGCCGTCGTCAGCGCCGCGATGCTCGTCGGACGATACGTCGCAGGGTCGGTGGCGGATCGAATCGGTATCGGACGCTCCGTGTTTCCGGCTCTGGTGTCGGCGGCGATCGGCATCGCTCTCTTCGCAATCGCCGCGCTCGGCAACATGCCAGCGGCGCTGTTCTTCGTCGCAGCCGTCCTGTTCGGAATCGGGTACGGCGCATGCCAGAACGACAGTCTCGTGATGGCGTTCGACGCAGCCGGCCCCGCCCGGTACAGCAGCGCGAGCGCCGTCTGGAACATCAGCTTCGACGCGGGGACCGGGGCGGGCGCACTCGCCCTCGGCGTCCTGGCGACCAGTGTGGGGTACACCGCTGGATTCACCGCCGCCGCTGCCACGGTGGTCGTCGTCGCGGCGGTGGCGCTCATCGCGAGACCACGCCCCGATAGACTTTCCACATGACTTCTGTGGTGTTGCTCGATTACGGCTCGGGCAATCTGCACTCGGCGAAGAGGGCTCTCGCCCGGGTCGGTGCCGATGTGACCGTGACCTCGGACTTCGACGAGGCTCTGAACGCAGAAGCGCTGGTCGTTCCCGGTGTCGGTGCGTTCGCCGCCTGCATGGAAGGCCTGTTGGCGGTGAAGGGCGACCGCATCATCGGCCGCCGCCTGGCCGGCGGACGTCCCGTGCTCGGCATCTGCGTCGGAATGCAGATCCTGTTCGACCGCGGCGTCGAGTTCGGTGTCGAGGCGAACGGTTGCGGGGAGTGGCCGGGAACGGTGGAGCGTTTGCAGGCCGAGGTGCTGCCCCACATGGGGTGGAACACCGTCGAGGCACCGGAGAAGAGCGTGCTGTTCGACGGCATCGATCCCGAGACCCGGTTCTACTTCGTCCATTCCTACGGCGCGCAGCAGTGGGAGCTCGAACCCAGCGACACCATCGCTGCCCCGTTGCTCACCTGGGCCGATCACGGCGGTCGGTTTCTCGCTGCAGTTGAGAACGGTGCGCTCTCGGCCACTCAGTTCCACCCGGAGAAGTCCGGTGACGCCGGGGCCGCGCTGCTGGAGAACTGGGTCCGATCGGTGTGAGCGAGCGCGAGTTCTCACTCGGGCGCTTGGCCTTTCGAGCACTCGGTGCGGCCGTGATCGTGCTCGTCCTCGCGACGGCACTGATCGCGGTGCTGCAGCCGAGCGCCGGGGTGGGTCTGGTCATCGCGTTGGCCGGTGTGGTCGGCGCGATCGCGGCCATGGGTGTGGTGTCCACCCGCATGACGCGCAAAGAACTCCGGTAGCACCACAGTCGACCCGTTTTGAGTTCACACACGCTCGGCCCGTAGCATAACCGCACGTGAGCCTGGTCTTATTGCCTGCTGTCGATGTCGCAGGCGGCGAAGCTGTCCGTCTCGTTCAAGGAGAAGCAGGAAGCGAAACGAAGTACGGGTCGCCTCGCGACGCCGCACTCGCGTGGCAGAACGACGGTGCGGAGTGGGTCCACCTCGTCGATCTCGACGCTGCGTTCGGCCGCGGATCCAACCGCGAGCTGCTGGCGTCGGTCGTCGGCGAGCTCGACGTCAAGGTGGAGCTGTCCGGCGGAATTCGTGACGACGAGTCGCTGCGCGCGGCGCTGGCGACCGGTTGCGCGCGAGTCAATCTCGGCACCGCAGCCCTCGAAGATCCGCAGTGGTGCTCCCGCGCGATCGGCGAGTTCGGTGATCGTGTCGCCGTCGGTCTGGACGTGCTCATCGTCGACGGAGCGCCGCGGTTGCGCGGTCGCGGTTGGGTGAGCGACGGCGGCGACCTCTGGGAGGTTCTCGAGCGGCTCGAGCGCGACGGGTGCTCGCGCTACGTCGTCACCGACGTCACCAAGGACGGCACGTTGACCGGACCCAACCTGGAACTGCTCGCCGATGTGTGTGCCAAGACCGACAAGCCGGTCATCGCGTCGGGTGGCGTGTCCACGATTGCAGACCTGGAGGCGATCGCCGGACTCGTCGACCGCGGGGTGGAGGGATCCATCGTCGGAAAGGCGCTGTACGCCGGACGTTTCACGCTCCCGGACGCCCTCGCCGCGGTGTCTCGGTAACGCAGGAATGACCGTTCCAGAGGACCCGACTCGTCTGCTCGAGATCGCCGGCGGTCTGCTCGACGGCATCCACGATCGGTTCGTCGCCGGCGTCGGCGCACCGAGCGCGGTGCAGAAGGGCCCCGACGACTTCGCCACGGCGGTGGACCTGGAACTCGAGCGGCGGCTCGGTGCGGAATTGTACGAGGCCACCGGAATCGCCGTTCACGGTGAGGAGTTCGGGGGACCGGACCTGAACTCGGGACTCGTCTGGGTGCTGGACCCGATCGACGGGACCTTCAACTACTCGTCGGGATTACCCTCGGCCGGAACGTTGTTGGCGTTGCTCGACGACGGCGAGCCGGTGCTCGGGCTCACCTGGCTGCCGTTGGTGGATCAGCGTTTCGGCGCTGTGGCAGGCGGGCCCCTGCTGCTCAACGGTGTCGCCCTCCCGGCGCTGAAGCCGAAAGCGTTGCGCGAGTCCATGATCGGGTTCGGTGCGTTCAACGTCGCCAGCCGCGGTTCGCTGCCGGGCCGGTTCCGATTCCGCATTCTCGAAGAGTTGTCGATGCATTCCTCGCGACTGCGGATGCACGGTGCCACCGGAGTCGATCTGGCGTACACGGCCAGCGGAGTACTCGGCGGCGCAGTCGTCTTCGGTCACCGTGCCTGGGACAACGCGGCCGGTGCGCTGCTGGTACGCGCAGCAGGCGGAATCGTGACCGACCTCGCGGGTGAACCCTGGACCGTCGACTCTGCATCGGTCCTGGCAGCCGGGCCAGGAGTGCACGAAGAATTGCTGAAGGTGATCACCGAACTCGGTGATCCCGTCGACTATCTGGAAGGACCGGTGCGATGAGCGTCGCGGTCAGAGTGATTCCGTGCCTCGACGTCGACGCCGGACGGGTCGTCAAGGGAGTCAACTTCGAAAACCTCCGTGACGCAGGCGATCCCGTGGAGCTCGCGGCCGCCTACGACGCGCAGGGTGCCGACGAACTGACCTTCCTCGACGTCACCGCGTCGACCTCGGACAGGGGCACGATGCTCGACGTCGTCAGCCGCACCGCCGAGCAGGTCTTCATCCCGCTCACCGTCGGCGGGGGAGTGCGCACCGTCGCCGATGTGGATCGGCTGTTGCGAGCCGGTGCGGACAAGGTCAGCGTCAACACCGCTGCGATCGCCCGACCGGAGTTGTTGCGCGAGCTCAGCGAACGGTTCGGCTCACAGTGCATCGTGCTCTCGGTCGATGCCCGAACCGTCCCTCAGGGGCAGCAGGACACCCCGTCGGGCTGGGAAGTAACCACGCACGGCGGCAAACGCGGCACCGGCATCGACGCCGTCGAATGGGCAGTACGCGGTGCAGAACTGGGCGTCGGGGAGATCCTGCTCAATTCGATGGACGCCGACGGAACGAAGGCTGGATTCGATCTGCCGATGATCGCCGCCGTTCGGTCTGCGGTGCACGTGCCGGTGATCGCCAGCGGTGGAGCCGGTAGCGTCGAGCACTTCTCGCCGGCAGTGCACGCCGGAGCGGACGCCGTTCTTGCCGCGAGTGTCTTCCACTTCGGCGATCTCACCATCGGCCAGGTCAAAGATGCGATGCGCGCCGAGCACATCGTCGTTCGATAGCGAAGAGGATTTTCGATGACACTCGACCCGACGCTGTCCGCGCGGCTCAAGCGCAACGAGGCCGGGCTGTTCAGCGCTGTCGTGCAGGAAAGATCCACCGGTCAGGTACTCATGGTTGCCTGGATGGACGACGAGGCACTCGCTCGAACCCTCGACACCCGTAAGGGCACTTACTACTCGCGGTCCAGGCAGCAGTACTGGGTCAAGGGTGAGACGTCGGGTCACACGCAGTACGTGCACGAGGTTCGACTCGACTGCGACGGTGACACCGTGCTGCTGGTCGTCGATCAGGTCGGCGCGGCATGCCACACCGGCACACATACCTGCTTCGACGCCGACGTCCTGTTGGGCCCCGATACTCAGGCGTGACCGGTTCCCGCTGCTATTCCCTTGTCCAACTGAGCCAGCAGAGTCGAACTCAGGGTCCCGAGCTGCTCGACCTCCGCGTCGGACAGACCCTCGAACACCAGCGACTGCACCGTGCCGACGTGCCCGGGTGCCGATTCCACGACCTTGGCCATACCTGCGTCGGTCAGCACCGCATAGGATCCCCGGCTGCCCGGGATGCTCTCGCGCTCGACCCACCCGGCCTTCTCGAGCTTCGTCACCACGTGTGACAGGCGCGAGAGCGACGCATTCGCGTACTCGGCCAGATCGCGGAGTTGGATCCGCCGCTGGGGATTCTCGCTGACCGTCGCGAGGACGAAGTAGTCGAAGTGGGTCAGCTGCGAATCGCGCTGCAGCTGAGCGTCCAACGCTGCCGGCAACCGAGTGACCAGCGCGACGAGTGATCGCCAGGCCTCCTGTTGACTCTCGGTGAGCCAACGGGGATCCACCGTGTGTTGCGGTGTCGCCGACGTGTTCATCGCGGGGAACCTCTCGATCGAGTTGGTTGTCGCCTGCACATGATGCCTCGAGGTTCCCCCCACCCGAGGCATCGCGTCGGACAGTGCTCTAGCTGCGATGTGCTCGCAGGTACTCCAGAGCCTTGTCCGCATGGGCTTCGAACCGTACTTCGCTCGAGAAGGTCTCGAGGACCTTCCGGTCGGTGCCGATCACGAACGTCGCGCGTTTGACCGGGGAGAGCTTTGCCAGCAGACCGCGCTTGACGCCGAATGCGGTGGCGACACTGCCGTCCTCGTCGGAGAGCAGCGGGTAGTCGAAGGACTTGGCGGCGGCGAACTCTGCTTGCTTGGCGACAGCATCGGCGCTGATGCCGACGCGGGTTGCTCCGACCTCGGCGAACTCCGATGCCAAGTCCCGGAAGTGGCACGCCTCGGCGGTGCAACCGGGAGTGAAGGCCGCGGGGTAGAAGAACAGCACGATCGGACCGTTCGCCAGCAATTCGGTCAGTGTTCGGGTCTTTCCGGTCTGGTCCGGCAGGGAAAAATCGGGAACGAGCTCGCCTGGTTTCATGCTCGGCAGGTTACCGCGAGCACCGACCTTCCTGCCGCACCTGGGAGGATGGAGAAATGCACGGCGAGACGACCACCGACACCTGCCCCACTCCCGATACCGAGAACTCGGACTCGACCACCTCACGTGAGGTGTTCCGGCATCTCGCCGCAGAGCACCGCGTGGTGCCCGTGACGCGAAAGGTGCTCGCCGACTCCGAGACTCCACTGTCTGCATACCGCAAGCTCGGTGCCGACCGACCCGGAACCTTCTTGCTCGAATCCGCGCAGAACGGCAGCTCGTGGTCCAGGTGGTCGTTCATCGGTGCAGGCGCTCCGGCGTCGCTCACGGTCATCGACGGTGAGGCCGCGTGGCGCGGCAACGTCCCCGCGGGCGTGCCGAGCGGCGGCGATCCTCTCGAGGTGCTGGCGCGGATATTGGAGCTGCTGCACTCGGAGCGGCTGCCCGGTCTACCCCCGTTGACCGGAGGCATGGTGGGTTATCTCGGATACGACTCGGTGCGGCGCATAGAGAAACTGCCCGAGCACGCGCAGGACGACCTCGGTGTCCCGGAAATGGTCATGCTGCTCGCCACCGATCTCGCGGCCGTCGACCATCACGAAGGCGCGATCACCCTGATCGCGAACGCCGTGAACTGGAACGGCACCGACGATCACGTCGACGAGGCGTACGACGACGCCGTGCGTCGTCTCGATCGCATGTGTGCGGACCTGTCGAAGCCCGCTGCCTCCACCGTCTCCACCGTGTCCAGGCCTGCGCCGCAGTTCCGCCGGCAGCGCACGTCCGAGGGCTTCGGAGCCGATGTCGCTCGCCTGGTCGAGGAGATCGAAGCAGGGGAGGCGTTCCAGGTGGTGCTCTCCCAGCGTTTCGAGATGGACACCGAGGCGTCACCCCTCGACGTCTACCGAATGCTGCGGGCCTCCAATCCCAGCCCGTACATGTATCTGATGCACGTACCGGGCGAGAACGACGAGACGGCGTTCTCCATCGTCGGATCGAGCCCCGAGGCATTGGTGACGGTGGTCGACGGTCTTGCCACCACACATCCGATCGCGGGTACGCGTTGGCGCGGAACCTCTGAGGAAGAGGACGTGCTGCTCGAGAAGGACCTGCTCGCCGACGAGAAGGAGAACGCCGAACACCTGATGCTCGTCGATCTGGGCCGCAACGATCTCGGACGCGTCTGCGCTCCCGGCACCGTTCGCGTGAGCGACTACCGCCACATCGAGCGATACAGCCACGTCATGCATCTGGTGTCGACGGTCACCGGACGGTTGTCCGAGGGCAAGCGCGCCCTGGACGCGGTCAAGGCCTGCTTCCCGGCAGGCACCCTCTCCGGGGCCCCGAAGGTGCGCGCGATGGAACTGATCGACGAGCTGGAGCCGACTCGACGCGGAATCTACGGCGGCATCGTGGGCTACCTCGATTTCGCGGGGGACGCCGACACGGCCATCTCGATTCGCACCGCTCTGATCAAGGACGGCACGGCCTACGTTCAGGCCGGGGCAGGCGTCGTGGCCGACTCGGTTGCGGAGTACGAGGACGACGAGGCACGGAACAAGGCGATGGCGGTGCTGGGAGCCGTCGCGGCAGCGGAATCGCTCCGTGAGGTCGGC
This sequence comes from Rhodococcus sp. 05-2254-2, assembly GCF_002259095.1. Lineage (NCBI taxonomy): Bacteria > Bacillati > Actinomycetota > Actinomycetes > Mycobacteriales > Nocardiaceae > Rhodococcus > Rhodococcus sp. 05-2254-2. The sequence continues at coordinate 75,351 of NZ_NOZJ01000009.1, read as the reverse complement.
GGCCGATGACCGAGCGATCCGGTCGCCGCGGGTCGGCCGCTCTTCCCGTCGCGCTTCTGGTCGTTGCAGCGGCGTGCCTGTGGGGCGCGTCGAGAATGACCTGGGTTCGGGTGACGTCGTTCGACGGCCTCGGTGAGAGCCGGACGGACGAGCTGCTCGGCAGCACCTGGGCTGCTGCCACGACGCCGCTCGCGCTGGTGCTGGTGGCAGCGATCGCCGCGTCGTTCGCCGTGCGAGGGTGGGCCTCTCGGGTGCTGGCCCTGTTGATCGCCGTGGTAGCCGTGGCGGCCGCGATTCCGGCAGTTCGACTGCTCACTGCCGGGGCTTCGGATTCCGAATCCGCGGCGCTGGCTGAGCTTCCTGCACGCGCCCAGGTCTCGATGACGGACGTCTCGATTCTGCCGGCGATCGTCACCCTCGTCGGTGCTGTCTGCGCCTTCGCTGCTGCTGTGGTGTCGATTCGGAAAACGTTTGCCCCGCAGGTACTCTCGTCCAAGTACGACGCCCCGGCGGTGCGTCGCGACGAGGTCGCTCGGCGCGCGCGCACCACGGCATCCGGTGCCGGCGCGGCGGACGAGGGAGAGGACCTCACCGAACGCATGATGTGGGACGCGCTCGACGCAGGCGAAGACCCTACCGACGAGTCCGGTACCCGGCGTTCGTCGGATTGAAACGGACCTCTACGCTAGGTCCGACCCCGATGAGATTCCTCACATCGGACGTCGACGCTCAGAAAGGACTGGGGGCACCATGACTGTTCTCGACTCGATTCTCGACGGTGTGCGAGCCGACGTGGCCGCGCGTGAATCGGTGGTCGATTTCGCCGCCGTGAAAGCAGCAGCGAAAGCAGCCCCGGCCCCCCTCGACGCGGCAGCTGCCCTCCGTGAGGACGGCATCGGCGTCATCGCCGAAGTGAAGCGGGCGAGCCCGTCCAAGGGCGCGTTGGCAGACATCGGTGATCCGGCTGTTCTCGCCCGCGCGTACGAGCAGGGCGGCGCTCGCATCATCAGCGTTCTCACCGAGGAGCGTCGGTTCCACGGTTCACTCGCAGACCTCGACGCGGTCCGGGCCGCCGTCTCGATTCCCGTGCTGCGCAAGGACTTCATCGTCGGTCCGTACCAGATCCACGAGGCTCGGGCCCACGGTGCCGATGTCATCTTGCTGATCGTCGCGGCACTGGAACAGGATGCGTTGACCTCGTTGCTCGACCGCACCGAGTCGCTGGGGATGACTGCGCTCGTCGAGGTGCACACCGAGGCCGAAGCGGATCGCGCCCTCGAAGCCGGTGCCAGCGTCATCGGTATCAACGCCCGCAATCTGAAGACGCTCGAGATCGATCGTGACAGCTTCGGCCGTATCGCGCCCGGGTTGCCCAGCGAGATCATCCGTATCGCGGAGTCCGGGGTGCGGGGCACTGCAGATCTGCTCGCCTACGCCGGTGCCGGTGCCGACGCGGTACTCGTCGGCGAGGGCTTGGTTACGGCAGGGGATCCACGCACGGCCGTCTCGGACCTGGTGACGGCGGGAACGCATCCCTCGTGCCCCAAGCCCGCACGCTGACCCGAGCGCGGCTGCGGTCCGCCGTTGGGGCACACTGGACCGGTGAGCACCAGCAATTCTTCTTCCACCACGGACGCCCCGCAGGCAGTCCGTTTCAAGGGCGCTGATCTGCCGCAGAGCAGCATCGGCCTCACCGATCGCAGCGCGCACGAGCCCGATGTGGGTGGCCACTTCGGCGTCTACGGCGGCAGATTCGTGCCCGAGGCTCTGATGGGTGTGATCGAGGAAGTCACCGCCGAGTACGAGAAGGTGCGCAGCGACAACGAGTTCCTCGCTGAACTCGACCGACTGCAGCGCGATTACACCGGTCGCCCGTCACCGGTCTTCGAGGCGACACGGCTGTCCGAGCACGCAGGCGGCGCTCGTATTCTTCTCAAGCGAGAAGACCTCAACCACACCGGTTCTCACAAGATCAACAACGTTCTCGGCCAGGTTTTGCTCGCCAAGCGGATGGGCAAGACTCGTGTCATCGCGGAGACAGGTGCCGGTCAACACGGCGTCGCGACCGCCACGGCCTGTGCGCTGATGGGTCTCGACTGCGTCGTCTACATGGGCGAGGTCGACACCGAGCGCCAGGCCCTCAACGTCGCCCGAATGCGTTTGCTCGGGTCGGAAGTCGTAGCAGTGAAGTCCGGTTCACGCACTCTCAAGGACGCGATCAACGAGGCGCTGCGCGACTGGGTCACCCACGCGGACAACACGTACTACTGCTTCGGCACTGTCGCCGGGCCGCACCCGTTCCCGGTCATGGTGCGCGACTTCCAGCGCATCATCGGCCTCGAAGCGCGGCAGCAGGTGCTCGCGTCCACGGGCAGGCTGCCCGACGCCATCGCTGCCTGCGTCGGCGGTGGCTCCAACGCGATCGGCATCTTCCACGCCTTCATCGACGACGCCGACGTTCGACTGATCGGTTTCGAGGCGGCAGGTGACGGCGTCGAGACGGGTCGCCACGCCGCGACCATCAGCGGTGGAACCCCGGGAGCGCTGCACGGTGCCTACTCGTATCTGCTGCAGGACGAGGACGGTCAGACCGTCGACTCCCACTCCATCTCGGCGGGGTTGGACTACCCGGGCGTCGGTCCGGAGCATTCGTACCTGCACGACATCGGGCGCGCCGAGTACCGCGGCATCACCGATACCGAGGCGATGAACGCCTTCAAGCTGCTGTGCCGCACCGAAGGCATCATTCCGGCCATCGAGTCCTCGCATGCCATCGCCGGTGCATTGACACTCGGCAGGGAGTTGGGTGAAGGCGCGATCATCCTGGTCAACCTCTCCGGGCGTGGCGACAAGGATGTCGACACCGCGGCCGAGTGGTTCGGGCTGATCGACGGAGGCGGCGAAGCGAACGTGGACGACGAAGTGGGGATCAAGCCATGAGCAACAACGACTCTCGCCTCTCGGGGACCTTCGCGCAGTGCCGTGCCGAAGGGCGCGCAGCACTCGTCGGATACCTACCCGCGGGTTTTCCGACCGTGCCGCGCTCGGTCGAGGTGTTCAAGACCATGGTCGACGCCGGATGCGACATCGTCGAGGTGGGCATTCCGTATTCCGATCCGGTGATGGACGGCCCCACGATTCAGGCTGCAGCCGACGTTGCGCTGCGAGCCGGTGCTCGGGTCAAGGACGTGTTCGCCGTGACCGAGCAGGTCTCTGCCGCGGGCGGAAAAGCGGTTGTCATGACCTACTGGAACCTGGTGCTCAAGTACGGCATCGAGAACTTCGCGCGGGATCTCGCAGGCGCTGGTGGGCTCGGAATCATCACTCCGGATCTCATTCCCGACGAGGCGCAGGAATGGATCGAGGTCTCGAACCGCTACGAACTCGACCGAATCTTCCTCGTCGCTCCGTCGTCGACCGAGGAGCGGCTCGTCAGCACCGTCGAAGCAAGTAGCGGCTTCGTCTACGCGGCCTCGACTATGGGCGTCACCGGAGCCCGCGACGCGGTGTCCTCGATGGCCCCCGCGCTCTCGGCGCGCATTCGTGAGCACTCCGACATCCCGATCGGTGTCGGCCTCGGTGTCCGTTCCGGCGCGCAGGCTGCCGAGATCGCCCGGTATGCCGACGCCGTGATCGTCGGTTCGGCATTGGTCAGTGCCGTGGACAAGGGACTCGACGCCGTGCGCGACCTGACGACGGAACTCGCCGAGGGTGTCCGTTCCGCTAACGTAGCGTCGTGACTTCGACCGCGATCCTGGCCTACATTCCCAGTCCGCCGCAGGGGGTGTGGCACGTCGGACCGTTGGCTCTGCGGGCCTACGCCCTGTTCATCATCATCGGCATCGTCGTTTCCGTGGTGTGGGGTGATCGACGCTGGGTGGCCCGAGGCGGAACCAAGGGTACAGTCCTCGACGTCGCAGTCTGGGCCGTCCCGTTCGGGCTGCTGGGCGGGCGTCTGTACCACGTCGCAACCGACTGGAAGACCTACTTCGGTCCCGGCGGAAACCCGATCGAAGCGCTGTACGTCTGGAACGGCGGATTGGGAATCTGGGGAGCGGTGTTCCTCGGCGGCGTCGGTGCCTGGATCGCCTGCCGTCGACGCGGAATTCCGTTGCCGGCATTCGGTGACGCTGTCGGCCCACCGATTCTTCTCGCCCAGGCGATCGGCCGCATCGGTAACTACTTCAACCAGGAACTGTACGGCCGTGCCACCACTCAGCCGTGGGGTCTGGAGATCTACGAGCGGGTCGACGCCAACGGACGGCTCGATCCACTCAACGGAGTCTCGACCGGTTTCGTGGAAAAAGTGGTGCATCCGACGTTCCTGTACGAGCTGTTGTGGAGCGTCGCGGTCGTCGTCCTTCTGGTTCTCGTGGACCGCAAGTACACGATCGGCCACGGTCGACTGTTCGCGCTGTACGTTGCCGGATACTGCGCGGGGCGGTTCTGGGTGGAACTCATGCGCGACGACTTCGCCACGACGATCGCCGGTATCCGCATCAACACTTTCACCTCCGCCATCATCTTCGTTCTGGCGGTCGCGTACTTCGTGATCGCCACCAAGGGCCGAGAAGAACCGGCAACGCTGAGGTCGAACGACGACGAGGATCGCGAGGTCTCCGAGGTCACCTCGTCGGATGCGACAGACTCGCGCCCGACGCCGGTCGACGACACCACGGACGCGGGCACCGCCGACGTGCAGCCCGCTGGGACGTCCGACAAGAAAGCCGAGGAAGAAGGCAGTACGCGTGGTTGATTTCGACAAGACCCCTGGACCCGAGCCCGAGCCGGGTTCCGGCACTGCCGATTCCAGCGACAACGCGACCGAGCGGACCGCATCGTTCGGCACGCCGTTCGACTACGACGCCACTGCCGAAGCGTCGCTCTCGGAGCCTCCTGGAACCTCGGAGTCCGCGCCCTCGCACGGTCCGACCGGCCCCACGGGTCCGGGGTGGGACACGTACTCGGGTATCGGAAACGGGCCGGGTTGGTCCAGCACACCGAGCTACCCGGCGCCGAGTCCGGACGGCAGTACCGACAATCCGCTGGGTGGATTTCCGCCACCCCCCGGCTACCAGCAGCAGGGTTACGGTCAACAGGGTTACGGCCAGCAGGGTTACGGCCAGCAGGGTTACGGTCAGCAGGGGTATCCGCAACAGGGGTACGGCCTGCCACAGAATGTCGGTCAGCAGGGGTATCAACAGCAGGGTTACTCACAGCCGGGTTATCAACAGCAGGGCTACCCACAGCAGGGGTACGGCCAGCAGGGTTTCCCGCAACAGAGCTACGGCCAGCAGGGCTATGGCGTACATCCTGGCTACCAGGGCGGACCCGGGTTCGGTGTAGGCCCCGATGCGCCGTACGGGCGTGATCCGATGACCGGCGAGCCGCTGTCGGACAAGTCCAAGATCGTCGGCGGCCTGTTGCAGATATTTCTCGGCTGGTTGGGTGTCGGTCGCTTCTATCTCGGCAGTATCGGGATCGGTGTCGCCCAGCTGCTCCTGTTCTTCTTCGGGGTGCTGCTCACGGCAGTGTTCGGCCTCGGACTGATCGTGTTGTTCGGGCTGTTCGTCTGGCACCTCGTCGACGGCGTGCTGATACTGGTGGGCAATGTGACGGACCCTCAGGGGCGAAAACTGAGAGACTGAGCCCTTGTTCGCACCGCATCCGCACAAGGGAGCCCGACGTGAGTGACTCAGGTAAATGGCCGTCCAACGGTTCGCCGGAAGACGGATCCGGTTCGACGGAGCCGACGATCTCGTTCGAGAAGAACACCCCTACAGGGCCGGGTCCCGTCTACGGCGCACCCGATCCCAAGTACAGCACTCCGACCTACGGCACTCCCGGCGTCGACGAGCAGGGGCAGTTCGGGCCTCCACCCGGCACCGGTTACCCACCGCCATCCGAGGGGTCCGGCCAGTACGGCGCTCCCCAGTACGACGGCCCCCAGTACGGCGGCCCACAGTACGGCGCTCCCCAATACGGTGGTCCCCAGTACCCAGGCGGGCCCGGATACATGGACCCGATGGCTCCGTACGGTCGGCACCCGGTCACCGGTGAGCCGTTCTCGGACAAGCAGAAGCTGACGGCAGGTCTGCTCGGCATCCTGTTGGGCGCGTTCGGAGCAGGTCGCTTCTATCTCAACCAGCCGGGCATCGCGGTGGCGCAGATAGCCGTCACGTGGCTCACCTGCGGTATCGGCGGAATCTGGCCGTTGATCGACGGCATATTGATGCTCACCGGCAGCGTGCGTGATCAGCACGGTCGACCGTTGCGCGACTGACGATCGCATTCGTCACAGCCGACATTCGCGATTGCATCGATGCGAATGCCAGCTGCTACGATTTCGCCATCCGGGAGAGATCCCGGATTCTTTCGCGGGCCAGAGCTGTCCCGGTGAATTCCCGATAGGCAGTTCAATTCGGCTCATCCGACCGTTTCGGTCGACTCGAGCCGACCAGCCGACGGGGTTGCCGAGACTTCCGATGCAGGGTCGAAGACACTGCACCGCCTGCACGCACCCCACCGGCCTACGTGGAGGTGATCGTGGTGCTGTTTTCTCGGATGCCTGCGGAGCAAGGTCTGTACGACCCGAGCTCGGAGAAGGATTCCTGTGGCGTGGCGATGATCGCCGACATCGCGGGTCGCCGCTCCCACGCGATCGTCGCCGACGGGGTTCTGGCGCTGGAGAACCTGGAACATCGCGGAGCTGCCGGTGCCGAGCCCAACAGCGGTGACGGCGCGGGCATTCTGATTCAGCTCCCTGTCGAACTCCTCGACTCCCTCGCGCCGTTCGACCTGCCCGCGCCCGGAGCCGACGGTGACAACACGTTCGCGGCCGGAGTGTGTTTTCTGCCGCAGGGCATCCGTGAGCGGGCCATCGCCGTCGAGCGCGTCGAATCCGTTGCGGCCGAGGAAGGTCTGGACATCCTGGGTTGGGTTCCGGTCGAGGTCGATCCCGATCGAGCCGATGTGGGCCTCACCGCCCTCGGCTGCATGCCGTACATGAGCTACCTCTACGTCACCGCTCCCGAGGTCGACGGCACGCGTCCGGCCGGTCTCGCTCTCGACCGTCTCGTCTACGGATTGCGCAAGCGTTCCGAGCGGGTCACCCCCGAGATCGAGGCCGAGGGGTCGGGACTGTTCTTTCCGTCGTTGTCCTCGCGCACCATCGTCTACAAGGGCATGCTCACCACGATGCAGCTGCCGCTGTACTTTCCGGAACTGCGTAACCCGTTGTGCACGAGCGCCATTGCCATCGTGCACAGTCGCTTCTCGACCAACACGTTCCCGTCGTGGCCGCTGGCGCACCCGCATCGCTACGTCGCCCACAACGGCGAGATCAACACCGTCAAGGGCAACCGAAACCGGATGCGGGCTCGCGAAGCGTTGCTGTCGAGTGACCTGATTCCCGGGGACCTGGAGCGCTTGTTCCCGATCTGCAACCCCGATGCCTCGGACTCGGTGTCGCTGGACGAGGTGCTCGAACTACTGCACCTCGGCGGACGCAGCGTGCCGCACGTGGTGATGATGATGGTGCCCGAGCCGTGGGAGAACCACCGCACGATGGATCCGCGTGTCAGGGCGTTCTACCAGTTCCACTCGTCGATGATGGAGGCCTGGGACGGTCCGGCCTGCGTGACGTTCACCGACGGCAGTTATGTCGGAGCTGTGCTGGACCGCAACGGCCTTCGCCCCGGCCGCTGGTGGCAGACGGCGGACGGCCGTGTGATCCTCGCCAGTGAAGCAGGCGTGCTGGACGTGCCCCAATCCGAGGTCGTCGCCAAAGGTCGCCTCGAGCCAGGAAAGATGTTCCTGATCGACACCGTCGCCGGACGTCTCGTGCCGGACGAGGAGATCAAACTCCAACTGGCAACCGAACATCCGTACCAGGAGTGGCTGCACGCCGGCCTGCTCGAGATCAAGAGCCTGCCCGAGCGGGCTCACATCCAGTACAACCACGACTCGGTGGTGCGCAGGCAGGTCGCCTTCGGCTACACCGAGGAAGACCTCCGCGTCGTGCTGACGCCGATGGCCGCATCCGGGGGCGAGCCGCTCGGATCGATGGGTACCGATACCCCGGCCGCGGTGATGTCACAGCGGTCGCGTCAGCTCTACGACTACTTCATCGAACTGTTCGCACAGGTCACCAACCCGCCGCTGGACTCGATCCGCGAGGAGATCGTGACCTCGCTCGCGCGGGTGATGGGTCCGGAACAGAACCTGCTCGAGCCCACTGCGGCGTCGTGCAGGCAGATCGTGTTGCCGTGGCCGGTGCTCGACAACGACGAGCTCAACAAGATCATCCACATCAACGACGACGGAGACCATCCGGGACTGTCGGCCACGGTGTTGCGTGGGCTGTACGAGGTGGAGCGCGGCGGCGAAGGCCTTGCCGAGGCCATCGAGGAGTTGCGGGCCCGGGCATCGGAAGCGATCGCTGCGGGCTACACCACGCTGATCATCTCCGATCGCGATTCGGATCACACTCGGGCCCCGATCCCGTCGCTGCTGGCCACCTCGGCGGTGCACCATCACCTGGTTCGCACCAAGGAGCGCACCAAGATCGCGCTCGTCGTCGAATCCGGTGACGCGCGCGAGGTGCACCATCTGGCGCTGCTCATCGGCTTCGGTGCCGCAGCCGTCAATCCGTATCTGGCGATGGAATCGATCGAGGATCTGGTCGGCGAGGGCGAACTGACCGGAGTCGAACCGACGATCGCGGTACGGAACTATCTGTACGGTCTCGGCAAGGGCGTACTCAAGGTGATGTCGAAGATGGGCATCTCGACCGTCGGGTCCTACACCGGCGCACAGGTTTTCGAGGCCGTCGGTCTCGATCGCGAGGTGGTGCGCGAGTACTTCAAGGGCACGGTCAGCAAGCTCGGCGGCGTCGGCCTCGACGTGCTCGCCGAGGAGGTCAAGCTGCGCCACCGCAGGGCGTACCCCGAGAATCCGACCGACCGCGTCCATCGCCGGCTGGAAATCGGCGGCGAATACCAGTTCCGACGCGAGGGTGAGCTGCACCTGTTCACCCCTGAGACGGTGTTCCTGCTGCAGCACGCCACGCGCACCGGTCGATACGACGTGTTCCAGAAGTACACCGACGAGGTGGACCGGCTCGCTCGCGAGGGCGGTGCGCTGCGCGGTCTGTTCGAGTTCAAGGACGGTGTCCGGCCGCCGGTTCCGCTCGACGAGGTCGAATCGGTCGAGTCGATCGTCACCCGGTTCAACACCGGCGCGATGAGCTACGGATCCATCTCCGCCGAGGCGCACGAGACTATGGCCGTCGCGATGAACAATCTCGGCGGACGGTCCAACTCGGGGGAGGGCGGCGAGGACGTCGACCGGCTCTACGATCCGACGCGACGCAGTGCCGTCAAGCAGGTCGCCAGCGGTCGGTTCGGTGTCACCAGCGACTATCTGGTCAACGCCACGGACATTCAGATCAAGATGGCGCAGGGTGCCAAGCCGGGCGAGGGCGGTCAGCTGCCCGGGTACAAGGTGTATCCATGGGTGGCCAAGACCCGACACTCGACGCCGGGTGTCGGCCTCATCTCGCCGCCCCCGCACCACGACATCTACTCGATCGAGGATCTCGCGCAGCTGATCCACGATCTGAAGAACGCCAACGAGAAGGCGCGCGTGCACGTCAAGCTCGTCAGTTCCGTCGGCGTCGGCACGGTGGCGACGGGGGTGAGCAAGGCACACGCCGACGTCGTTCTCATCTCCGGATACGACGGCGGAACCGGTGCTGCGCCGTTGACCTCTCTCAAGCATGCAGGCGCTCCGTGGGAGATCGGCCTCGCCGACGCCCAGCAGACGCTGGTGCTCAACGGCCTGCGTGATCGCATCACCGTGCAGTGCGACGGCGGCATGCGCACCGGACGCGACGTCATCGTTGCGGCATTGCTCGGCGCAGAGGAGTTCGGGTTCTCGACGGCCCCGCTGATCGTGGCGGGCTGCATCATGATGCGCGTCTGCCACCTGGACACCTGCCCGGTCGGTGTCGCCACCCAGAACCCGGAGCTGCGCAAGAGGTTCACCGGCAAGCCCGAGTTCCTCGAGGACTTCTTCAAGTTCATCGCCGAGGACGTGCGAAAGTACCTTGCGCAGCTCGGTTTCCGGAGTATCGACGAGGCGGTCGGTCACGCCGACGTGCTCGAGACGGCAGCCGGAGTGGCGCACTGGAAGAGCAAGGGACTCGATCTGACCCCGATCTTCGCGATGCCCGTCGACCGCCACGGTGCCCCGATGACGCAGCGTCGACGCCTCCGCGCGCAGGACCACGGTCTCGATCTCGCGCTGGACCGGACTCTGATCCAGTTGGCAGAGGGAGCTTTGGAGGATGCGCATCCGGTCAAGCTCGAGCTGCCGGTACGCAACGTCAATCGCACCGTCGGAACGCTGCTGGGGTCCGAGGTCACCCGGCGCTACGGCGCGGCCGGGTTGCCGGACGACACCATTCGCATCGCGTTCACCGGATCGGCCGGTCAGTCTCTCGGGGCTTTCCTGCCGCCGGGTATCACCATCGATCTGGTCGGTGACGCGAACGACTATGTCGGTAAGGGATTGTCGGGCGGCCGAATAGTCGTGCGCCCTGCCGACGACGCACCGTTCGTCGCAGAGGACAACGTGATCGCAGGAAACACGATTCTCTACGGTGCCACCTCGGGTGAGGTGTACCTGCGCGGCAAGGCAGGGGAGCGGTTCGCGGTCCGTAACTCGGGAGCCGTCGCGGTGAACGAGGGCGTGGGCGACCACGCGTTCGAGTACATGACCGGCGGTCGGGTCGTGGTGCTCGGGCCGACCGGTCGCAACATGGCTGCAGGTATGTCCGGCGGCATCGCGTACGTCCTCGGTCTCGATCCGGCGGACGTGAACATGGCGATGGTCGAACTGCAGGTGCCCAACCCGGACGATCTGGTGTGGCTGCGCGAGACCGTCGAGAATCACCGCCGGTGGACCGGTTCCACCGTCGCGACCTCGCTGCTGGCCGACTGGCCCCGCCGGTCTGCGTTGTTCACCAAAGTCATGCCCGTCGACTACCAGCGAGTGCTGGAGGCGACAAGAATGGCGCGTGCCGAAGGGCGCGACGTCGATGCTGCGATCATGGAGGCTGCACGTGGCTGATCCACAGGGATTTCTGAAAGTCGTCAAGCGTGAGGCTGCCAAGCGTCCGATCGGCGAGCGCGTCAAGGACTGGAACGAGGTGTACTCGCACCAGCCGACGAGCGAGCGTGCCGCCGAGGTCTCCGATCAGGCGCGTCGCTGCATGGACTGCGGTATTCCGTTCTGCCACTCGGGTACTGCAGGTTGCCCGCTGGGAAATCTGATCCCCGAATGGAACGACCTGGTGCGCCGCGGCCGCTGGGATGCGGCCAGCGACCGACTGCACGCGACCAACAATTTTCCGGAGTTCACCGGGCGGGTCTGCCCGGCCCCGTGTGAATCGGCATGTGTGCTGTCGATCTCCGAGGCGGCCACCGGCGGAAGCGTGACGATCAAGCGGGTCGAGCAGACCATCGCGGACCTGGCCTGGGAAGACGGCAGCATCGTTCCGCAGCCGCCGACGATCACCACCGGCAAGCGGGTCGCCGTCGTCGGATCCGGCCCTGCGGGATTGGCTGCAGCGCAACAGCTCACACGCGCCGGGCACGACGTCACCGTGTACGAGCGGGACGATCGTCTCGGCGGTCTGCTGCGCTACGGCATCCCCGAGTTCAAGCTCGAGAAGTCCGTGCTGGATCAGCGCCTCATGCAGATGCGGGCCGAGGGAACGCACTTCGTCACCGACTGCGAGGTCGGGATCGACTTCACCGTCGAGCAACTGCGTGAATCCTTCGACGCAGTCGTTCTCGCAGTCGGAGCTCTGCGGGCTCGTGACAACGCCGAGGTCATCGGTCGCGAACTCGACGGCATCCACCTGGCCATGGAGCATCTGGTGCCGTCGAACAAGGAATGCGAGGGCGACGGTCCCACCTCGATCTCCGCTGCGGACAAGCACGTGGTCATCATCGGCGGCGGCGACACCGGAGCCGACTGCCTGGGAACGGCCCACCGCCAAGGTGCTGCGTCGGTCACTCAGCTCGATTACAACCCCGCTCTGCCCGGGGCTCGCGACGACAGTCTCTCGCCGTGGCCGTCGTGGCCGCTGGTGCTGCGCACCTCACCCGCGCACGCCGAGGGTGGCGTCGTGCGTCATCAGGTCGCGGTGCAGCGATTCCTCGGTGACGAGCGCGGGCACGTTCGTGCGATGGTGCTCGCCGAGGTGGAGGTGCAGCGCGACGCGGACGGTCGACGCATCGTCACACCCATCGGGGAGGAGATCGAATTGCCCTGTGATCTGGCGTTGTTCGCGATCGGTTTCGAAGGTGTCGAGCACGGTCCGCTGCTCGACGAGTACGGCCTGGCGCTGACCAAGCGGGGTGCGCTCTCGTGTGGTCCCGACTGGCAGACCACGGCACCGGGCGTGTTCGTGTGCGGGGATGCGCATCGCGGTGCGTCGTTGGTCGTGTGGGCGATCGCGGAGGGTCGATCCGCGGCTCACGGAGTCGATGCTTTCCTCACCGGACACTCGGAATTGCCGTCGCCCGTACACCCGACCGCACTGCCCCTGGCGGTCGTGTGACCCCCGTCTCTGAACCGGTACAGACTGTCCCAGCAGCGGGATAGTGCGGCTACCCGTCGGTAGTGTTCGGGTGGATGCGTCTGCGATAGAGAACGCGGCGTCCAGCGGCTAGGCTCGCCTTCGTGAGCCGACGTACGAAGATTGTCTGCACCCTTGGACCCGCAACCGCAACCACAGAGCGCATCCGCGAACTCGTCGAGAGTGGAATGGATGTCGCACGACTGAACTTCAGCCATGGTGATCACCCCGATCATCAGGCCAACTATGAGAGGGTCCGCGCAGCATCGGACGCCACCGGCAAAGCCGTGGGTATCTTGGCCGACCTGCAGGGACCGAAGATTCGTCTCGGCCGATTCGCCGAGGGTTCGACCACCTGGGCGGCCGGTGAGCTGATCCGCATCACCGTCGAGGAGTGCGAGGGCACCCACGACCGAGTGTCGACCACGTACAAGGAGCTGGCCCAGGACGCCAAGGAAGGCGACCGCCTCCTCGTCGACGACGGCAAGGTCGGCCTCGTGGTCACCGGCGTCGAAGGCAACGACGTACTGTGCCGTGTCACCGAAGGTGGACCGGTCAGCAACAACAAGGGCGTGTCCCTGCCGGGCATGGATGTGTCCGTCCCCGCCATGAGCGAGAAGGACATCGCCGACCTCGAGTTCGCCCTTGCCCTCGGTGTCGACTTCATCGCGCTCTCGTTCGTCCGTTCTCCCGCGGACGTCGAACTCGTCCACGCCGTGATGGACCGCGTGGGCCGTCGAGTTCCCGTCATCGCCAAGCTCGAGAAGCCCGAGGCCGTCGACAATCTCGAAGCCATCGTGCTCGCATTCGACGCGATCATGGTCGCCCGCGGTGACCTCGGCGTCGAGTTGCCCCTCGAGCAGGTACCTCTGGTGCAGAAGCGCGCCATCCAGATCGCCCGCGCCAACGCCAAGCCCGTCATCGTCGCGACCCAGATGCTCGAATCGATGATCGAGAACTCCCGCCCGACGCGCGCCGAGGCGTCCGACGTCGCCAACGCAGTGCTCGACGGTACCGACGCGGTCATGCTCTCCGGTGAGACCTCGGTCGGTAAGTACGTGATGGAAACCGTGCGGACGATGGCTCGCATCGTCGAGACGGTCGAGACCGAGGGCGACAGTGTTCCTCCGCTGACGCACGTCCCGCGCACCAAGCGTGGCGTCATCTCCTACGCCGCCCGCGACATCGGTGAGCGCCTGGACGCGAAGGCACTCGTTGCGTTCACCCAGTCGGGTGACACCGTTCGACGGTTGGCTCGTCTGCACACCAAGCTTCCGTTGCTCGCCTTCACCTCCATCTCCGAAGTGCGCAGCCAGCTGTCGCTGAGCTGGGGAACCGAGACGTTCCTGGTCCCCGATGTCGGCTCGACGGACGCGATGGTCAAAGAGGTCGACAAGGCGCTCCTCGAACTCGGTCGGTACAACAAGGGCGATCAGGTCGTGATCGTGGCCGGTGCCCCTCCCGGCACAGTAGGCTCGACCAACTTGATCCATGTGCACCGAATCGGAGAAGAGGACCGGTAAGTGGTCGAAGCGGGGGGAACCGGCGTCAGCGAAAGCGCGCCGAGCAGTACAGCTGTACGCAGGACAGATCTCGAGACGCTCCTCGATCTCCTCGCACTCGAGGAGATCGAGGAGGACGTGTTCCTCGGGGTTCACCCCGAGCAGGTGGGCAGTCGAACGTTCGGGGGGCAGCTCGTTGCTCAGGGCCTGATCGCGGCGGGCCGGACCGTATCCGGTACGTCGCGGGACGTGCACGCGATCAACGCGCACTTCATTCGCGGGGGTGACGTCAAGAAGCCCATCGAGTACCGGGTCTCGCGACAGCGCGACGGCCGAGCCTTCGCCAACCGGCAGGTCACCGCCGTACAGGACGGCAACGAGCTGTTCGTCATGCTCGCGGCCTTCCAGGATTTCGGTAAGGGCCTCGAGCACAGCGTCGAGGTTCCCGAGGTTCCGTATCCCGACGCACTGCCTCCGCTCGGCGATCATTTCGTCGGGTACGAGGACCGTCTGCAGATGTTCGTCGACGCCCTCAAGCCGATCGACATGCGTTACGCGAACGATCCCGCGTGGATCATGCACGGCACCGGGGAGAAGCTCAATCACAATCGCGTGTGGATGAAGGCCGACGGGGATCTGCCCGACGCGTCGATCTTCCACGCCGCGACCATGGGCTACGCGTCGGACACCACCGTGCTCGATTCGATCATCACCACCCACGGCCTGTCGTGGGGACTCGACCGCATCGTTGCGGCGACCGTGAATCACTCCATCTGGTTTCACCGGCCGTTCCGGTTCGACGAATGGGCTCTCTACGCCACCGAATCCCCGGTCGCGGCCGGCTCGCGCGGACTGGCCACCGGCCGCTTCTTCTCGATGGACGGGCAGCTGCTCGCCACCGTCGTTCAGGAAGGTCTCATCCGGCACTTCCCGAAACGGGTCCGCGACTGAGTGCGTCGGTCCATATTCGCGTCTTCGCCTGCAGATCGAGTGCTGCGTGCGCCGGACTGGTCGACGGCAGTCGTTCGAATCCCACCTGGGGCGTTGCCGATTTCACGTACCGCCGGTAGGTCTCGGCGGCCTTGGCTCCGTTGAAGAACACCCGGTCGATGCCGGGATTCTCGGCGAACAATTGCTCGAAATCGTTGGTCTCGATGGACGATTCGACGATCGCCGAATCCAGGCTTCCTTCACGCGTGCACAGCTTCAGCACGTCCCATATCGCGACGCCCTGGCTGCGCAGACGCTCGGTGCGCGCATCGTAGGGAAGTTCGGGGCCTGCACCGAACAGCGTTCCCATGATCGGCCAGAACGCATTTCGTGGGTGCGCGTAGTACTGCTGCGCGGCCAGCGACGCGACGCCGGGCATCGAGCCCAGAATCAAGGTGTTCGCGCCGCGGCCGAGAATCGGTGCGAAGCTGTGCACGACGTTCATTGCGTGATTACAGCAAATCCCCGCGGGGGCACCGGACAGGGGACCACAATGGAGGTCATGCTGGATCCACGTGTACTCGACAACAACGAACTCGAAGCCGAACTTGCTGCATTGCGCCGGGGTCGTGACGCCTCGATGGACGAGGGCGCACGCGATGTGTCCACGGCAGACACCGACCACCTCATCGCGCGGTTCGAGGAAGAAATCCGTAAGCGACACCAGGACTCGGTGTCCGATCAGCCCAGCGCCGATCTGCCCTGACCGAGGATCAGAACGGCGCAGGCCGCAGTCGCGGCCACTGTTCTGACGGTGTTCCATCGCGTCCACTTCTCGGTGAAGTTCTGCCACACCTGGGCACCGGCAGCACTGCCGGGATCCACCCCGGCCAACGCGTCGTTGAGGGGGACGTTCGCAACGGCCGTGATCGCGACGCATCCGAGAACGTAGAGAGCGGCTCCGCTCACGACCAGCACCGGTGAACCCCGACCGGTCGATACGGCGAGAATCGCTGCGAGAGTGCACGATACGGCTGTCCCGACGAACAGTGCCAGGAACAGTGGGTTCAGAATCGCAGCATTGAATCTCTGCATGGCGGCGATCGCGTCGGGTACCGGCAGTGTTGCCAGGCCGGGGAGCACGCTGATGGAGAAGGCGAGCAGCACTCCGGCAACGAGCCCACATCCGACGGCGGCAACGGCGGTGGCGACTGCGAGCATTCGATCCAACACGGTGATTCCCTCCAGTAGGTGAGCGTTCAGTTGTCCACCCTCGTCCCGAGAGGCTGGATGAGCAATGCGCACACAGCCGCGTTCGATGTCCGATCGTCCATTTCGTGGGACGATCGGTGCATGCGCGGCGCAGATCCCTGGAAGTCGTCCGACCCCCTGGGTGAAGCGCTGCACTTTCTACGGATGACCGGATCGTTCTACGTGCGCTCCGAGATGAGCGGATCCTGGGGTCTCGCATTGCCCGCCATGGAGGATGCGCTGTGGTTTCACACGGTCGTCGACGGCAGTTGCGCATTGTCGGTTCCCGGCGAGCCGACGCGTGAGCTGATCCCCGGCGATTTCGCGTTGGTGCCGCACGGGCGAGGGCACGTGCTCACCGCAGCCGGCGACGCATCGGTTCAGGCGACGAGCGTTCACGATCTCCCGCACGAGTACATCAGCGATCGCTACGCGGTGCTCACTCACGACGCGGGCGGTGCCGGCCGTGCTGCGACTCTCGTGTGCGGGGCGGTGCGGCTGGATCATCCTGCAGCGCAGAAGCTCGTTCGCCTGTTGCCCGCGCTGGTGGTGGTCGACGCTGATCCGGGCCCGAGGCAATCGAGGATGCAGAACGTACTGGCTATGGTCGCGGACGAGGCGCGTGTGCTCGAGCCCGGGGGAGAAGCGGTGATCACCCGGCTGTCCGACATTCTGGTGATCCATGCGCTGCGGTCGTGGATCGCGAATACGCCAGGTGCGCAGTCGGGTTGGCTCGGTGCATTGCAGGACGATCGGATCGGAACGGCGTTGGCGCTGATCCATCGACACCCGCACGAGCGGTGGACCGTTGCGGGTCTGGCATCGAGGGTGAACATGTCTCGCTCTGCGTTCTCGGCACGTTTCACCGAGCTGGTCGGTGATTCCGTGATGAGCTATCTCGCGACGTGGCGGATGCAGGTCGCGTACGGCACGTTGCGATCCGAGGACGTGGTGATGGCCGAAGTGGCCCGGCGCAGTGGGTATCTGTCGGAGGCTGCGTTCGGGAAGGCGTTCAAGCGCGCCACGGGCGTCTCGCCGGGAAGTGTGCGTCGCCGTCGTGAGGTGCCGATGGCCGACGGTCAGTCGAGCAGGTGACGGAGATAGCTGTTCGGGTCGTCGAGGTAGCGGCGCCAGTGCTGTACCAATTCGAGTTCGTCCCAAGTGCTTCGGCGTAGACCGTGTTCGCCTACTTCGACGATGTCCGCACCGGGCGTCGACGCCAGAATCGGTGAGTGGGTGGCGCAGACGATCTGCGCGCCGTCATCGCCCAGCTCGGACATCAGTGCAACGAGCTGCAGGCTCGCGGTGAACGACAGGGCCGATTCGGGCTCGTCCAGAACGTAGAAACCGGGTTCGTCCAACATTGCACCGAACATGGTCAGGAACCCTTCACCGTGGCTCATCTCGGCGGTGTTCTCGTCCCAGAAACCCGGCACGCCGCCGAGGTTCTCGGCCATGTCGAACGCGGTCTCGGCGCGCAGGAAGAAGCCGCGCTTGTTCAGTCGTGGGCCACGAAGCATTCGAGAACCTCGTGGCGTGGTCTCGAGTTCGAGTACCTCTCCGAGCGCGCTGGTCACCTCGTCGATTCGACGCGACTGCTGCGCCGCGCGACCGCCGCGGGCATCGATTCCGAATCCCTCGGCTATTGCTTCGACGAGAGTCGATTTACCGGAACCGTTGTCTCCGACCAGAATTGTGACCGGTGCCAGGAATTCGAGTCCCTCGCGAGCGAGGTCGGCGACAGCAGGCACGGTGAAGGGCCAGTCCGATCCGACATCGTCGGCATGGACGTACGCGCGTTCTACGAACATGGTTCAGGCAGTGACCAGGCGGTCGACGTAACCGGTCTCGTGAGTGGAATCGGCGCTGCAGGTGTAGAAGACCCACTGGGCGGACCGGTCCGCCGAATCCCCGAAACGATGGTCGACCTTCGCTGCGCACAAATTTCCCGCGCTGGTGTCGTGGCAACGAAGACTGCTGGGTATGTACATCACTCCACTGTAGGCGCGATCACGAGCGGCCTTTACCGATACCGATTCGTGGCTGCTGTGGTGCCCTCGGTGAGACTCGAACTCACACTGGACGGGTTTTGAATCCGTTTCCTCTGCCAATTGGGATACGAGGGCTGGCGTCTTTCAAGCAACGATTGACGAGTTTAGAAGATGCGCTTTCGGCCTCGCGCACCGGTACCCTTCAGATGCTCGACGGCCCTGATGGGCGATGACTGTCAAAGGAGACCGATACAGATGAATGCTCCTGGTGCGCACGGTACTGGCAAGCCCCCGCTTCGTGTGGTGGTGGCAGAGGACGAATCCCTGATCCGATTGGACCTCGTGGAGATGCTCCGCGAGGAGGGGTACGACGTGGTCGGTGAAGCGGCCGACGGTCAGCAGGCGGTGGAGTTGGCCGTCGAACTGCGTCCCGATCTGGTCATCATGGATGTGAAGATGCCGCGTCGGGACGGAATCGATGCGGCGTCGGAGATTGCAGAGAAGCGCATTGCGCCCGTCGTCATTCTCACCGCGTTCAGTCAACGCGAACTCGTGGAGAAAGCTCGCGATGCCGGGGCCATGGCGTATCTGGTCAAGCCGTTCACCAAAGCCGATCTGATGCCTGCGGTGGAGTTGGCCGCCAGCCGTTTCGGTGAGATCTCCGCCCTCGAATCCGAGATCGTGGATCTGCAGGATCGGCTCGAGACGCGCAAGCTCATCGAGAAGGCCAAGGGCATCCTGATGGAATCGCAATCGCTCACAGAACCGCAGGCGTTCAAGTGGATTCAGCGCGCCGCGATGGATCGCAGGACGACGATGAAGGCCGTCGCGGAGGTCGTGATCGACACGCTCGGTACCCCTGCGAACAAGCCCGTGGGAGAAAGCTGATCGGCCGGCGAAAGCTACGGCCACGTAAAACTTCGACTCTCTAGGTCACAGTCAGGTCACGAGCGTCGTTCTAGGCTTTGCGAATCGGCTCCGAGCATTAGCGTCTGACCCACACGTGAGCCACATGTAACTCAGGTGCGCTTCATCGACGAGCAATTTCAAGGAGAACCTAGATGGCAATTCGGACCTATGTCCGCACGGCTGCGGTGCTGAGCGTTACCTCGCTCGCACTGTTCGGCTGTTCGTCGAGCGACGACTCGGGCTCGACCGACTCCACCAGTGCCAGCGGCGGCACTGCAGCCGCGGAAACGACCGTCTCCACCGACTGCACGCCCGAGCAGGCCACTGCCGGGGCAACCCCGGACACGGCCCCGCTGGTGGTGGGAACCCTTCTCCCCGAGACCGGAACCCTGGCCTTCCTCGGCCCGCCCGAAGTTGCCGGTGTGCAGCTGGCCGTCAACGACGTCAACGAAGCCGGTGGCGTCCTCGAGCAGCCCGTCACGCTCATCCCCGGTGACTCGGGCGACACGACGACCGATACCGCCAACACCACGGTGGACCGCTTGCTCGCCGGCGGTTCCGACGTCATCGTCGGTGCAGCGTCGTCCTCGGTCTCGCTCAAGGTCATCGACAAGATCGCCAGCGCAGGCGTCGTGCAGTTCTCGCCGGCCAACACGTCCGATCAGTTCGTCTGCTACCCGGACAAGGGGCAGTACTTCCGTACCGCACCCACCGACGTGCTGCAGGCACAGGCCCTGTCCCAGCTGATCGCCCAGGACGGTGCGCAGCGCGTCGCCATCCTCGCGCTCAACGACCCGTACGGCACGGGCCTGGCCGCGAACACCGCGGACAACCTCGAAGAGGCGGGCATCGCGGCGGACCAGATCCAGACCACGATCTACGACCCGAACGCACAGTCGTTCAACGCCGAGGTCGACGGTGTGAAGAACTTCAACCCGGACGCCGTGGCCATCATCGGCTTCGAGGAGTCCGCGAAGATCATCACCCGTATGCACGAGATCGGCATCGGACCGTCCGACGGCACGCTGGTCTACGGCGTCGACGGCAACATGGGCAACGCCCTCGGTGAGTCGGTCGCAGCGGGTCTGCTGGACACGATGCGCGGCACCACTCCGTTGACCGATGTCGGCACCGGATTCCAGGATCGTCTCAAGGTCGTCGATCCGGCTCTGGTGGACTTCAACTACGCGGGTGAGTCCTACGACGCAGTGATCATCTCGGCGCTCGCTGCCGAGCAGGCCAAGTCGACGGCAGGTACCGACATCGCGGCCAACATCAACAGCGTCACCAAGGACGGCACCAAGTGCACCAGCTACGCCGAGTGCCTTCCGCTCGTCAAGGCCGGAACCGATATCGACTACGACGGAATCACCGGCGCGCTGAACTTCAGTGACGCAGGAGAGCCCGCCACCGGTTCCTACGGCAACCTGGTCTTCGGACCGGACAACACCCTGACGACGGAAGATTACATCGTCGTCGGTGAGTGATCTGTAACTGTCACACAGCCTCTGGGCCCGAGTCCTCGATCAGGACTCGGGCCCAGAGGTTTTCGTAGGTGTCACACGTTCGACGGCAACGACGACGGCCCCGGTTCGATGTCGAACCGGGGCCGTCGTCGTTTGCCGAGCAGCTACTTCTTCTCTTTGCTTCCCGCCAGTGTGCCGAGGTACAGCTCGATCACCTTCGGGTCGTTCATCAATGCCGGACCGGTGTCGGTGTAGGCGTTGCGGCCCTGATCGAGTACATAGCCACGGTCGCAGATCTGGAGGCAGCGACGAGCGTTCTGCTCGACCATGATGATCGAGACGCCCGCTGCATTGATCTTCTTGCAGCGGATGAACACCTCGTCCTGGAACATCGGAGACAATCCGGCCGACGGCTCGTCGAGCAGCAGTACCGACGGCTCCATCATCAGTGCGCGTCCCATGGCGACCATCTGTCGTTCGCCGCCGGACAGCGCGCCTGCTTTGACCTTCTTGCGCTCGCCGAGCAGCGGGAACAGCTCGCTGACGAACTCGAAACGCTCACCGAACTTCTTGGGACGCAGATAGATTCCCATCTCGAGGTTCTCTTCGATGGTGAGTGACGGGAACACGTTCTGCGTCTGCGGAACGTAGCCGACTCCCTTGGTGACCAACACATGCGCTTCTGCGGAGGTGATGTTGTCGCCGCGCAGTTTGACGCTGCCCTCACGGACGGCGACCAGACCGAACAGGGTCTTGAGGAGAGTCGACTTCCCGGCACCGTTGGGTCCGATGATGCCGACGATCTCGCCGTCGTTGAGAAAGAAGTTGCACTCGCTGAGGATGTTGACACCGGGGATGTATCCGGCCACCAACCCGTCCGCGCGCAGCAGTGCACCTTCGGCGAGTCGAGCATGTTCCTCGGGTGTCGCGGCGAATTCCGCCGGCGTCAATGTCTGTTCGCTCATCGGTCGTCCTCCTTGGCCCGGTGCGAGCCGCCTTCGGTGCCGTCGGTTGCGATCGGGCGGGCGAACTCCGGCTCCGAGAGGTCGCCTCCCGCTTCGAGTTCCTCGGCCTCGGCCTTCTTCAGTGCCTCCGCCAGCTCCGCTGTGGCACCGACCGGATTGCCGTCGGCATCGAACTCGAGAGCCTGATCGTGATGGCTACCGAGATACGCGTCGACGACGGCTCCGTTGTTGGAGAGCTCCTCGGGGGTGGACTCGGCAATGATGCTGCCTTGAGCCATCACCACCACCCAGTCACTGATGTCGCGGATGACGTCCATGTCGTGCTCGACGAACACCACCGTCATACCGTCGTCGCGAAGCGACTTGATGTGCCCCAGAAGTGACTGCGTCAGAGCCGGATTGACCCCGGCCATGGGCTCGTCGAGCATGACCACCGACGGATCGGTCATCAACGCACGCGCCATCTCCAGCAGCTTGCGCTGGCCGCCGGACAACGAGCCGGCGAGGTCGTCGGCCTTGGCGTCGAGCTTGAAGCGGCCCAGTAGCTCGTAGGCGCGTTCGGTGATCTGACGTTCCTGGGCCTTCCACGTCCACGGCATGAAGGTGTTGATCATGCGCTCACCGCGCTGACCCGTCGCACCCAGCCGAACATTGTCCAGCACAGTCAGTTTCGACAGCGCCTTGGTCAACTGGAACGTGCGCACCACACCTTTGCGTGCCACCTGGTGCGGATGCATCCGGCCCAGTTCCTGGCCGTCCATCGACCAGGTTCCCGTGTCGGGTCGATCGAATCCCGTGAGCAGGTTGAACAGGGTGGTCTTGCCTGCGCCGTTGGGCCCGATCAGTCCGGTGATGCAGCCCCGCTGAATCTCGAGGTGCGCCACGTCGACGGCCTTGAGGCCACCGAAGGTGCGCGAGACGCCGTCGACGACCATCGTGGCGTCCGGTTTCGGTGCGCCGGGTTCGTTGGGAACACCGGCGAACAGGGCGGCGCGTTGATCGCTCGACAACGCCTGCGCAGCGCGTGATTCGAGTGTGCTTGCTTTCTTGCTCGGTGCGGCCGTTGAAGCAGCATCCTTGCTCGGGTCAGGCATTGAGTTGAACCTCTCGCTTGTTGCCGAGAATGCCCTGAGGTCTGAACACCATCAAGACGGCGATCAGGATTCCCAGGAGCACGAATCGCGTGGCACCGACCTGAGCGCCGGTGAGATTGAGCACCGGGTCGTCGCCGGAGATCAATTGCCGCAGAATCGCATCGGGTATGGACAGCAGGAACCAGAAGAGCATCGCGCCCAGTACCGGGCCGAACACTGTTGCCGCCCCACCGAGAATCAGTGCGCCGAAGGCGAAGAATGTCTGCGCCGTCGAGTAGAAGTCCGGGTTGATGGATTGGGTCTGCAGTGCGTTGAACACACCGCCCATACCGCCGATGACGCCACCGAGAACCAGTGCCTGCATCTTGTAGACGAAGACGTTCTTGCCCAGCGAACGGGCTGCGTCCTCGTCCTCACGGACAGCCTTGAGGACGCGTCCCCACGGGCTGTGCGTCAGCAGGTAGACCACGCCGCACAGCAGCAGGACCAGTGTCCAGCCGACGAGCATGGCCCACAGATCGTTGCCGAGGAACCGCACGCCGATGAATTCGTAGGACTTACCACCCTCGAACGGGCTCATGCTGGTGAACGGGCCGGCGAAGCCGGTGATGCCGTTGGTGGATTTGGTCACCGAATCCGTTGCGGTGGACCGAAACACCAATCGGAGAATTTCCGAGGCGGCGATGGTGACGATCGCGAGATAGTCGGCTCGCAGTCGCAGCGTCGGAATGCCGAGAACCAGGGCCAGTAACCCGGCTGCAGCGAGGCCGACCAGAATGCCCAGCCACAGCGGCTGTTCGTAGGTGATCGTGGTGATGCCGACGCCGTAGCCGCCGAGCAGTGCGAAGCCGATCTGACCGAAGTTGAGCAGTCCGGCGTAACCGAAGTGCAGGTTCAGGCCGATGGCGAGTAGAGCGTAGAAGATGGCCGACGGGCCGACCAGCTGAGCGAGTGAGATCTGAAGTGCGCCGATGATATCCATGTGAAGGTCACCCGATCCTTTGTCGCGAGCCGAGGATGCCCTGTGGACGGACGACGAGGATGAGAATCAAGACGAGCAACCCTCCGATGTATTTGAGATCGGGATTGATGACCAGCGTCGACCACTGCACGAGCAGACCGACGATGACGCAACCGAGGAAGGCGCCGTAGGCCGTTCCCAGTCCACCGAGTGTGATGCCGGCGAACATGAGCAACAGGAGTTTGAAGCCCATCTCCCACTGGACGCGACCGCCGAGTTCGGAGAGCCCGAACAACACGCCGCCGAGGGCAGCCAGGCCGCCGCCGAGGCACCAGACGAACGTGACCACGCGCTCGACGTTGATGCCGGAGGACGCAGCGAGGTCCCGGTTGTCGGCAACCGCACGCATGGCCTTGCCGATCTTGGTGCGCTGCAACATCAGTGCGACGCCGACCAGAACGACGATGCTGATGACGATGCAGGCGAGGTTGACGTTGGTGATCGAGAGCGGACCCCAGTTGTTCTCGGTCTGAGCCTGGTAGTCGTCGAAGGGTTCGGAGCGGTCCGAGAAGAAGATCAGGATGAGATAGCGCAGTGCGATTGCGAGGCCGATCGTCACCACGAGCTGTGCGATGAGGCCGGTCCGTCGTTTGCGCAACGGCCGCCATATCAGAGCGTTGTTGAGCCAGCCGATCGCGACTCCCACGACGATCGCCAGCAGCGTGGCCGGGATGAGTTGTATCCCGACACTGACGTTGAAGAACCACGCCGCGACGGCACCGAGGGTGACCATCTCTCCGTGCGCGAAGTTCGTCAGACCGGTGGTGCCGAAGATCAGACTCAGTCCGACCGCGGCGAGCGCGATGACGAGGCCGAAGCGAAAGCCGTCGACCGTAGTGCGTACGAACTTCTCGTAGAACGGAATGCTGGTGGCGGTTCTGGCCTCGCCGAACGAGAAGATGACGGTGTTGGAACGCCCGGCCTCCACATCGCGCTGGACCTCGCCCTGAACGCTGACGCCGTCGGGGAGCGTTTCCTGGACCACCTGGAATGTGTATGTGCCGGGAGACAATTCGAGGGTCCACCGGCCGCCGGTTTCACTGGTGGTGCGGGCGACTTCGGAGCCGGACGCGTCCAGCGCCGCGACATCGACGCCGATGAGTCTTTCGCCACCGTTGTTGAGAGATCCGGCGACGCTGACCGCGTCCGCAGGCGGTGCCTGTTCGGCGCTGGTCCCCGGTGCTGCCGGGGGAGTGGGGGTA
Source organism: Rhodococcus sp. 05-2254-2 (assembly GCF_002259095.1). Taxonomy (NCBI): domain Bacteria; kingdom Bacillati; phylum Actinomycetota; class Actinomycetes; order Mycobacteriales; family Nocardiaceae; genus Rhodococcus; species Rhodococcus sp. 05-2254-2. The sequence goes on along the minus strand of NZ_NOZJ01000009.1, from coordinate 50,371 downwards.
GGTTCCTGGGCCAATGCCGGCGCACTGAACAGCAGCGCGGCAATGGAACTCAGAACGGCGAGTAGGAGTGTTCGCTGGAAGAGCCGAACGGCAGATCTTGCGCGCAACCTCGGCGGTTGCACCTTTCTGGTCCATCGAACATTTGGAGCCACGCACGTCCTCCGGACGGTTGTCGTTGAGTCACGGGTTGGGGATTTACTGCAATTGTCGGACTCTATCCGCTGAAACGACGCAAAATCGGCGACTGAGATTTCCGGAAAGTATCGGTTGTGTTTCGCGGTGCACGACGCGCGCCGTGAGAGCGATCGCGTCGCGGCGCCTGCATCCGGCTTCGAGTTGTCGGACCCGCTCCCTAGACTGGTCAACCGTGAGCCCAGTAACGGAGAAAAGTGCAGCGCCCGCAGCCGATACCGACGCGAAGGCGGGCGGGGAGCGGCCCACGTTGCTGCTCATCGACGGCCACTCGATGGCGTTCCGTGCCTTCTTCGCGTTGCCTGCGGACAACTTCAAGACCACCAGCGGTCAGTCCACCAACGCCGTGTACGGGTTCACCTCGATGTTGATCAATCTGCTGCGGGACGAGAAACCGACGCACATCGCGGCGGCGTTCGACGTCTCGCGGCAGACCTTCCGCGCCGAGCGGTTCCCCGAGTACAAGGCCAACCGCAGCAAGACCCCGGACGAGTTCGCCGGCCAGGTCGACATCACCAAGGACGTACTCGGGGCCATGGGTATTCCGGTGATGGCAGAGGCCGGCTTCGAGGCGGACGACATCATCGCCACTCTGGTGACCCAGGCAGAGGCGCTCGGCTACCGCGTCCTGGTGGTCACCGGCGACCGCGATGCGCTGCAGCTGGTGACCGACAACGTCACGGTGTTGTATCCGCGCAAGGGCGTCTCGGATCTGACTCGGTTCACTCCCGACGAGGTCGCCACCAAGTACGGGTTGACGCCGTCGCAGTACCCTGACTTCGCGGCCCTGCGCGGAGACCCGAGCGACAACCTTCCTGGCATTCCTGGTGTCGGCGAGAAGACGGCGACCAAGTGGATCATCGAATACGGTTCCCTCACCGCCCTTGTCGACAACGTGGACAAGGTCAAGGGCAAGGTGGGAGATGCACTGCGCGCCAACCTGTCGAGCGTGGTGCTCAACCGCGAGCTCACCGAGATGGTCCGAGATGTGCCGTTGCCCTACACCCCCGATCAGCTCGAACTCGCTCCGTGGGACCGCGAGAAGATCCACGCCTTGTTCGACGACCTGGAGTTCCGCATTCTGCGGGACCGGTTGTTCGAGACACTCGCGTCGGTCGAACCCGAGGCGGAGGAAGGGTTCGACGTCCGCGGCGGCATCGTCGCACCGGGTGAACTGGCCGCATGGCTCGCGGAACACGCAGCCGACGGCAGGCGTAGTGGGCTGTCGATTCTCGGCCCGCGTCGGCCGTTCGACAGCGATGCGACGTCGGTGGCGATCGCCGCGGCCGACGGCGAGGGCGCGTTCGTCACGACGACCGCTCTGGACGAATCCGACGAGCAGGCACTCGCGGCCTGGCTCGCAGATGCAGCGCAACCCAAGGCCTTGCACGAGGCCAAGTGGGCTCTGCATGCGGTTCGTGGGCGCGGCTGGACCCTCGGCGGCTTGACCACCGACACCGCACTGGCGGCGTACCTGGTGCGGCCCGGTCAGCGATCGTTCAATCTCGACGACCTGTCGTTGCGCTACCTCAAGCGCGAACTCCGCGTCGAGGATGCGGGAGAAGGTCAGATGTCGTTGCTCGACGCGGAGGACACCGCCGATGCGGCGTTCGCGGAGGGAGAGATTCTCAAGGCGCGGGCCGTGATCGACCTGGCCGATGCGTTGGACGCCGAGCTCGCCGCCATCGAGTCGACCACCCTGCTCTCCGAGATGGAGCTGCCGCTGCTGACGGTGTTGGCCGATGTCGAGGCAACGGGTATCGCCGTGAACGGTGATCACCTCCGCGCGCTGCAGTCCGGATTCGCCGCGCAGGTGGACGAGGCCGCGAACTCCGCCTACGGCGTGATCGACAAGCAGATCAACCTCGGATCTCCGAAGCAGTTGCAGGTGGTGCTGTTCGAGGAACTCGACATGCCCAAGACGAAGAAGACGAAGACCGGGTACACCACCGATGCCGATGCGCTGCAGGGGCTGTTCGAGAAGACCGAGCATCCGTTCCTGAAATTCCTGCTCGATCACCGGGACGCGACGCGGATGAAGGTCACGGTCGACGGCCTGCTGAAATCCGTCGCCGACGACGGACGCATTCACACCACGTTCAACCAGACGGTCGCGGCCACCGGACGACTGTCGTCCACCGAGCCGAACCTGCAGAACATTCCGGTACGCAACGAGGCGGGACGCCACATCCGTGACGGCTTCGTCGTCGGGGCCGGATACGACACGCTGCTCACTGCCGACTACAGCCAGATCGAAATGCGCATCATGGCGCACGTATCCGGCGACGAAGGTCTGATCGAGGCGTTCAACACCGGCGAGGATCTGCACAGTTTCGTCGGTGCCCGGGCGTTCGGCGTGCCGATCGAGGAGGTCACCCCCGAACTGCGTCGCCGGGTCAAGGCGATGTCGTACGGATTGGCATACGGACTCAGCGCATTCGGTCTCGCCGCGCAGCTCAAGATCTCCACCGACGAGGCGAAGCAGCAGATGGAGGCGTACTTCGCGCGGTTCGGTGGTGTCCGTGACTACCTGCGCAACGCCGTCGAGGAAGCGCGCAAGGTGGGATACACCTCCACGCTGTACGGCAGGCGCCGCTACCTGCCCGATCTCAACAGCGACAACCGTCAGCGCCGCGAGGTCGCCGAGCGGGCAGCTCTCAACGCCCCGATCCAGGGCACCGCCGCAGACATCATCAAGGTCGCGATGATCGACGTGCACCGATCACTGGCGGAGTCGACGCTGAAGTCACGAATGCTGTTGCAGGTCCACGACGAACTGGTGCTCGAGGTCGTCGAATCCGAGCGTGAGGAAGTCGAAGCGCTCGTACGCGACAAGATGTCCTCGGCCATCGAACTGTCGGTGCCCTTGGAAGTCTCGGTCGGCACCGGCCGCAGCTGGGATGCCGCTGCGCACTGATTCGAGGCCGCGCAGGAAGAACGACGAAGGGCCGCTCACCGAATTCGGTGAGCGGCCCTTCGCGTCGTGTGCAGCGACGAAAAACTACTCCGCCGCGGGAGCCTGCTCGGCGATCTGCTGGCGCACGACGTCCATGTCGAGTGCCTTGATCTGACCGACGAGGTCCTCGAGCGCCGGCGCAGGCAGTGCACCGGGCTGTGCGTACACCAGAATTCCTTCGCGGAACGCCATGATCGTCGGGATCGACTGGATCTGCGCCGCGGCAGCAAGTCCCTGCTCGGCCTCGGTGTCCACCTTGGCGTGCACCACGTCGGGGTGCGCGTCGGACGACTTCTCGAACGTCGGCGCGAACTGGCGGCACGGTCCGCACCAGGACGCCCAGAAATCGACCAACACCACGTCGTTGTTCGTCACGATCTCGTCGAAATTCTGCTGGGTCAAAGTCTGAGTGGCCACGCGGTCCCTTTCGATTGATTGCGCTTCTGGTGTGTCTCAACGCAGGTATTGACCGGAATCATCCCGGTCGGGTCGGAGCGCCTGCGTCAGGCGGGCTGGGGTGCGGCACGGAACGTGCGGCGATACGCATTCGGCGTGGTGCATCGCAACCTCACGAAATGCTGCCGCAGGGCCGCGGCATTGCCGAAACCGACCACCTCGGCGATCGAATCCATCGGCAGGTCCGAGTTCTCCAACAGCTGCTGCGCCGCCAGTACTCGTTGGTCGTTGAGCCAGCGCGCGGGTGTGGTTCCGGTTTCGGCCGCGAACTTGCGGGCGAAGGTTCGCGCCGACATGTTCACCCGCGCCGCCAGTCGACCGATGGTCAGCTCGGAGTCGAGGTTCTCGGTCATCCAGTCCAGCAGCGGAGCCAGTGTCTCGGTACGAGTGGCGGGCAGCGGACTGGTGACGAATTGAGCCTGGCCGCCATCACGATGCGGAGGAACGACCATCCGGCGAGCGATCCCGTTGGCCACGACGCTGCCCTGGTACTTGCGCACGATGTGCAGGCACAGGTCGATTCCGGCTGCCGTCCCTGCGCTGGTGAGTACGTTGCCCGCATCCACGTAGAGGACGTTCGGATCCACCTGTGCCAGGGGGTATTTTGCGGCCAGTGAGGCGGAGTGCCGCCAATGCGTCGTGCAGGGTCTGCCGTCGAGAAGTCCCGCTTTGCCGAGTACGAAAGCACCGTTGCACAGGCTCGCGACCATCGCGCCTCGTTCCACCGCTGCGCGAAGCTTGGCCAGCAGGGGTTCGATGGATGCGTCGTATTCGGTTCCGCACACGAAGCTGCCGTCCACAGCCGTCTCGGTGCCACCGGCCGGAATGATGATCAGATCGGCGCTGTCGAGACTGTCGAGATCGTGCGGCACGTCGATGGTGTAACCGACGCGGGTGCGGATCGGTTGGGGGACACCTGCGATCAGAGAGAAGTCGTAGGTGGGTAGGCCCTCGTCCGAGCGATCGAATCCGAACACCTCGCAGGCGACGCCCAGCTCGAACTGTTCGGTCAACGGCATCAGCGCGACAACCACTCGTTTCAGCATGAAAAGAAGTATGGCAGAAAGTCGTCGATATATGGCATTACTGCCACTCGTGCGCATTCTTCGCAGGTTGGAAGCTTGCGGCATGACAATTGTATTGGTAGTTGTGCTGCTGTTCCTGGCCCTCGACGCCGTCGTGCTCGCAGGCCTCGCTCCCGATACCCACGCGGAGGTGACCCAGTTCGGCGACTTCCGGTTCTAGGGTGCCCGGGGTCAGCCGATCCGCCATTCGCGCTTGGCTTCACCGTCCCATCGACGCAGGGCCACGGCGGAGCCCACCAGGTCCTCGATGCTCGTCGACAGCAGTCGCACGGCCGATCCTGCCTGCTCGGACGTCAATCGCCTGGCCAGTGTCACGTGCGGCGTCCAACGGCCGAGGTCGACGTTGTCGAACGATCCCGTGCCCACGGCTGCGTGCACCCTGGCGTGTAGGTCGAGCAATTCGACGCTCGGAACGACCAGGCGGGCCAGAGTGATCGCCCGACCGCCGAACACGACGAGGCCACCGAGGCGCACACCGAGCGGATCGAAGCGGATCGCTGCGCCGTCGTCCACCGCGACGGGCATCGACGACGCCACCGCGACGGTGATGTGTGGGCGATTCGAGTCCCCGCGGTGCCGGTTCTGGCTCGGGAGGCCGGCCTCGGACAGCGCCGCCCACTCGCGGCGAACTGCTGCGTCGAGGCCGGAGTCGAGTAGGAGTTCTGCGGACTGCACCATGGAGACCATGATGTCGCAGACGGACGGCCGGAATGCAACGACGATACGGATCGGGGCCATGACCGGCGACGGGATCGGCCACGAAATCGTGCCCGCAACTATCCGGGTGGTCGACGCGGCACTGGCGGCCGTCGGCGGACCGGCCGTCGACTGGGTGCACCTGCCGCTGGGCCTGGACGCCATCGACCAGCACGGAATGCCGATACCCGACAGCACGTTGGGAGAACTGTCCGCACTCGAATGCTGGATTCTGGGACCGCACGACAGTGCGTCGTATCCGGAGCCGTTCCGTTCGCAGCTGACGCCCGGTGGACGGATTCGCAAGAATTTCGACTTGTTCGCCAACATCCGGCCGGCAAGAGCACTGGCCGGCGTGCGGGCTATGTCCCCGCGGATGGATCTGGTGGTGGTGCGGGAGAACACCGAAGGCTTCTACGCCGATCGCAACATGTTCGTCGGCAGTGGCGAGTTCATGCCGACTCCCGATGTGGCGCTGGCAGTCGGAGTGTTCACCCGCCCCGCGTGTGAACGCATTGCACGCGAGGCGTTCTCGCTGGCAGACCGGCGCCGTCGCACGCTGACCATCGTGCACAAGACCAACGTGTTGTCGATGACGACGGGACTGTTCCGTGATGCGTGCCGCGCGGTGAGCGAGCACTTCCCGCACGTCGAGGTCACCGAGGAGCACGTCGACGCGTTGGCGGCACACCTGGTTCGACGCGGTGAGGACTACGACGTCATCGTGGCCGAGAACATGTTCGGGGACATCCTGTCGGACCTGACGGGCGAGTTGTCCGGGTCGCTCGGCACGGCGCCGTCGATCAATTCCTCGGAAACTCGGGCGATGGCGCAGGCCTCGCACGGATCGGCCCCGGACATCGCAGGGAAGAACCGGGCCAATCCGACGGCACTCTTCCTGTCCGCTGCAATGCTGCTCGAGTGGCTCGCCCCGCGCCACACGGACGATCGGCTGGCCGCGGCCGCCGGCCGGATCCGTGACGCCGTCGACGCCACGGTCGAATCCGGGGTCGCGACAGCCGACCTCGGTGGGCAGGCGTCGACCAGCGCATTCACCGAGGCCGTGGAAGCCCGGGTGCACCGGCGCTGATCGCGGCGCACTCGGTCAGAGCGGTTTGCGGCTGCTGAAGATCGCGGTGCCCGGAAAGAGCTGCCCGCGCAGTGGACTCCACTGTCCCCACTCGCGGTCGAGCCATTCCGGCCAGTCCGGTTCGACGATGTCGCGCACCTCGAGACCTGCGGCGACCAGCTCGCGCACGCGGTCACCGATCGTCCGGTGGTGCTCCACGTAGTTGGGAGTCCCGTCGGCGTCGTATTCGACGTACGGGGTTCGATCGAAGTACGGAATCGTCGCGGTCAGACCGCCGACCCCGGGATCGTCGGGGAACACCCAGCGCATCGGATGGTTGACGGCGAACACCCAGATCCCGCCCGGCCGCAGTACCCGCGCGACTTCCTTCATCACATTGGCGGAGTCCGCGACGAACGGCACCGCACCGAAGGCCGAGCAGACGATGTCGAACCGCTCGTCGGCAAACGGTAAGGACTCGGCACTGGCCTGCACCAGCGGAACCGTCGACCCGCCCGCGGCCATTGCATCGACGCCGCGCTGCAACATGCCCATCGAGATGTCGAGACCGATCGCGCGCGCACCCTGGGTTCCGAGCCAGCGGGCGCACGGTGCACTGCCGCAGCCCACTTCGAGGACGTCCTTGCCCGCGACGTCGCCCAGCAGATGCACGTCGCCCTCGTGCAGCCCCTCCGGGCACCAGACGAACTCCCCGGATTCGGTCGACACTCCGAGAAACGCGCCGTGCGTACGGTGGTAGCTCTCGGCGTCGGAATCCCACCAGAGACGACTCGCGCGGTCACTCGCGACCGAATCGATTCGGCCGCGGCCGGGAGTGGACGACGGTGTGGAAAGATCGGTCACACGCCGACTCTAACCGGGTTTGTGCTGGTACTGCGGCATCGCGTACCCTGTTCAACGCGAGTGTGTTCATGCTGCGCCCAGGTCGGGTTCCCTCGACCTCGGCGCACACGGATCCGGCAACGGATTCGCCGAAGATGCTCGTGTTGCACACGTTTCACCAAGTCCGACCGAACATCCATCAACCGATACCCAACCCGTCCGGAGCAACTCAACACATGCCCTCAACCACAACCTCACCGCAGGTAGCCGTCAACGATATCGGCTCCGCAGAGGATTTTCTCGCCGCCATCGACGCCACGATCAAGTACTTCAACGATGGTGACATCGTCGAGGGCACCATCGTCAAGGTCGATCGTGACGAGGTTCTACTCGACATCGGTTACAAGACCGAAGGCGTCATTCCTTCCCGCGAGCTCTCCATCAAGCACGACGTCGACCCCAACGAGGTCGTCTCCGTTGGAGATGAGATCGAAGCACTCGTCCTCACCAAGGAGGACAAGGAAGGCCGTCTGATCCTGTCCAAGAAGCGAGCTCAGTACGAGCGCGCTTGGGGCACGATCGAGGAGCTCAAGGAGAAGGACGAGGCCGTCAAGGGCACCGTCATCGAGGTCGTCAAGGGTGGACTCATCCTGGACATCGGTCTTCGTGGCTTCCTTCCCGCCTCGCTCGTCGAGATGCGTCGCGTCCGCGACCTCCAGCCGTACGTCGGCAAGGAGATCGAGGCCAAGATCATCGAGCTCGACAAGAACCGCAACAACGTGGTCCTGTCGCGCCGCGCATGGCTCGAGCAGACCCAGTCCGAGGTCCGCAGCGAGTTCCTGCACCAGCTCCAGAAGGGCCAGGTCCGCAAGGGCGTCGTGTCCTCCATCGTCAACTTCGGTGCCTTCGTGGACCTGGGTGGCGTCGACGGACTCGTGCACGTCTCCGAGCTGTCCTGGAAGCACATCGATCACCCGTCCGAGGTTGTCGAGGTCGGCACCGAGGTCACCGTCGAGGTTCTCGACGTCGACCTGGACCGCGAGCGTGTTTCGCTGTCGCTCAAGGCAACTCAGGAAGATCCGTGGCGCCAGTTCGCTCGCACCCACGCGATCGGCCAGATCGTGCCCGGCAAGGTCACCAAGCTCGTTCCCTTCGGTGCATTCGTGCGCGTCGAAGAGGGCATCGAGGGCCTCGTGCACATCTCCGAGCTGGCCGAGCGCCACGTGGAGGTTCCGGACCAGGTCGTGGGTGTCGGCGACGACGCACTCGTCAAGGTCATCGACATCGATCTCGAGCGTCGCCGGATTTCGTTGAGCCTCAAGCAGGCCAACGAGGACTACGCAGAAGAGTTCGATCCGTCCAAGTACGGCATGGCCGACTCGTACGACGAGGGTGGCAACTACATCTTCCCCGAGGGCTTCGACTCCGAGACCAACGAATGGCTCGAAGGTTACGAGAAGCAGCGTGAAGAGTGGGAAGGTCGCTACGCCGAGGCGGAGCGTCGCCACAAGATGCACACCGCTCAGATGGAGAAGACGGCCAAGGACGAAGCTGCCGAAGCCGCCAACACCAACTACTCCTCCGAGTCGGGTCAGGCCCCCGCCGATGCAGAAGGCGACGCTCCCGCAGCGTCGGCTCCGGCCTCGACCGGTGGTTCGCTGGCCAGCGATGCGCAGCTCGCTGCACTTCGCGAGAAGCTGTCGGGCAACGCCTGATAGAAGTGGTCCACCCGTGAGGGTGTGACACCGAGCCCCGGTTCTCCACGTGAGAACCGGGGCTTTCTCGTTTCGAATCAGGGGAGCAGAGAAGCTGCGGACACGACGATGGACCCGGTTCCGATGAACCGGGCCCATGTGTGAGGGGGAGTGCGAACTACGCGGCGGTGGCTGGACTCCACTGGCCGACGCTCTCCGTGCGCTTGCGCATGCTGGCGAAGCTGTGGCGGGCGGGGGTCAGGAGGTTGGTGAACCAGTTACGCCGATGGTCGGCCAACGCCGAGGCTACTTCCGGGATGAGAATGCAATGAACGCCTGCATCCATGCCAAGGCGGTGCCGACCCGGTTGGATCTGATTGCTTCGCATGGGTGTCCTTTTCAATAGCTGTGGGTCGGCACATCGAGGTCTCGCCCGTCGAAGATAACCGACCCACCTCCGAAAACGGTGCATTTGAGGCTGGTGTGATTCGGCGTGTTCGAGTGTCAGACTGGTTGCATGCTGAGACTGGGACTGACCGGTGGAATAGGTGCCGGAAAATCGACCGTTGCCAAGGTGCTGACCGAACTCGGGGGAGTGCTCGTCGACTCCGATGTGCTTGCCCGTGAAGTCGTGGAGCCGGGAACGCCTGGGCTGCAACGACTGACGGACACCTTCGGAGTCGACATTCTCGCACCCGACGGCTCGCTCGACCGTCCGGCGTTGGCGACCAAGGCATTCGGCGACGAGGAATCCCGCAAGAAGCTCAACGCCATCGTTCATCCGTTGGTCGGCGAGCGCACCGCCGCGATCATCGACGGTGCAGCGCCGGATGCCGTAGTGGTGCAGGACATTCCGCTCCTCGTGGAGGGATCGATGGGCCCGTTCTTTCACCTCGTGGTCATCGTGTGGGTCGACGCCGAGGAACGGGTGCGTCGTCTGACGGGACAGCGAGGCATGCCCGAGGCCGACGCTCGCGCGCGGATCGCAGCGCAGGCAACCGATGATGCGCGCCGCGCTGCAGCAGACGTGTGGATCGACAACACCGGTGCGCCAGGCAGCGTCGACGACGTCGTCCGAGCCCTGTGGAACGAGCGCCTGATTCCCTTCGAGCGCAACATCAGGGAGGGGATCATCGCGCGCGTTCATCCGGAACAGGTGACGGCCGACCCCACGTGGGAATCGCAGGCCCGACGCATCATCTCGCGCCTGGCCCTTGCCTGCGCGGACAAAGCGGTCCGAATCGACCACATCGGCTCCACCGCGGTGCCCGGTCTCGACGCGAAGGATGTCATCGACATTCAGATCACCGTGCGCGGGCTCGACGACGCCGATGCTGTCGCCGAGCAGCTGCGCGTGGCAGGGTTCCCTCGGCGAGAGGCCAGCAACTTCGACTATCCAAAGCCCGCATACGGAATCGGCGGAGAAGCCGATCCTGCCGTGTGGGCCAAGCGTTTTCACGGCAGCGCAGACCCCGGCCGGCCGGCGAACGTACATATCCGGGTCGACGGCTGGCCGAATCAGACGTTCGCCCTGCTGTTCCGGGACTGGCTGCGAGCGGACGACAACATCACCACCGAATACGCCGGAATCAAGCGACGCGCCTCCGAGGCCGCTGCCGGAATCACCGACTTCGGCTCGGCCATCGAGGCCTACGAGAACGCGAAAGCCCCATGGTTCGATGTGGCATACCGTCGGGCATGGCAGTGGGCGGAGCAGACCGACTGGACCGCGTGAATCGGGGCCGACCGAGTCAGGACGGCTTGCCGTTCCACTCGGTCGGCATTCCGAGGGATGCGAGCCACGCGTTCAGGTCGTAGTCGTGCCGCATCAGTCCTTCGATGGCCGTGATCGATCTGGCCAGCGCGAGCTCGGCCGTGGGGGTGTCGAGATGGCGCGCCACCCGAGCGTCGAACAGCTCGTCGACGTCGAGCAGGTCGTAATCGCGGCCGGTACGCACGCTGAGGTCGAGATAGTGGTCGACGGATGTCCATCGGGTGGCGCCGGCGGTGTACTCGCCGATGTCGACGTAGTAGTCCTGATCGCGGGCGTGCGCGGGCAGATAGTGGAACACCGAGGCCCGTAGCCCCAGAGCGGGCAGCAACCAGGACTCCAGGTAGTCGAAGTGGGCGTGATCGGACGGGCGGGCCATGTACAGCCCCCACGGCTCGACGCGGTATTCGTCGACGACACGGACGAACCCCTTGGGATCCACGTTCGTCTTGGCGACGAGGTCGAACGTCTCGTGCTTGGGGGCATGAACGACGGTGTGCGCACCGGCTGACGTGTGAGCGACCATGCCTGTAGAAGCTACCGGGAACCGACGTCCGGGGTCTGCCCGACGGAACTTGTCGGTGGTCGCGTCTACGCTTGTGAAATGGCGTTTGCATCCGAACATCCCGTTGTCGCGCACTCCGAGCACCGTCCGGTAGGCGCAATCGAGCGCACCGGACCGGCGTTCGAGGTCGTCAGCGAACACACGCCGGCAGGCGATCAGCCGACCGCCATCGCCGAGCTGGAACGGCGGATCAAGGCGGACGAGAAGGACGTCGTACTGCTCGGTGCCACCGGTACCGGTAAGTCGGCCACCACTGCCTGGCTCATCGAGAAGCTGCAGCGCCCCACTTTGGTGATGGCACCGAACAAGACCTTGGCGGCGCAGTTGGCGAACGAACTGCGAGACATGTTGCCCAACAACGCAGTCGAATACTTCGTCTCGTACTACGACTACTACCAGCCCGAGGCGTACATCGCGCAGACCGACACCTACATCGAGAAGGACTCGTCGATCAACGACGATGTCGAGCGGCTGCGGCACTCGGCGACGGCATCTCTGCTCTCGCGCCGCGATGTGGTCGTGGTGGCGTCGGTGTCGTGCATCTACGGTCTCGGTACCCCGCAGTCCTACGTCGATCGGTCGATCGAACTCGAGGTAAACGTCGAAGTGCAGCGTGACGCGCTGCTCCGGTTGCTCGTGGACGTGCAGTACACCCGCAACGACATGGCCTTCACCCGCGGATCGTTCAGAGTTCGTGGTGACACGGTCGAGATCATTCCGTCCTACGAGGAACTGGCGATTCGCATCGAGTTCTTCGGCGACGAGATCGAAGCGCTGTACTACCTCCATCCGCTGACCGGCGACATCGTTCGGCAGGTCGATTCGGTGCGCATCTTCCCGGCCACGCACTACGTTGCCGGGCCGGAGCGGATGGAACGGGCCGTCAAGGACATCGAAGCCGAACTCGAAGGTCGGCTCGCGGAGCTGGAGGGCAAGGGAAAGCTGCTCGAGGCTCAGCGGCTGCGGATGCGGACGCAATACGACCTGGAGATGATCAAGCAGGTCGGGTTCTGCTCGGGTATCGAGAACTACTCGCGGCACATCGACGGACGCGGTGCAGGTACCGCGCCTGCCACGTTGATCGATTACTTTCCCGAGGACTTTCTGCTCGTCATCGACGAGTCTCACGTGACGGTTCCGCAGATCGGGGCGATGTACGAGGGCGACATGTCCCGCAAGCGCAACCTCGTCGACTTCGGGTTCCGCCTGCCGTCCGCGACCGACAATCGGCCGTTGACGTGGGAGGAGTTCACTCAGCGGATCGGTCAGACGGTCTACCTCTCGGCAACTCCGGGAAAGTACGAGCTGGGCCAGACCGGGGGAGAGTTCGTCGAGCAGGTGATCCGTCCGACCGGACTCGTCGATCCCAAGGTCGTCATCAAACCGACCAAGGGCCAGATCGACGACCTGGTCCATCAGATTCGAGAACGCGCGGAGAAGGACGAGCGTGTGCTGGTGACCACGCTGACCAAGAAGATGTCGGAGGATCTGACCGACTACCTGCTCGAACTGGGCATTCGTGTCCGCTACCTGCACTCCGACATCGATACGCTGCGCCGCGTCGAACTGCTCCGGCAGCTCCGACTCGGCGAGTACGACGTGCTGGTCGGCATCAACCTGCTCCGTGAGGGTCTCGACCTGCCCGAGGTCTCGCTGGTGGCGATTCTCGACGCCGACAAGGAAGGCTTCCTCCGGAGCGGCACCAGCCTCATCCAGACCATCGGCCGTGCCGCCCGAAACGTCTCCGGCGAGGTCCACATGTACGCCGACAAGATGACCGACTCCATGACCTACGCGATCGAGGAAACCGAGCGTCGGCGTGAGAAGCAGATCGCGTACAACAAGGAACGAGGCGTCGACCCTCAGCCGCTGCGCAAGAAGATCGCCGACATCCTCGACCAGGTGTACCAGGAAGCCGAGGACACCGAGTCGGTCGTCGAAGTCGGGGGATCCGGGCGCAACTCCAGCCGGGGTCGGCGAGCGCAGGGCGAGGCGGGCCGGTCGGTCAGCACCGGGGTGTACGAGGGCCAGGACGTCTCGTCGATGCCCCGCGCCGAACTGGCCGATCTGATCAAGAACATGACCGATCAGATGATGAACGCGGCACGCGAGCTCAAGTTCGAGCTCGCCGGCCGACTGCGCGACGAGATCCAGGATCTGAAGAAGGAGCTGCGCGGGATGGATGCGGCAGGCCTCAAATAGGTTCGGTTACGGTTCAACGATGGACGCAACCACCGCCGGCCGCACCTCTCGCGCGCTCGAGCTCATTCACTCGATGACCTATTTCCTTCCGGAGACGCAGGACGCTCTCGTCGCCGCAGGGTTGCCGCCGCGGGCCTGCTATTTCGCGGGCCGGGCAGCGCCTCTGGGGCGGGTCGGTGCAGGTGTCGTCACCGCTACGTTCTACAACTTCAATCGTGAACTGATCGCGCCGCTCATTCCGGCCGCCTGGGATATCGCGTCGCCCGACGAGATCATGGCAATCCGGTACGACACGCTCGATGCCGCCTTCGCCCGACTGCTCGGGCCCGAGGTCCTGACGTCCGCGGACATGGCCGAGGCCGCAGACCTGGCATCGATCGCAGCCCGTGGCATTCCCGGTGACGACGGCCGACCCCTGTACGCCGCGTATGCCGAGCTCGACTGGCCGACAGCTCCGCATCTCGTGCTGTGGCACGCCCTGACTCTGATCCGCGAATACCGCGGCGACGGTCACCTCGCGGCGCTGCAGACGGCGGGACTGAGCGGTCTCGAAGCACTCATCACCCATACCGCCACCGGCTACGGCTTCGAGAAGGAGTTCGCCCGCAAGCGTCGCGGATGGTCGACCGAGCAGTGGGACGGGGCGGTCGCGTCTCTGGCCGACCGTGAGCTGCTCTCGTCCGACGGTGCGCTGACCCAGGACGGGAAAGATCTCCGTACGTTGGTCGAGGACATCACCAACGACCTCGCAGTTGCACCGTGGGCCGCCCTCGGCGAGGACGGTGCCGCTCGGCTGGTTTCGCTCGCGACGCCGTGGCGCGAGACGATCGTCGGTGCGGGCGTCATTCCCGAGGGTGTCTTCGGGCCCGCAATCAAGAAGAAGTAGGCCGCCTCAGCTGGTGATATCCTTGGTGCCGAAACGTCGCCACGCGATCAACCCGAACACGGCTGCGTACGTGACGGCCGAGAACGAACCGACCACCATGTCGTTCCAGTCGATGCTCGTGCCGAATGCATCGATCCACGAATTGGCGTAGTGCCCGGGCAGGTAGTTGCGGAGTGATCCCAGTGCCGTGATCTGGTCGAGAATCTGCATCAGAATCGACGTCATCACCGCACCGCCGACGGCCCCGAGAGGGGCGTCGGTGAGCACGGACAGCAGCATGGCCAGGCCCGCGACCCACAGCAGGTTGATGCCGATGTACGCGACCGCGATCAGTAGCCGAACCAGTGAGGTGCCGTAGGGCAGCCCCTCGCCCAGCGGGGTGATCAACGATTCCGCGCCGTACATCACGGTGCCGATCAGCAGGGACACCCCGACGAGCACCAGGATCGCAACACTGGACAGCGTCGCCGACACCAGTGCCTTCTGCGTCAGCAGTCGACTCCTGGGCACGGGAATGGCCAGCAGGTACCGCAGGCTCGACCACGAGGCTTCGCTTGCCACCGAGTCGCCGAAGAACAGGGCCACCACCACGATCAGCAGAAAGCCCACGGACATGAACAGAGCGAAGACCGTGAAGTTCATGCCACCGCGGGTGCCGAGCTCGATGAGCCCATCGGCATCCGAGTCCGCACTCGAGCTGCCGACGGTGAAGGCGATGGCGAGAATTACCGGCAGCAGCGCCAGGAAGCCGATCGCCAGCTGAGTGCGTCGACGTCCCAGTTGCCTGCGTAGCTCGGTACGGAACGGCAAGGTGCTACCGCCGGTGTATCCGGCAGCGCGCCCGTCTGCGTGTGTGGTGCTCATGAACGATCCTTGCTGGTGGAAGACCCTGGGGTGTCTCGGTGGACGAGGTCGAGGAACACGTCTTCGAGGCGCGTCGATTGCGAGAATCCGCGCACCGAGATCCCCGCGGTGACGAGCTCTCGGATCACGACGGCGGCATCGGCGTCGGTCAGGTCGACGGTCACCGTGCCGTCGTCGACGATCACTGCGCCCTCGTGGCCGGAGGTACCGAGCACCGACTGCGCGCGGGTGGCGTCGTCGACCCTGATCTCCGTTTGTCCGCCTGCCGCGGTCAGTTCGCGCACAGTGCCGGAACTGATCACCGATCCGCAATTCATGACGACCACGTGGGTGCAGGTCTGCTCCACTTCGGCGAGGAGATGGCTCGACACCAACACGGTTCGTCCGGTTTTCGCGTAGTTGATCAGCACGTCGCGCATCGTCCTGATCTGCGGTGGGTCGAGTCCGTTGGTCGGCTCGTCCAGGACCATCAGATCCGGCAACCCCAGCATCGCCTGGGCGATGGCGAGCCTCTGCCGCATGCCTTGGCTGTACGACTTGACCTTGCGTTCGATCGCGGTGCCGAGGTCTGCGATCTCGAGGGCTTCCTCGACATGGGCGTCCTCGATCGGGCGACCGGTCGCTTCCCAGTACAGCCGCAGATTCTGTGTTCCGGTCAGGTGCGGCAGGAACCCCGACCCCTCGACGAAGGAGCCCAACCTGGACAGCACCGGTGCGCCTGGCGTCACCTTGTGGCCGAAGACCCTGATGTCACCACCGGTGGGAGTGATCAGGCCCATCAACATGCGCAGGGTGGTGGTCTTGCCTGCACCGTTCGGCCCGAGCAGACCCAGAACCTGGCCCTGCTTCACCTCGAAGCTGACGCCGTCGACTGCGCGAAAGCCGTTGGAGTACGTCTTGGCCAGATCGGTGATCACCAGAGGAGTGTCGGTCAGACTCTCGTCCACTTCGGCGACCGCGCGGCGTCTGGTCCAAACGACCCCGGTCACGATCGCACCGGCGACCGCGAGCAGGACGATCCCGATGCCTATCAGTGGTGCCACCGGAACGGTGCTGTTGGCGCTCGCTTCCGCGGGGACGGTGGGCAACGCGATGGTGTTGTCGGTCATGGCCACGCTGAACTGTGCGGGTTCGAGCGGCACGGCGTACGCCTGATCGGTGGTGGAGATGCTCAGTTCGAGGCGATGACCCTGCTGGACGAGGTAGCTGATGCCCGGCAGGGCAACGGTGACATCGACGGGATCGATGCCCTCGGTGTCGGGCAGGCGGATCGCCGAGACAGCCCCGCCCGGAAGCGTTCTCGTGCCGTTCGGCGCAACGTCGTAGAGCTTCGCGAACAGGACCGCTTGACCCGGCGAGGCCAACGACGCCACCCGCAGATTCACCCGCGGCACACCGGTGACCGTCACGGACGAATCGACGGGTTCGCTGGTGAACGTTGCAGACTGGCCCGGCAGGTCCGCGGTCAGGGCTGCTCCGGCCCCGGTCGATCCCAGGGTCGAGAGCACCGAGCCCAAACCGGGTATCGACGAGATCGCCGACGGCGACGCTCCGGGCGGACGGATGATCGACTGGTTCTCCGCAGCGGGAGTGAACGTCAGCGATCGAGTCTCGGTGGGGTCGGAGTCGGGGATGAGCCCCGGGTAGTCGGGAGCCGTCATTCGGCGGTTGCGGTCGCCACCGCGCTCGTCGGCTGCCCGCTGAGTGGAGTAGACGAACGGCTGGCTATCTGCAGCAGCATCGCTCTCACGCAAGGTCGTGTCGAAGAAGTCGGCGATGGCCTGATCGCTCGTGCCGTCCGTCCCACCTGCGTCGTGACCGCCGTCGAACCATCGCACGGTGACGTTCCCACCGGCCGCCGCGATCTGACGAGCCGTCGCGTCGGCCTGATCCAGACCGAACAGCGTGTCCTGGCTACCCTGAACCAGCAGGGTCGGCGCGGTGATGTTCGACGCCACCGCGACCGGCGAGTGGGCCGTGAGCAGATCGAGGAGCTGTTGGCTGGGTATTCCGGTCACTGCGGACTGGGCGTAGGCGTCGCAGAACTCGGGTGCGAACCGTCCGCAGGCGGATGTCTCCTCGGCGGTGCCCGCTTGGGTGCCGTCGGTGCCGTTTCCGTCGCCGGCCGGTGCTGCACCGGACGCGCCCACTCCGAAGAACACTCCCGCCCAGCCGCGCTTGAGGACGCCGGGTCCGCCGTATTCGGCAGCTGCGGGGGTGGCGGTGTCGCCGAGGGCCTCTCGGCCCTCGGCGGAGGTGACGCCGTAGTTGGGGAACAGCGCCTGACCCAGGTCGTTCCAGGTGATCGCTGCGGCTATCGAATCGATCCGGGGGTCGGTGCCGCCTGCGCTCAGAGCCAGTGCGCCGCCGTACGATCCGCCGGCGACACCCACGTGCGGGTCACCGGGGGCGTCGAGTTCCACCTCCGGTTGTTCGGCGAGCCAGTCGATGAGTTCGCGTGCGTCGGCGACCTCGCGGTCGGGGTCGTTGAGAGAGATCGATCCCGTGCTGTCGCCGAACCCGCGTGCACTGTAGGCGAGCACGGTGTACCCGCGGGCTGCGAGGTCACGTGCCTCGCCGTCGACCGAGTCCTTGCTGCCGCCGAAGCCGTGGGCGAGCAGCACCGTCGGAGCGGGGGTGACGGCGGGGACGTACAGACGAGCGTCGATGTCGACGGTGCCCGTCGATCCGGGGCTGTCCGGTAGCGTGATGCGCGCATCACGCGTGGATGTGTCGGCGCTCGAATCCTGGGGGAGGAGTACGAATGCGAGGGCGGCTACAGCCAGAACCGCAATCACGGCGGCACCGACAGTCATGGCCCGTCTCGACAGTGGCGGGCGGGGAATCGGCATGGAAACCAATGTATGTGAGTGGCGCGGATCGTGTTGTTCCCCAAGTTCACGTGCCGATCGGCCGGTTCCGGCTAATGTCAGCGAATCAGTCCCCGGACCACGTTTTTCGGTCCTGTGACTTGCACCAATCGAGTTCGAGCAGAAGTGTCACATCTGTGTGTGTGACCGACAAATGGAGGAATGAATGAGCGCCTACCGCACCGTCGTCGTCGGGACCGATGGCTCCGAATCGTCACTGCGGGCAGTGGAGAAGGCCGCGGCGTTGGCGGGAGACGCCGCTGCCACCCTGGTGATCGCTTGTGCGTACTACCCGGCCGATCCGAAGGACACGTCCGCTGCCGCCGACGCATTGCGCGAGGACGCCTACCAGATCACCGGATCGGCACCGACGCGTGAGATTCTGCGCACGGCGCGCGAGCACGCCACCAAGGCCGGTGCGAAGAACATCGAGGAGAAGGCGATCGTCGGTGCTCCCGTCGAGTCGCTGCTGGCACTCGTGGACGAGGTCAAGGGTGACCTGCTCGTCGTCGGCAACCGCGGCCTGAACTCGTTGACGGGCCGTCTGTTGGGTTCGGTTCCGTCGGACGCCGCTCGCAAGTCCACCTGCGACGTTCTGATCGTGCACACCGTCCGTTGAGTGCACGCTGCACACACCACCGGCCCGCTCTGTCGAATCGACGGAGCGGGCCGGTGGTGTATGCGGTTCTCTAGGCTTCCGGCTCGAACGGCTGCAGCGCCGAGAGCTCACCCGGTAGTGCGTCCGCGTGCACGACGCCGAGTCGCTGAGTCGCTCGGGTGAGCGCCACGTACAGGTCGTTCATACCCTTGACCGAATCCGCCACGATGGCACCGGGTTCGACGATCAGCACCGAGTCGAATTCCAGTCCCTTGGCGTCCTTGACCGTCGATACGGTGACCAGTTCCGATGCCAGATGGCGGAATCGGTCGACGTGGCCTGCGGGAACCAGCACGGCACTCAGGCCTGGGCGAGGGTGCTCGGCCACTCGCTTCTCGACCGCGGTGATCAGATCGTCCGGTGCCACTCGTTGGGCCCACGGTCGTACCCCGGTGCTGCGGATGGACCGCGGCTCGGACTGCTGGGGGTCGATGGCAGCCAACACGTCGTGTGCCACCGTCATGATCTCCGACGGTGTTCGATAGTTCACCGTCAGTTCGGTTCGCTTCCAGCGCTTGGCCACATACGGTTCCAGAACCGAACCCCACGACGAGGTACCGGCGGGATCACCGGTCTGCGCCGTATCGCCCACCAGTGTCATCCACCGATTCGGTATGCGCCGCATGACCATTCGCCACGCCATCGCAGAGAGTTCCTGCGCTTCGTCGACGATCACGTGCCCGTAGGTCCACGTTCGGTCACCGGCGGCCCGTTCGGCCGTCGTGAGTCGTTGGCCCGAATTCTGCCGTCGCGCAAGCTGATCGGCGTCGATGAGGTCGTAGGCCATCAGGATCTCCGGGTCGAGTTCGTCCTCGAGGTCCTGAGGTGCCGAACCGGTCAGGATGTCCAGGGCACCCTGGGCGTCGGCGATCTGGCCGCGCCACTGACGTTGTGCCTGTTCACGTTCGGCCGCGTCGTCGACGCCGAGTAGCTCGGCGAGTTCGTCGAGCAGGGGAGCGTCGGCCGACGAGAACCCGTGGCCTCTGCGGACGAGGGCTTCGCGCTCCATCTCGTCCAGTGCAGGCGCGGCCGAGGCGATTTTCTCGGGCGAGGCGAACAGGTCGCGGAGAACCTGCTGGGGAGACAGATCCGGCCACAGTTCGTCGACGGCGGCCATGACGTCCCGGTCCTCGCGCATCTCGTCGCGCATGTCCGCGATGTCGTCGGCGCTGAGCAGGCTGGACCCGTCGACGAGGTTCTGTCCGAGTTTCGCTGCCAATTGGTTGGCCAACTGGTCGATGACCGAGGACACGAACAGCGGACGAGCCAGGTTGTGCGGTCGCCGGGACGAGCGGGCACGGCCGCGAGCCCTGGTGACGATCTTGCGATCGAGCGTGATGTCGTAGGTGTCGAACTTCAGCCGACGGGGCTGCGCGGGAACTTCCTGACGGTCGCGTACCGCTTGGGTCAGCACCTCCACCATCGACAGCCTGCCCTTGACCTCGGTCGCCACGGCCGAGTCCTCGCGTTGCGCGCGGACTCCCGGGTAGAGGTCGCCGATCGTGGACAGCAGCACGCCTGTCTCGCCGAGTGACGGCAGTACCTGACCGATGTAATCGAGGAACGTGGCGTTGGGTCCGATGATCAGCACGCCGCTCTTACCGAGCTGCTGACGGTAGGTGTAGAGCAGATAGGCGGCGCGGTGCAGCGCGACGGCAGTCTTGCCGGTGCCCGGTCCGCC
The DNA here is from genome assembly GCF_002259095.1 of Rhodococcus sp. 05-2254-2. Classification (NCBI taxonomy): domain Bacteria; kingdom Bacillati; phylum Actinomycetota; class Actinomycetes; order Mycobacteriales; family Nocardiaceae; genus Rhodococcus; species Rhodococcus sp. 05-2254-2. The sequence goes on along the minus strand of NZ_NOZJ01000009.1, from coordinate 29,883 downwards.
CTGAACCACCAACACACTGCGATGCTGCGATCGGATGATCGCGTCCTGCTCGCTCTGGATCGTCTCGACGATGTCGTTCATCTGACCGGTACGTGCGGCATCGAGCGCCGAAAGCAGCGCGCCTTCGCTCGCGACGCCGCCTGCCACGGCGGCATCGTTCGACGATCGGGCGGAGTTCAGGTCGAGGAATTCGTCGGCGATCGATGTCACTCGCCGGCCGCGGGTACGAATGTGTCTGCGACGCAACACGTTTTCGGGTGCGGCGGGCGTCGCCAGGTAGAACGGCCGGGCCATCGGTGCTCGCCAGTCGAGCAGCAGTGTCTCGTAGTCGTTCTTGTCGTCGAGAATCCCGACGCGGCCGATGTATCGCTCGGGCCGGTCGTCGACCTTGGGGTCGAGGGTCTCGGGATCGAGGTCGATGCGCCCGAAGCACAGTCCGTTCTCGGCGGCGTCGTACTTGGCGATGTCCTCGGTGTACATCTGATTGAACGATTCCCGTTCGCTGCGGGCCTGCGGGGTGCCGCCGGTCTCCAACAGCACTGCGCGCAGTCGGTTCGCGGCATACTCGCGTAACGCGTCGAGCTGCGTGTACAGCCGCGTCAGATGCGCCTGCTCGAAGTCTTCTTCGAGCGGCACCACGGAGTCGCTCGATGTGTGGCCGTCGTCCGGCAAAGGGTCTCCTCGGGAGTTCGGCCGAGGCGAAGATATCGCCTCGAAATCAGCCAGAGCAGTCTACGCCGCACAACGGCCCTGCCGCAGAACCGCTGGTTCCGGGGCAGGGCCGTCTACGCGAACGTCGCTGTGTGGCTGTCTGCGAAAAATTACTTCGCGTACTGCTGCAGCTTCTTGTCCAAGTTCTTCTGAGCCTTGGCAACTCGCTTCTCGAGCTTGGCGCGAGCCTGCTCGGTCACCTTCTCGAGTTCCTTGCTCTGCTTCTCGGCGCGCTTGCGAGCGCGCTTGCTGAGCGTGTCGACGCGATCGGACGCCAGATCGGCCCACGTGACTCCGCGCTTCTGCGCCTCGTCGGCGAGGACGGAACCCTTCTCGGCCGCCAGATCGGCGAGCTTGGACGCGCGCTTCTGCGCGACATCGGCCAATTCGCCGCGACGATCAGCAGCGACGTCGACGAGCTTGGAGCCACGCTTCTGTGCGAGCTCCGCCAGGTCGGTCCCGCGATGGGCTGCCTTGTCGGCGAGCTTGGAGCCGCGCTTCTGTGCCTCGTCGGCCAAGTCGCTACCGCGGTCGGCGGCCAGTTCGGCGAGCTTGGATCCACGCTTCTGTGCTTCCTCGGCGAGCACCGAACCCTTGTCGGCGGCCACGTGAGCCCAGCGGTTCAGTGCCGGCTGAGCTACGTCGGCCAGCTCCGAGCCCTTCTCGGTGGCGATATCGGCGAGCTTGGCCAACTTGGGCTGGGCGGCATCGGCGAACTTGGCCAGCTTCGGCTGTGCAGCCTCGGCCAGATCGGCGCTGCGGCTCGCGGCGACGGCTGCGATTTCCTTGACGCGCTCACCGGTCTCATGGGTGGAGTGACCCGGCAGTGCCGAGACGACGGTCTCCTGCGCGCGGCGTGCTGCCCGCTTGCTACGCCATGCGACGGACGGCTTGCCCTCGGTGTCGACGGCTGCGATGAGCAGTCCGCCGAGCAGGCTCAGGTTCTTGAAGAAGTGGATTCGCTGCGCAGCCTTGGTCTCCGGGTCGGTCTCGTTCCAGAAGGCGTGTCCGGCGAGCGTCGTCGGTACGAGACTTCCGGCGAGAGCCAGCGAGGCGATGCGCGGTGCCTTGCCGGTGGCCAGCAGAATGCCACCCGCGACCTGGATTCCACCGTTGATACGGACCAGCGTCTCCGGGTCGTTCGGCACGTTCGCGGTGACCTCGTTGGGGAGGACGTCCTTGCCCTGCTCGATCAACGGGGTGGCGGCCTGGGCCTTGCCGGTGGGATTACGGAGTGCGTCGACGCCCCCTGCGATGAAAATCGTAGACATCAGCGGACGGGCGATACGGCGGACCAGCATTGACAGCCTCCTGCGTAGTTTCTCGTGTCATCGGCGGTGGAACCATGGACGGCACGGCGGTCCGAAAACCTACCCCTGTGCGTCCTTTTGTCACACTATTCATACCCCGTGGTTCGCGGTCTCAAGCACGCCGATCGTTACCAACCCCTGGCGCGCCACTCGTCCAGGTGAGGGCGCTCGGCACCGAGCGTCGTGTCCTTACCGTGCCCCGGGTAGACAACGGTCTCGTCGTCGAAGCGGTCGAACAGTTTCGCTGTCACGTCGTCGAGCAGACGGGTGAAATCCTCGGGGCTGTCCGTCTTGCCGACGCCACCGGGAAAGAGGGAATCTCCGGTGAAGAGGTGGGTGCGCGCGCCCTCGGCATCGGTCAGTGCGAGTGCGATGGAGCCGGGAGTGTGTCCGGTCAGGTGCACCACATCGAACGTGAGCTCTCCCACCGACACGGTGTCCCGATCGGCGAGCAGGCGGTCGGGAGCCACAGGCAGGGGACCTGCATCGAGTTCGTGGGCTGCGGTCGGCGAGTCCGTACCGCCGGCGATGTCTGCCAGCGCCTGCCAGTGGTCGGCGTGCTGATGAGTCGTCACGATGAGTGAGAGCGTCGGCGCGTTCCTGTCGATGAGCGACGAGATGCGGTCGGCCTCGTTTGCAGCGTCGATCAGCACCGAGTGGCCTGTTGCGGAACAGACGACAAGGTAGGTGTTGTTGTCCATGGGGCCGACCGACATCTTCGTGATCGTCGCTCCGGGAATCGTTCGCCGCTGCGGCTGCGAGCCCTGAGAGACGACGCCGGTGTAGTTGTCATCGATGACCATGAGGTGCTCGTCCATTTCCAGGACGCTACCGTCGTCGACGGCATGATGGGCGTCGGGGTCGCGCAGCTGGAAAAGTGTGTCGGTGCCTGGATCTACCATTGCTACTGCGTGAGGTTCGTCCCTCACCACAACAGGTTTTCGACGTGGGGTCCACGGTTACACGACGTGTGACCGGTGCGTCGGCATCACACGTCATCACGCGACTCGAAGGTCGTGCAGTGCTGCGCCCCGCAGCAACTCGGCTGGACGTGCTCGTTCGGAAAGAAGGGAACACAGTGGCGGATCGCCTGATAGTGCGAGGTGCACGGGAGCACAATCTGCGGGGAGTCGACATCGACCTGCCGCGGGATGCGCTGATCGTGTTCACGGGTCTGTCCGGATCGGGCAAATCCTCACTCGCCTTCGACACGATCTTCGCCGAAGGGCAGCGTCGCTACGTGGAGTCGCTGTCCGCATACGCGCGGCAGTTCCTCGGTCAGATGGACAAGCCGGACGTCGATTTCATCGAGGGCCTCTCGCCAGCGGTCTCCATCGATCAGAAATCGACCAACCGCAACCCGCGATCGACCGTGGGCACCATCACCGAGGTCTACGACTACCTCCGGCTGTTGTACGCGCGTGCAGGAACGGCTCACTGCCCGGTGTGCGGCGAGCAGATCGCCAAGCAGACTCCGCAGCAGATCGTCGATCAGGTGCTGGACATGGAGGAGGGCCTGAAGTTCCAGGTTCTCGCCCCGGTGGTTCGTACCCGCAAGGGTGAGTTCGTCGACCTGTTCGACTCGTTGAACACGCAGGGCTACTCGCGTGTTCGCGTGGACGGCGTCGTACATCAGCTCACGAGCCCACCGGTGCTCAAGAAGCAGGAGAAGCACGACATCGAGGTCGTCGTCGACCGCCTCACCGTCAAGTCGAGCTCGAAGCAGCGTCTGACCGACTCGGTGGAAACCGCCCTTCGGCTGGCCGACGGCATCGTGGTGCTCGACTTCGTCGACCGTGACGAGAATGCGTCGGACCGTGAGCGCCGGTTCTCCGAGAAGCTCGCCTGCCCCAACGGACACCCGTTGTCCATCGACGATCTCGAACCGCGGTCGTTCTCCTTCAACTCGCCGTACGGTGCGTGCCCGGACTGCGTCGGACTCGGCGTGCGCAAGGAGGTCGATCCGGAGCTGGTCGTTCCCGACGGCGATCTCAGCCTCGCCGACGGTGCCATCGCACCGTGGTCGATGGGCCAGACGTCGGAGTACTTCGGCCGCCTGCTCTCCGGGCTCGCCGACGCCATGGGATTCGACCTGAACGCGCCGTGGAACAAGTTGCCCGCCAAGGTCAAGCGCGCAGTCCTCGAGGGCAGCGATCACCAGGTGCACGTGAAGTACAAGAACCGCTACGGCCGCACGCGGTCGTACTACGCCGAGTTCGAGGGTGTGATGCCGTTCCTGCACCGCCGGTTGGAGCAGACCGAGTCCGAGCAGATGAAGGAACGCTACGACGGCTACATGCGCGACGTGCCGTGTCCCACCTGCAACGGGGCGCGGCTGCGGCCGGAGATCCTGTCGGTGACGATCGCGGCGGGCGACTTCGGCCCTAAGTCGATCGCCGAGGTGTGCGAATTGTCGATCGCCGACACCGCGAATTTCCTGAACAGCCTCACCCTCGGTCGCCGCGAGGAAGCAATCGCCGGGCAGGTCCTCAAGGAGGTGCAGGCTCGCCTCGGCTTCCTGCTGGACGTCGGTCTCGAATACCTGTCACTGGCCAGGACCGCCGGCTCGCTGTCCGGCGGCGAAGCGCAGCGCATCCGCCTCGCCACCCAGATCGGATCGGGACTCGTCGGTGTTCTGTACGTCCTCGACGAGCCGTCGATCGGACTGCATCAGCGCGACAACCGTCGGCTCATCGACACGTTGACGCGATTGCGCGACCTCGGAAACACCCTCATCGTCGTCGAGCACGACGAGGACACCATCCGTACTTCCGACTGGATCGTCGACATCGGTCCGTTGGCGGGTGAGCACGGCGGACGCGTCGTGCACAGCGGTTCGTACGAGGACCTGCTGACCAACGAGGAATCGCTGACCGGTGCGTATCTGTCCGGACGGATGGAGATTCCGCTGCCCGACACCCGTCGTGTCGTGGACAAGAAGCGTCAGGTCACCGTGGTCGGTGCCCGCGAGCACAATCTGCGTGGCATCGACGTCAGCTTCCCGCTCGGTGTGCTGACCTCGGTCACCGGGGTGTCGGGTTCGGGCAAGTCCACACTCGTCAACGACATTCTCGCGACGGTGATGGCCAACAAGCTCAACGGTGCCCGCCAGGTTCCCGGTCGGCACACGCGCATCAACGGCCTCGATCAGCTCGACAAGCTGGTGCGGGTGGATCAGTCGCCGATCGGACGCACGCCGCGCTCGAACGCGGCCACGTACACCGGTGTGTTCGACAAGATTCGCACGCTGTTCGCGGCGACCACCGAGGCCAAGGTGCGCGGCTATCAGCCCGGTCGATTCTCGTTCAACGTCAAGGGCGGCCGGTGCGAGGCATGCTCGGGAGACGGCACACTCAAGATCGAGATGAACTTCCTGCCGGACGTCTACGTTCCGTGCGAGGTCTGTGAGGGTGCGCGATACAACCGCGAGACACTCGAAGTCCATTACAAGGGCAAGACCATCGCCGAGGTCCTGGACATGCCGATCGAGGAGGCTGCCGATTTCTTCGAGGCCATCACCTCGATCCACCGCTACCTCAAGACACTCGTCGAGGTCGGTCTCGGGTACGTACGACTCGGCCAACCGGCAACGACGTTGTCCGGCGGCGAGGCGCAACGCGTCAAGCTGGCAGCGGAACTGCAGAAGCGGTCCACCGGTCGCACGGTCTACATTCTCGACGAACCGACCACCGGCTTGCACTTCGAGGACATTCGCAAGCTGCTCGGCGTCGTGAACGGCTTGGTGGACAAGGGCAACACGGTGATCGTGATCGAGCACAATCTCGACGTCATCAAGGTCTCGGACTGGGTCATCGACATGGGCCCCGAAGGTGGCTCGGGCGGCGGAACGGTTGTGGCGCAGGGTGATCCGGAGGCAGTGGCGGCGGTCTCGGAAAGCTACACCGGCAAGTTCCTGCAAGAGGCGCTCACCCGCGAGTCGGTCGTCGCCCCGCCGGTGAAGGCGGCTGCAAAGAAGCGTAGGCCTCGCAAGGTCGCCGCCGTCCGATAAGCGCTGCAGTCGGCTGAAGCCGTCCGATTCGGACCCCGTGAACGACGAAGCCGCATCCGTTGACTACCGGATGCGGCTTCGTGCGTCGGTCTCGACTTGGCTGGTGTTCTGCTCAGTGCACCGGACCGGTGTACTTCTCGCCGGGGCCCTTTCCCGGCTCGTCCGGATGGGCCGACGCTTCCCGGAATGCGCGCTGCAGGGCCTGCAGGCCGTCGCGAATGGGTCCGGCATGGGGGCCGAGGTATTCCACCGACGCGGTGACCAGGCCGGCCAAGGCGGTGATGACGCGGCGTGCCTCGTCGAGGTCGAGGTATGGGCTCTCCGCGGGATCCGGCTCGGACAGTCCCAACTTCTCGGCTGCGGAACTCATCAGCATCACCGCAGCGCGGCTGATGACCTCGACCGCGGGGACTTCGGCGAGTTCACGGACTTCGGGCTCGGTGCCGACGGGGTCGGCACCCGCGGGATCGCCATCGGCGGGAGTGGGGGCGCTGGTCATGCCTACGAGAATCCCACGCCGGCTGCAGCGGGGACAATCGGGTGCCGACGCTGTCGGGGACGATCGAGCTCGATTGTCGGTTTCTCGAATCGGCTGGTAGTGTGACTCGACGACCGTCTTCGGCGTGCGCTCCTCGATGGAGTTCACCGCACGGAGGCAGCAAGTGGAGCCCGACTCCCACCGGCACGTAGCCTTCAACAAGCTACTTCCCGGTCCGGTCGCACGAAGGAAGTCCTCACCGGCCTCCTGCGTGCTTCCTCCCAGTGAGGAGACTGTACGGCGACAGTTGTCGTGCGGGTCGACCGGTCGACATCGGGCCCTGCTATCGGATCACACCGAAAGCAGGGTTTTTTCGTTGCAGCGGTTCACATCGCTGCGGGGAATGTCGAGGATCGACGGCGACGGGCTGTGCCAGTGGCAGGCGGTCGGGTTGCACACCACACCGCACTACCTAGGAGGCCCCATCAGCACTGAGACCCGCATCAACGATCGCATCCGAGTTCCCGAGGTCCGGCTTGTCGGACCGGGTGGTGAACAGGTGGGGATCGTGCGTGTTGAAGATGCACTCCGCTTGGCTCTCGAAGCCGACCTCGATCTTGTAGAAGTAGCTCCCGACGCACGTCCGCCGGTCTGCAAGATCATGGACTACGGGAAGTTCAAGTACGAGGCTGCGCAGAAGGCGCGCGAATCGCGCAAGAACCAGACGCTCACCGTCATCAAGGAGCAGAAGCTCCGTCCCAAGATCGACGCGCACGACTACGAGACGAAGAAGCGCAACGTCGTTCGCTTCCTCGAAGCCGGCTCGAAGGTCAAGGTCACCATCATGTTCCGCGGTCGCGAGCAGTCGCGTCCCGAGCTCGGCTTCCGTCTGCTGCAGCGCCTGGGCGCGGACGTCGCGGAGCTCGGCTTCGTGGAGACCTCGGCCAAGCAGGACGGCCGCAACATGACGATGGTGTTGGCACCGCACAAGGGTGCCAAGACTCGCGTCAAGGCACAGGAGAGCGCAGCGGCACCGCCCGCGCAGCGCGCACCGGCCCCCGCGCCGGAACAGCCCGCCGATGCAGCCCCGGCTGCCGAAGCACCGGCCGCAGCAGCTCCGGCTACTCCGGCGCAGACCAACTGAGCCTCGCGCTCTACCAGTAAGACAGCCCTACACCTGCTTCGGTACACAGCTGGTCCGTAGCGATGTACGGCTGTGCCATGCAACACCGAAGAGCTATTACAGAAGAAGAGGATTTCATGCCCAAGCAGAAGACCCACAGTGGTGCCAAGAAGCGATTCAAGGTGTCCGGCAGCGGCAAGATCCTGCGCCAGAAGGCCGGCCGTCGCCACCTGCTCGAGCACAAGCCCACCAAGGTGACTCGTCGCCTCGATGGTGTCGCCGTTGTCAAGAAGGCCGACGTGCCGCGGATCAAGCGCCTGCTCGGCATCTGATTCGGCCCGCCGCCGACTGATTTCGGTCGGCTTCATCCCATTACCATTCGGGGTTTCACACACCCCCAGATCGACAGGATTCACCAGTGGCACGCGTAAAAAGGGCCGTCAACGCCCAGAAGAAGCGCCGTTCGATTCTCGAAGCGTCCAAGGGCTACCGCGGACAGCGCTCACGTCTGTACACCAAGGCCAAGGAGCAGCAGCTCCACTCGCTGACCTATGCGTACCGGGACCGCCGCGCGCGCAAGGGTGACTTCCGCAAGCTGTGGATCACGCGTATCAACGCTGCAGCTCGCGCCAACGACATCACGTACAACCGCTTCGTCCAGGGCCTCAAGGCCGCAGGCGTCGAGGTCGACCGCAAGATCCTCGCCGAGCTCGCTGTGTCGGATGCTGCGGCGTTCGCAAGCCTGGTCGCCATCGCCAAGGCCGCGCTGCCTGCCGATGTCAACGCTCCGGCCGGAGAAGCAGCCTGAGCGAGTCGACGTACGACGACTCAACACCGAAACGGCCCGTGGATTCGCTGACCGAGCGAACTCCGCGGGTCGTTTCGGCCGTCAAGCTCGCTCGAGCCGCAGAACGCAAGAAGACCGGGCTCTTTCTGGCCGAAGGCTTCAATGCGGTGTCCGAGGCGGCCCGGTCCCGGTTGGTTCGTGAGCTGTTCTTCACCGCGGATGCTCTCGAGCGCCACCATGACCTCATCACGTCCATCGAGGCGGGTGGCGCACGAGTTCACCCGATCACCGACCGTGCTGCGAAGGCATTGTCCGACACGGTCACTCCGCAGGGCTTGATCGCAGTCACCGAATTGATCGACGTCCCGATCGACCGTGCGTTGGCCGGAACACCGCGGCTGGTGGCCGTACCGGTGGAGACGGCCGAGCCGGGCAATGCCGGGACTGTGATTCGCGTCGCCGACGCGGCAGGAGCGGATTCGGTCGTTCTGCTGGGCGATTCGGTGGATCCCCACAACGGCAAATGCGTCCGCGCCTCGGCGGGCAGCGTGTTCCATCTGCCCATCGCTCGGGAGCGATCGATCGAGTCCGGGATCGACGCGTTGCGCAGGGCGGGTCTGACCATCGTCGCGACGGCCGCCGATGGCGAAGTGGACTTGGACGACGCGGACGAGCTGCTCACGCAACCGACCGCGTGGTTGTTCGGCAACGAGGCACACGGACTCTCGGAGTCCGTGACGCGCGACGCCGATCACCGCATTCGAATCCCTATCCACGGCCGCGCCGAGAGCCTCAACCTGGCGACCGCCGCGGCGATCTGCCTGTACGCGAGTGCCAGGGCGCAGCGACGCTCCGAAACCCCGTGAGCAGGTCTCACCTAGGATCGATACCTGTCTGTTCTGAGCAGACACCTACTATTACTCGAGGAGTGCAGCTGTCGTGGCGAAGAAAGATGGCGGACCCGAGCCGGTAGATCCGTCCGTTCTCGAGGAGTCCGCGCTCGGATCCGCAGTGGACTCGGCCGAGCAGGCGTTCGCCGACGCGTCGGACCTCGATGCTCTGACCAAGGTCAAGATCGATCACGTGGGCGGCAAGGCTCCGTTGGCACTGGCGCAGCGCGCGCTCGGTGCGATCCCGGGGGACCAGAAGGCGGACGCGGGCAAACGCGTCAAGGCAGCGCGTGATCGAGTGCAGAAGGCCTTCGACGAGCGACGCGCCGTGCTGTCGGCCGAGCGTGACGCCGCCATCCTGGTCGCAGAAACCATCGACGTGACACTGCCGACCGACCGAGCTCCCGTCGGTGCCCGGCACCCGATCACGATCATCGCCGAACAGGTTGCCGACGTGTTCGTCGGAATGGGCTGGGAGGTCGAAGAAGGCCCCGAGGTAGAGACCGAACACTTCAATTTCGACGCGCTGAACTTCCTGCCCGACCACCCGGCACGCACGATGCAGGACACGTTCCACATCGCGCCGGAGGGTTCGCGTCAGGTTCTGCGCACTCATACCTCCCCGGTGCAGGTTCGGTCGATGCTCTCGCGTGAGGTTCCGATCTACGTCGTCTGCCCGGGACGGACGTTCCGCACGGACGAACTCGACACGACGCACACTCCGGTCTTCCATCAGGTCGAGGGTCTTGCGATCGACAAGGGCCTGACCATGGCGCACCTGCGCGGCACACTGGATGCGTTCGCGAAGGCGTTGTTCGGCAACGACACCCGTACACGCATGCGCCCCAACTACTTTCCGTTCACCGAGCCGTCGGCCGAGGTCGACGTGTGGTTCCCGAAGAAGAAGGGCGGGGCCGGTTGGGTCGAGTGGGGTGGCTGCGGAATGGTCAACCCGAAGGTGCTGCAGGCCAGCGGCATCGATCCCGAGGTCTACACCGGATTCGCGTTCGGAATGGGTCTCGAGCGGACGCTCCAGTTCCGCAACGACATCCCGGACATGCGCGACATCGTCGAGGGCGACATCAGGTTCACTTTGCCCTTCGGTGTTCAGGCCTGACGGACGTTCTTCACCCGCCCCACTTCTTCTCGGATACAAGAAAGAGCTGAGCACACGTGCGAGTCCCACAATCCTGGCTGACCGAGGTCCTGCACGCGGGGACGCCCGACTGGGCCGTCTCGCCCGAGGAGCTCGACGCCGGTTTCGTGCGGGTCGGGTTCGAGGTCGAGGAACTCGATTCGCTGGACAACGTGACCGGACCACTCGTGGTCGGTCGGGTCAGTTCCATCGAGGAGCTGACCGAGTTCAAGAAACCGATTCGCTTCTGCCTGGTGGACGTCGGAGCAGCCGAGCCACAGGAAATCGTGTGCGGGGCCAGGAACTTCGCCGAGGGTGACCTGATCGTGGCCGCGCTGCCGGGCAGCGTCCTGCCCGGGGGATTCGCCATCGCGTCGCGCAAGACCTACGGCCGCAACTCCAACGGCATGATCTGCTCGACGCTCGAACTCGGGTTGGGTAAGGATCACTCCGGAATTCTGGTGCTGCCCGAGGGCACGGCCGCTCCGGGTGACGACGCCAAAGCCGTTCTCGGTCTGCTGGACTCGGTCATCGAGCTCAACGTGACCCCGGATCGCGGCTACGCCTTCTCGGTCCGCGGCCTCGCCCGCGAACTGGCCTGCAGTTTCGATCTTCCGTTCGTGGATCCGGCGCGCACGGTCCCCACCGAGGTCACCGGTGACGCCTGGTCGGTCAGCGTCGAACCGAACTCGGGCGCATCGCGATTCGCGTTGCGCAAGATCGTCGGCATCGATCCGACGGCGACGACGCCCTGGTGGATGCAGCGTCGACTTCTGCTGGCAGGCGTACGCCCGATCTCGGCGGCCGTCGATGTCACCAACTACGTGCTCCACGAACTCGGCCAGCCGCTGCACGCATTCGACGCGGCCAAGCTCGACGGCGATCTGGTCGTCCGCCGCGCGAACGCGGGGGAGAAGCTGACCACGCTGGACGGCGTCGAGCGTTCTCTCGATGCCGAGGACGTCGTCATCGCCGACGGCTCGGGAGCGATTTCGTTGGCCGGTGTCATGGGCGGCGCGTCCACCGAAGTCGACGACTCGACCACCGAGGTCGTGCTCGAAGCGGCATCGTTCGATCCGCTCGCGGTGTTCCGCACCGGTCGTCGCCACAAGCTCTCCAGCGAGGCCAGCAAGCGTTTCGAGCGGACCGTGGATTCGGCTCTGCCTGTCGCAGCACTCGATCGGGCCGCACAGTTGTTGGTCGAGATCGCCGGCGGCCGGATCGAGCCCGTGTTGACCGATATCGGCGAGGCAGCCGAATATCCCACGGTCACGATGGACTTCGACCTGCCGGACCGAATCGCCGGAGTGCAGTACCCCAATGGAACCGCTGCCCGACGGTTGACGCAGATCGGTTGCGGAGTCGAGGTATCGGTCGACGACGCCGGACACGGCCAGCTCATCGTCACCCCGCCGTCCTGGCGACCGGATCTGGTGCAGCGCGCCGACCTGGTGGAAGAGGTGCTGCGGCTCGAAGGGCTCGAACAGATCCCGTCGGTACTGCCGTCGGCCCCGGGCGGTCGTGGCCTCACTGCCGAACAGAAGCGCAGGCGTGCCGTCGGCAAGGCACTCGCGTTCTCCGGGTACGTCGAGGTGTTGCCTCCGGTGTTCCTGCCCAAGGGCGTGTTCGACACGTGGGGTCTCGACGCGGACGACCCACGGCGCGCAACCACCTCGGTGCTCAATCCACTCGAGGCCGACCGTCCCGAGCTCGCGACCACTGTGCTTCCCGGTTTGCTCGAGATGCTGAGCCGGAACATCGCGCGCGGTCAGCGAGACGTCTCGCTGTTCGGCATTGCTCAGGTGGTGCTCCGACACGATGCCACCGCAGCTGTGGACGCGTTGCCGGTCGACCGTCGTCCCACCGACGACCAGATCGCCATGCTTCGTGGTTCGTTGCCGGCGCAGCCGGTGCACGTGGGCATGGTGCTGACCGGTCAGCGTGAGTTGTCGGGTCCGTGGGGTCCCGGCCGCGCGGCAGAGGCCGCCGATGCGTTCGCTGCGGTACGTACGGTTGCCGAGGCGTCCGGAGTGCACGTCGATCTTCGGGCGGCGCAGCACCTTCCGTGGCATCCGGGTCGGTGCGCGGAGGTCCTGCTCGACGGTGAGGTCGTCGGATACGCGGGCGAGCTGCATCCGGCCGTGCTCGAGCGGGCGGGCCTGCCGCCGCGTACGTGTGCCGTCGAGTTGAGTTTGAGCGCTCTTCCCGTCGTCGAGTCGCTCCCTGCCCCCGAGGTGTCGCCGTATCCGGCGGTGCTGCAGGACGTGGCCGTGGTGGTCGACGCGTCCGTACCTGCGGCGTCGGTGGAAGCCGCGCTCACGATCGGCGGGGGCGACCTGCTCGAGTCGATCCGGCTGTTCGACGTCTACGAGGGCGAACAGGTCGGCGAGGGTCGCAAGTCGCTGGCATTCGCGCTGCGGTTCCGAGGTGCAGACGGCACCTTGACCGAGGATCAGGCAACGGCTGCACGCGATGCGGCGGTCGACGCGGCATCGAAGGCCGTCGGCGCGCAGCTGCGCAGTTGAACCAGCGCAGTTGCGCAGTTGAACAAGCGCAGTTGCGCAGTCGATCCGTGCACACCCGGGCTCCGGTGTCCGTAGCGTGGAGTCACGAGTACGACGGGTGACGGGAGCAGCGCATGAGTGAATTCGGAACAGACGGTGCGGCGACGGATCTTCAGGTGATCGAGGAGATCCTGGCTGCAGTGGCCGGTCGGTCCCGGTTGGCCCCGGTGGCGGCAGCCGCATCGGCGCTGGCGGTCGAGTTGCGCAATGCTGAGCCCGAATCCACTGGACCCGATCGCGGTGCACCACCCGGGACGGTTCCCGACGTCGACGTTCCGCAGGTGACCAAGCCGCGGATCGACCAGCCGCTCGGTGATCCACCGCCGGGGGCTCCGCTCGGCGGCACGGTTCCGGGGATAATCGATGCGGAGCTGGTCGAGGACCAGCCCGTCGGTAGCGGATACGGTGCCGGTGCGGTGAGCGCGCCGATCGGTGACTTCACCGATTCGGGGGTGCCCACGTGGGACGGTGTACGCGACAAGGTCGAACAGCGATCGGGCACAGCCGTCGGCGCGGAGGAACTGGACCGAGAGTCCAGGGCGGGCCGTGACCTCGACGAGCAGTGGAACGAGCGGCAGGACGCCGGCCGAAAGAAGCTCGACGAGATCCGCAGGTCCATGGGCGGACGCTGACACACCGGACCCGTTCATGAATGAGCTTGCATGATGCTGCATAATAAACCGCATGACTATTTCGGAGGCCACGCCGAGGCGCATCGCGGTGGCGGGCGCAAGTGGGTACGCCGGCGGCGAGATTCTTCGATTGCTGCTCGGGCACCCGGGAGTGCGCGACGGTTCGTTGGTCATCGGCACGCTGACCGCGGGCGGCAATGCCGGTGCGACGCTGGGTGAATTCCATCCCCATCTGTTGCCTCTCGCAGACCGCGTTCTCGCGCCGACCACCGTCGACGAGCTCGCGGGTCACGATGTCGTGTTCCTGGGGCTCCCGCACGGCAAGTCCGCCGAACTCGCGCTGCAGCTGCCCGAGTCCGTGGTGATCATCGACTGCGGGGCCGACTTCCGCCTCACCGACGGTGCGGCCTGGGAGAAGTACTACAAGAGTCCCCATGCGGGCAGTTGGCCGTACGGATTGCCGGAGTTGCCGGGCTGCCGTGAGCGATTGGTCGGTGCCACTCGCATCGCGGTTCCCGGGTGTTACCCGACGGTGTCGTCTCTCGCGCTCGCACCTGCCGTCGCCGCAGGCATCATCGAGCCCCGCGTCAATATCGTTGCCGTCAGCGGTAGTTCGGGTGCCGGCCGAGCTCCGAAGGCCGATCTTCTCGGTTCGGAGGTGATGGGTTCGGTTCGGGCGTACGCGGTTGCGGGCGCGCACCGCCATACTCCCGAGATCGTGCAGAACCTCTCGGCGCTCGCCGGTAGCGCTGTTGCAGTGTCCTTCACGCCGGTTCTCGCACCGATGCCTCGCGGAATCCTGGCCACCTGCACCGCGATCACCACCGCCACGCAGGCGCAGGCCGTCGAGGTCTACGAGAAGGCATATGCCGCAGAGCCGTTCGTGCACGTGCTTCCAGCCGGTCGCCTTCCGCAGACCGGTTCGGTCATCGGGTCGAACGCCGTGCAGATGAGCGTGTCGGTCGATGCGGACGCCGGCTTGCTCGTCGTGATCGCCGCCATCGACAACCTGGCCAAGGGCACGGCAGGAGCCGCCGTCCAATCCATGAATCTTGCACTGGGAATCACCGAGACCGATGGTCTCTCTACCGTAGGAGTAGCACCATGAGCAGCGTCGGGAGCCAGGCGGAGGCCGTCGGCATGGTGGCGGGCAAGCTCGTGCGCACGCAGGGTGTCACCTGTCCTGCGGGTTTCCGCGCTGCCGGTATTCCGGCCGGAATCAAGGCGAGTGGCAAGTCCGATCTTGCCTTGGTGTTCAACGAGGGTCCCGATTTCGCTGCGGCGGGTGTGTTCACCCGCAACAAGGTCAAGGCTGCGCCGGTGTTGTGGTCGCAGCAGGTGCTCTCCACCGGACGGCTGCGCGCGGTGATTCTCAATTCCGGTGGTGCCAATGCCTGCACGGGTGCGCCGGGCTTTCAGGACTCGCACCGTACAGCCGAGGAAGTGGCCTCCGCACTGAGCAATTGGGGTTCCGAGACCGGAGCGATCGAGGTCGCCGTGTGCTCGACGGGTCTCATCGGTGACCGGCTCCCGATGGACAAGCTGCTGCCCGGCGTGACCGAGGTGGTGCACGAACTCGCGGGCGGGATTTCGGGTGGCACCGATGCGGCGTACGCGATCATGACCACCGACACCGTGCCCAAGCAGGCGGCCGTTCATCATGCCGACAAATGGAACGTCGGCGGTATGGCCAAGGGGGCAGGCATGCTCGCACCGTCGTTGGCCACGATGCTCAGCGTCATCACCACCGATGCCGTCGCCACCGCGGACCAGTTGGACAAGGCACTGCGCGCGGCGACTCGAATGTCCTACGACCGGCTCGACGTCGACGGCGCGTCCTCGACGAACGACACCGTGCTGCTGCTCTCGTCCGGGGCCAGCGGAGTGGCACCGTCTCAGGAAGAACTCGACGCCGCGGTCCTGGCGGTGTGCGACGACCTGGCCGACCAGATGATGGCCGACGCGGAGGGCGTGACCAAGCGGGTGCGGATCACCGTGTCGGGCGCGATGAGCGAGGACGACGCCCTGATCGGCGCTCGCGCGGTCGCCAGGGACTCCCTGACCAAGACGGCCCTCTTCGGGTCGGATCCCAACTGGGGCCGGGTGCTCGCGGCAATCGGTATCGCCCCGATCGAGCTCGATCCGGATCGAATTGCCGTGTCCTTCAACGGAAATCCGGTCTGTATCGACGGCGTGGGAGCGCCGGGAGCTCGGCAGGTCGATCTGTCCGGTGTCGACATCTCGGTGACCATAGATCTCGGTCTCGGCGCAGGGTCTGCCACCATTCGAACCACCGATCTCTCGCACGCGTACGTCGAAGAGAATTCGGCGTACTCGTCATGACCTCGGCCGCACTGCAGTTGACGGCCGCGCAGAAGGCCTTCACGCTCGCCGAGGCTCTGCCCTGGCTGCAGCGATTCTCGGGCAAGGTCGTCGTCGTGAAGTACGGCGGAAATGCCATGATCGACGAGAATCTGAAGCGGGCGTTCGCGGCCGACATGGTGTTTCTGCGCACCGTCGGAATCCATCCGGTCGTCGTTCACGGCGGCGGGCCGCAGATCTCGGCCATGCTGACCAGACTCGGCCTGGCCGGTGAATTTCGCGGCGGATTCCGCGTCACCACCCCCGAGGTCATGGACGTCGCGCGGATGGTGCTGTTCGGTCAGGTCGGGCGCGAGCTCGTCGGCCTGATCAACGGTCACGGTCCGTACGCCGTCGGAATTTCCGGTGAGGATGCGCACCTGTTCACCGCGACGCGTCGCACCGTGCTGGTCGACGGCACCGAGACCGACATCGGTCTCGTCGGCGACGTCACGTCGGTTGATCCTGCCGCGGTCTTCGATCTCATTGCCGCAGGACGTATTCCGGTGGTGTCCACCATCGCGCCCGACCGCGACGGCGTCGTCCACAACATCAACGCCGACACTGCGGCAGCGGCGCTCGCCAGTGCCCTCGGTGCCGAGAAGATGGTGGTGCTCACCGATGTCGAAGGCCTGTACACGGATTGGCCCGATCGCAGCTCGTTGACCTCCGAGATCGACGCGTCCACGCTCGAGGCGTTGCTGCCCTCACTCGACGCCGGGATGGTGCCGAAGATGGAAGCGTGCCTGCGGGCGGTTCGAGCCGGTGTTCCGTCGGCTCATGTCATCGACGGTCGCGTCGAACATTCCGTGCTGGTGGAGCTGTTCACCGGTGAGGGAATCGGCACCATGGTCACCCCCGATCACACTTCCACGTCAGGAGCCACGCCATGACCGGCACCGAGTCCACCCTCGATCTGCAACAGCGGTGGTCGAATTCGTTGATGGACAACTACGGTGTTCCGCGCGTGGGGCTCGTCCGCGGCGAGGGCGCGGTGGTGACCGACGCCGACGGAAAGCAGTATCTGGACCTGCTCGCGGGTATCGCCGTGAACATCCTCGGACATGCCCATCCGGCGGTGATCGAGGCGGTTACCACTCAGCTGTCCACCCTCGGGCACACTTCGAATCTGTATGCGACAGAACCCGGTATCGCGTTGGCCGAGCAATTGCTCGCGCAGCTCGGTGCCGGGGCCACCGGTCGGGTGTTCCTGTGCAACTCGGGAACCGAGGCCAACGAGGCGGCGTTCAAGATCGCTCGCCTGACCGGCCGTCCCAACATCGTGGCGGCGGAGAAGTCGTTTCACGGACGGACGATGGGTGCTCTCGCGCTGACCGGTCAGCCGGACAAGCGGATCCCGTTCGAGCCGATGCCTGCCGGCGTGCACCACGTTCCGTACGGCGATGTGGCCGCGCTCGAAGCCGCTGTCGATTCCGACACTGCCGCAGTGTTTCTCGAACCCATCATGGGTGAGGGAGGCGTGGTGGTTCCGCCCGAGGGATATCTTCTCGCCGCCCGTGAGATCACCGCGAAGCACGGTGCACTGCTGGTCCTGGACGAGGTGCAGACCGGTATCGGCCGAACGGGTTGGTTCTACGCTCACCAGTCGGTCGGCATCGTGCCCGACGTCATCACGCTCGCCAAGGGTCTGGGCGGCGGCCTGCCCATCGGGGCCTGCATCGGCATCGGAGCGGCGGGGGAGTTGCTGCATCCGGGCAAGCACGGCACCACGTTCGGTGGTAACCCCGTATGCGCGGCGGCGGCTCTGGCCGTGCTGCGCACCATCGCCGACGAGGACCTGCTCTCGCACGCCGACAGCATCGGCAAGACCATCGCACACTCCATCGAGAATCTGGATCACCCTCTGGTGAGCCATGTTCGGGGTTCGGGCCTTCTCCTCGGCGTGGTCCTCACCGCCGCCGTCGCACCGGCGGCCGAAGCCGCCGCGCGCGAGGCGGGCTTCCTCCTCAACGCGGCCCAGCCCGACGTGCTTCGGCTCGCACCACCGTTGATCATCACCGAAGAGCAAGCCGCGTCGTTCGTGACGGCGTTACCGGCAATTCTCGACGCAGCACAGGAGGCTCATCAGCCATGACCGTTCAGCATTTCCTCCGGGACGACGACATCACGCCCGCGCAGCAGGGTGAAATCCTTGCTCTGGCAGCCGAACTCAAGCGTGCCCCGTTCTCGAAGCGTCCGCTCGAGGGCCCCAAGGGGGTCGGCGTCATTTTCGAGAAGAACTCGACACGGACCCGCTTCTCGTTCGAGATGGGCATCGCGCAGTTGGGTGGTCATGCCGTGGTGGTGACGGGCCGCGACACCCAGCTGGGGCGTGAGGAGACGCTGCAGGACACGGGGCGGGTTCTCTCGCGCTACGTCGAGGCGGTCGTGTGGCGCACGTTCGGGCAGAAGCGGCTCGAGCAAATGGCGACCGGCGCAACGATTCCGATCGTCAACGCCCTCTCCAACGAGTTCCACCCGTGCCAGGTTCTGGCGGATCTGCAGACCCTGATCGAGCACAAGGGAAATCTGCAGGGGCGCACCTTGGCCTACTTCGGTGACGGTGCCAACAACATGGCGCACTCGCTGCTCATCGGCGGAGTGACGGCCGGGCTGAACGTGCGGATCGCTGCGCCCAAGGAATTTGCGCCGCTCGGCTACGTTCTCGACGCGGCGCATGCGCGCGCCGAGGAAACCGGGGCCACCATCACCATCACCGAGGACCCGGTCGAGGCCGCGGCCGGTGCCGACGCGCTCGTCACCGACACCTGGACGTCGATGGGCCAGGAGAACGACGGTCTCGATCGCGTCGCACCGTTCCGGCCGTATCGAATCGATTCGGACCTGCTCTCGAAGGCCCAGTCGGACGCCGTCGTGCTGCACTGCCTACCCGCACATCGCGGCGAGGAGATCACCGACGAGGTGCTCGACGGCCCCCAGAGTGTTGTCTGGGACGAGGCCGAGAACCGCCTGCACGCGCAGAAGGCACTGCTTGTGTGGCTCCTCGAACAGGCCCGACGACCATGAGCGAAGACGTCACTGCGGTGCCGTTGACCGCGTCGACCCGCGCGGGCAGGCAGGCACGGATCATCGCGTTGCTGGCCACCCATCAGGTGCGCAGTCAACCGCAGCTGGCGTCGTTGCTCGCAGCCGAGGGGATCGACACCACTCAGGCCACCCTCTCGCGGGACCTCGAGGAACTGGGTGCCGTGAAACTGCGCGCGCCGGACGGTGGAGTGGGGGTGTACGTCGTGCCCGAGGACGGCAGCCCGGTCCGGGGAGTGTCCGGCGGCACCGACCGACTCCTGAAGTTGCTGGGGGAGTTGTTGGTGTCCACCGATCACAGTGGGAACCAGGCCGTCCTTCGCACGCCACCGGGCGCGGCGCACTACCTGGCCAGCGCTCTGGACCGTGCTGCGATGCCGGAGATCGTCGGGACCATCGCCGGTGACGACACGATTCTGTTGATCGCCCGCGAGCCACACACCGGTGGCGAGGTCGCGGACAAGATCGAAAAGCTTGCTCGACGCGGTAACTGAGATCCGGTTACCCATCATGCGCATCAAGAACAACGAAGGAGCTTGAACACCATGGCCGAACGCGTCATCCTCGCCTACTCCGGCGGACTCGACACCTCCGTCGCCATCAGCTGGATCGGCAGGGAGACCGGCAAGGAGGTCGTTGCCGTCGCCATCGATCTGGGGCAGGGCGGCGAGGACATGGACGTCGTGCGCCAACGCGCACTCGATTGCGGCGCAGTCGAATCCGTCGTCGTCGATGCCAGGAACGAGTTCGCCGACGAGTACTGCCTGCCGACCGTGCAGTCCAACGCGCTGTACATGGATCGGTATCCCCTCGTGTCGGCGATCAGTCGTCCGCTCATCGTCAAGCACCTCGTGGAGAACGCGCGGGCGCACGGCGGAACCGTTGTCGCACACGGGTGCACGGGCAAGGGCAACGACCAGGTTCGCTTCGAGGTCGGCTTCAACACCCTCGCCCCCGAGCTCGAGGTGTTGGCACCGGTTCGCGACTACGCGTGGACGCGCGAGAAGGCGATCAAGTTCGCCGAGGAGAACGACATCCCGATCAACGTGACCACCAAGTCGCCGTTCTCTATCGACCAGAACGTCTGGGGACGCGCGGTGGAGACCGGCTTCCTCGAAGACCTGTGGAACGCGCCGACCAAGGACGTCTACGACTACACCGAGGATCCGACGGTCAACTTCCAGGCTCCGGACGAACTGATCGTCTCGTTCGACAAGGGTCGCCCGGTCGCGATCGACGGTCGCCCGGTCTCGGTGCTCGAAGCGATCCAGGAGCTCAACACTCGTGCGGGAGCGCAGGGTGTCGGCCGGTTGGACGTGGTCGAGGATCGGCTCGTCGGCATCAAGAGTCGTGAGATCTACGAGGCACCCGGTGCCATGGTGCTCATCCGCGCCCACGAGGAGCTCGAGCACGTGACCCTCGAGCGCGAACTCGGTCGCTACAAGCGCCACACCGACCAGAAGTGGGCCGAGCTGGTGTACGACGGCCTGTGGTATTCCCCGCTCAAGGGTGCTCTCGACACGTTCGTGGAGCACACGCAGGAGCACGTCTCCGGCGATATTCGCCTGGTTCTGCACGCGGGCGGGATCATCGTCAACGGACGCCGCAGTGGCGAGTCGCTGTACGACTTCAATCTCGCCACCTACGACGAGGGCGACACGTTCGACCAGTCCGCGGCCAAGGGATTCGTTCAGCTGCACGGATTGTCGTCGAAGATCGCCGCGAAGCGGGACCTGGGCCTGTGACGAATTCTGAGACCTCGCACGGAACCAACGAAGGCTCGCTCTGGGGCGGCAGATTCGCATCGGGGCCGGCCGCCGCCATGGCAGCGTTGAGCAAGTCGACGCACTTCGACTGGGTCCTCGCGCCGTACGACATCCGCGCATCCATGGCGCACGCCCGCGTACTGAACGGCGCCGGACTGCTCACCCCGCAGGACCTCGAGACCATGCTCGACGGTTTGCAACGACTCGCCGACGATGTCGCGTCGGGCGCGTTCGTGGCAGCCGAATCGGACGAGGACGTGCACGGCGCTCTCGAACGCGGGTTGATCGACCGGGTCGGACCCGAGGTCGGTGGCCGGCTGCGCGCGGGCCGGTCGCGTAACGATCAGGTGGCCACGCTGTTCCGCATGTGGCTGCGCGACGCCGTCCGCCGGGTGTCGGTCGGCGTTCTCGACGTGGTCGACGCGTTGGCCACCCAGGCAGCGGCGCATCCGACGGCCGTCATGCCGGGCAAGACGCATTCGCAGGCCGCGCAGCCGGTGTTGCTGGCGCATCATCTGCTCGCGCACACCCATCCGTTGTTGCGTGATGTGCAGCGCTTCGCAGATTTCGACACGCGAGCAGCGGTGTCGCCGTACGGTTCCGGTGCTCTCGCCGGTTCGTCGCTGGGTCTGAGTCCGGAGAAGATCGCAGCCGAGCTCGGGTTCGACTCGTCCGCCGAGAACTCGATCGACGCCACGTCCTCGCGCGACTTCGCCGCCGAGGCGGCTTTCGTATTGGCGATGACGGCGGTCGATCTGTCGCGATTCGCGGAGGAGGTCATCTCGTGGAGCACTCCCGAGTACGGCTACGTCACGCTGGCCGACGCGTGGTCGACCGGCAGCTCGATCATGCCGCAGAAGAAGAATCCGGACGTCGCGGAGTTGACCCGCGGAAAGACCGGCCGATTGATCGGTAATCTGACCGGCCTGCTGGCCACGCTCAAGGCACAGCCTTTGGCGTACAACCGTGATCTCCAGGAAGACAAGGAGCCGGTGTTCGATTCGGTGGCGCAACTCGAGCTGTTGCTGCCTGCGCTCACCGGATTGACGGCGACGCTCGAGTTCCACACCGAACGGATGGCGGAGCTGGCACCGGCCGGGTTCACGCTCGCCACCGATATCGCCGAATGGATGGTGCGGCAGGGGATTGCGTTCCGCGTTGCTCACGAGGCTGCAGGAGCCTGTGTCCGGGCGGCCGAGGCGCGCGGCGTCGGGCTGGCGGATCTGACCGACGAGGAGCTGGCCGCGATCGATTCGTCCCTCACTCCGGCCGTTCGTGAGGTGCTCACGGTGGAGGGTTCCATCTCGTCGCGGGATGCGCGCGGTGGCACGGCGGCCGTGCAGGTCGCGCATCAGCTCGGGGGAGTGCGGACGACTGCCGCGACCCTGCGTGCATGGGCCGAGGAACCGGTGTTGCGGCACTGAGTGCGCAATCGATATCCGTGCCGGTTTCCGCGAGTGTGATGTGAGAAGCTTTCGTCACGCGAAGACCGATGCCGGTCGTTCCGTCGGGGCCGAACGCAGGAGTGTATTTGTGGGACTGAATGCAGACGCCGTACGTGGTCCACTGCGCCGTGCCATCGCCACGGCGCAGAACGGTCTCGAGGTCATCCGACTCGGTGGTCTCGAGACCGAGGTGGATCCGTCGCCGTTTCGGGTGATGGACCGCGAGCCGATGTATCGGCTTCGGCGGTACTTCCCCGACGATGTGCCCGCCGACAGTCCTCCGGTGGTGCTCATTCCGCCGATGATGGTCTCCGCCGACGTCTACGACGTCACGACCGACCAGGGCGCCGCCGGAATCCTGCACGGCATGGGGCTCGATCCGTGGGTGGTCGACTTCGGTTCGCCCGATACCGAAGAGGGCGGATGGGGGCGCACGCTCGCCGATCACGTCGTGGCGATCAGTGAGGTCGTCGACAAGGTGCACGAGCACACCGGTCGCGACGTCCACCTGGGTGGCTACTCTCAGGGCGGCATGTTCTGCTACCAGGCAGCCGCCTATCGCGGTGGCCGAAATCTGGCCAGCCTCATCACGTTCGGAGCTCCGGTCGACACTCTCGCCGGTCTGCCTCTCGGGATTCCGGCCGGCGTGGCCACGCGGGGAGCGGAGTTCCTGGCCGACCATGTGTTCACCCGGCTCGCTGTATCGGGGTGGATGGCGCGGACTGGATTTCAGCTACTCGATCCGGCGAAGACCGTGCGATCGCGAGTGGATTTTCTGCGTCAGTTGCACGATCGTGAGGCACTGTTGCCGCGCGAGCCGCAGCGTCGCTTTCTGGCGATGGACGGGTGGGTGGCGTGGTCGGGCCCGGCTGTTGCGGAGTTGTTGAAGCAGTTCGTCGTCCACAACCGCATGATGACCGGCGGGTTCGTCATCAAGGACAGATTGTTGACTCTGGCCGAGCTCACAGTGCCGGTGCTCGCCTTCGTCGGCGAAGTCGACGACATCGGGCAACCGTTGGCCGTGCGCGGCATTCAGCGTGCAGCCCCGCGCGCCCGGGTCTTCGAAACCACTTTGCGTGCAGGCCATTTCGGTCTGGTTGTCGGAAGTACCGCGGCTGCACAGACCTGGCCGACGACGGGAAACTGGATTCGGTGGCGTGAGGACCTCGGACCGAAGCCGGAGGCGGTCCGCGTGATGGAGCGCGAAGGCCACGGCGATTCCGAGAGCGGTGTGTCGATCACCAATCGCCTGATCCACACCGCTGCCTCCATCGCCGAGGTGGGCGTCGGTGTCGGCCGCGGGCTGGCATCGGCGGCGACCGGCGCGGTGCGTGGTACTCGCGAGATCTCCTCCGAGGCCGTGCGCACGTTGCCGAGGCTCGCCCGCCTCGGGCAGATGCAGCCGCACAGTCGAGTCTCGTTGGGCCGCTTGATCGCCGAGCAGGGACGTAAGTCTCCGAACGGCGAGTGCTTCCTGTTCGACGACCGAGTGCACACCTACGACGCGGTCAACGTGCGCATCGACAACGTGGTGCGTGGACTGATCAGTGTCGGGGTGCGACCCGCGTCGCGCATCGGTGTGTTGATGGAGACTCGTCCCAGCGCATTGGCCGCGATGGCGGCGCTCTCGCGGATCGGGGCAGTACCTGTTCTGTTGCAGCCGGGCAGCGACCTGACCGCAGCGCTGCGGACCGTCGACGTCGACACGGTGATCGCCGATCCGGAGAATGCTGCGGCGGCGGTCCCGGTGGCCCCGAACGTCCTGGTGCTCGGCGGTGGTGAGACGCGGCAACTCGACATCCCGGCAGGCTACGAGGTGGTCGATCTCGAGGCCATCGATCCCGACGCGGTGCGTCTGCCTCAGTGGTACGAGCCGGATCCCGGTCGTGCCCGCGAACTGGCGATGATTCTGTTCACGACCACTGATCGCGGTCTCGAACCGAGATACATCACCAATCATCGCTGGGCGTTGTCTGCGTTCGGTACCGCGACGACGGCCGCGCTCGGACCCGGCGATACCGTCTATTGCCTTGCCCCGCTGCACCATTCGGCCGGTATTCTCGTCACGATCGGTGGCGCGCTCGCGGGCGGGTCACGCATCGCGCTCTCCCGTGGTCTCGAGCCCGAGCGGTTCAGCGAAGAGGTGTACCGCTACGGCGTCACGGTCGTGAGCTACACCTGGACGATGATGCGGCAGATTCTCGACGACGGCCGGTTCCCGGTCGACTCCGGCCACCCGGTGCGCCTGTTCATCGGCTCCGGTATGCCGGTGGGGCTGTGGCGTCGCACGCTGGCGCGGTTCAGCCCGGCTCGAGTGCTCGAGTTCTACGCATCCACCGAGAACGACGTGATCCTGGCCAATGTGGCCGGCTCGAAGATCGGTTCCAAGGGTCGTCCGCTGCCCGGCAGCGCACGGGTTGCGCTGGCGGCCTACGACCCCATCACCGGCCGCCTCGAAGAGGACGACGACGGTTTCGTCCGGCAGTGCCGCGACGACGAGATCGGCCTGCTCCTCGGCCGACCGAGCGGAGACGGCGAAGCGACCAGTCACGTCATGCGCGGAGTGTTCGAGCCCACGGACGCCTGGATCCCCACCGAGAACCTGTTCCGTCGCGATTCCGACGGCGATTATTGGCTCGTCGACCGCAAGGACACCGTGGTGCGTTCGGCGTGCGGTCCGGTGTACACCCAGCCGATCGTCGACGCGGTAGGTGACCTGGATCAGGTCGATTCGGCCGTGGTCTACGGAGTGCGGGTGACATCCGATCGGCCACGATCGGTGCGCGTCGAGGCGTCGGCCACCGAGGTCGCCGTCTGCGCCATCTCGCTGCAACCGGAGGCGGTGATCACCGCTCGTGCATTGACGGACGCACTCGGAGTGCTGCTCCCGGCCGAGCGTCCGGCGATCGTGCACGTGGTGCCCGAGATTCCGGTGGGACGCGCGTACCGACCGACCGCGACGGCGTTCAAGAAGGTCGGCATTCCGACGCCGAGTGCGCGTTCGTGGTTCTACGACTCCGCGTCGAACAGCTACCGTCGATTGACGAAAGCTGTTGTGGCCGAACGGTTCGTCGGGCGCGAGGCCGCGGCCGAAAAATCGTCGTAGGAACGAGTCGGCACGGAAGAAAACGGGTTCGGTAGCGTAAGCGAGTACACCACTCCGGTTCGACCGGAGCAGAGCAAAGGACACCTGTGGCAATCGATTCGACACTGCTTTCCATACTCGCGTGCCCGGTGGACAAGGGCCCGCTGCTGTTGATCGAAGGGGAACTGCTCTACAACCCGCGACTGCGGCGTGCATATCCGATCGAGAACGGCATCCCGGTGTTGCTGGCCGACGACGCCCGCGATATCGACGACGCCGAGCACGAGTCGATCCTGGCGCGCGCCACGTCCTAGAACTCTCGGCCGCGCACTGGGTTAGTCGACTACTGGGTTCGTCGGCGCAATGTCGCGGCGGCTCCGCTGAGCGCGGCGACGGTGAACGCCGTGACCACGGCGATGTCGGTCCACATGCGCCCGGTGACTCCGGGGTACCTGGATATCTCCTGGAGCGCGTCGACCAGGTAGCTCAGCGGCAGGACATCGCTGATCGTGCTCAGCCAGTTCGGCATCTGGTCGCGCGGCACCAGGAGTCCGCAGAGAAACAGCTGTGGAATCACGACCACCGGCATGAACTGGACGGCTTGGAACTCGGTGCGAGCGAATGCGCTGCACAGCAGTCCGATGGCCACGCCGAGCATCGCTCCCAGGACTGCGATCACCAGTACCCACCCTACCGAGCCCTCGATGTCGAGCCCGAGAAATCCGAACGCGACGGTGCATGCGAGTACCGCCTGTCCGATGGCGGCCAGTGAGAACGCGGACCCGTAGCTCGCGAGCAGATCCAGTTTGGACATCGGAGTCGTCAGCAGGCGTTCGAGCGTTCCCGAGGAGCGTTCACGCTGCATCGAGATCGACGTGATCAGGAACATGACGACGAACGGCAGGATGCCGAGCATCGTGATGGCGATCCGATCGAACAACGACTGCTGATCAGGCGGGGTCGGCACATCTCGGTACAGGAAGTAGAGCAACACCATCAGCAGGGACGGAACGAGCAGCACCATGGCCACCGATCGATGGTCTGCTCGTAGCTGTCGCAGTATGCGGCCCGTGCCGGCTGCGTAGATACGCGCGTTCACGATGTCTCCTCGGTAGATCTGATGAGGGACAGGAATGCGCGATCGAGGGTCGTTTCGTTCGTGCGCGCGAGTAGCGCGTCCGGGCTCGAGTGGGCGAGAACGGTGCCGTCGCGCATCAGAACGAGACGGCTGCAGTGCTCCGCCTCTTCCATCACGTGGCTCGAGACCAGCACCGTTGTGCCGCTTGCCGCGATATCGGCGAAACGCGACCACAGCTCCGAGCGCAGCACGGGATCCAAGCCGACCGTCGGTTCGTCGAGGACGATCAGCTGGGGTTCGGCAACCAGCGCGCTGGCCAGGGAGACCCGCCCCAGTTGGCCGCCGGAGAGTTCGCCCGCCCGTGACGACGCGTGGTCGGCCAGCCCGACCGATGCGATGGCGGATGCCACGTCCGCGCGCCGGCGACCGTACAGCGACCCGAAGTACTGCACGTTCTCGCGAACGGTGAGATCTCGGTAGACGCTCGGTGCCTGGGTCACGTACCCGACGGTGCGGCGCAACGGTGCCGAGCCGGCCGGCGATCCGAGTACTGTCACGGTTCCGCTGCTGACGATCTGAGTGCCGACGATCGATCGCATCAAAGTCGTCTTACCGCAGCCCGATGGACCGAGAAGTCCGGTGATGACACCACGGGGGATTGTCAGGGACAGATTGTTCAGCACCGTTCGCTTGCCGCGGCGAACCGTCAGCCCTGTGATCTCGACGGCGTGTTCACAGGTGAACGCCATAGCGGCCTCCAGACTTGTCGGATGTCGAAGTCATAGCCCCGTCGGCGCACGGTGGTCAAGGGCGAAGCATCATGGGATCGATGAATGTCGCTGAATTGGAGATCGGGGAACCCGACGCCGCAGCCCGACGCATCCTCGGCGGAACCGTCACCGTGGGCGACGTGTCGGTGCGCATCGTGGAAGTCGAGGCCTACGGTGGTCCGCTCGATGGTCCATGGCCGGATCCGGCCGCGCATTCCTTCCGGGGCCCAACCCCTCGTGACCAGGTGATGTTCGGTCCTGCGGGGCGTCTGTACGTCTACCTGAGCTACGGAATGCATCTTTGTGTGAACGTGAGCTGCGGCCCGGACGGTACCGCCGCTGCGGTGTTGCTTCGAGCGGGTGAAGTGGTGGCCGGTCACCATATCGTCGAGACCAGGCGCGCGGGCCGCGGTCCACGCTCCGCGCGGGTCGAGGCCGGTTGGGCCCGCGGGCCCGGAAATCTCGGTCGAGCCCTTGGCGTCTCGCTGGCGGACAACGGATCGGACGTGTTCGACGCGTCGTCGGCCGTCACCCTCGAATTACTCGAGCGCCCGTTGAACGAGAAGGCGGTTGCATCCGGCCGACGGGTAGGGGTGAGTTCGGAAGCCGATCGTCTGTGGCGCTTCTGGGTGATCGGGTCGCAGGCGGTGTCGAGCTACAAACGCAGTCCCCGCGCCGCCGCTCCCGGTGGCTCGGAGGCCTGACCGACGCCTGGATGCGTCCATACGGGAGGATCGACGTCGTGAGTGAGAACATCATCGACGAAATGACCTGGCGTGGACTGATCGCACAGTCCACCGATGTGGACGCGCTGAAGAAGGCTACGTCCGAGGGCCCGATCACGCTGTACTCCGGTTTCGATCCGACAGGTCCCTCGCTGCACGCAGGGCACCTCGTGCCGTTGCTGGCGCTCAAGCGTTTCCAGCGGGCCGGCCATCGCCCGATCATCCTCGCCGGTGGTGCGACGGGACTCATCGGTGACCCTCGCGATGTAGGGGAGCGCACCATGAATTCCCCCGAGGTCGTCACCGAGTGGGCCTCGCGTATCCGTGGTCAGCTCGAACGGTTCGTCGACCTGGACGAGAGCCCGACGGGTGCAGTGGTGGTGAACAATCTGTCCTGGACGGGGGAGCTGTCCGCGATCGATTTCCTTCGCGACATCGGTAAGCACTTCTCGATCAACGTCATGCTTGCTCGCGAGACGGTGAAGAACAGGCTCGAGAGCGACGGAATGTCGTACACCGAGTTCAGCTACATGCTGTTGCAGGCGAACGACTACGTGCAGCTCCGCAGGCAATACGGCTGCAGTCTTCAGATCGGCGGCTCCGACCAGTGGGGAAACATCATCGCCGGGGTGGAGCTGAACCGGCGCCAGGACGCCGAGTCGGTGCACGCCATGACGGTTCCGCTGGTCACCTCCGCCGACGGCAAGAAATTCGGCAAATCCACCGGAGGCGGCAGCCTGTGGCTCGACCCGGAGATGACGAGCCCGTACGCCTGGTACCAGTACTTCGTGAACACCGGTGACGCAGACGTGGTGAAGTACCTGCGCTGGTTCACCTTCCTGTCGAAGGACGAGTTGGCAGAACTCGAGACGGCGACCACCGAGCGTCCGCACGCGCGTGAGGCGCAGAAGCGCCTGGCCGCCGAGATGACCACGCTCGTCCACGGCGAAGCAGCGACTCGCTCGGTCGAACTGGCCAGCCAGGCGCTCTTCGGGCGGGCCGAACTGACCGAACTCGACGAGAAGACGCTCGCCGCCGCGCTACAGGAAGCGTCTGTGGCCGACATCGAGGCCGGTGCACCGAACACCATCGTCGATCTGCTCGTCGCTACGGGGTTGAGCGAGAGCAAGGGCGCTGCCCGACGCGCAGTCAAGGAGGGCGGCGCATCGGTCAACAACGTCAAGATTTCCGACGAAGAATGGACGCCCGGTGCGGACGATCTCCTGCACGGCCGGTGGTTGGTGGTCCGACGCGGAAAGCGGAACTTCGCAGGCGCCCGAATCGCGGACTGAGTTTTCAGTTGTAGTCAGTGGGCGGAGTCACATCCATGTAATTTGGTTACGACGCCCGTCAGGTGGGTAAGTGACCGGTTGCGACCAGGCCGTTCACGCGATTCACGCGTGAACGACCTGGGGATTTGACGCGTTGTTATCCGGGGCGTAACTTTGTCCAGGTCAGAGCGACACGGACGCCAGCCCAGACCGCAAGGCCTGAGCAACGCGGAGTTCGCTTCCGACACCATGAAGATGTCAAAGCCGAAAGGTTCGACTTCTTCACGGATGAGAAGCCAGTTTGACTGCGCTCGATCATCTGATCTAAGCTGGAACGGTTGCCCCGGACATCCACGAGCTTCAGCTCGAAGGTGAATGGTGTGCGCGTGTTCTTTGAGAACTCAACAGTGTGTCGATGAATGTCAGTGCCGAATGTTTTTGGCGCTCATGCCTTTTGGGGTGTGGGTGTGACATCTTCTTGCTTCATTCTTCCCGTCTGAGGTGAGAAGGTTTTGTTTGTTTTGCTAGTTGAGTTTTTTTGCTAGTGATTTGACTCTTTATGTTTATGACTGATTTGCAGTTTCGACTGTTGATCGAGAGTCTTTTACGGAGAGTTTGATCCTGGCTCAGGACGAACGCTGGCGGCGTGCTTAACACATGCAAGTCGAGCGGTAAGGCCTTTCGGGGTACACGAGCGG